>JBIKLL010000020.1:0-38251 GCA_044359815.1 Pseudobdellovibrionaceae bacterium
AGTCATTTTATAAAAGCAATTTTTTTGCTTTTATAAAATGACTCAACACCAGATATGCCCCGCACGCTCGCTGCATGTGTCTAAAAACAGTAAAAACAAATTATCTTTGAATTTATGCAATACGAGATATTTGCTGCTATTTTGTTCCGGGCGGTTTTGATTCGGGAGTGGCTGCGGTGGATGCAGCTGGCGTCGCAGAGGATGGCGCTTCGACCGCAGGGCTGGTTGACTGACTGTCATCCAACATTGCGCTGCCTGCCACTAACAACCCTCCGATGGCAGCAGCTTGAATGGCCGCTGAAACCACAACCCTGGCCCCACGTTTAATCATAAACTGACCAAAATTATCAAACTTCAGACGTTTCAGGTAGGCCTTCATTTCCTGAGCTGTATTCACATCGTCTTTGACGGTCATAGATCTTTGTTTACCGTTAAGCATGGTTGAGTTTTCAAAATAGTCTTTAAAAAACGCCTGGTAACTTTCGCGTTCAGCGGCTGTTATTAAAATCTTAAACGGCATCACGGCTCCATCGATCTCCAGGGCCGCCAGTTCATTAAGATTTGTACCATAGGCTTTTTGAATCAAGGCCTCGGGACCAGGTGTGATTTTTACCTTTTGTCCGTAGCTATCCAATAATTTGATTTCATCCAAAATAGCGTCCCTTTGGCCGTTTTGATTAATGGGCCGGTATTGCAACTGCAATTTGAAATACTGCCCTGATCTGGTTTTAAAACCATAGGCCACCTGAACCTCAGTGCGATCCAAAATGTCCTTTTCAACAGCCGGACGGTTTAAGTTCAATGTTCCTTTTATCAGCCAAAACACACTGCCCTCTGCAAACAAAGTTTTATCCACACTGACGATCATGGCCTCTGACTCTTCAGGAGCAGATTCATCTGATGGTTGTTTTTGCTTAGGTGCCTTATCGCTTTCGGCTTTTTGCTCAGCCTTATCGACCTGCTGATCAGCAGTTTTGTCAGCGCCTGATTTGACCGGCTCTGCTTGAGGTTTCTCAGATTCTGATTTGACGGATTCGGCCTGATTTTTTGCAACTTCTGGCTTGGGGACTTCAACTGCAGTCTCTGCCGCCTTTGATTTATCAGACTCTTTGGCGGGTGAGTTTCCTTTGGGGTATTTTAAGGATCCAACAGTAAAGTTATCTTCATTTTTGGTTAATTTGATGGAACCTATGATTTCAAAAACTTTTGGCAAGGACCTTGAATTTTCAGAGGGAAAGACTCCCTCGCAAGAAGTTAAATCAGCCTGAACACATTGACCCCAAACAAACACGGCAAAGATTATCAGTTTTGATTTCATGTCCCTAAAATATTTCTTTTTGCCATTTTTTGACACCACAGAGTGAAATACGTGTAATGAATTCAGCTGGCCCACTCTGTACACGGTGATTCTTTGAAGTCTTTATCACCCTAATTTTCAAACCCCTGCTGACCTTAGAGTCTTGATTCTATCTGATCATCAACAAACAAAGGGTAGATTTTTGTCATTTTACTGTAGGAACAAAATCTGAATTTTGCCAATCTCAGATCATTTAATCTTAAATTTCCTAAAATAAAAAACACTAAAAAACCCACTGAATTTTAAGAGAAAGTAAGAAAACGCCACGCAGAATAAATATTTTAATTATTTGTTGCGCACATACAAAGGGCTAGCAATGATTATTCTTACAACAACAAGGAGGGAAAAAATGAAATCATTCATTTTTAGTTTGTTGGCAGCATCGTCTATTTTAGCGATAGCCAGCAGTCAGGCAGAAGCAGCCAGATACATCGTGGGAATCAAGGAACAAAATATTTTTTCAAGAGTCGCCGATCAAGTCGACTTGAGCCAAATGAATTCCATTGGGCTATTTGGGAACCGTGAAATCCAAGTCAGCTCAGCAATGAGAAACTTGCAAATGCTGGTGGTTCAAACAGATTCATCAGAAGCAATCACTAAATTGGCAACTGATGCTCGAGTGGAATTTGTTGAAGCAGAAACATTTATCCCTGCTCCAAAACCCATCGAAGGATTTACCAGAACTCAACCATGGGACCTTTCTGCAGAATATTTGGCAGAAGCCCCAATTAATTTTGCACCTTCACGACCTTGGGGCATCACCAGCGTAAAAGCCGCTGAAGCTTGGTCACAAGGAGCAAAAGGCCAAGGTATCAGAATTGCCGTATTGGACTCAGGGATCGACAAAGATCACCCATCATTGTCATCAGCTATCGAATCAATGCGCGATCTAGTTGGTGATGGCAATTCACCTTATCCCGCTGCCGATCAAGTCGGTCACGGAACTCACGTTGCAGGTACTATTGCTGGCAGAATTTCAGCATCAGGATTTTCAGGAGTAGCTCCTGAAGCAAAATTGCTGGTTGGCCGCGTTTGCGGAACATCGTCTTGCTCTATGATCAGCGTGATTTCAGGTATCGACTGGGCAGTCAGCGCAAAAGCTCGAATCATCAGTATGTCTTTGGGAAGCCAAATGGCTTCTTCGGCTGAAAAAATGGCTGTGGAGCGTGCTGCCAGTGCTGGTGTTATGGTTATTGCAGCCAGCGGAAACAGTGCTGAAGATTATCCAGGAAGAGTCGGATACCCAGCAGCGTTTCCTACAGTTATGGCTGTGGGCGCGACCGATTCCGCTAATGCACGAGCTAGCTTTTCGCAATACGGAACTGAACTTGATATTATGGGCCCAGGGGTTGACGTTCTGTCCTCAGTACCAATGGGATCAGGCAGGGTCAGCGTAGTTCAAGTTGACAGCAACGGCCAAAGCAATGAGCTGGAAAGCCGAGCATTTAATGCCAGCAAAGAAGCAAATTCACCGATTAGCGGAAAATTTGCAAACTGCGGAATGGGAAAATCCACTGACAGTTGCAATGCCAGCGGAAAAATTGCTTTGATCAAAAGAGGCGAAATCACTTTTGGTGAAAAAGCTCAGTTTGCACTCAGAAATGGAGCTAGAGCTGTCGTTATTTACAACAACACTTCAGGTATTGTTAATGGAACCTTAAGCCAAGACGGTACAGTGATTCCCATAGTAGCTGTGGGCATTTCTCAAGCTGATGGCGAAAATATTTTGGCAGGTCTTTCTCGTGGCCAAGATGTTTCAGGCACAGTCAGAACAGACAAAACTGATTATGCTTCTTTTTCAGGAACTTCGATGGCAACGCCTCACGTTTCAGGGGTAGCCGCCTTGGTTCTGTCCAAAAAACCAAGCCTTCGTCCTTCTGAAGTCAAAAGAGCTTTGGAAAGCACTGCTACTAAAATCGGTTCAGCAACCGAATATGCAAGTGGTTTAGTGAACGCTGAAAAAGCCGTTGAATCTGTAAAATAAATTTTAGGTAACTTGAATTTAAAACGCTCACACTATGTGGGCGTTTTTTTTTGGCTTTGATAAAATTCGACAAACTGATCCCAACCCGTCGACAGGGAAAACTGGCTCAGTAAAAAATCAGTTTTATCGGAATTCAGTCGGCTTAGTGGTTCTGAATATTCTGTTTGTTTCAGAATATTAACTTCACAGGCCAAACCTGTTCGCGCCCTGACTTCACCGGCTAATAGTTTTGTAAATTGACCTTGAGAGAGTGCAAACTGACTGGGTCTGAAATACTGCAAATCGGAACTTAAGAAATGTTCATAGGCTAATGCAAGGGTTTGCACGAAAATATTATCCCTAATGTAATCTGGAAACTTCACATCAGCTGGTTTATTTTGCATCCATTGATCCATCAGATACCAAGTGTATTTTTTGTCCTCAAAAGGGCCAAAAGGATTGGGGATCAGAAATTTTTTAAATTTTAAATTTTGGCTGTGGCAATAGGATTTTATTTTTTCGCCTATCAGTGCTTTTGCTGTGCCATAGGGCGAAACAGCCACAGTGGGTTTGCCAAAATCGCCTTCATTGGGCTCAAACACCGTCCCTGTATACAAAATCTGGGTTTTAGAATTTTTTAAGATTTCAAAAACTTTGTTAGCGTTGGCTAAATTAACCTGAACGCAATTTTGCACATCAAAATCTGGGCTTTTGTAATTGGGTATATGAGCCCCGTGCAGACAAATCACATCAAATTTATTTTCAGAAATTAATTTGCAAAATCCATCAGATCCAAAAGCGGCCTTAAAAACCGAATTGCAATTTGATCGAAGCTTCTGTGTCCTTAGGAATGATTTATCTGTCTGATAATCATCAAATCCCGATCTGGTAAATGTGCTGGTGACCGAGTGGCCTTTTTGGCAAAGAGTTTGATGGATCCAATAGCCTGAAAGCGAAGTAGCGCCGGTCAAAAGAATTTTCATGACCAGACTATAAAAACCTTCAGGCCGGTTTGACTACATACAACGCGGCATAGCTGAAACCAAGGCTTTGCACTGCTGGGAATCCAACTTTCTGTCTGCTGCAATCATAATCAGTCTTAGCAAAGCTGATGAATGCACGTCTTTATCAGCGGGCTTCAGTTTGTTATTGGAAAACCCTAATTCCTTATCGTAGTTAAGCAGAAAACATCCCATATTTTTTCCGTAATATGTTTTATCAGGTGAATTCTGCAGGACCTTTTCAAGAGTACGGCTAGAAAAATTATCAGCCCAGTCTTCTTCCAGATAAACATTTTTTGCATTTGGCTTTGGAGATTTAAATTTGTTTCTGTCATTAACACAGCCAATGGATTTAACCTGATTGGAAAGATTGTTTTTTGCTATAAAATTATAAATCAGATGCCCAACCTCATGGCTCAATACACCCAAACCGATCTCGGGTTTTTCAGCTGAATATCTGCTGGCAACAATCACGTTGTTGAAACGGTTTGAATTGTCAGATTGGCCAACGGTGAAGTAAGCTTGCACTCTTTTGTAGACTTCTGAATTTTCTACGATCTGCTTAAAACTGATAACATTGCTATCTACCGCCTCAGCTGATTGCCTGGTTGCTTTTTTCAAGACATCATCAAAAGCCGCTTTAATAAATCCGTCCATATAAACACTCACAGCCGTTTGTTTTTTTGCTTTATCACTAAATACTGTCAGTTTCTCAAATTCCATAGTCCGCTTTTGATCAACTGCCCGCAGATGTAATTCCAAAGCATCTTTTTTGTCTGCCAGATTTTCAATAATCACCTGAGTGGAGTCTATAATTTGATCAATCGACTTATGATGATTGGCTGAAAGCTGTTCTTTGGCAGATATTCTTGAATAATGTTTTACTGAGTCTACAACTTTATTAAATTTGTCCACGACCTCAGTCGATAGCTGTGGACTGTTTAAATAAACAATTGTGGGGACCATATGCAGGGCAACACTGGTGACATTGTCTTCTGTGATTATACTTAAAACCTTAAGTCTTTGCTCAATAGCTTTTCGAACTACGGAAAAATCCAGATCAGGGATATTGCTGGTTAAAATATCCTCGGGCACATCCAGCAAAATCAAAACTGACGATATTTCCTGATCCCTAAGCTGTTCAAAAACAAATATCTTTTCTCCATTATTTAGTTCTGTCAGATTATTAATTTTTGCTTCTATGTCTTTGAAAATTGCAGTTTGCTCGGTCTCGATAAATTTTAATGCAGCACTGGCATCAATTGCTTTTTGAATTTCAGAATCAATCTGATTGACGTGTTTTTTAAGGCCCTGTTCAAAGGAAAGACCTGAATAGTTTTTTTGAATAAACTCTTCAATCGTCGTATAGGTTCTTAGGCTGTATTTTATTGATAAATCTATGACCTTTTGAACGTAAGGCCTTTCAGACTGCGAAAACTTTGATAAAACAGCTTCTTGATCCTTCTGAGAAAACTCAAAAACCGTAGTTCCTGTCGCAGAAATCTCAAGCATGGCTCTCAAAACAAAAATCATTTTGGCTGTCAGGACTTTCAGGTCCTTGATTTCTGTTTCATTCAATTGGATTCCTGAATCAAGTATTTCAAGTTTTCTGTCAAGATGACGCCTTTCGAGATCTAGGTCTTTTTTGTACTCATCTTTTAGTCCTTGTAGCATCAAAGTTTCAGAGCCAGGGATAAACATTTTGCTTTTTATTTTTTCAGTGATTCGACTGAATCTTTCCGTAAAATCATAGGAAATATTTGTAAACTGACCAGTCTGTCCACACTGGGAACTGACACACTGACTGATGATTCCTTCTTGCAAAATAGATTCTTTAGACAGATCTGGATCGTCGGCGTGAGGATCTGCTGCCAGTTTGCCATCCAAAGATACCTTCAGCTTATCGCCGCCAGGTAAATTAATTTCCTGGGATTTATCAGGGGAGGAATCGGTCCTTTTATCAGGGACATCAATAATGTGAATTTCTTCACGGTCCCTTTGGCAAGCGACCAGGGTGCACACACTTAATATGATAAAACCATAAACGATTGTCTTCATCTCAAATTCCTCTTCAGTTATATGAGTTTTTGGTGCAAGAGGCATTCGCACTGAAAACCAAATTAAACACTTTAGAACTTATGATTTTTTGAAAGTGACCAAAACGGCTAACATCAGTCAAAACCGTGAAACTGTCTCGTTTTGAAACACTTTGATAAAAATTCGTATAAAAGTTCTGCAACCTGCTATGATTAAACCTTAAGGGAATGGCCGTTCGGGGTACGTTTATGGATGCGGCAAACACATTAAATCAATATATCGCTATAGATAAGCATGAGCTCATTGATGCCTTAGATCTGCCAGTTGATGTTTACGTCAGGCTGGGTGGTGACCGTTACATCTGCATCTGTAAACGAGGAAGTAAGTTTACCCTTGAATCGCTGCACGCCACACAAGACTCCTCGCTTAAACTGTTATATGTGACTGAAAATGACTATCCTAGTTTATTAAAATTCAATTTGAATATCTCAAGACATTTGTCAAAACTGCCATCCATCAGGCCTGATCAGAGCTTAAAAATACACTCATCAACCTTTAGCAGCTTGCTGCGATCAATGAGTGAGTTCGGCATTGATGAAACATCCTTTGTGGGATCCAAAGACATTGCAAAATCAGTTTTAAATTCAGTGCAAAAAAGGCCTGACCTACACCAGCTGATCACAAAAATTGAAGCATTGGGTCCGTTGATAGTTCAAAAAACTATGCTGACCACAATACTGTCTGCCAATGTGGCTATGATCATGGGTATGAGCCGCGAGCGAACCGAACTTTTGGTGCTTTCGGCACTGCTACACGATTTGGGATTAAAAGAAATCCCCAGCTACATTTTGGATAAAGCTCGCATAGATCTGACGGCTGAAGAGCGATCAACCTTTGAAACCCATCCATTCAGAGGAGCCGAACTGATCAGATCCTATGTACAGAAAGCTCCTGAAGAATTAATTCAAGTCGTCCTACAACATCACGAGCTGGGTAACGGTTTGGGCTTTCCACAAAAACTAGATCATTTAAAAATTCATCCCTTTAGTCGCATTGTGGCTGCGTCTGATTGGATTGCCGACTCATTGATTGGGTTTTCCACTCAAGGCAAAAAAATGAGCTATGCCCAGGTCATCACGGCGCTGGAGACCCTCAACATCCCGATCAACCGACAGGTTTATACGATTTTAAAAACCTTATCGAAAAAATAAACATCTGGTATTTTTAAATACAGAGATAATTTGTTTTGCCGATAAGGTTTTTAAAATAATAAATCTATCAGTAAAAAGGCGCCGGCAGCGGCTCTGAATCCGTAGCTTTTAAAAAAATCTACGTGGGGAGTTATCTGATAGGACAAAATATTTTTGTACAGAATATGGTTCCACGAAACAGAAATAAAATAGCCATTCAAATGATAATTAGGCTGATTTTGTGAATTAAAAATCAGACTGTAGGACAATGAAGCTCTGCTAGTTACTAGTTGTCCAAAGGTAAACCCGTTGTTGACAGAAAACAAATGCAGCTTTTCACCATAATCAGCGTCGTTTACCAGAGTGAAAGAAAATATCTCAGTCAAAGGCGTGCTAAAATTCAAGGATGTAAATATACCCGCGCCTTTTACAGGACTGGCGTATAATTCCAGCTTTGGATTAGTGGAAAAGTCCCCGACTTTAGCTGATGATTCAAAACTAAGTGATTGTGAAATTTTAAGGGAGCTTCCAAATTCGATCCTGGGCTGGTAAGCTGTCCTAATATTGCCGATTTCGCGAAATAGCCCGATGGTTGTACCGTAGTTTTCCTCGCGAGGTTCCTGCCTGAGATAGCTTTTACTGGCCCCCCTGCGCTCTTCGCGTTCATCATAACTGGTGAATTTAAGCTGCCAATAATCTTCGACATTGGGTAAATGCAAATTGGCATTTATGCTGGTTGAATTTGAAACTTCCTTACCCTCAGATGAAAAAGTCGCGTTTTCGACTTTGATGGTGGATCTGTTTTTTCTGTTAGTAACTTTTTTGCCAATTAAAAATAAATCCAAACCTTCAGCTGCAGAATCAAACCATTCCGAAATTGTAATATCCCCTCGTATAAATAGCTCTTCAAGAGTCAACCCCCTTCTGGTTTCGGAATCAAAATTCATCTCGGGCTTACTGATATCCTGATCAGAATTGACCTGCATATAGTCATTGGCAGTCGGCTGCACTGCTTGATTGGAATCAGCGTCCGAAGCATCCTCAATGGACAGATTTTCGCTTTCAGGCTTTGAAGCCACTTCGCGAGCAGAGTCCTTTGTTTTTTTAATCATTTTATTTTTTTTGATTTTATCTTTGGTAACTTGTGATTTTGCGAATTTGCTGTCCGTGACTTTTTCTTTAGCGGGTTTACCTTTGGCTGCCTTTGTAACTTTAGTTTTTCTAACTTTTTTTACTGATTTTGTTGAATTATCCTTAATCGTGGTGAGTTCTTGCCCCCAAGCAAAAAATCCAAATGTTAAGGCCACAGTTAATATGTATAATGACAATCCAAATCGCACTTTAAAAAACTCTTTAAAATTATTTTGATTTCTCACTAATTATCAATCAACTTAGTGCTTTGTGCATGAAAAATATTTTTTTATTTAAAGTTTTTATTAGTTTTGCCTTTAGTTGTTGCCTGGCTCTGACCGTGGCCCACAGTTATGATCCAAAAGAAGGCAACGTCAGCGCTACCTTTGGTCCTTTTGTTCATAAAACTAACTATCCAGGATCAACATCAGGAGTCATTTCACCCTGGATGGGAGCTCCTGCCATGATAGTCCAAGGCGATTTCACCGATTATAGCAGCCTTGAAATAGCTTTTTTTCATCTTAACAAAGTTTTTATCCGCGAAGAAGGCGGTCGTTATATATCTGAGGAGACACAATCTCTGCATACGACTTTTGGATACAGGTACTGGTACAACCCTTATCTGTCATTTTCCGGGTCTTTATTCACAGCCTATACGATGGGTGAACCCAAGATTGTTCACAGTGATTTCACCCCCCCTGACTATATCGCCACTTCAGCCAGGGATATTGTGGAATACGGAATTGATTTTTCTATTCAACAAGAGCTTATGAGTTTTGAAACGATTAATATAGTTGCTGACCTTCGATATTCACTTTCTGTAACAAATAAAATATCTGAATACGGCGACCACTACGGCTTAATGATTGGTGTGAAATATTTAATCCAAGAGCGCTTTAAGAGGGATTCAAGCTTTCCGCAATAAATCCCCATCCTATAAAGGAATTTGGTTTAAAAACACCGGATTAACAATTTAGCGAATGGTCATGACAGATCACGACCACTCATTAGAGTTTTATTTGTTTGAAGGCTGAGCCTGAGCACTGCTATCTAATGAGTTAAACACTAGCTCATTTCCAAGGTAACGAGCCCAAAGCAATCTTAACTGAGGCGCAGCAAAAAAGGTTCCCAGCTCATCATAGGCTGTGACTTCGAAATAACTGTCCCCCAATGGATTCAACTGCATTGAAATGGTCAGGTTTTTTATAAACTCACCATTTCTGGATGCTCCCATTTTATAAATATAATATCCATTAAGCGGAGCTATACTAAAACGGATATTATAGCCATCTTGCAAAATCGCATCGCGAATGGCTTCGATCTTTTGATTAAACCTGGCCACTCCTAGTGAGTATTTTTCTAACAAAACACTGAACGCAATGGTCGATCTGATTTTAAAAACAAATTTGTGATGAGGACTGGTTTTCCAAGTGGCCTCGACTGAAGTTTCAAAATCCGTGCTGATTCCTGGAGCAAAATCAATTTGACTAGCATCGACTTCAAAAATCTGATTGGTATTTTCAAATTCAACGGACAAAATTTTCATTGAGGCATCTGCAACAGAGGCCGAGGCCGAGACCGCGATCCCATCATTTAAGCCTTCACCCGGCAATACGCTGCAGTTTTGAAATGCAAACATTAAAGGTAAAGTGACAATCAGGAACAGTACACCTAATTTAGGACGCTTGATTCTGGCAATTTTCATATCAGATCCCCTTAACCTACCTATCGGAAGGTCCAGACTAAACTTTAAGGTTCTCAGACTGAGACACTTTTAAAAAAAATAATAAGGGTGCTGGAGTTCAATCCACAATCTAAGCCAGATTTAGCTTATTGTGGGCAGGAATAATCAATTGTCACCGTTCGACCGGTGGGCACAGGTGTCGCAAAGGTAATTGTGTCGCCGACAATTGTAAACCCAGTGGTTTTTACTGTGCCGTTTTCTTTGACTACCACATCAATGGTTGCGGCGTTTCCGTCAATATTCATAGGTATACAATTTAAGATAAATCTTTGTTTAGTTAACTCAGCTGTTCGCTGACTGATTGAGCCTAATTGAGATCCCCAATCAACAGCACAGACATCACCAGCAATTCCACCCGTCAGATTTACAATCTGAGTGTAATACTGCCCCGGTGTTTCATTGTGATTTTCAGGCGTTCCCGCACCGCAAGCATTTAAATCAGGATAAGGCACAATAATAGCATTAAATATAAATCCCTTGGTGTTTCCCAAAGTCTGTTTAATATTTGTAATTAATTTTTGCGGCCTTAGCGCTAAGGGCGAAGTGATCGCAGTTGTCGCATCTGGTGTCTCATCCGCATCAGAAACCACAATTATTGAAAACGCGGCGTCGCTTCTGAAAAACGTCAGCGCAGGATCATTAGCAGGATCCCAAATCGAAGCTTGCGCTAGCAATGATTCTGTTTGACTGATATCAACTGACGCCTGATTCATATTCTGAACCAGAGTCGCCGTGCTGCCGCCAGCCCGGGCCCCGATATTTAAAGCCTCAGTGGTAAAACCAGAAGCAGGAACTCCATTGGTTGCCACAGCGTACTGCATTTGACTTAGTATTGTATTTATATAACTGACCATGGTTGGACTGATATCAACAGGGGACATTGTTTTAGATCTCAAAAAATTTAAAATCGACAAAATTGAAGGAGCCCTATCATCAATAGCTCTGCAAGCCACATCAGCAGGATTAAAATAACCACTCATCGGCGTATAGAAATTATTAGTAGCCGTTTTAAAGGCAGCAACTCGGGTTTGCAATCGGGTAATTTTAGCTTTGAAAGAGGCTAAATCGGTAACCGCAGTGGCTACCTCTGCATCAAAAGCCTGAAGCGCAGAAATCATTGGACTAAAATAAGTAGAATGCAGCGATCTTATCGGAGCCACCATGGCTGCGCAATTAGTCCTATGAGTTTTAATTTGATTCACATAATTAGTCAGATTATCCAGATCTGACTGAAGCGCCTTATCATCTGAATCAGCTGATGAGATTGAAAGATTTCTGGCGTTTGAAATATATGTTGGCAGAAAAACATTCTGTATGTTTGGAGTGGCTGCCGCTAGCGTGACAGTATCTACTTCGTCCACTCGATTTCTAAAAGTAAAATCCGCATTTCTCATGACATTGTTAAGCTTGCCATCCAACAAGATCACTAACTCATCATGTTTATTGCGAATCTTACTGCCTTCATTCAGTCTATCTATAGACCGAATAGATGCCAGCACGGCTTGTTCAGCTCCGCCACCTCTGGGCATGGTATCCAAGGCTAAATCAAATGCTGCTTGCCGATCATCTGGATTCATAAGCGAATCTAAATAATAAGAATCTATTCCTGTACCACTGAAGCGCTCTAAAACACCTGTCATGTCTACGGTTCTGGCATCAGTGGTCGTCATCGCCAGACGCCAGTCCAAGCCAGATAAATTTGAAAACAATGACGACAATCTGGCCTTTATGCTTTGACGTTCGTAATCCATGGATCCCGAATTATCGACGACTAATAAAATATCTAATTTATTATCGCCACCGATAATGGTTTTATTCATGGGTATACCAATATTGCTGACTCTCCAAATGTAGGATGAATTTGAAATATTACCCAGCAAATCACTGGCGCTGATAGAGTAGGTGTAATTACCCAAAAGCATAAATCCCAGATTTAATGCAGCTCCGCTGCTGCAAGAACCACTATTCACCAACACTGCGTCTCTTCTGAGCGTAAAATTACAGCTGGTCGGATTAGCGTACTGATCAACAACTGTTGGTTGGATCTGATAAGCAACTGCATTTGATGCAATTGCCGGAGGACTAACGGCATAGGAAATATTTGGGCCTGTTAAATCAACCCGCCAATTATAGGACTGAACCAAGGATTCATTACCGATATTATCAATGGCTTTAAATTGTCCTGTGTACAGATTCTCACTGGCTGCGGCCATGACTACACCGGTAGTGCAAGATCTCCAAACTGTGTCACCAGGATTCTTGCATTCAAATCTGATAGCTCGCGGCCTGGCAGTGGTTGCTGATAAATTAAATACAACCTGGGGCTGTCTGGTCAACGTTGGTTGACCAACAACAGCTGTCACCATGACTTGGGCAGGAGTCACAGTCAAAATCGGCAGCGAAGAATCCTTTAGCCACTGATAAAAAATCACACCTGAACTGTTTGTAGCACCATCAATGGCTTCGACCTCAAATCGATGACTGCCATCGGGGATTGAGCTGAAACTTGCACTCAATGATCTGCAATCAGTCCATGCAGAATTTAAGTTAACAATACGGCATCGCAAAGTCGCAATTCCACTGACGTCAGCTCCTACGACCAAGGTAAAATTGGCCACATTAGATCTAGTGTCCAAATCAGGTCGCAAACCTATGGCCACAGTTGGCGGTGTCACATCCACGGTCCAATTATGAATAGCTGGGGCTGATCTGTTACCCACACTGTCGATACCAACAACCCTAAAACTCTTAGGACCTTCAGTAAAATTTAAACTCACACCAGAGCTGCAGACAAATTCAGTAGCCCCGCCATCGACACTGCATCTGAACTGTGTCAACGGAACACCTGAATCCACACCATCAAAAATAAAAGAAACTGTTGTTTGATTTGAAAAAGCCGCTGGCAATGGATTTCGCAGCGTCACAGTTGGCACATTCAAATCCACTGTCCAATTGTAAACTCCAACTGCTGATCGATTAGTGGCTCTGTCCACAGAAACATAATTTAAAGTGTGCGCACTAGAGCTCAAACCACTAAAAGAGATATTCGCATTGCAAATAGCCCAAGCGGCTCCATCCAAAGAACATTCAAAATGTGAAATCCCAGACAAAGCATCTGATCCAGAAAAGGTAAAATTAATATTGGTCGCAGATGTGATGACAGGTTGATTTGAGCTGACTGAAACCGTTGGCAAAACTCGATCCAATGTCCAGATGATGACTTCCTCGGTGCGATTACCAGCTTGATCCCAAGCCACAGCGCTAAAGCTTCTGGTCCCATCAATGGCATTGTCATCCCTAATATCACAATCTGGATAAATTGCCCCTACAGGTTTAACTCCGCTCAAACTTTGAATCAAAACACCATTGGAATTTCGATCACAAAATTTTTCAGACATGTTAGGGTTTAAAAACATACGTTCTTTTAATCCCGAAACTTCATCCCTAGCATTGAATTTAAAATTCAAAGGGATTTGATTAATAAAACCTGAGGGCCTGTTTTGATAAATTATTTCAGGAGCTATATCATCATGAACAATCGACGCTTGCACACAACCTGATTCGGCATTTGTTGCGCGAAAGTTTGCATACACAAATGCTTCTTGGTTTAACTGAGATAAATCCCAGGGTTTAGAGGGCGACACTGGCTGCCATTGACCACCCTGCAAACAATTGGGGTCATTGGTTAAATAGACTTCGCTGGCTTCTGGAGCAACAATTGATACGGATACTTTTGAAGAAGTCGTAAAATAATCCCCAGAATTAATCTGAATTCTGGCTGCAAATTGACCCATTGGTTGCTCGGTTGGTAAAACAACCTGACCAAACTGAACAGGGCTGCAATTCTGAAACATGAGGGTCGAACACAAGATCGAAAAAACAAAGTAGTGCTTGTTAGCTGACAGAAAGCCAAATATTTTACTTTTTAAATTGTAAAAATCTTTGACGGTCTTAAACAATCCATTCCCCCTTAAAGCCTCTGTCTACTAAGCAATGCATAGGACAGACCAACCACCATCTGTATCGGCACAGAATAGGGGGCAGAATGAGTGTAAAACCTCAAAATCCTTATTAATATTTTGACAGTGTCTCAAAACGAGACGCTGTTTAAATAAATTCTGAAAGCTGTGAAAGTGTTTTGCGAAGGATTTTTTCGTAATCCGAGACTTCGGTCACAACTAATCTTGCGTGCTTTTTCGAGGGCTCGACAAACTGATCATGCATGGGCTTTACCTGATTGTTAAATTGTGCTTCCACCCCTGCTTGAGTCCTTCCCCGTTCTTCGATATCCCGCCTAAGCCGTCTCTCAAACCGTAAATCTTCAGGGGTATCAAAAAATATTGTGTCGTCTAAAAGCCTTCTGACCTGACCTGCATGCAAAATCAAAATCCCATCGACGATGATGATGGATTTTGGTTTCACAGTCGTGGTTTCCCCTGATCTCTTATGAGTGGCAAAATCATACATTGGCAATTCGGCCTTGCTACCATTTTTTAATTTTTCCAAAACTTCTGACAATAATTTAAAATCGATACTGGATGGGTGATCAAAATTAACTGAACCACCGTCACGATCAAATTTTTCGCTTTGATCAATATAAAAACTGTCTTGAAATATTATTTCGCAATTTTGTCTGCCTAAATTTTCTTGAATGGCTCTGGCAAAATAGGTTTTACCACTGCCGCTGCCTCCAGCGACCCCTAATACATAACAACTATTTCGTTTGGTAGAGTCTGTCACCAGCGTCCCCTAGACCCGGCACTAAATACCCCAGATCGTTAATTTCAGATTCGACATTCAATGTGTAAATTTCTACATCAGGATGAAACTTTGTGATTTTCTTGACAGCAAATTCACTGATTAAAACTGACAATATTTTTATTTTATCTACTTCGTAACTCTTAAGCCTGTCGATGGCTGCCAACATTGTGTCCGCAGTTGAGACCAAGGGATCACACAAAATCGCTAAACGGCCTTTTATATCAACCGGCATTTTAAAATAGTACTCAACCGTGTTGTGGATAAATTTGTCGCGGTAAATCCCAATAAACCCAGCGGATGCAAAGGGCACAATTGATAAAACAGAATCTAACATGGCATTCCCAGCACGCAACACAGACACCACAACTGGTGGATTAATAATTCTTTCGATTTTTGCTTTGGCGATGGGAGTATCGACAGAAACTTTGTCCATGTCCTTCCAGTCCCTCATAGACTCATAGGCAAGCAGCGAACTGATTTCTTGAACCAGCCTTCGAAACTCTGCAGAGTTTGTGTTTTTATCCCGCAAGTATCCTAATTTATGTTTTAACAGCGGATGCTCAACAATTTTTAGGTTTGCTGTTTTGCCATTTGCCTTCATTTTAATCCTCTTTGTAAATTTCTAAAACACCGTGGCGTCGCTTTTGATTCTGATCGGGGGATCGCCGCCAGTTCTTTTTTCTTGAGCTAATCTTCGACCCGCCCACCATGTTCCGCCCTCAAGCACTTTTGCCAGCGGAAAGTCTTTGGCACTTTTGTTTAATTTTTGTTGAACTAATTCTGCAATCACATCCAGATAATGGATAGTCAGTGCACGCCATTCGATTATTAGTTCTGAATCAGGTGCCCATTCAGTAGCGGCATCTTTAGAGTTTTTAAAATTCAAAATTCCCGTATCAATCAACAGCCCGCCATTTCGGTATTCAGCCAGTCCCGTTAACTCCTCAACCCCTTCGACCCGAAAGCCAGCTTCAACAATGGGTTCAATCAGCGAATAAGTCATCCACTGCGACAGTTTATGAAAGGCCACCAGCTGCCCCTTATATTTCCAAACATCCCCCAGGTTCACGCCGTTTAATTTTTCCCGGCCAGGCCAAATGGGACCAAAACCATCCAGCACGGCTCGCAAAATGGCTTTTGCCTGAATGTTTTTGCCGTATCGTTCAAACAGATAATCAATAATATTTCCCGGGCGTCCGTCCTTGAAAAATTCTTTCCTTTCAACCGCACGACTTAGATTATTTAATAAATCCAATCTGCCTTGGACTCCGACCAATGGATTAGTTTTGGTAACTTGAAAATATTTTTCAATGTCGGCCTTTGACAGATTTCTGAGTCCATCAACATCGGCCTGATTGGATTGTCTATCCCGACTGAGAGTGCCATTTAAAAATAAATACAAACTGGCCAAGGCCAAACCTTCGCTGCGCGAATATTTAGTTTGGCTGGAGTCTTCAAAATAAAACCAATCCTTACCAGCTCCCGCATCCAACAACACTGACGTGATTACCAAATCCAGTTTGCAGCGAGCTCTTTCCATGGGTTCTTTGTGTCTGAAAGCATCATTGACCTTAGAAATCCTGTCAATTTTGCCAACCTGAAAATGCCCCCACCTGGAATGAAAGGGAATATTGTGATCTGGATAGTTTTTATTAATTGTTTCAATCACCAGCTCAACTGTTGAACCCAGTTTTGATTCATCCAAAACAAAATGAGTCTCAGATTTTTGGCTGAGATCATAAATCCATTGGGCACTATGCCTGATGGCCTCTGGTGAAAATAAAAAATCTAAATCATTCTTCAATATGTCTTCCTTTGACCTTCTTCAGGTCTTCCTTATTTTTTTTAGGTCCCTTGTTAAAATACCCGGCGGCTTTTTTTGCTTCCATTTCAACCTGAGCATCCTGAGGTATCAATTCCTCGGGAATCGATATTCTGTTAACAACCTGAATGCCCGAATTTATAATGGCATCGTATTTCATATTGCTCATTGAATGCAGATTGTGAATTTTTGAAATCCCCAGATAATGTAAACAATCTGGCATCAGCTCTTGAAACCTGGCGTCTTCAACTCCGGCTACGCATTCTGTGCGGTAAAAATAAGTTGCAGCTGTATCCCCGCCCTTTTGTCGCTTTCGGGCGTTGTAAACCAAAAATTTTGTGACCTCACCTAGCGCCCTGCCCTCTTTGCGAAAGTAGGCAATGATTCCGACTCCTCCCCGTTGTGCGGTTCTGGCTGCGTCTTCAATCCCGTACATTAAATAAGGTCTGCATGTGCAGATATCACTGCCAAACACATCCGAGCCATTACACTCGTCATGGACCCTGCAGGTTAGTTCGATTTTTGGGTTGGACAAATTTTTAGGCTCGCCAAAAATATAAATCGATATATGTCCGATCGGCGGCAAGCAAACTTTTAAATCAGGTCTTGTGATAAGTTCTGGCAGCAATCCCGCAGTTTCTTGAAACAAAATCCTGCGCAAATCGCCCTCTTCGATTTTTAATCGCTTAGCAATCCCTGGTAAATACCATACGGGTTCGATAGCAAGTTTTGTGACCTTGATGTCTTTGTTTTCGCGAACCACTTTACCGTCTACTTTTAACCGTCCCTTGGCAATGGCCTCTGCAATTTCAGGGATGGTTAAATGAGCTTGGGTCACCGCAATCGAGGGTCTGATGTCATAGCCCTTATCAAAAAATTCTTTAAAATGATTTTTTGGATCCAGTCCCCAAGGATCCAGTGACACAATTTGATCACTATCAAACCATTGTTTAAAAGGCCCAATACTGACGGGGCTTTCTGTGTTTTGTAAATCAGGTTTGTGTTGCGGGGAAAATTTTCCGCTGGCAATCGATAGGGCACGGTAAATGGCATAACTGCCCCCATGGGTTCCGATGGCATTTCGATTTTTGAAATCCGTTAGTGAGGCCACCACAGGCCCACGTTCTTTAGCCGTTTTTGCTCCCCATTTTATAGGCAAAGTATTTTTAAATTTTAAATTTGCATGTGACGCCAATATCACGTGACTTGATCTGTGATTAATATCCAGTTTCATAAGGCTATCCCATCCAAGTTGAATTGGCCTGGGCCTCCCATTTTGTTGTGATCTTTTTTACATCCGTCCAAAAATCCAATGAATGAACTCCGGTGATATCCCCATGACCAAATTTTGATAAATTAATTCCACCAAATGAAAAGGGCTCTCTCGGAACTGGAACCCCAACGTTGATCCCGACCATCCCCACACGGGCTTGGCGAACGACCCGTTCAGCCAAAGATCCTGAGCTGGTAAAAACACTACAGGCATTTCCGTAAGGATTTGAATTTTCAATTTCAATGGCCTCGGTTAAATCTTTGCACCTGATGATGGACAATATGGGTCCAAATAATTCTGCAGTAGCGGCTTCAGATCCAGGTTTTACGTTATCCAAAACAGTGGGGCCCAACCAATTGCCACCATCCAGTCCTGTCGGTGGTTTAGCTTTGCGACCATCGAGCAATACTTTAACTCCTGATTTTTCGGCACGATCAATTGCCTGGTGCAAAAATTCAACCTGAGATTTAGTAATAATAGCGCCCATGGTTTTACCCAACTCCAGACTGGCTGCGCGTTTAATGATTTTATCAATGTGTTCTTGCACGTCACCCACTGCCAGCAAAACACTGGCAGCCATGCATCGTTGGCCTGCACATCCCGTAAATGAATCAGAAATCCCTGGCCCACTTAAATCCAAATGAGCATCTGGCAGCAGCACAATGTGGTTTTTAGCTCCGCCTAATGCCAGCACTCTTTTGCCAAGGGCAGTTCCTCTTTGATAAACCAATTTTGCAATTTTGGATGAGCCCACAAAGCCAATGGCTTTCACCACCGGATGATCGATAATTGCATTCACTGTTTCTGATTCACCCTGAAGAACTGTAAATACACCATCCGGGATTCCTGCTTCCTTCAATAGGGCTTCAATTTTCAAACTGGTCAGCGGAGTTTTTTCAGAAGGCTTCCAGACATAGGAATTTCCTAAAACCAAAGCTATCGGTATGGTCCACATGGGAACCATGGCCGGAAAATTAAAAGGACTGATAAAGGCCACAACTCCTAAAGGCTCCCTGCGGTATTCGCAAAAAACACCACGAGAAACTTCAAGCTTTCCGCCTAAATCCAAGTTTTGTATGGATAATGCGTACTCCAGGACCTCTATCCCCTTCAACAATCCCGCCTGAGCTTCTGAATAAACTTTACCGCATTCTGAAGCTTTCAGTTTTGTGATTTCATCCAAGTCTCGCAGCAATAAATTTCTGAATTGATATAAAACTTTGCTGCGCTCTTTAAGCGTTTGTTGGCCCCAGGCAATTTGCGCCTGTGAAGCCTTGACCAATGCCTGCTGGATTTGATCGGCACTGGGATATTGAATTTTTCCTATGACTTTTCCGGTATGCGGAGAAAAGACTTCTTTGATCTGAGTCACGACTAAGACCTGTCCTTTCCCCCTTTGCCACCCTTACCACCTTTGCCGCCTTTACCTCGACCACCCTTGTGGTTTTTCTTGTCGGCTTGTTCAAATGTGGTTGCAGTGGTTTGCACAAACTCAGGTAAAAAATGAATGTTTTCTACCGTCACAGCTTTTGCTGGGGGAGCTTCGCCTTCATTCAACCCGATAACTAGAATTCGCTTTAACTGTGTGGCATTTTGTGCCGCCACATCTAAGGCTTTCATAAAATAATTAAGTTTTTCACCTTCGAATTTAAAATCAGTTCCGATGGCCGTTTGGATTTCCTCTGCGGATTTTCCTTCGGCTGCCAAAGCTTCTTTTGATTTAAGACCCTTTGATAAAGTAAAACTGGCAAATTCTGTAATGGACTTCATTTTTCCCCCTGATGGTTTAAAGAGCCCATCATCATCAAAATCACCAAATGGGTCAATACCTGCGTTGCCTAAATTTAATTTTTAGCAGCGTATTGGTTCGAAGTTATTTAGCTGGCTTTAGATTGCACAGCTGGCGAATCGGCAGGCGCAAAGCTTTGACTCGAAGCTCTAGCAAAGGCTTGTTGGTATTTCGAAGGCAACATCCCTTGAACAAAAGACCCTTCTAAAACACCAGGAAACAACTCTTCATAGGACTTAACTTTTTCCAGCGAAACCCTTCTAAATACAGAACTTCTGCTGACCATATGGGCATTATCAAACCCACAGGCGCCTAATAATTCTGCAAAGGCGTGGACTGTTTGCTTGTGAAAACTTGCGACCCTGTGCTTTTTATCCGTCGGATCAAGCCCCACCATCAATTGGGCATCACTGGTAGCCACACCCGTCGGGCAGTGATTGGTGTTGCATTTTCTGGCCTGGATACACACTGGCCGAATAAGGTTTTTTGCAATCAGGCCCACCGATTTTGACTCTTAATGATTCAGGATTCACATGTTTCGGTGATAATGAATGCCCAATTCATTCGTAGCCTTCGGCATAGACATTCTTTTGAGTTCCAAATGGCAATGTATCGATTTGTTTTTTGGCTCGTTGATACACGACTGATCTGAGCTCTCGCGAAATGGGTGTGCCATTAACGTCGTCTTCAACAAAATATTGCTGGATTTCGGGACGCACACCTTCAAAGGCATAGCGAACCATTCCTAGGATTGGAAAGTTTCGCAGTATGGCTCGCTTTTTTTAAAAAGCATTGTGCATTCCCACCAGCACAATGGGGCCTGTCAAAATGAAGGCAAATAAAGTATTTGGATAAAAAAATCCAAGCACCGCCTGAAAACTGATCACTACAAATGAAATTTTAAAAAATAAGCTTCTCAAAGTTTTTGGTCCTCGAGAATTCTTTTCGGTAATTTGTGGTGGAATCCTTAGCTGGACTTTGTGCTGAGCCAGACAGAATCCGTTTAACACAATTCTCAGACAGGACTGATCAAGAAATTTGTCAGCTAAATGTGCAAAGCTCAGATTTTTTTGAGTCAGTGGGTCATAGGCAGAATTTCTGCATCTGATCAGCTTTACTTATTTGTGTCGGTGATTCTTTCACCCTTTTGGATTTGTTTTTGCCCTTTGGAGCCAAGTTTGATTAATGAATCTCACACACAAAAATAATTATAAAAATATAATTATTAAGATTGAAAATATCTGCAGAGATCTAAGGTCGATAAAATGTCGACAGTGTTTGTCGATTTGAACAAAGGGGAATTTATGAATTTAATTAAGTCAGCATTAATGACTTTTTCAGTTTGTTTTGCACTGAATGGCTATGCCCAGATAGTGTATTTACCTCCAGCGGGTCATGTTTCCGGAGTGATCGTACAGGCTGTCGTAAAATACCGCATGGTATTTACAAATTTTGACTTAAAAACTTCAACCGGAACTTTAACTAAAGCTGAACAACTGACCCTAGGCGCACCCAAAGCTTATATTTTAAATGTCGGTCCTGGACTGTACACAACGAAACCTTCAGAGGACGATCGCGACCAGCAGACATATGTATTGTTTGGAGCTAAAACCTTAAGTCCTAAAAAAGAATTTCTGACTTTAAACAAAGAACAACTGCTGAGTCAGGCACTAGAACTTAACAAAGAATTTCAAGATCGTTTTTTTGAAGTGGCTCTATTAAACCAGACTGAGTTTTCTAAAAATCTGTCTCTTGAAGCCCTGGCAACCATCAGACATCTGCCGATTGTAAAAGCCGAATCAATGGCTTGCACCCCAATTTCTGACCGCGCCGAATGCGAAGTGATTTTTAGATTTAGCGATGTGATCGAAATTTTGGATCCCATCAAAAAAACCTATCCCACAATCTTGCTTCAGAAACAGCAAAACGCCGAGCAGACCTAGGCATAGCAGAAGCTGACTTTTTATTTTCCTTCAAGGAGGGCTTTAAGTCTTTTGTCGCGGCCACATCCGTTGCGGTAGTATTTGTATCTGATGGGATTTTTTGAATGGTAGTCTTGATGGTATTCTTCGGCAGTATAAAACTCAGCCGTTGGCAATACGCTGACAGAAAACGTTCCCTTAGCTTTGAATTTTGCCAAGGCCCGCTCCTTTGCCTGATTAAATATTTTTACATCATCTGCAGCTTCAATAAAAACCGCAGCTGTGTAGTGCGTCCCTTTGTCACAAAACTGCCCAGCGCCATCAAAAGGATCCACATTTAAAAAATAAACGTCAAAAATTTCTGAAAGCCCCACAATCTTTGGATCGTAAGTCACTTGAACAACCTCTCGGTGCCCCGTATTGCCAGCAGAAACTTCCTCATACGTTGGATTTTTTTTAACCCCACCAGCATATCCAGACACCACATCAATAACGCCTTTTAGTTTCTCAAAAGGGGGCTCCATACACCAAAAACACCCACCCGCTAATATAATGGATTTATTTTTTGAGGTCTCGGTAAAAAGCTTTTCGAATTCTTCATAACCCGCGGCTTTTAAATCTTTCTTGGCAATAAACTTCATCGAGGCTGAATTCATACAGTACCGCAACCCTGTTGGTTTAGGTCCATCATCAAACACATGGCCCAAATGCGAATCAGCAACCTTGGATCTGATCTCTGTGCGAACGCTAAAAAATTTTCTGTCTTTTTTCTCAACCAAGATCACACCCTCAATCGGTCGGGTAAAGCTGGGCCAACCAGTGCCTGAATCATATTTATCCTTTGAACTGAACAGTGGCTCGCCACTGACGATATCAACGTAAATGCCTTCTTCGTGATTATTCCAGTACTCATTTTTAAACGGAGGTTCAGTGCCTTCGTTCTGAGTCACCTCATACTGCATTGTCGACAGTTGTTTTTTTAGCTCTTCTTTACTGGGGATAGTTTTTGCTTTCCAAGCCATGGCCAGTTCTCCTGAAATCATTATTGTGAAAATTAAAGTGAAAGATAAAAACAAAAATCCAATAGCTTTCATGATAAGCACCTTTGGTTTGAGTTACCTATTTGAATTGGTTTATTTTAAAAGATCAAGATATGTTTCAAAAATGTTTTTTCGTATTATAGTCTCAAACTGAGCAGCATCCTGCGGATTGGATGCACGGGCCTTCAGCTGATCTTCACACCTGATCCCACACAGAAAAATATTGTTTTCAATAGATTTTGTAGTGTTCCATCTGTGAAATTCATCTTTCTTGATTACATAATTGTAAACAGCTCCATACCCAGATAGCTCGTGCATAAAATGAAACATACGCTCTTTAATCAGCTCGATATGTTCTGGATGCAATTGCGCCATTTTGGCGAACAGAATTTCTTGAGCTTCTGTAATTTTTAATATCACCCCTGGATCCAGCTTTTGTGTCAACGCGTAATGATCAATAATATCATGGGCGGAAAACCTTATCGGCAGTTGACGAAACTCTTCATCAAAACCAATCCTGTCGGTGGGACTTAAACCAATGGGTCGTAATAGTGGCCAGGTCCCAGTGAAATAGCCTTTACTTAACAGAGCAAATGTCGGTAAAAAAATATGCCCGTCCTGCAGTTGTCGTTTAAAGCCATCTTTGGCCAAAGCATAGTTCGTAAATGCCTGACTGACTTCGAAACTCGCTTGGTCCTCAGCAACCATATCATTTTTTAATTTTAAATCATCCAAAGACGTTCTGAGTGATCTTACCAAATCAACAGTTAATAAAAAATCCACGACTTCTGCTATGTCGATAGAGTTTTCAATAATTTTCTCAGCTCTTTGGACTGCTGTATCACCAAAGCCAGGTAATGATTCCAACGTACTTAAATGTTTTTCTAGATGAATTTCGTATTTTAATTGATGACCAAATGATTTTGTCAGAAAACTTTTTAGTATCTGCATATCCAAATCGAATTCAATTGTAGGAATCAATTTTTGCAATGCGAACTTTACTTGGGATTTGATATAGGGACTGTCTCCGTAGATACTCAGATGCGCATTGGGATCATTGGTGCGGCTTTTGTATTTTGCAATCAACAATTTTGATTCAGCCATTGCCGCTGATTCTTGGCGAATCATCAAAATGTCAACGGGATTCAATCTGAGGGACGCAGGCACAATGACCTTTACCCGAAATGCACTTTCACAAGAATTCGCATTGGGCAGAATAATATTTTCTGCCGATGCGACTGATGCAAAAACTAAAAAAAGACTAATTAAATACGGCTTCACAACTAAAAACTCGCCTGTTGGTTTTAGCCTTGGTGGCCAGTAAATTAAACATCTGAGTGGTTTCAATTGATGGTCTTAATTCTGGATGAAACTGCACCAACAACCCTCTGCCGTTTTTCATCTCCAGGGCTTCAACAACGCCATCGCTGCTGACGGCAGCGACTTCCAAAGGACCACCTGGTACAAACCTCACCGCCTGATGGTGATAACTGAAAACATCAAAAGGCAATTCAGAACCTAAAGCTCTGGCTAGTAGTTTATTTGTTGTTTGCATTTGATCGACAGAATGAACAGCAGTGCCGTGCTCCATTTTTGTACCTAGATCCAAAGTCACGTCTTGGTAGAGCTTATATCCCAAGGCCACAGAGGTGATTTGCAACCCCCTGCACACACCAAAAATAAAACCCTTTGATTTTTCATAGTAGTGTTTGATTAATTCGATTTCGTTCATGTCTCTGATTTTTATAAAATTTCTGGCATGAGTCTTTTGTTCGCGATAAAGCTCTGGGGCCACATCATCGCCACCCATAACCACAAGGGATGAAAACGTTTTGTTGATCTGTTGATAAAACTGCGTCCTGTATTTAAGCCCCAGTCTTTCAGCCGCAGCAATCGCAAGCAGATATTTGCTTTCAAAGGGAATTTGATTCATAAAATTTTGCACGCGATATGCTTTTTCTGTCTGGTCTTCGACCTTATTGGCAACAAACAACATGGCGGACTCTGTCGGGGCAGATTTCCAAATAACTCTGTCAATTTGCGAAAGCTCAGACACATGCATGGACAAATCACCCTGTTGTCGCAAAGTCTCTACATAGGATCTTAGCGCTTGCTCTTTGGTTTCTGTGACCGTTTTGGGCAAAACCATCGTGGGGCCATCCGCGCTCAGTGAAAAGTAAATCAACTCAATGCCATTTTGGCTTTGATAGGCACCAGTGCCACTTTGCGCATTAACAGCGTCCACAGCTTTGACAGAAAAACTGGCTGAAATCGCAATAAATAGCGAAAATAAAGAATGAGATATCATGACTACTTACCTATTCACGAACGATGCCAATTCAGGCTTGATTCGCAATCAATCAAAAGCTACCGTTTTTATATGGAAGACGGGAAAAACAGATGACTGCAATATTATTAACTATTTTTTTTCAAACTCAACACCTCAGCGCAGCTGCTGGGTTGGATTGCCAAAACTCAAATGGAAATGGGAATATTTGCTTTTCTTTGCAAGTACCAAAATCATCACAGGACCGAAAATCACTCAAAGAAGACATTGGGGCTCAGGCAGACGATGAATCTGTTTTTGCCTTTCGTTCAGTTCACAAAAGGTATTACAACAACCTAGGTGTCTTTAATTGCAATTCTCGAAGCCTTCAATATTCGGGATATTTTGGAATTGACCGCGACTTTATGAATGAATCTAGGACGAAACCCAAGATTCCAGAGGGCCTAGGCGTGCCGGTTGGCTTCGGTCCCTATGTTCTGATTTTCGAAGGCGGAAACGGAGCCTGCGATTATATCGAATCTATTTTTAAAGGAAAATTAAGCCCGCAGTTTGACGATGGAGTGTTTTGGGAAAGTATGGATTTTCAAAAGAAATCAAAAGATTTTAAAGAAATTATGAAAGACTGCAACGACATCAGGATTCAAGCAAAAATTGTAAATGGGTACCCCAGTAAAATTGAAAAGCTGCAATGCTTTAAATCAATTGATGTGACTGAAAAAACCAAAAATGGTCGCATAGTCCAAGAAACAATTTATCAAGAACCAGGGTGGATTTTAGACTTAAATACTTTAAAAAACTGGCGACAAGGTCCCGGAAACTCATCAAAACAAAACAAACCCACGCCGGGATTGAAAGATCAGTGATTAATCACCTTAAAGACCTGGTCGCAACGACCCCCTGCTGACGCAGGAAATATCTGAAACTGTGATTGATATGTTGATCCTGTTACCGCATCAAAATACTGTCTTTGATAAATCCCAGGACCTATATTGACCTCTGACAAAACCACCATAAAGGGTGGAGTCTCCTTAAAGGCTCGAAAATGTTGCTCTATGGATCTAGAAACAAACTCTCTTGCCTTACTTAAGGAACTGACTTTCTTTTCCAATTGCTCAAATTTATTTCCAGAATTTTTAGAATTCGGCAACTCAATCAGTGGTTGCGATTTGAGCTTGTTTATTAAATTCAATTTCATATAAGTAAACAGATGATTTTGTTTGATTCCAAATCTTTTTGCCTCAGTGATACTGGCCTCAATAAAGTTTAAATAAAACTCGACAAACATTTTTCGATAGGCAGTATTATTAAGTTTTCCCTTTATAGCGTTTTCGAACAAATCTTTTTTATCAGACAATTTTTCTTCAGGCGGAAGTTTTACCAGCTGATCCGCCAACAGCTGTAAGATCAAACTGATATTGGGGCCGGATTCCTTCATAAACCGAACGCTTCTGTACTCCTGATAAGCAAAATTATCATAGTACGATAAAAGCTTAGTGGCCGATGCTAAATTTTCGAATTCTGGCCGCCTCTCTAGGTCTTTTACTATTTCCGGCGGCACACCCGTCAATCGAGCAAATTGAATTTTTAATTCATTTTCGAACACCTTATCAATTAGCTGATTCACCTCCGCACCAGAGGGAATTAAGTTTTTTTCTAAATCTGGAACCTGATCCTGCAGGCTATTTATAAACTCCAGACTCAAATTTTTTACAGCAAAGTTGGTCCCGTTAATTTCCATTTCGCTGGCATCACCGTACTTCTGAAAATTGCTCAGCTTCAGAAAGTACCCAAAATCTAAACTTTTTCCAGAAATCTCGACGTTTGAAGGACTCAGCGTTGGTTGGTATAAATTATTGGCGTACATGTAGGCAGCTGTGATCGTAAACCTTTTGATCATTTCTAAAATCTGATTTTTAAGTTGATTTCTAATTTGAACGTCGCTGCTGACATCGCCCTGGACACCAACCTGAGGATAATATTCGGCAAGCGCCGTTGGCAATTTTGACATAGCGTAATTAACACGACGGCTTTCCCTTTTGGTTTTTTTCATTGTTAGGTTTTTCATAAAATGGGCTGGTCGCAAGGGATCTTCGCGAATCAGCAAAACCCGTTTTTCATTTTGCCCAATTTCATTATTAAAAATGGAGCCCACAATAATAATTGCCAGAACCCTATTGGCTCCAAAGGGCAGTTCATTGGCAGCAATTTGTGAAGCAACAGTCTCGTGCAAAGCTTCACCTAAACCCACCATCCCATCCGAATGAAATTTGTCCCTCAGCTTTCCCTGAGGAATCATTTTGGTAACTCCGATGCCTTTGATTTGAATTTTGCCTAAAGACCCCGTTCTGCCGCCACCTCTGTTGTAACTGATCCCGGCACCGCCATAATAATCAGAATAAAAAACTTTAGTATGATCTTTTTTAAAATAATTTAGATCTGACAATTCTTCCTGAGGCTTGGCATAGGCCACCTGATCAACAAAATCTTTTTCAAATTTTATGATATCATCCCCAGGGACTAAAAAACCTTGTTCGACAAACCAATCTAAGTCCAAAAAAAGTAGCTTAGGATTTTTGATCTTCATCAAAACTTCAGCCTCATAGCCATCTGGACCTAAAATCTTTGCGTGAGCCGGAAGGTTTCCTTTTGTGCTTTCTTCAATTAGAAGCTCGGTCAGAGGCTTTGAACCCGCCTGCGCTGATACAGAAAGTCCGATCAGTGCTCGGAATAGGTCATTGCCTATCGCCAATGCAGGCTGAGCCCAGCATAGACTGATCAGACAAAATACGACTGTGATTGTAAAAGACTTTAACACTTTAAAACTCCGCCTGACCCTTTTTTAAGAGCTTATAATCAGTGCAGATATGTAAAGCAACAGGCGTACCAAGATTTTTCCCTAAATCACTCTTGAGGTTCTTCAACTTCATGGCAGTGGATATCGTCTTCTTGTGTGATCACATAGGTCCCAATGTCTTCGGGAATCTTATGCGCATTAAAGGCATCGTCTTGCAAATCTTCAGCAGTCATTTTTTTAAACCACAAAATCCTGCAGTCTTTTAATCTCCATTCGGCATACCCTTCTTCGCTTTCATGGGGTTCGCCGATACCTTCATAGGCTTGCTGAATTACAGAGCGCAACTGAGTTTCGGTATTAGCTGAAGCTCTGATTTCAAATGAAATGTTTTGTAACTGCAAAGACTCCTCGTCATCACCCATAAACTGAGCGTGTAAATACCGAGTGCCTGGCAATGAATTTTCAGTTCTGATAATTTTAAGCATCCCCGTATGTTCATTCTGATTGCCGGATACCGTCGGCCTTAATCCCAATTGGGTGATTGAATCCTGAAATCCCTTGGCGCTTGCATTGGGATCATAGGCCATTAAAAAATAATCTACCAACTGCCTTACGGAAGCTTGCTCGACAGGGGTCAGGGCATCTGCTTTAGAGTTTTTTTGATCTTCCGATTGACCTTCAGCCTGTCGAAAAATCTTTTGCAGATTCAAGACTTCTGCTTCTGTCAGTTTTCGTGGAACAAAATCCTTACGGTCAGCCTGATCATCGATCTGCAACCCATGTTTTTGATTGAAATTCCAAGGTTCAGATTTTTTGATAAATCCAAAATACAAAGTCAATAATGCCAAAACACTGGATACCGAAAATACGACAGTAAAAAATATTTTCTTTGGGCTGCTTAGTTTTGCCAACGGATTAAATATTGTGAAGGATTTATCAAATCAGCCCTGCGTCTGTATTTTCCTTTGCCAGACAGGCTACCTTTTCGTTCCCCACTAAACAGTTCAAAATGCAGCATCGGGGGAATCTTTTTTCTGGTTTTAATTTTTCCCATATAACCAACGGTTTGTCCCTTGGCGACAGAAGCTCCCGCTGAAACATCTATTGGTGGTCTTTTTGATGTGATTTCGCCGTACCTGACTACGAATCCACCATCATGAATGACTTCTAAGGCATAGGTTTTTTTATAAAATAAATAGAGGTCTTTTAAAACCTCTCCGTCTTTTACAGCCAAAATAGGTGTGCGCAAATCCTGATACAAATCGCTAGCAGCGTGTTTTCTGCGGCCACCGTTTCGGTTGGCACCGAATCTGGCCATTCCTTGAGTGAAATCATTGTGGGGCCTGACAGCAATCGGAAACTGGCAGCAGCTGGGATCGCTTAAGCCATTTCCCAAAAACAACCGATTGGCTCGATCACTGGCTGGCCTTCTTTTTTTGCCCCTATGTTTAATGACCCCAGGACAATCACTTTTAATCTGAACGTAATTTTCGCGGATCCATCCGATCAGGCCGTCTTCTGATTGAATCTGAATGTATTTATGATCTTTACCATGAACACTTTTAAACTGAGCATTTTCACCATCGAAACTTTGAAATATCTTAACAACTGCGTGACGCTTGATACGTCCAATAACTTTATTCAACTCGTTATTAAAAACTCTGACTCTTTTTTTCTCGATACAAATAACCTGATCAGCCGATGTGCCCGATGCAGAAGCCTGCCCCACAAACAGCAAACAACTAATGCAATATAATCCTACAGACACCCAACGCATCTTCACAAAACCCTTTCTGTCCCCTCGGAAATATTCTGCTTAAATAATAATCAGTATTAAACGGAAACCACTGTCATCTTACAGGAAACACAGCATTTCAACAAAATTCTTTGATTTTTGTGATGACCCAATCGGGTTCGTCTTCAAAAGGATGGTGACCAGCTGTCGGGTGAATCTGCAATCTAGAACCTGGGATCACACTTTCCAGATCGTGCATGTATTTTTCAGGTACAATAAAATCGCCCTTACCCCACAAAATTAAGACCTGACTGTTTATATCTTTATACAGCTGCGGAATCCGGGAATCATCTATGGTTTTGATGGCCATTTTAAAAGTGGCGATGGCCTTCATTCGGTTTTGAAAGGGCTTTAAATATTCATGCACCACGTCGTCAGTGATCAATTCTTTTTTTGAGGAAATTCTGGATAACATAAACTTCATCGACGAAAAATTCAAAGCAAAGCCAATTAATGGCAATGTGGGTACGGCAAATTTTCCCAAAAGCGAGACCAAACCCCTGTCTGTGGCCGGCGCAATTGCCACAACTTTGGAATAATTTTGCGGAAAATTCAGTGCCAGATTTAAACAAATACTTCCACCCATAGAGCTGCCAATTAAAAATGCTTTTTCGATTTTCAGGTTTTTTAAAATTTTATGAAGCCTCATGGTCTGAGCATCTAAATCATACATAAGCTCAGTGTCTTTGTCGCTCATACCAAAACCGGGCAAATCTATTGCTGTGACTTTGTAGCTCAGGCAAAGCTCCGAAAATATATTTCTGAACACAAATCCCGAAGCCCCTATCCCATGCACCAATACCATATGACTGCCTGATCCAGATTGGCGGTAAGCCACTTGCACGCCTTCGACATTGGTGTACAGAAGCTGCGAAAATTCTTTGGCGGAAAGACTGCGCCTTCGTAAAAGACGGACCAAAAATAGGGTGATGACTAAAATCCCTAGGGCCAGGAAAATATAAACCAAGTTATTATTAATTTCGTTCACGATGCTTCAACGACCTCTAGGCTGCAGTTTTGTTTTGGGTATTTAGCACACTCAACCAGTGTTTCAGATAATCACAAAACTTCAAGGCCTCAGGACTATCGTCGTGCTGTTTTGAAAACGTGAATTTCTGTTCTTAGATGCTGTAAAAATGTGATCAAGAAAAACGTTGAACCAATGGCTTCCAAGGTTTCTTCTATGGCTTTTGAAATATGCCTGATATCGTCAGCAGTGATCGACATAAAGGCTTTTGCCATTCCTTGATAGGGATCTTCTTTGAGCCCTTCAATAAAATCCAGACCCACTGCCATGGCATAAAAACAAAGTGCAAAAAATATTGTTCGCTTTTCGCTCGAAGTCTTTAGCTCTTTGTACAAAAACCACATTATGAAAAAGCCCAAGGGGGCAAAGATAGGCATCAAAATCAACTGCCAATGAAAGGTCGGAAAGGCATTGACCCACTCACCTAAACTGGTTGTGCTGGTCAGTTGTTGGAAACTAGATCCCAATCGTTCATGCAGCTTGGTGCCATCATCAAGACCCATATAGGTAAAAAAGCAAGCGATCACACACCAGCTGTAAAATCTGATTTTTTCTGGTTTATTTTTGTAATTGCGATGAGCAAAAACAATAAACCAAACAGACAAGCCAACGAGCATCAACTGCATGCTCTGAAACCAATTGGACAAACTGTCTTCGCGAGTCAGATTAAAAAACCTGCGCAGAGGACCAAACGGCAGAATTTCAAAGTGATTTAAAAATATGTCTGCAAATAAAATAAAAATCTCGATAGACAGCAAAACTTTAAAAAGTCTGCTGCAGAATTTTTTGTCTGAAATTACTAAAACTCCGTCAGCCACCTTGCCCCCGTCAGCAATCATTAGTAAAAGCCCCAAGGCATTTTTATATGCCTACCGTACTTTAATTAACGCTTGCAAACACAGACGAATCAAGTCCAGAAGACATCACACTGTAGGCTGAAATAGGTTTTTATTCTTGGTGGCACCGGTTTCAGCCATCGCATTGGTTTGAGTTGATGAGCAGATAAAAGTTTGGCCTAAATAGCCATAGTGAAATAGCCTGCGCCATTCATAGTTTGGATTTTCGATTTGAAATTCTTTAAAGGCTCCCGAAATGCCTAAATCTGAATTACCTTTGTATGAAAAGTAATCATCCATTATCAAGATGGTTCCCTCTTGAATCAAGTCCTTGCAAAAACTCAAGGCAGATCTGGCTGGGCCCTTTAAATCACAATCAATAAAAATAATTTTTGCTTTCTTAATCCCGTATTCAGTGGGCTTGTGTCCATCCAATGTTTCATTAAAATATCCCTTAATTAAATGAACTTCATTGCCCTTGGTTTGATTCAGAATGTTCTTTCGCACTTTATCAAAGTTCACTGCAAAGGTATCGTCCTTGTAAAACGGATGCTGATCCGTGGTTTCCATTTCTCCAAACCCCTGAAAGCTATCAAAACCAAAAAACCTTGTGTCCTGGTGATTAATCCACTTCATACGTTTATTTGCCTTAGTCGCAAACACAAAGGCACCACCTGTGAAAACACCAAATTCCAAATAATCACCTTCAATTTTTTCCAGCGCAGTCAGATAGAAGGCCTTCTTGATAGCGATGTATTTGCCAATATTATGCTCAATCATTGGCGATATCCAAGATATCAAGGTCCCCGCCAAATTTTGAAACACCGTGAAACGCTTAAAAATTTTCAATAAAAACATATATTTTAACCCTTTTATTACTTAAATTTATTAGCATAGACCTCAGGATGGGACAACACGTGATTAAGAAACTTTGGATCGAATTTAAAAGCTTTACGACCACGCGACAGCAATTGGTGGATGGCTTTATCCTGTTTTGGTCTGCAGCTATTTTAATCTTTAGCTTTTGCGTTTATGCGGGAGTTTTATTTCAATACTCAACGTCAAAAGCCATATTGCAATCCATCGATGGCGACAGCAGCTACGGTGTGGAAACTGCCATCAATACCAATTGGGTCAATCACAATGGCTCAACTAACTACGGCCCACTTTATTATCGCCTGGCTGCACCGATCAGACATTTCGTGGATTCAACTCTGCTGACTAACGGTCTTTCAAAATCCGAAGCTCAGTTTAAAAATGTTCATTTTCATTTACTGCTTTTAAATCTTCTCAGTGTTTTTGCGATGAGTTTTGTCTTTTCTTTGATCCTGACCCCCTTCAGACCCTGGCAACTATTAATCACCTCGGTAATGCCGGCCATGTTTTTAAGTCAAACTTGGCGGGCCAAGTTTTTGATCATGGCCAACACGGATCATTTATTGGCCTTGCTGGTGACTATTGGCGTGTTGCTTTTTTATATGGGCTTAAGCGAAACCGACCACACAAAACACCGCCGATGGTTGTTTTATACGGCTCTATGCTGGGCCTTGGCTTCACTGACAAAGCTGACTACGGTATTTTTTGCGCCTTCCCTGCTGATTTTTATTTATTTGTTAGATCCTAAAAAACTTAAAAATCATCTGCTGTTTTTCAGTAAATGGTTTTTACTGTTTTATTTTGTTTTGGGTTTTCCACAAAGCCTTGATCTGTGGGGATCCCTAAAGCCTGTTATCAGACAAAATGGGTTTACCTCTTTGGTGAATTTAGACTTTTTGTTAAACCAGTGGCTGGTTTTATTTATTGATGATTTATTCAAACCTTTCTTGTTTATTTTGGCCTGCTTGCTGATTGTCCCGTTCAGAACTGCGCAAATCAGTCAAAAAGCTCTTATGAAAACTTTTGTTTTGGTTTTGCTGCCCATTGTTTTTTTAGTTTCTAAAAAAACCACAGCTCCGTTTCAATGGTACACCTTTCCCTTTGCTAACGCCCTTCTGGTCGCCCATGCGCTGTTTATCGTGTATTTGGGGAAATTGATTTTCAAAGGAAAAGACTCCTTCAAAAAATCACCTTGGTTGTTGGTTTTGTTTTTTGCAGCCTTTCCGCTTTCAAATCAGAATTTTCCTCAAAGTATAGATAGCAACTTCTACGAATCCACAGCTTGCAGAAGCCAAGCAGAAGTCGTCAGAAATTTAATTAACAATTACGCTCAACAGGGGCGCCCCATTTTGACTGATCCCCTGTTTCCCTATGATCCCATTTATTTTAAAAATTCAGTCAATTCATTGTGGGACATGAACTGGCAACAGGTTGCTGACAATAAAACTGAAGTTTTAGGTTTGAAATCCAGTTACTACCGACTGTTTTTAGTGCCTGGAGCCCCCGAAGTTCGTTGGCTCACAGATAAATCATCACAAATTGCTTTTTACCAATCATTTCTGAATACCGATCAGGCCAAGGCACCTGATGGAAGTCTTTGGCAGTTAAAGCACAAAGACTCCTGTGATTTTGAAGTTTGGGTCAAACAACAATAAGGCTTCCTATGGGGCGTCTTCGGATCTGTCCCACCAGCTAAACGGATTCCACAATTTTTGCGGTGTTCTACCCGTGCTGCCTAAATAAGCTAACTCGGACATAAGCTTAATGTCCCCATCTTTTAAGGCATTTCGAGCGCTCACAAAAGTCCTATAGACTCTTGAAATAGCCCTTTCGTTGCCAATTGATTGAGACTCAGCACCTGGTAAATAAACTCCTACATGTGCAATCTCTGAGGCCTGTCTGGGCGTGATCAATGACATCAAAAATCCCATCCCCGTTTGTGCAAATAAAGGATTATTTCTGAGGGCCATTAATTCTGCCAAACGATCAACAGTTGTTACTGAAGGACTGTCATCAAGCATTCTGGACAACCCCTCTGCGATAGCTGGGATAGTGCCCGATAGCTGATTAATAAAAGGATTTGATCCATAAACGCGTTGTTGAAATGCAGTCGATGGACCTGGATTTTCGACTTTTAACAAATCAGAAACTAAATTCATGTCGGTTCTTTGCGACAATTCATACAAATACTTAACGTAAAGTTCTTCTATTGCTCTGGATCCTAATTTGTACTGATTGTTTTTGATTTTTTCTTGAGCGCCTTTAACAAACAATCCCAGCTTCGTTGCATCCAACACTAGCTGATATCCAGCTCTAGCTCTGAATTCGGTATTTGGAACACCAAACCGCACAGTGCGAGTCAAAGACTCGGGCAATGTCCTAAGCAATTGTTTTTTGATTGATTGAGCTTTTTCAGAATCAAAACTGTTGTACCGACGAGCCCAAGTCATAACAACATTTTCAGGAGAGCTTTGATCAAACTGGCAACTGCTTTTTGAAACCGCTGTCATTTCGCGTTCGCGGTGAAGTCTTAATAAACCAAACAAAACGCTTCCTGTGGTGGCTTCAACTTTGGTTGAAACGATCCCACATGACGGATTATTTGATTTATCAAAAATGGTGATTTTCTCAGTCATTGAAAGACCTTTTGTCCCCAATTTTAAAAACTGCAGATCAAATTCCATTTCACCTTCAGCCTTTGTGCCTTTTGATTCTGCCTTAACGCCTCTGACAACGCTGTTTAAATTTCCGCGCTGTAAATCCCTTTGATACAATTTTTCCAGATCCAAAGTATTCACGCTCACCAAATGATTAATGCTAGCACCCCAAAATAAATCATGAGCCCGTTCGACCGTGTTGTACCCATTAGATACCTTCATCATGCGGTCAAATGCGGCCGCAACCTGAGGGTCTGTCAAATTCAAATGGTATTCAATAGCCGCAGCTTTGCGCGAGCCCATGGCAATATCAAATTTATATATTTTAAAATCCAAAAGCTTACCAAGAAGCTTATCAACTAATGATGTGCCAGTTACCAAACCCAGTTCTTGCAATAAAACTTCGCCAATCAAACCAACTTTGATGTTGGCTGTTCCCATTTTACCTTTTTCGTTAACCAATCTGACAGTGACTCGCTTCTTATCAATCTTCACAACGTGAACGGTAAAAAACCCTTCAATAATGTAAGCGACTCCCCCTTGGACCTCTAAATGAAGGGCATCAACAATACCCACGTCTCGCAGATGTTCGATGCCTACCACAAATCGAACTAAACCTTTTGTGGAAACCATGTCGCCCACATTCAGTTCTTCAAGCACAGTTTTGCTGGGGGATTTTTTATTGCCCATAACCTGAAAGGGCATTTCGGTCACAAAATAAGGTCTTTCCAAAATAGCTTTACAAGGGTCATCAAAATGCCTGGTAAAACGGACTGTGATGGAAGGCGTGTATGACAGATTCGGATTAGTGTCGGATGTTTTATCGTCATCCAGTTCAGAATTCAATCCTGCAGGAAGACCGATTTTAAATGCATCAATGCGGCTATACACACCAACGTTTTCGGCCGACTTTTCGACATCCAAAATATATGTGGTTTCCAGATTAATTACGTTGTTAACACCGACTTTAAATAAATCTATGTCAGTATCAAATCCCACCTTTGCCAGATAACCCACTCCCTTTTTAACAACCTTGGTGAATTTATCTTTGTTGTCACACACATGGGCCTGTGCCCATGAAACAGACAGCATCAAAATCAGCAGATTAAAAATTAAGCCGTTTTTCATTTTAGATTTTCCCCCGTTTATGATTTCGTTAGTTTTCGGTTAGGAAGATAAGGTATGCCCTGAAGACTTATCAACTGCTCACTGCATTGATGCCTAAAAAGCTTAATTCTTAAGATTCTATTGAGGTCCCTGAATGTAAAAGATTCCAAATGCTAAAACAGCAGGGTGGCTGAAGCCGTCCATTCGCGCATCAAGTAGTAATTGTAGAGCACACCGAACATCAGATTTTTCGTCGCTGAAAACTGAATGCCTGCAAAAACGTCAGTTTTGATCTGCTTGGCAATCAGAGTTTCAGTTTCAAAATCATATTCATCCCGCCATGAATCCTCGGATCTTTGCCCTGCACTAAAAATAAATTTTCTGTAGGAAACACTGGTCGTGATCAAGGTGACTTCAAAAAGCGAGGCCTCGAACTGATCTGTGGTGATTGTGTATTTGGAATAATCCACTGCCAAACTGCCCAATGCCAGGCCAATGCTGGTTAAAACATTTTTGTATTTGTAATCAGTCGTTGTGTTGTTCACGGTATTTAAAAAAGCGTACTCATCGTTGGCCGTTGAAAAACCAAAAGTAAAGGGTCCAAATATCCCCGACAGACCACCACCAGCAGAAACATTTTTGCTGACCTTGTTGTAAATCCCCATAAGACCCAAGTTCAGCTGAAACCGCCTGAATCCCTTTTTTTTGTTGTTCACCAAAGTCGCCGCTGTGGCCAGATTGTTTTTCTGGGAAATATATTTGGTCTTGGTTTTTTTTCTGTCTAAGTAAGTTGTGTTGTCTTCAAAAGCCGGTCTGCCAAAAAAAGTTTCTTCATTATTTGAAAGCGAAATCCCAGCCCCAATACGGCCGTTACCTTTTACCAATGCAAAATCCCATTCTGTGCGATAATTGATTCCTTCAAATCCAAACGCATCTTCAGTTGGAAGACTGGAAGGATTTAGGTTAAAACTGGAACTACTGGAAGGATAGGCAGGACTGGTATTAGAAGTCTTTCTGCCAAAATTTCTGCAGTTGTTTTTGTCAGGATTGCACAGCATATCCAGATCAGAAAACGCCCACCCATTGGGGGCTATAAAAAACAGTAAAGCTATCAGGCAAAATAAAACCTTTATCATCAACAGTTCTTATCGTCATTCTTATCAATGTTTTGAGAGTCTTAAAGGATTTTCTTTGACAGGCATTTGTTAAACAAATCTAATTTTATTGTTATGCAAATAAGACCCTTTTTACAGACTGACATTTTAGATGTGAAGGCTTTTACAGACCAAGCCATTGGGCAAAATTATTTTACCCAAGATGAGCTTAAAAATTGCTTTGAAATGTCCCTGAAAGACGGAGTGAATTGCTCGTTCGTTGTGGCCGACGCCAGTAAACAGATCAAAGGTCTTAGACTGTCATACCCTCCTGGCAATTGGTCGAAAGGAAAAGGGTCCAAGATCAATCCTGACCTGTGGGGAGTCGATCGAAACAAAGTGGCCTATTTTCAAAGTCTGTTTGTTGATGAAAGTCTGCGAGGACAAGGTCTTGGCCCTAAGCTTTCCCTGCTATCGATAGAAGCCTTTCAAAAACTGGGGGCTGTCGCTATCATAACTCATGCATGGAAGGAATCCCCCAATAATTCATCCACAAAATATCTGGAAAAATTTGGTTTTAATCCACTGGCCGAGCACCCTGATTATTGGATCGACGTTAATTACGTCTGCACCCGCGACCAGAACCCCTGCCGTTGCACAGCCATCGAAATGATTAAAAAAATATGACAGAAATTTTTGTCGGCGACTTTGTTCAGACAATGATTTCATATGCGGCTTCCAAATGGGG
>JBIKLL010000117.1:0-4241 GCA_044359815.1 Pseudobdellovibrionaceae bacterium
TTTGCTTTTATATAATGACTCAACACCAGATATGCCCCGCACGCTCGCTGCATGTGTCTAAAAACAGTAAAAACAAATTACTTTTGCATTTATGCAATACGAGAGATGAGCTTGCGGCCGTTAGCAAGTATTCAAAAGGTGTAAATTCATAGAAATATTTTTTAAATTTAAAATAACCCCAAACAAGTGGACCAGTTCCTATCAGTTAAAAGCGCTGTGGCAGTGGTTTTTGGTGGAATGGATTTGCTCAAGGTGCTTTGAAAAAGCTTTTTCAAAAGCCACGTCGCCGGTTGCGTGTAACACCCTGGCAGAAAACTCAGTAATGATCGCATTGAACCCCGAAACATCTGAAACCTGTAACAGTCTTGAAACTGCCAGCTTGAATCCGCTGACAAATCCCTGCATGTATTTTTTAGTTTCCCTGAGCCAATCAGGTTGAGTTTCTTTGTTAAAAGGAAAGAACTCAACCAATGGTAATTGGTTGTATTTGTAAACATTGTTTTTAACCAGCACATCTTCCCAATAATCGACAATGTCTGTGCGACCCCTTGCAATAAAAACTTTCTCAAACAAATCACTGTCAGAAAAATCCCGCAAATAGATTTTTCCTGTCGGTTTATAGTCAGCGTCTAGCTCTATCATTATATTCTGGCCGTGTGATGAATTATAAACGATTCCATAATTAAAAACCATTTCAGCCAAGGCTTGTCCCACGGGTTTCATAGCGTGCTCAGTCCAAAATTGTTCATATTTTTTAGAACCGTTCTTTTTGGCAACAAACTCCGCAAACTCAGAATGAACTGTGCTAAAAAACGGAACTAAAAAATTACCATTAGAGTTTTTAAAATGAGGGTATTCGCGAACTGAAAAACCTAAATCCAATTGCGAAATTGAAAAACCCATAGTTTCTGGCAAAAATCGCACTGTCATGTTTTCAGTAGGAGGATTTTGTCTGACATAGTCGGACAGCAGCAATGAAGCTTTGACGGCCTTTGCACTGAGCTTTTTGTCAGTCTTTACAGGGCCAAAGGCTTTTGGTGTCGAAGCTTTGTAGGAAAAAACTTTTCCAGTTTTTGGATCAGTGACAATAAAGCTTCTGGAAGCTGTTCGGTATCCGACAAAATACTTTTCAACGGAAAATGCAATGCCTGAATTTTTAAAATATTCAATAATTTGATTTTTATAAACACCATCATCAGGATTTAAAATTAGACGAACCTTCTGAACCGTTTCCCCTGATTCCACAGTTTGAAAAACCAAGGCCTGTCGAATCAAAGGATCTGCTTTTTCTAAAATTTCGAACTGAACGGCACTGGCCGAAACTTCTATGTGCTCCAGCTGAATGGGTAAATTACTCTGATATCCCTCTGGATTAAACTGAGTTTCAGCAATAATTGTGTTCCATGCAGTTTTTGAAAGCCCCGGCATTTGGGCAAAGCTTAAATGCCCAAACAAACCACTGAACACAGTGGCTGTCATAATTTTCAATAATAAAAATTTAATACCTTTTCGTTTCATTTTACTTTTTCTTGCTGACGCATTTTAAATAATCAAATTCTGAATTTCTGCTGCAGTTTTTCTTGGTGTCTAAAATCCATTTGTATTTGGAATTTCTGCAGTAAGAACGCTCTAAAGCTTCCATGAAAGCTGTTCGATTGCATCCGTCTTGTAGTTTAATAATCATTTGTCTCATGTCTGTCCAAGCTTTTTTGTTTCTGTTGGCAAAATCCGTAATGAAGCTGATCACAGCTTCTTCTTCATCAAAAGGTAGTGATACCACTGCTAAAACAAACAGGGCTTCGAATTCTTTTTCATTATAGATTTGTTTTTCCAGATTTTTGGAAAACTTCCTAAAATAATTGTGTGCAGGTCCGATCAGTTCATACCCTATGGACCTAGCCTCTGAATCTTCAAAATTAAGGGCAGAAAACTTTTGCACCAGCTTTTCGATTTTCTCGGTAGCATCGCAGTTTAGACAGTCCTTTTCATCCGCTGATGCAACAATGCGACCGGTATTTGCCAGAGCCTGCATCCCCGTTACAACCAGTGCCAACACGATCATTACAGACTTTAAAAAATTATTTTCCACACGCGGCCTCGCTTCTTTGTTTTACTTTTTTAGAACAGTGACTGCAGTCCTTCATTAAATAAATTCCCACTAACTGTCGGTTTTTGATAGCAGCTCTGCGGGTTTTTCCATCTGTATAAAATAAACCATCATTTCCTTTGATTGTCACATGGCCTACATAATCACCGGGTGGTTCGCCGATGCGTCCGTTCCTCCAGTATCTGTCAGTATCAGGTCCCTTGAAAACCAGCACAGCACCGGCCGGAGCTTCGGCAATCAAACGTCTTTGGTTTACCTTTTTGCCTTTAGCCCGTATTTTGTTTGCGACGGCTTCATAAAAATTAGTAAACCCGGCTCTTTCCAAATACCCAGAAGGTCTTCCTGAACCAGAAGGTCTGTAATAATCAATGCCATTGCCTTTTTGAATTCTGATTCCAGCTCTTTTGATCGACTGGGCAACGGCCCTGCCACAGTAACCCCTACTGCCAAAATGATTATGATTTCGTCTGACGTTTCTTTTGGTAGATTTTAATAAATGTTTTGTAAAGCATCTGTCATAGACCAAATCCCTTGGCAGCACATCTTGATCCTGGTCAGGTATCTGTGATAGCTGAGGTTTAAATCGGGGGGTGACCATCATGGGCTTAAACCGTGGAGTTACCGTCGCCAATTCGTCATGCTTATCCGTTGCAGATTGATTATCTGATTGGCTCCATAAACCACCTTCAGAATCTGATCCTGAATCAGATTCTGGCTCTGAATCAAAACTAAATTCTGCCTGATTGTCTTTGCTGACTCCCAAACTAAAAACCCAGCCTGTAATTCCATTGACTGAAACCATAGTCATCTGACCGTCCTCAGAGGTTTGCAAACACTGGGCGGAAGCTCCATCGACATTATTGGTAAACAGGACTTCCGATTGTGATGAGTCTTCCTGATAAATACGGAATTCCTGTGAAAGCGTGCAGTTGCTTTGGGCAAGCGCAAAACTGGGACTTAAAAATATCAGCAATATACCAAGAACTTTCACGAACATTCACCTCTGTCAGAACTACTAAAGCAAACAAAGGACCCAAGATTGGCTGCCGGCATGGCTTATATTGGAGTTGAAGTTAAATCTAAAACCCCATACAAAACTGCGCCTAACAGGTGTCTAATTCTGAGACAGCAATTCAACACCTACGTCCAGTTGGCCCACAATTAAAAAGCAGGGATAATTTAGGTTTGGAGGCCTTCTGAAAATTACTAAATCTTTTATCATCGTTTTTGTGTCGGCGATCAGCCTGACATTGACCAGCGTTTTTTTAATCGATTATTTTAAAAAATCTGGGATTTTTATCGCAGCCACAAAGGGTGAACTGCATATGGCCAGCGAGGTTTATGATTGCCCAATAAAACCACCGCCTGAAGCCAGTCCACCCACTCCACTACCAGATAACAGCAATGACCCCGTTGTTAAAATGATTCAGGAAATGCAAGACCAAGGAGTCAACGACATAGACTCTGCCATTGCTAACCAAGGTTTTCCTGGGGCTTATGAGGTTTTTAAATGCAACTGCGCCCTGGATAATTTAAATCAACCCTTTTATCACTATGAAATTCCTCAAAACGTAAACATCAGTGTGGCAAACAAGTGCGCAGGCGACAGAACTTATTTTGAAAGATCTTTGGAAAGCTTGCCTTCGATTTACAAAACCTCCAGAAGCTTTGACTGGATAAAACAAGAATCAAAAAATCAAAACAGCCCGCCACCCTTTGCAAAAGCTTGCATGAGTTACGTGATGAATCTGGCTGAAACTTCCTATGCGCGCTGTGAAGGCCAAAGCAGTACACCAATAAAAGGCGCTGCCAAGCCCTGCGTGTCACCGCTTTATGTGAATTCAATTTATAATTTATTTTCTGATGTGTTCAGTTGCTTGGGGATTCCTCAGCAAGAAATGGTTGCCAAGATGATGGTCGAGAGCAGCTTTCATGCAAACACCTTTGTCCCCATCCGACCGGCTGAAAACGTTGCTATCTTTAAATCTTTAAACGAAGGTGAGCCCGACACTGTTAAAATCGTTAGATGGATTACCAAAAAAGACGACACAGGAAAGCCTTTGGTGGATTCAGACACTCTTCAACCGATTCTAAGATACTTTTTTTCTGACCCTGTTGAAAACGGTAAACGAAA
>JBIKLL010000118.1:0-4235 GCA_044359815.1 Pseudobdellovibrionaceae bacterium
GCTAAGATGTTGATTTCGTAACCAAAATCTTACAGTAAAGAACCCTGCATGCTTATCTTTTTTGACTCATTGCCTTGTAATGTGAAATGGGAAGAACCAAAGAATTAAGCCAAATACATCGTTGAACTTCGCTTCCGCTTCCTTGCGACGTACACGCTCGCACGCCTCAGTCGCGGAAGCTCGTCCGCCTTGTCTTTGGCTTAATTCTTTTGATTGGCTTTGCCATGCCAGATGGGACTCGAAACGAGAGAGCGACCGGTGTTGAATGCGACAAACAGGAGCATTTAATTCCGGGCATCAGACCTGGATGGTCTGATGAGCGAACGACCCCGGCTCTGGGGAATCGGCCTTGATGGCCGATTCGGGAAGACCGAGTCCCTCGCTGGGCACCACAATCACATAAATCTCCTTCAGCTTCGTTGACTTCACAGATGCGCTCCTTGCGACGTACACATGAGCACGCCTCAGTCGCTTACTGTTCGTCGCCTCGCTGAAGGAAATTTATGTGATTGTGGTTTCAAGCCGGGACATCGGACTATTCTCGAGCCGGGGTTCGGCAAAAAGTCCATGATGGACTTTTTGAGTGCAACCTTGAGCGAAGCGAACGGGTGAGTGCATGGATGTCCGAACCAGTCCCTCGGCCTTCTAAAAATGCTTAGGTATTTTAAATTTTTGCTAACTGAAGACGATCTCTTTTATTTACATCAAACCGATAGCTTTGTATCTTTCGGTAATGCTCAGAAACATGATCACACTCTGCTTCTCATTGCTGATCTTTACTGGATACTTCACCTATGCGGCGGATGTTCTGCCCCCTTTTCGATTTGTGGAAATCAAGCGCACAAAGGAAGTTGCCTCGCTACCTCCAACCTTAAAGGTTTCATTCGACCTAATGTGCAATGAGAAATTTGTGAAGATAGTTCGGTATGATAGAACTGATTCTAAAACAGGGAAGGCAATCATTGCCGTCGGAGTTTTGGTCGAGGAAGACCTCCTAAGTAGCTGTGCAGGGCAAAGCAAGGAAATGGAAGTATCTGCTGGAAATACGTTTTCAGGACGGGAATTTTCAGTTTCGCTAATCAAGAAGTAATCAGCTCAGATTGAGTTGTTGAACAACTTGGCGTTTCCCTGATAAAAATAAACATATGAAATACCTATTGGCAACATTGCTGACTTTGATTTTACGAGTTCACGCTGCGAACGCGGAAGAAGAGTCCAAAATTAAGTCTACCCCGCAGCGGATTGAGTGCGGAGACTTTTCTTCAGTGGGCTTTAAAGACAGAGATGCATTTTTAAAATATCTCGCAGATCTGAAAGCTGCTAAGACTGATGAGGATTTCGCAAAACTGGTCACATACCCTTTACGCATAAACAGAAAACCTAAACTCCCCTTGTACATTAAGGATGAGGCCGCTTTCCAGCAGAACTTTAAAGAAGTTTTTTCTGACAAAGTCATCGATGCGATCCGTAAGGCCGAGCAAAAGGACAACTTCTGCAATTACCAGGGCATGTCGGTTGGAAACGGCACGGTTTGGATCGACAATAAGAATAATCGAACTGGAATATTCGTTATTAACCAATGAACATTAACCCTGAGCTTCTGACCACCTGGTTCTAAACAAAGATTTCTTTTATTTACATAAACCCGATAGCTATTTTTGCACATTTTCGGTTCTGACCGAATTTTTTGAGCTTTTTGTTTTCTTATTGATCTTCCGGATTTTTTCCAAACAACTGTTCAGTCATTAAACCAAAAGGCGCCTCTGAAGAATTGATTAATTTTTGCCTAGGTTCAGATGGTGTTTTGCCCAATTCTGAACCCTTGGCTACAACCTGAAATTGAAATATTAAAAAGTAATTTTTCCGGAAAGGTCATCCTCAACTTCGGTAACCGTAGAGTCTTTAATTCTGTTCCTCAAAACATCTGCCAGATCAGAAAAAACCAGTGAAGCTTGTGAAGATCCCATTTTTGAATCTTTATCTCCCATTTTAATTTCAAATAAAGTAACAGATTTTTTATCGATCACTTCACTGTTCAATTCAATAATTGCCACTGCAAATATTATTGCCCTTGGCAGGATTACCTGCAGGTCAGTTTGAATGACCTTGATAAATTGATTTATTCTTGAGTCGGGGATTCCAGGTGCCGAAAAAGTCACACGGTAATTTACTAAAGATTCAGGATTGCTGTCTTTTTTCATTGTCAAAATCACCTTAGGGGTTGGGCCGCCTTTAATGATAAATGTTTTGGCTTGCGAAGCCAGACCTAATACTTGGATAAGTGCCAAAGTTAACAAAGCTAGTTTTTTCATTCCTTCGTCCTTTTTTAGTTAGATTGATGGACCTAAAAGAAAATACATTTCCCTTTAAGCGCTGCTAGAATGACATAATACAAAGGGATTTTCCCCTGTTATTTTCCGAACATCAGGCTGTCGAACTACTAAACAATCCTCATTAATGATTTCGAGGATTTATTTTGAAATGACAAAAATAGTCCATTTCAGAATAGTCTGCGCCGACCATAGCTACTAGAATACTGACTTCAAAACTTACTACTAGGTTTTGACTAATCCAAACAGGTCATTTATGAAAGTCTTATGACCGAAGAACAAGAAAAACTCGCAAAAGAAATATTTGGTCAAGGGAAAGACCTATCCAACAATTTTGAATGCAGACATCCTCAATCAATGGATTCCATGGATCGTTGTGCAGGGAATTTCTTTAGATTGTGAATTTGACGGCTGGGGTGCTGAAATCTGAACCTTTTCGAATATCTTTATGCGCAAAGTCTTTGGATGATTGTGCCATTTGTCTTTCCTGGATGATTTCTTTCTGTATAGTTAAAAAATCAGGAGGTTTTTTATGAATACGTTTTTAAAAATGCTGGTTTTGGTTTGCACCGTGGGGATTTTGTCTTCTTGTAAATACAAAACTCCAGAAGGACGGGTTGATTTTGTTACGGATAGATTAACTTCAAAGCTTGATTTAAACGACAGCCAAAAATCCATGTTGAAGGAAATTGGCGATCACGCCAAACAAGACTTGAATGCCGAAAAAGAAATCAGAGCCAATCTGAAACCCGAATTAATAAAAATGTTGGGTCAACCCGAGCTGGATCAAGCCCGCGTCAAACAAATTCTGAAGGAACGCCAAGCCCGTTTTGATTCGCGCACGGACAAATATTTGTCCAAGGTTTCAAACCTGCATAAAACCATGAACGCCGAGCAAAAGAAAGAACTGGCGGATCTGGTTGAAGATTATTTTGAATAACCGCCGCCAAGGCTTATATCTGCAGCAACGGTTCATTGAAACGGAAAATCCTGTAAGCTTTGTTAATTAATTTTGACAGTTAAAAACATTGATATTGGCGCGATTGTTATCAGACTTTAAATCAGTCAGATAAAAAACTACTTTAGACGATCCGTCTTCCATATCGATCTGTCTGGCAGCCAAGGTCTTTGATAGATTGTTTTTGTTTTTTACGACAGTCGATTTGATATCGTAGGTTTTTGCAATCTGTGTGTATTCGATTTCTTGTGGCAATATACTGTAACCAGAATCTGCCTTTAGCTGTTCGTCAGAAATACTGTCTTGCAATGTAAGCTCAGAGCCCTCGGGAAACTTAACAATCGACATACCTTTTTCAGAAACATTTAAAACTAATGTATCTAAAAAATTAATTTTGTATTCAGAATCTTCCTGCGAAAACTCAAACACATCTTCACCATTGGGTACGCTGCAGGTTAATAGATCTGCTACCGACCCCTGTGAAACAAACAAAGTAATTACTAAACTGAATATGCTTTTCATAAAATCTCCCGCAAACAACACTGTGTGAAAGCGATTATAGAGGTTAAATTAATTCCCACAACTGTCAGAATTCTGTACAGTGATTATTACTGAAAAAAGGAAGCTCAGACCTTAGATTGAATCTTAATCCTTTATGCAACAGTAACTTAAGCTTGTACTTGACCCAATCTTCACCAAAGCATAGTACCCGTATCTGTGAACTCTAACACCAATAGCCCCTTTATAATGTTGGCACCGATGGAAGGTGTCGTCGATGCTGTTACCAGAAGCCTGTATTCTGAAATCGGTGGCTTTGATCGCTTTGTTACCGAATTTGTCAGGGTCAGCGATTTGGTGATCCCTAAAAAAGTTTTATTAAAATATTATCCAGAACTTAACAATCAAGGACTGACTAAACAGAAAACCCCAGTGTTTTTGCAATTGCT
>JBIKLL010000068.1:0-14800 GCA_044359815.1 Pseudobdellovibrionaceae bacterium
AGACCTACAAATTACCAACCCGTCCCTTTGCATGTTGTGGAATTTGAAATTCAAAAATCTAAATATATGATTTTATTTAGAAAGACCACAGCTCCTGCTTCTCTGCTCGGGCCAAGCCCCCGCCGTCCAGGCTCCGCAGAGGGTCTTTCTAATTAAAATCATATATTTAGATTTTTTAATTTCAAATTCCACGACATAAAAAGAAACCAGTTAAAATAATTAAAAAATTGCTATTGGTCTGGATGGCTGAGTTAGTAGGCCCAGGTTGAATAGAAGACTGACTTTAAAATTTCAAAGCCTACCGACATGACTGAACCTTCGTTAGGTCCTGGTACCACCGAATGTCTGTATACATTGATTTGATCCGGGAAGGTGGACTTAAAGGTCTTAAAAGCCCGGTACATATGCACTGATGATGTGATTAACAACACATCCCTGCATTTTATCGCATCCACTATCGGTAAGCTCTGTTGAGCGTTTCCAAATGTGGTCAAAGATCGTTTTTCCAAAATCACATCAAGCTCGTCGATGTTTTCGTAAAATGACCAATAAGGAAAAATCTCGGTCAGCAAAGCTCCAGAATAAACACCAGAAATAATTAATTTTTTAATTTGCTTTTGGTTCAGCAAATCAAAGCCTTCACGGATTCTGTGGGCGCCGCCCGTCAGCACAACCGCACAATCGGCAATCCCAGAACGATTCCAAGACTGCACGCTTTCTGACAGCACTCTTTGCTTTTCGATGTAAAATCGAAAAGCAAAGGCACACACCAGAAAAAACAAGCCAATAATGTAATAGTGCTTAGGCTTTTGCGGCCAGAATTTCAATTTCTACCTTTACGCCTTTGGGTAAACCAGCCACAGCAACAGTTGATCTGGCTGGAGGTTCTGCGGTAAAATATTTTGCATAGACCTCGTTCACTTTTGCAAAATCATTCATATCGGTCAGGAAAATCGTCGTTTTAATAACATTTGAAAATTGTAATTCTGCTTTTTTTAAAACAGCATCAATGTTTTTCATGACCTGCTCGGCTTGTTCTGAAACTGTCGTACCTACAACATTTCCGGATTTTGGATCCAAAGGTATTTGGCCTGAACAAAACAGTAAATTTCCGTGTTGAACCGCTTGTGAATAAGGCCCAATTGGTGCCGGCGCATTTTCTGTTAAAATAATTTTTTTCATAATTTATGCTCCTGTGTTTTTAAAAATAGAACACCAATCCACCACGAAAGGGATCAGCGCCGATGGTTCTGAAACGCGTTTTGTCCACACTGGACATTCCAACGCCGACTTCAAAATTAAATCCTAAACTGTCTAAGCCAGACAGAAAAAACTCTCCGCCGACCACGCCTTGCAATTCAAAGCCAGATTTAGTGGTTGTTGCGCCGTTTTCAATGACCTCACGATTTAAAAGGGCTGCATTAGCACCCATAAAGAAATTCATATTTTCTTCTTTAAAAATAATGCGGCGAATACCTACCTGAAAGCCCGTTTTGGCAGCGTCCTTTTCAGTATCAATCCCAATGGCACCGATAATCCCGTAGTCGGAGTTAGGATAATAAAATGCCGCAACACTGGGCAATTCAAAGTGGAGGTTGTTACGATAGCCAACGCCCAAACGACTGGCCAGTTCTTTGCCACTGGCGACAAATGGCGATGCCATCAAAATTGCTGCAAATACTAATCTGTAAAACCGTGGTGTTTTCATAGGACCTCTTTTTAAAGAAATACTAAAACGGGAATTGCCGCAGAATTCAAGTATCACTTGATTCGGCTTTGCAGAAATACTATGAATAACGTTTAGTGTTATCTAAATAGTGGGCCTGTAGCTCAGCTGGGAGAGCGCGAGCATGGCATGTTTGAGGTCGCAGGTTCGATCCCTGTCAGGTCCACCAAAAAAATTAAAAGCCACGAAAGTGGCTTTTTTATTTTGTGGAGCTGATAGGGATCGAAAAGAGTGAGTGACCCGCAGTCAATGCGACCAAAAGGAGCATTGGATGCGGTGGCAAAATTGCTGGATGCAATTTTGAACGAACGACCCCGGCTCTGGGGCAATCGCGCTTGATGCGCGATTGCGGGAAGACCGATCCCTGTCAGGTCCACCAAAAAAATTAAAAGCCACGAAAGTGGCTTTTTTATTTTGTGGACATCGGTGGATATCGACTGGGGTTGGCTCCCAAATACAGCTCACTGTCAAAATGTTAAACACCCGATTTTTCCTAAAACCAACTTAAATCTTTGCTGCCAACGGCACTGAATACGCAAGGAAGGTTTTGACTTAAAAATACGGAGGTTTCCTTTGAAGCGCATTACATTATTTATTGCTACCACAACAATGCTTGCACTGAGTGCTTGCGAATCTAAATTTGTTGAAACATCTCCCTCAGCTGTGGGCCAAGACGGTGCCACGATTGAAGACCGCATGAAAGACAAATCGGCCATGGACACTAAAATCAACGAAATTGACCAGATGGCGACCAAAATCAGAAACATAGTTGATCTGTTTAGAAAAATCAAAAACCCTGAAGCCGGTAAAGATAACTATACAGCCATTGATTTTATGTTGGAGTTAAACGGTAAACTGAAAGACAAAATGCCTTCAAAATGTGAAGACACAACTGATCAGTCTTGTTATTTCAGAAAAACCAGCTTTGAAATGCCTATCAAAGAACTGTCTGAGGACTGCCGTATAATCGAAGCCCTGTTAGAATCAAAAACTACCGAGCAGAACGTAGAAATTTGGAGCGACGATAGTTTTTGGGGTGCTGCTCCTGAAACTAAATCTGTAAAAACAGATAAATTCACATATTCACTTAAAACCTGCAATGCACAGGACAAATACCAAGATGTGATTGAGATTTATTTAACAGAAGGAAAGATCAGCTTTGAAGTTAATAATAAAAATCTGCAAAAGCTGTTCAACCAAATTTTGTTGGCTGAAGACTTAAGCACAACTAATTGCAAGATTCAAAAAACTGAAAAAAATCTGTTGTCTAAAATCCAGTGCTCTGACATCCAAGCCAAACTGAACGAGTCTGAAACCGCAGTCATTTCTAAATTGATTTACAACAATGACAAAACTCAAGAAAACCGTTTAGAGGTCAATTTTGATTTGTTTGAAAACAGCTCAAGAAAAGCATCTTTTGAATTAGTAGTTCCCTTCAACGGAGAACCTCATTCAAGACAACTAGAAGAAGCTAAAAAAGCAGAGCCTAGCAAAAAATAAAAACCAACATCACTCTGTAAAACAACAGAGTGATCACCGAGTGGAACACCTGATGATCGGACGCAGTCTTAAATTCATTCAAGCCCTCATGGTGTCGATTGCGATCATCGGTTGCGATTCAAAAAAATCCAATGATATGGCTGAATCTGACGTGAATTTGAAAGCCAGCCGCTTATTGGACGACAACAGACCCAAGGAAGCTATAACCTTACTGGAAGCTGAACTGGACAAAAATCCCCAGGACAACAAAATCAGAATGTCGCTGGTTTCTGCCTATGCGTTTATGGGTGGCATCAGAATCAGTCGCTTGATTCAAATGTTTAAAAGTTTAGAAAGTCTGAAGGCAATTTCAGAACCCTATCCTGAAATTTCTGATTCAATGCTGGATTCAGAAAAATCCAGTTTGAATGCTTTGAAAGTCGCCATGATTCTGGAAAAATCAGCAACTATTTTTAGAACCTACCAAAACATTCCTTCGTTGGACACTGATAGCGGAAACTATTTAAAGCAAGCTATTATTGTGGCAAAGGATTTGGTTGATCCCAAACAGGAAGACAGTCTATACAAGGCAATCATTGAGCTGATTTATTTAAAACACATATTGGCAACCCAGGTTTTTTCAAGCCTTGGAGTCGATGATATTGATCAAAAAAAATCATGCAAGCCTGATATTGGTAAAATCCATGACAGCTTTTTAGAAATTGGTAATCTAATGATTGATATTTATGCCGACGCTGCCATTGCCCATCCCAAAATGTCTGAGCGATTAAAAAGTCTTTCTGAGCAGACCGCCAATCAAATATCTGATTTGACAATTGCCAGTACCGGCTTAATTCTGTTGGACGAAGCTTCAGTATTGTTTTTAAATAAAGCTTTGATTCAACAGGGGTTTACAAAATTACTCAATTGCGAGGAACCACAGTCTTAATATTTTTTCTGTGTGCTGGAATCAGCAATGCCCAAACCACTTCTACATTTAGCAGAAATCCCAGAACTTTTGAAACTGTTCATGCCGGCCTGGTTACCAAAGGCGTTGCCTATGCTTGCCTGAATCTGTACCAAATTCCTGACGGCTTAGTCTGCAATCCGGCCTTAAGCAACACTGTCAGCAAAAGCAGCTTAGGGACCCAGGTTTTAATATCAAATGGAGCTTCAGCTTTTAGCAACATAGCTGAAATCGTTGACGGGAAAGTCGATCAAGGAACAATCGACACGATTTTTAGTGATGGTAAGATCATTCAGGCTGAAACAAATGTAGATATCTTTTTTAAATCCAAGATTATTTCTGGCCGCTACACGCCCTATTCACTGCGGGCCTTAAGCGTTGTCAGAAACGAAGCCAATCCTGATGTCGAGCTGTCAGCTGTCGAGGAAAAAGGTTTTACCTTTCAAAGTTCCTATGAATTTTTTCAGAATTTTTATGCAGGCTTACAGGTCAGAATTTTAAACCGAAAATTTGTCATTAAACAGTTTAAATTAATCAGCCTGGCCACACAGGACGGCGAAGGTTTAATTGCGCCTAAAACACAGGATGTGACTTACGTTGAACCGGGCTTTCATTATGTTTTACCCCTGCCTTGGAAACCACGCTTTTCAGCATTTGTTGCCAACACCGGGTCTTACTCTAAAAAATATGACGAAATCAGAACCCCAGAGGAACTGCAGTTGGGAATTGCGATATCACCCCCTGTGTTTTGGAGTGAACTGGATATTATGCTGGATTACAAAAGCCTGTCCTATCAAGAATCTGATTTTGAAAAATTGCGATTGGGCTCTGTTTTAAGATTTGGCTCTATGAATGTGTTCGGTGGGATAGACTCCAATGGTATTTCAGGAGGCGTGTTTTTTGCCTTGGAAAAAATCAATTCGGGCGTGTTTTATTCGACCACGAAATTATCTAACGGAAACGAAAAATATTTTACTCAAACGGTGTATGTTGAATTTGGTTGGCAGATTTAGTCTGATTTTTATTTTAGCCTGGTTTTTGATTCCATCGGCACAGGCCGAGAATCAGTTTAATAATTGGGAAGATCATTACAAAGAACTGGAGCGCATCAGGGAACAGGACAAGCGAAACGGTCTTAGCTATATCATTAGCGGCTCATTGGCCTTGGCCAGTGGGATTTTGGCCGACGGATCAACCAGCGATCCCATCGAAAAAGGCGTGTACACCCTGTTTCAAACTATTGGCGTGGCGTCTATCGGTTACGGTTCTTTTCAATGGCAAATCGGCGGCGAGGACCGTCTGATTTATAATTCGTTACAATTAAGCAAAATCCCCAACGATCAAAAACTGCAGTTTTTAAAATCCTATCGCACCATCAAGGCCGAACAACTTAGGCGGGAACGCATTATCCGAGCCGTAACCCATGGCATGATTTCGGCTCTAAATATATACAATGCCTCTCAACAAAAAAACGATTCGGTAAAGACCTCTTTAAATTTTATTGGCGCCGTCAATCTGCTGGCGGCCCTGTCCTATACCTTTGATTTTTAAAACCTAGACTTTAAGTCCCACTCTGAATGGGCCGATATGTGCTGCGGGATGCGCGCCTAAAATGCGTTCAGCCAAAATCAGAAAAAGGAGTGTCGACGATGGCGCAAATTGCGAAATGTTTATTGGCATCAACATTGAGTGGCCTTTTTATTTTTCTATTTGGAACTTCCTTGCAAGCACAACCCGTTACTGCGGAAGAAATTTGTGGCCCAGGGCAAAGAATTAGAAACTATAGATGTGAGCCCGATCCATTTGCTCCCAAGAAACAGTGTTACGATATGCCCAAAGGTATTGAATATCGACTGAAAAATGCCCTTGGATCTGATGCTTGTCTTTGTGTCAAAAGAACTCCTCCTCCCCAGGGCGTGGAAAGCTGCGATGTTGGAGAAGTGGTAGTTGATCGAAATTTCTGCAAAGATATTACCGAAAATATTCCTTTAAATTGCCAACCGAAAATCCCATCAAATCAAACTGGGCCAGCAAAGGCAGGACTTAGCTTACCAATGAATGGCAAAAAAGTAGCACAGTTTAAATCGCTTAATCTTTGCAATGAGGCAATTTCTGATTCGTCCATGCAATATTGCAACCCTGTTGCTTTGTGCAATTGCACCTGGAAAGATGCCCGCAATAAACAACATTCAGAAGGCCGCACAGAGGCCGATTGTAAAAAAATTGTTGGTGCTAAATGCGACGGAGGATTCAGATTTTTCACCATACGCGAAAAATTCAATAACAATTCAAATCCCGAATTATCAAATCCAGAACCGAGCAGTGAAAGCGATGACAGCGAGGGTGTAAAATAGACTCCACAAAGCATCTGCTTTATGGACAAAGTGTAAAAACACTTTGTCAATTTCGCGAACTCGTTTAGGAAGCCTTCACTCCAGACTTTTTGATGTTTTGAAATCTGACTTCAATGCAGGTGTTTTTAAATTCACGGTTAATAAAAATGTTGGCTTTGTGTTGATCCAAAATCCCCTTGGTAATTGATAGACCCAGTCCCGTGCCTTCGCCCACATTTTTTGTGGTGAAAAAAGGTTGAAACATTTTGTTTTCGGTATCCTCTGAAATCCCACCACCAGAATCTTGCACTCTTAATATTGGATTTTCACCAATCATCGAAACACTGACCTTAACCCAACGATCATTTAAATCCTTAACGGCATCGATTGCGTTGTTAATTAAATTCACCAACACCTGCTCGATTTCAACCCCGTCACAAAAAATCTGAACTGTTTTATCCAGCTCCACACTGACTGGTGTCGAATGTCTTTTGGATTTTAAATCTGTTAACACCATTGATTCAGTCACCAAATCAGCCAAGTTTTCAATTTTATATTCTTGAGCCCCCGTACTGCGCGAAAATTTACTGAGGCCCTTTACGATTTTTTCAATCCTTGCGGTGGCTTTGGTGACGGCCTCAAGCTTGGATAAAAACTTGTCAGGAATGTCTTTGTATTTATTCAACAGCGGAATATTTCCCACGATGATTGCCAGTGGGTTATTAATTTCGTGAGCCACCCCTGCTGACATTTCACCTAATGATGCGAGCTTTGAATTGTGCAAAGCCTTAGCGCGCTCTTGCTGCAAACTTGCTTCCATCATGACTTCTTTGGTTTTGTCCCAATTAATCCCGTACATCATCAAAGGCTCGCCCTTGTCATTTCTGACCACAGTTCCCCGCCCACCAATTTGTTTGCGTTTTTTTGATGGAGTGATGATTTCAAATGTTGTGTTAAATTCTTTTTCGCCACTTAAAGCCAATCCCAATTCCTTAACAGCTTCAGCCTTGGCTTCAGGACTGAGTGAACTTTCCCAAGCCTGATAGTGACCATTGAATTTGGCTTCATCCAGTTCGTACAGCAAATACATTGATTTATCCCAATGCAAATCCTGAGTGACAGGATTGAATTTCCAAATCCCTATACCCATGGCATCCAAAATAAACCGATTTTGTTCCTGCAGCGATACCAGATCCGTCAGATCCTGACATGTTCCCGTCACACAGATCGCATTACCAGCAGAAGATTTAGAAACTTTGCCGATACCCTGCACATACTTAATCCGTTTACCCCCATCAAAATAGACCCGGTGATTGTAAACAAAGTCTTCCCCGTGAGTTAATGCTCTTTCTAGCACCAAATTCATTCTGGGATGATCATCTGGATGGATTCTGTCTGCGTACATTTTAAATAGGTCTTGTGATTTCTGAGGCTCGGGGATTTCAAAAATCTTGTAATGTTCAGAGGTCCAGGTCAGTTCCTTGGTCTTTAAATCGAATCTCCAGCTGCCAATCTTGGCAATCGATTGAGCATTGGCCAAAATTTCGCTTCTCAATTTCTGCTCTGTGATATCAGCAAAAGTCGTCAGACAAAGTCTTTCACTATCCACTACAATGGGACTGGAATTAATCTTGATCCATTTGATGTGTCCGGTTTTAAATTGCAAACCCATAACTACCCCACGCACAGGCTTGCCGGTTTTTAGACAAACCATGGCTGGGTGGGATTCACCCGGAAAATCCTCACCTTCTTCAGTCACAGCCATCCATCTGGGGTCCGCTGAAGTTCTGCCTAAAATTTCATTTTCAGTTAACGCCAAAATTTCCAGGGCTGCCTTGTTAAAGCTGATGATTTGGCCAGACATATTTTGGATCACTAAGCCTTCGCTGATGTTTTCAAGCAAGGTTTCATATTTTAACTGGTAGGAGCTTTTTTCTGTGTTGTTCATTCTGACTGCTTTCTGAGTACGCATCGCCTCTAGTGCAAATTCTAATCTTAAAAACGCTTTTCAAAGATGGCAAATCAAAATCGAACACCAATGATGCCAGGCAGGGACAATGACCCAGGTGGACTGTGACCATGGCCCATAGCCATGAATTTTGATTAACAACAGGCTTCTGGACCAGAATCTAGATGACATCTGCAGGTCAATTATCGCATTGTTGTTTTTTAATTCTAATTTTAATTTATCGCTTTATTTAACGACGGAAAATTATGATTTCACTCAATAGCGTTACCAAACAATACGGCACCAAAATTTTATTTAAAAATGCCAGTTTTCAGATCAACCCATCAGACAAAATAGGCCTTGTAGGCCCCAATGGAAATGGCAAAACCACCATTTTTAGAATGATTATGAATGAAGAAGGCTATGATTCTGGGTCCATTACTCGTCCTGATAAACTGCGGGTGGGATTTTTTAAACAGGATATAGAAACCATGTCTGGCAAAACGGTGCTGGAAGAAGTCAAATCCAGTATTCCCGAACTGAATGCAGTTTCCGCTGAGTTGAAATTTTGCGAACAAAAACTGTGTGAACCCATGTCTGATGACGAAATGGCAAAAATTTTAGAGCGTCTTGGAAATGCGCAATCAGAATTCGAAATTTTAGGTGGTTACGATATTGAATCCAGGGCTTCTGAGGTTTTGTCTGGCCTGGGATTTTCAAAAGATGACCAGCAAAGGGACACGGGAGCCTACTCTGGCGGTTGGAAAATGCGCATAGCTCTGGCTAAAATTTTAACCTACAAGCCAGATGTTTTAATGATGGATGAGCCCACCAATCATTTGGATTTGGAAAGCATTATTTGGCTGGAAAATTGGCTGCGTGAATACAAGGGCGCCATCATAATGACTTCGCACGACCGTGAATTTATGAATCGCTTGGTTTCAAAAATTGTTGAAGTTAATCATCAGAAGATCACAACCTACAGTGGTAATTATGATTTTTATTACCGCGAAAAGGAGCTTCGCAAAACACAATTGCAAGCCTCTGCTCAAAGGCAGGAGGACATGCTGGCCAAGGAACAAGAATTTATTTCCAGATTTGCGGCTCGCGCCAGCCATGCAGCCCAAGTTCAATCCAGAGTTAAAAAAATTGAAAAAATCGAACGCATCGAACTGATTGCAGACGACGTCGTGCCTGATTTTGAATGGCCCACCCCACCCCGTGGCGGTGACGAAGTCGTCAAATTTGAAAATCTGGGCAAAACATACAATCTGGAAAACGGAAAATCAAAACTGGTATTTTCTGGCGCTACTGGATTGGTCAAGCGTTTGGACAGAATTTCCGTCGTCGGCATCAATGGCGCTGGGAAGTCCACTTTGTTAAAAATTATCTCGGGCCAACTGAAAGATTTTGATGGCAAACTGCAAATGGGTTCATCAACACAGATGGGTTATTTTTCGCAAAATTCAATGGATCTGCTAAATCCCAACAACACTGTTTTAGAGGAAGTTCAATCAGTGATCCCGACTCAGACCTTGGGTTATGTCAGGAATTTATTGGGCGCCCTGTTGTTTTCAGGGGATTCAGTTGAAAAGAAAATCAAGTTTTTATCAGGTGGTGAAAAATCCAGAGTGGTGTTGGCCACCATATTAGCAAAGCCCATAAATTTTTTGGTTATGGACGAGCCCACCAATCATTTGGACATTGGAACCCGCGAGGTCTTGTTAAACGCGATCAAGAAATTTGATGGAACTGTTATGATCGTCAGCCATGACAGACATTTTCTGCATGAAATCACAACAAAAGTATTTGAGTTAGATCAAAACAGATTGTTAATCACCGAGGGAAATTTGGATTATTATATGGAGAAAAAAGTTCGGGAGGTTATCCGATAACCTCCCGAAGAGTGAATCATGCCCTTAGTACCACTAGTTTTATATTTTAATAAGCTTCCAGATTAAACTGACGTCTTTCCCATCCGCAATAAACTGTTCCATTTGGACTGTAAGTACATCTCATGCAGTATTGTGGGATCGAAGCCGAACACATCATTGGAGGCAATGGATCAAAAGGATCTATTTCGCCATTCGAACCACCGGTCGTTCCACCAACTGTTCCGCCAGTTGAACCACCACCATCAGCGCCACCAGTCGTTCCACCAACTATTCCGCCAGTCGAACCACCACCATCAGCGCCACCAGTCGTTCCACCAACAGTTCCGCCAGTCGAACCACCACCGTCAGCGCCACCAGTCGTTCCACCAATAGTTCCGCCAGTCGAACCACCTCCATCAGCGCCACCAGTCGTTCCACCAACTGTTCCGCCAGTTGAACCGCCACCATCAGCGCCACCAGTCGTTCCACCAACTGTTCCGCCACCATCAGCGCCGCCAGTCGTACCACCAACTGTTCCGCCAGTCGAACCACCACCATCAGCGCCACCAGTTGAACCACCACCAGTCGTACCGCCAACTGTTCCGCCAGTCGAACCACCACCAGTAGGAGGATTAGTAATTGAAGCTGTATAACCAGCCATACATTCTATAAAATCCTGGTGATCAATGTCGATTTTGACTCCATTGATATAGCAATTTACGATAAACCCATTGGCATCGAGATCAGCTGTGTAAACTCGATCACCAGTGGAAGAGATTGAATAAACTCCTTCTGACACTACAAGAGCTGCGGGAGAATTACTGTCAGCAATCAGAGACGCATCTCCATTAATAAAAGGAGTGTTACAGTTTTGAAATAGCACCACCAACATTATCCAGGTTAAAAATACCGTCGCTTTTTGATACGTCCCAGACTTCATAAGTCCTCCCAACATAACCTCATACAAAGCAATCGGCATGCCGCGGTTAAAACTTGTATACATATGTACGGTGTCCAAACATATGACTAAACCTCTGATTTTGTACTTACACTTAGACATTTTAATTTGAGGCACTGATTCATTATGGTATACGCAACCCATGAAAAAAACTGAATATGTTCTGGGTACAGGTATCGATGAGCTTGAACGATTGGCCATACAACACAGGATTTGGGCTGATGCCACCGTGATGTCTTGGAAACGTGCAGGCATTAGCCCTGGGTGTACCGTTTTGGACTTAGGCAGCGGCCCCGGCCACGCTACCTTTGATTTAGCTCAACTGGTTACTCATCACGGTAAAATAATTGCCTTTGATGAATCAGAATCATTTATGTCATTTGTTAAAGCTGAAGCCGATCGCAGAAATCTGTCTCAGATTGAAACGCAAATCGGTGACGTTCACAATTTAACCGCCAGTTTTCCTGAACCAATCTTTGACTATATATATTGTCGATGGGTTTTATGTTGGCTCAAGCATCCAGAAAAAGCCATCCAAGGCATGATGAAGGTTTTAAAACCAGGTGGCAAAGTTATCATCCACGATTATTTTAACTGGAAAACCATGACCATTGCCCCCAGATCAAAATACCTGGATATGGTCATTGATAAAACCATAGAAACTTTCAATGAAAGAGGTGGTGATATTGATGTAGCGGCCAGATTACCCAGTCTGTTGAAAGAATCAGGATTTAGTCTGCAGCATTTTGATACACATCAAAGAGTTGCTCAGGGCGGGGGCAAAGACTCAACAATTTATTGGCCCATAACATGGTGGAAAACTTTTGCACCCAAACTGGTAGACAGCAAAAAACTTTCAGCCAATGATTGCGAAAAAGCCTTACAGGATTTAGATACCCTGGCTCTAGACGAAACCAAATTTTACGTCTGCCCCACGGTTTACGAATTTATTGCACAGAAGTGATGTTTTCAATCCGCGACAGAGCTTTGTCTATGGCCTGAGCCACGACCAGTTTTCTTTTGTTAGCCATCCAACCAGAATTTTCGGCCCTGATTTTCATCAATGCAGGTTTTGCATTGGGATCTTCCAGATGGCTTAGTGCTAATATTCCCGAATCCCTCAGTTGGTCTTGATCTGATTCAATCAGCTCCATAATTCTTGGCAATGCGGCCTCGCCCATTCGCCCCAGCGTCTGGTCACACCAAGTTCTGACTTCTAGATCGGGATCCTTGGCGCATTCAGCGACAGTCTCCAGAGTTTCCTGAACCATTCTTGGCTTCATTTCTGCAATGCTTTTGGCAGCGACATTTCGTTTAAGCAATGTGGGATTTTTCAGCTCTTTCAGCACAGCCATGTAACCCATGTCCTCCATGCACTCTAGGGATTTGATGGCTTCATCATTGCGATCACCATTAGTGATGGTTGAAATCAATATATGGATATTGGCTTCGGTCACAGCGTTTTGTCTGACGTTTTTAGGAAGAGCACAGATCATAGAAATCGCTTGAGCTTTGTTTGGAGAAGTTTCAGCTAAATTGCTGTTCACGTATTCTGTGACTGTTTCCAGATGCCGCAAATTTTCCACCAAAATTTTTGAAGCCTTACTGCTGGCGTTGGGATTATCCAATAAATTCTTTAACCTGGTATTGGCGGACTTTCGTTCTTCTTCACCCAAATAACTCAAAATCGAAACTGAAGCATCCATGACCTCTATGGTTTCTTTTTCGTTCAGTCTTTTTACCAATAAATAGGCAATGCGCTTGACGTCCTCGATCCCAAATTTTGGCATGGCTCTGATTGAAGCCGCTCGGACCAACGGGCTTTCGTGATCCACCATCAGCTTTGCCAATTTTGGCAATGCAATGACTGATTTCAGATCAGAACATTTGACGGCCTTCACCGCCCAATAGGCCACATCTTCAGTTGATGTTGGAACCAAAGCCGCGCTGATTGTTTTATTAAGCTCACTGCAAGCTCTTTTGGCATCAATGGCGTCTTTAAAAGTTTTTGCTAATTCATTTTCAGCCACAGGTTCGCGCTTTTCAGTTTCACTAGGCTTTTTGATTTCAGTTTCAGGCAGGGCTTCGGTATCAGCAACCTTGACCCTGGTAAATTCAGGCAAGCTGGCTTGATAGGCCGTGAGAGAATTATCACCAATGTAAACGGCCACAGCGATGACCAAATAAAACACTGGCAAGGTCAAAAACATCGCCGTCATCCGAATAAATGTAACCCTAGATGACCAAACTAAAATGGGCCCAATCAAACATCTGATCCCATAAAATAAGCAAAACGAATAAATAACTGGCAAAATTATCCCGGCACAAATCAGCGGAACCCAACTGAGCTGACCAAATAAATAAAATCCATAGGCGATCAAAGCCACGATCAACGCCTGAACAAGCCACATCAATTGATTGCGCCTGACAGACTGAGGGATTGAATCTGCAATCCAAATCCCTGCTTTGCTCATAGTTATCAAATTAGAGTACAAGCACAGTAATGCCAAACCCCCGACAATCATTTCGACAAAAGGGTCCTCGTGGCGGTTCCAACCAAAATGCACTCCACCAACAATGATGGCTCCGACAATGCCTAAAAATAAAAAAAACCACGGAGCAATCAGATATCTTAAGATTTTCATTTTCATAGTCATTTTTTATAAAACTATACTGTGAGCGTCTACCCTTTTTAGCAAAATAGCCTTTAGATATTTCATCTGGCCATACTGCGACAAGCACAATCCGGATTGCCGCAAGCTGAACCTGACATTTCAGATAGAATTATTATTTTTGTGCTGAAGTTTTGAATTTAAATAAATCTAGATGCCCTGATAAAATTTTATGTGCCTGATTCTGTGACATGGATTTAGCCTCTTGCCAAAGATCCTCGTACAGATTGCAGGCTGCCCCCACACAAAGTGATGGAAAGGCTCCGTCATCGACTTCTCCGAACGCCACGATATAAAATCGTTCAAATAAATATTTTGTCGCACGATTGTAGGTTGAAGCGAAAAATTTCCCCTGCAATTCAGAAGCTTTTTTTAATTGCTTGGTCGAAAGTGGCGAATCGCTTAGCAAAATATCATAAATTTTTTCGCTCGCTGCGGGAAGCGGCTCTTGCCTTAACCCCTCGGTAATTTTAAGTGCCGCCACAAAAGCTTTGCGAGAGAAAAACGTAGCCCTGCCCCGATACCATTTTGTGTAAACGACTTTTTTACTGTCTGACAGGGACTTCATCAAATGCCACAGGTTTGCGACGTTATCATCGGCGTCCTCATCCCAATCCCACACCATTTTTTTACGTGGAAAAAATTCAGACCACAGTGATTTGGGCAGCTTTTGATTTTTAATGGGAAAGACCATCAAAATTCCGTTTTTGTTTATAAACTCTATGGCTCTTTTTTCATTCATCAGACCCTTATCCGATTTTCATGTGGACCTTGCAACTGACTTGTAGCATAAAAGCCAGTCTCAACCAGGAGCATCGATGAAACTGATAGTTTTATTTCTGA
>JBIKLL010000017.1:0-42055 GCA_044359815.1 Pseudobdellovibrionaceae bacterium
GTGAAGGAATTTTAAGCGCATACGCTCTTGGTTTTGCTATGAACTGTGTGGTTTTCAGGTTTGTGTCTATTTTAGGCCCCAGATACACTCACGGTCATGTTTTTGATTTTATCAAAAAACTCAGCAATAATTCGAAAAAACTAGAAATTTTAGGAGACGGAAATCAAACGAAATCTTATTTGCATATCAATGATTTGATGAACGGCCTGTGGACTGTGATACAAAATAAACCCGTTGGATTTAGCGTCTACAACATCGGCCATGATGACGCTCTCATCGTAAGGCAAAGTGCAAAATACATTGTGGATAAAATGAATCTTTCACCCGAGTTTCAGTTTATGGGTGGCGAAAGGGGCTGGATCGGCGATTCCCCCAGAATCCAATTGGACACGTCGAAGTTAAAAAAATTGGGCTGGAAGACAACTGTCAGTTTGCAAAAGGCCGTTGAAGAAACCACTGAATATCTGCTTAAAAATCCAGAGCTGCTTAAGGATTGAGGTTTAAATGTTACCGCTTTTGATTTTAGCCGGAGGCAAAGGCACCAGGCTATCGACAGTTTCAAATAATTTGCCCAAATATTTAATGCCCATATCAGATTCTAAATGTTTTGCAGACATTCATTTATCCTGGTGTCGCGACCAAGGATTTAAAAAAATTTTTCTGAGCGTGGGTGTTTATTCTGAAAAAATTCAAAACTATGTTGGAAATGGCAATAACTGGAATCTTGATATTGAATTCCTTTATGATGGAGACACTCCGCTGGGCACTGGTGGCGCAGTCCTTAAATCCCTAGAAAAACCATTTGAAGATTTGGCAGTTACCTATGGAGATACAATTTTAGAATTGAATGTCAGCCAGTTAATGACTGCTTATAAAGCGTCCAATGCCCAGGCTCTTATGACTGTATTCAGAAATACAGTGGCTGGCCATATTTGCAATGCAGATTGGCAAAATGGTTTTGTATCCTATGACAAAATCAATCCGAATCCAAAATGGCAATACATTGACTATGGGTTTATGGTTTTTAGCAGAAAATGGCTTCAACAGATTGATATTAAGCCCCCTTTTGATTTAGCCACTCCATTAAGTCAGGCTTCAAAAAATAATCAATTAGCTGGTTATTTAGCCACTAAACCTTTTTGGGAAATAGGCACCCCTAACGCTCTGGAAACGTTTAAGCAAAAGTTTGCCTTTTGAAGGCAATTTTAATACTTTGATCCCTCATCTTTTGCTTTAAAGAAACGAGAGGTTTTATGGATTTTGCGTCAATCAAATCACCCTATCAATCGAAAATAAAAATTTACTCTGATGGTGCAGACAAAGCTTCAATGCTGGCCATGTCCAAAGACCCCTTGATTCAAGGTTTAACAACCAATCCTTCTTTGATGAAAAAAGCCGGCATCACTAATTATAAAAGTTTTTGCCAAGATGTTTTGTCAGAAATTAAAAATAAGCCCATCAGCTTTGAAGTTTTCGCTGACGACCTTAAAGAGATGAAACGCCAAGCTAACGAAATTAAAACTTGGGGCAGCAATGTTTATGTTAAAATTCCTATCACAAATTCAAAGGGCGAATCCTGTATCCCATTGGTAAAAGAATTGGCCCAAACAGGTGTCCGACTGAATGTCACTGCCCTGTTAACAATGGAACAGGTCACTCAAACAGTTCTGGCACTGAAAGACGGAGCTCCTTCAATAGTTTCAGTTTTTGCTGGTCGAATCGCAGATACAGGCAGGGACCCAGTTCCATTGATGACTGCAGCCAGCTATTTGTGCCGATCAGTGGATAAAAACATAGAACTGCTTTGGGCTTCAAGCCGCGAATTTTTTAACGTCATTCAGGCTGAACAATCAGGCTGTCATATCATCACGGCAACTCCGGATTTAATCGCCAAAATCAAAATGCTAAACAAAGATTTAAGCGAGCTCAGCTTGGACACTGTGAAACAGTTTAAAAAAGATGCCGATGCTGCTGGATTCACATTATGATGGATTCATTTTCCAATTCTTTTATCAATGAATCAGTCAAGGTTCTTCAATCAGTTTCTGTGACTGACATTGAGGCCCTGGCTCAGCAACTGAAAAAAATCAAGTCTCAGTCTGGCAGATTGTTTATTTTAGGTGTCGGGGGCTCGGCTGGACACGCCAGCCATGCGGTAAATGATTTCAGAAAAATCTGTGGTATTGAAAGCTATGCTCCTACAGATAATGTATCAGAACTGACAGCTCGAACTAATGATGAGGGCTGGGATACGACTTTTTCTGAATGGTTGAAGGTTTCAAATCTGAACAGCAAAGATGGAATTCTAATATTCTCTGTTGGCGGTGGTAATGCAGAAAAAAATGTTTCAATGAATTTGGTTAAAGCCATTGATTTGGCAAAAAAAGCTGGCAGCACCATTTTAGGCATTGTTGGCAAAGACGGTGGCCATACCAAAAAATCCGCTACAGCTTGTGTTGTGATTCCTCCGCTTTTTTCTGACCATATTACTCCACACACCGAGGGATTGGCAGCAGTGGTGTGGCACCTTTTGGTTTCTCACCCAGCTATCAAAGCCCATCAAACAAAATGGGAAAGTACGGTTAAATAAAAGTGAAAAAATTTTTGCTAATCGATCTTGATGACACCTTAGTAGCCTCAGAAGCCAGCTACCCCATCGCGATGGAAAAAATTGGAATTCCTCAAACAGACCCGGTTTTTTTGGAAGCCAGAGCCTTGGTTAAGGCAGGATTAACCGAACTTCACCCAAGCGCCAGATCCAGAATCTTGTACTTTAAAAAATATCTAGAAATTAAAAATCAGTTTTCAACAGATCGATTGCTTTCTTTGATTCACAAATACGAAAACGAGTTGTGTTTATTGTTAAGGGATTCTTGGAAATCACTTCAACGAGACAAACTGTTTACCGAATTGAAAACTCAATTTCAAATAATCGCGATACTGACCAACGAAACCCTCAGAATGCAGACTTTAAAACTAAATGTCTTGGATCCACAAGCCAAGTATTTCGATTTGCTGTTAACCAGTGAAGAAATTGGCGCAGAAAAACCAAGCCATAAGTTTTTTCAAACCGCAATCTCCAGACTGAAGACGCAACCGTCTGATTGTGTGATGGTTGGGGATTCTTTTGGTAAGGACATTCTGCCTTGCAAGGATCTGGGAATAACTGCTGTTAAAACAATTGAGTTCCTGAATGACGAAACCACAATGCCCTTTCACAAGGTCATTCACCGTCTGGACCAATTGCCCGAGGTGCTTTGATTGACTAAAAAAGTAAAATCCTTAGCCGTATCGGTATCCAAGTATTTAATAGCCGTGGGATTGATTTACTGGCTTGTAGGCTCAGGAAAACTTAATTTCCAATTACTCAAAGACGTCGCTACCCCCGTAAACGTCATTTTGATTTTTACATTAGGGGCATTTAATATTCTGTTTGCCAGTCTGCGCTGGAGAATGCTGTTACAGGATCACGTACAAAATTATCCCGTTTTGAAAATTTTTAAACTTTCCTGTGTGGGTTTGTTTTTTAATTTTGCCATGCCCGGTGGAGTCGGTGGTGACGTCATCAAGGGCTATTATCTGGTGCAGGAAAACAAACAGAAAATGACTCAAACAATCATTTCGGTACTGATGGATCGATTGGTTGGACTGTATTGCATGATTCTTATGGGCGCACTGGCAATGTTGATTGATCTTTCTCATGTTGAAGTCGAACAGGATTTAAAACTGATTTTTACCAGCATGATTTCGATTTGGGTTATTTTTACGGTTTTTTTAATGATCTCGTTTTCAAACAGACTTCAGCAAAAGGCTTCCTTGCTGTTAAATCAGATCGAACGGTATAAAATTGGCGCTATCCTTAAGAAAATCTACTCGGCAATTTTTGAGTACTCTAAATCCAAAAAAACAGTGATTAAAGCAGTTATTCTGACTTTGGCTGCGCAAATGTTGGCCATATTAATTTTTTATATAATTGGCGAAACCTTAATGCCCGGAAAACTGCCCCTTTCGATTTATTTTATTGCCGCACCCATTGGATTTATCATCACGGCTTTGCCAATAACCCCTGGCGGCGTGGGCATGGGGCAAGCCGCATTTTATTATTTGTTTAATCTTTACTCTGAAGGATCTGGCCCCGTGGGAGTCACTGCTGTGACTACCCTTCAATTGATACAATTTGTTTTTGGTGTCTATGGCGCCATCTATTTTGCCCGGCATAAAGTGTCCCCACAAATGGCCGAAAATTTGTCCTAAAAAGTGTTAACTTTTACAATTAGCTAAAGTACAAACAAAGACTTATGACAAATTACAAACACCGCAACGCATTGTTACAGGCACAGGCTGCAAACCGAATTTTAGTTTTGGACGGAGCCATGGGTACAGCCATTCAAGATCTGAAATTATCGGATGCTGATTTTGGCGGTGCTGACCTTGAAGGATGTAATGAAAATTTAGTTTTGACCCGCCCTGAGCTGATTCAGCAAATCCACGAAAAATATTTATCAGTTGGTTGTGACATTATCGAAACCAATACTTTTGGATCAACGCCTTTGGTGTTGGATGAATACAAATTGGGATCTAAAGCTTATGAAATTTCAAAGATTGCCGCTGAACTGGCAGTCAAAGCAGCTCAAAAATATTCTACTGATTCTCAACCCAGGTTTGTGGCTGGCTCCATTGGCCCAACGACGAAAGCCATTTCTGTAACTGGTGGAGTGACCTTTCAACAGCTGATTGATAATTACTATGTACAATGCAAAGGCCTGATGGATGGGGGCTGTGATTATTTGTTGATTGAAACTGCTCAAGATTCCAGAAATATTAAATCAGCTTTGCTGGCCATTGAAAAACTGGAACACGAGTATCAGCAGGAAATTTTAGTGGCCGTCAGTGGCACCATTGAAACAATGGGAACAATGCTGGCAGGCCAAAGCGTTGAAGCGTTTTTTGCAGCGGTCATGCACAAACCATTATTTTATATTGGGCTAAATTGCGCCACTGGGCCCGAGTTTATGACTGACCATATTAGGACTTTGTCAAAATTATCTCCGTTTAAGGTTGCTTGTATTCCTAACGCTGGCCTTCCTGATGAAGACGGCTGTTACGTTGAAACACCTGATTCTATGGCCAAGGTTTTAAACAACTTTATGTCCAATGGTTGGATTAATTTTATTGGCGGCTGCTGTGGAACTAATTATGATCACATAAAAAAATTCTCGGAAATTGCTAAAAATTTTAAACCCAGAACTGTCAGTCAGGTTAAAAAATCTTATCTCAGCGGAATTGAGTTTTTAGAGGTTGGCGACGACATGAGGCCAATTATTGTTGGCGAACGTACAAATGTCATAGGCTCTAAAAAATTTAAAACTCTGATCACAAACAATTCTTTTGAAGAAGCCTCAGACGTTGGCCGTGCGCAGGTTAAATCAGGCGCTGCCATCGTCGACATTTGTCTGTCAAATCCAGACCGAAATGAAATTGAAGACATGAAAAGCTTTATGGAAAAAGCGATTAAGGTCATCAAAGCCCCTATCATGATCGATTCGACCGATGAAAAGGTCATCGAGCTAGCATTAACCTACTGTCAGGGTAAATCCATTATCAATTCGATAAACCTAGAAGACGGTGAAAAAAGATTTGAAGAGGTCGTACCGCTTGCAAGATCTTATGGAGCCGCCCTGGTTGTTGGAACAATTGATGAAGATCCAATCAAGGGTATGGCCGTAACTGCTGATCGTAAACTTCAGGTCGCCACAAGATCCCATAAACTACTGACTCAAAATTTTAATTTTCCCGAAGAAGACATTTATTTTGACCCCTTGGTATTCCCATGTGCTACCGGTGATGAAAATTACATCGGCTCTGCCAAAGAAACCATCGAAGGTATCAGACTTATTAAAAAACAGTTTCCATTTTGCAAAACGGTTTTAGGAATTTCTAATATCAGTTTTGGATTACCGGCCGCTGGTCGTGAAGTTTTAAATGCTGTGTTTTTAAATCACTGCGTAGAAGCTGGTTTAGATTTGGCCTTAGTTAATTCTGAAAAGCTTGAACGCTTTGCCAATATCCCAGCCCACGAATTAGAACTTTCAAATAACTTGTTGTTCAATATCAAAACTCAAGCAAATCCTGATCCCATTGCTGCTTTTGCCGCACATTTTCGTGAACGTAAAAAAGTATCGACTGTTGATCGCACCAGTATTCCGATTGACCAAAGACTTTCAAAAAATATTGTCGATGGTTCAAAAGAAGGCTTGTTGGAAGATCTAGAGACTTTGTCAAAAACCACCAAACCCCTTGATATTATCAATGGCCCCTTAATGCGGGGAATGGATGAGGTTGGAAAACTGTTTAATGCTAATAAGCTGATAGTGGCAGAGGTCCTTCAAAGTGCCGAGGTCATGAAAGCCGCAGTCGCCTATTTGGAACCATTGATGGAAAAGACCGAAGCATCCAATCGGGGAAAAATCCTTTTAGCTACTGTTAAAGGCGATGTTCACGATATCGGTAAAAATCTGGTGGATATTATTTTAAGCAATAATGGTTACCAAGTTATAAATTTAGGTATCAAGATTCCTCCTGAAGTTTTGATCGAAAACGTCAGAAAGCATAATCCTGACATCATAGGCCTTTCGGGATTGTTGGTAAAATCAGCTCAACAAATGGTAATTACCGCTGAAGATTTATCTAATGCTGGCATCACAACCCCTATGCTTGTGGGCGGAGCCGCACTGTCCAGATCCTTTACTGAAAAAAGAATTTTGCCTGCATACAAAGGCCCTGTGCTGTACGCAAACGATGCTATGAATGGATTGGATTTAGCCAATCAGATTCAAAACAAAGAAAAATTTAAAGCGATACTTTCAGAGATTGAAATCACTCGAAAAAATGTAGCCAATGCTGTTCAAGCTCCAAAGGCTGAAGCTAGCGCTCCAGTTACTAAATCCAGCATCGCAAACGCCAAGGACATCCCAGCACCTCCTGATTTTACCAGACATGTGATCAAGGATTTGCCCATCGACAGAATGTGGAAATTTATTAATCCTTTAATGCTTTACACAAGGCATTTGGGAATCAAAGCCAAATCTGCAAAACTGCTAGGTGATTTGGACGAGGGGCGCATCAAGGAATCTGCTGTCGCCGCAGAGGATCCAAAGGCCCTTGAGATTTGGAAACAGGTTCAAGAAATCAAATCAGAATATCGAGGCACTCAGTTATTTTCACCGAAAGCTGTGTATCAGTTTTTCAAGGCTCACAGCTTTGAATCCAAAATCTTTGTGAGTAACTCTTCAAAAGAAATTGAGTTCGACTTTCCCAGACAAAATAAATCACCGTATCTTTGTATTTCTGACTATGTTTCAAAAACTCCCAATCAAGACAATCTAGCGATGTTTGTTGTCACAGCTGGGAACCAAGTTCGTGAAACCGCAGAAAAGCTCAAAGAATCTGGGCAGTTTTTAAAATGCCATGCCTTACAGGCTTTAGCTCTGGAAACTGCAGAATCCACTGCTGAATGGATGCATGGATTTTTGCGCGGATTATGGGGATTTCCTGATTCAACTGAGCTCTCAATGCTTGAAAGATTTCAGGCCCGATACCGCGGTAAACGTTATTCTTTCGGATATCCCGCCTGCCCCAGATTGGATGATCAAGAACTGCTTTGGCAATTGTTAAATCCAACGGATATTGGTGTTCAATTGACTGAAGGTTTTATGATGGACCCTGAAGCCAGCGTTTCAGCCATTGTATTTCATCACCCTGAAGCCACTTATTTTAGCGTAGGAAATCAATTAGAAGCCAGCCTATGAATCAATTCAACACCACAGATATAAAAATGACGGAACTGATGGCTCAATCCAGTTTCACTATTTCTGCCGAAGTCATCCCCCCTCGTAACGGAGCTCCACAGGAAGAAATTTTATCACAGATCAATCAGTTGGTTGCCAGTGGCACACAATTTCTGTCTGTGACCAAGGGAGCTGGAGGAAGTCTGCGCGGTGGCAGTTTACCAATAGCTCAAACAATTAAAGATCATTTTAGGAAACCTGTAATAGCGCATTTTACTTGCCGCGATCTGACCCCTGAGGAAGTAGAGAACCAGTTAATGGATCATCATTACTTTGGCGTCAGAAATATTTTAGCACTCAGAGGCGATCCTCCGCAGGGTATCGCTGATTGGAAGGCCAATCCAAAATCCTATTTGTATGCCTATTTGTTGATTGATCAGATTAAAAAACTCAATGAAGGACAGTATTACCACCGAGAAGGTTTCAAAGCGGGAAACACAAAGACTGACTTTTGCATTGGAGCTGCTGCTTACCCCGATGATGCTGGAACTGAACAAAGAATCGGATACTTCCTGAAAAAATATTTAGCTGGAGCTCAATACGGAATCACACAAATGGTTTATGATGTCGATTCTTATGCCAGTTTTTTGGATGAGCTGGGTAAAAATAAATGTGATATTCCAATTTTAGTAGGCACACGTGTTTTAAAAACTAAAAAGCAAGCCCATACTATGATTCAAAGATTCGGAATCAAAATTCCTAATTGGTATATAAATGCTCTGCCTGAAGTTGAAAACAAAGATAGGGCCTACGAACTTTTCCTGGAACTGGCTGAGGGCTTTAAGAAAGCCGGAGCTCCAGGCATCCATGTATTTGTTTTGTCAGATACTGAACTCAGTTGCCGAGTGATTAAAAGCCTTAAACCCAGCTAAATCCATTTGTCAGGAAATTTAGTGCAAACGGCATCAGCGTAATTTGCAAAATATTTTTTATGCTCGCCAATTAAATTTTCCGGCAACTTCTGAAGCTCAGGTGACACCAAACAGATTTTAAAATTTTCTTTCAACTCATTGAGCCAGCTCAAAGGGACCATTTTATTTTCGAAACAATCAACCCAAAGCCACTGAACCTTTCCAATAAACATTTTTGCAAATTCTAAGGGTTCAACTGCAGACAGTCTGACTGACAGATTTTGTGATTTGACTTTCTTAGCATGAATCAAATGGTAGAGCGTTGGTATCGTGGTATCTAGAAAAAAATAATTTTGAAAATCAATTTCTTTCATTTTCACAATAAGGTCTTCTTCCAAACCGTCATCTTTCGTATTTAAAATTAATGGGCCCGAAATTTTCTTGGATTTAAAAACTTCCAGCCATTGATCAAAATCTTCACCTTCAGTGAAAACATCGTGAGTGACTTTTATTTTTCTGCCTTGATCAGTCGCTCTTAAATCAATCTCTAAACCCCAGTCATTTTTGATGGTCGCCAGATCTTTAACTGAGTTCACTCTGTGTTTGATTATTTTCACTCTAGCCCCTCGTTTTAGTCAGAAAATATAAAATCATCAGCTGATGTATGCCCTCTAAACCATTTCTCCATTTGGGTGGCCAATAGCTTCTGGTCAACTGTCTGATATTCAAAAACCATTTTTCTGCAAATGCTTGAATCATTTCAGCAGATGGCTTGCCGCTGATTCTGACCTTAGCCGTATCAATACTGCCAGTATCCTGCATGATTTCTACCTGACAGGATAGCTCCTTAAGATTCATCAAAAAATCTAATACTCCAGGATCAGCTTTGATTTCATACTCACACTGCAAATCACGCCTTTCTCCATTTAATATCTGCTCCACACTCATGGAATCTGAAAAACAATATCTTATAACCCAATCAGATTTGCCTCTTTGTGGAATGATATATTTTTCCCCATCTAATTTTCTGGCTTCAAAAGACTTAACAATAGAATCCCGATCATGCTTGCGGTCTTTAGAATCCCGTTCAAGCTTCCAAGCCAATCTGAGCTCAGGCTGGGGATCCAAAAATATTTTCAGATTCATTGCATCTCTAAAATCTTCTGAAAACAATGAATGCAGCCCTTGCATAACCACAGTTTTTGATGGCACCAGCTCGCGCGGCTGAGTGAACTTGCCTGTTTGATGGTTGTAATGCCGAAAGTGAAAGGACCTTCCCATACTGATCAGTCTTATATGATTCATCATTTCTTTTAGATGATTAGAAAATGGATTTAAATGAGTCAGGTATTCCCAATTGGGATCACGTCTTTCCCATTTGTGGTAGTCATCGCCTTCAATCACTTGAACCGAGGATTCCGAAAACAGATCACTTATCAATCCAGTAAAATAATTTTTCCCAGCTCCAGAGTCTCCACTCAATCCCAAAATATAGGTCTTACCCCGCTCAGTTATCGGGGATTCAAAAGTAATCACATAATTATATATTGAAAGCATGGCCCCCAATAGTGTCACTTGCAATGCCGTCAACACTAAGCTCTTCATCAATGGATCTGGCATTTTATTAAAAAGCTCAAAATATCCAAAATAAAGCAAAATCATGGCAGCAAATATCAACTTAGAAGCTGAATAATATCTGGCCCAAAAAATGGCAAAGAAAGGCATGACCCAAAAATACCACCCAGGCATCGGATTTGTGATCAGCAACAAAGCTCCCATTATCAAACCTGATCCAAAAAACAGCCCATCTTCACTTATCTTCGTACTAAATACCATTCTTGCAATGGTTGCGAACAACAGAAAAAGTCCAATATACAAAACGTGAGTCTCTGAAAGCTTAAATTGCATCGCAAACACTCTGAGAGCTTCCGGTGAGCCTGCAGAAATATAATCTGCATTTTGGGCTAAAATATTTGGCAGCAAACCAAACCCAACCAGAATCAACAAAACCCCTGACCAAGTCAAAATTTTAACCAGGGCTTGCTTTAAAAAATGGGTATTCCAAATATAAGCCATAAAAAATGGGATTAAAATAATCACATGAAACTTAGACAATATAGCTGCAGCAAAGCAAACCGAACTGCTCAGAATATTTTTCTGCATCAACTGGTAAATTGCCAACACCGTGAAAAACATCACGATTAAATCCAACTGGCCATGCAAATAGGAAATATAAATCACAACAGGGTTGAGCCAATAATAAACCTGCAGTCTTTTGAAATTAATTTCAAATATACTAGTCAGCAATACCAAAAAACCTACATCGAAAATCAAAAGCGGAAACTTCATCAGCACGACGCTCAAAATTGAATTGCCTAAGGCCAGTTCTCCAAAAAGTGTGTAGAAAATCATTTTTGGTACAAAAAACAATACAAACAAAACTAACCCATAGGGAAAATCCGCTGGGCTAGACAGCATCCACGGATTTGCTGGAAACTGAGTGACGGCCTTATCCACAAAGGGGATAAATTTATCCATCATAAACTCTGAAGGCACCACAAACATCAACAAGATGCGGATCAGTAACCCAAACCAAAACAATTTAGAGCTTAATATTTTTCTGAAGACTTCAATCACACGCGTTCCTTAGAAAGTTTCCAGATATAAATAATCATATTTTTGATGTGTTTAAATCTGGATTTAAACGAAGCTGCCCAGTTCGATAATCCATGGACTCTTGGCGGAAATTCCACTTGGATTGTTTGTATTTGATAACCATTTTTACGAGCGCAATACAGGACATACAAATCAAAAGCGAAATCATATGGAGGATTAATGACTTGTTCCAGTAAACTTCGGTGAAAAACTTTAGGCTGAGCATTGATTTCGAACAAAAAATATCCCAAAAGCACCGAGGCTATGGTTTCAAAAACTCTGCTGACGACAAAATCTTTCCAGTTTCTGCCAAACCTTTTACCCTTTACCAACACTCTTCGTCTTTGAGATTTCAATTTCTTCAGGGCAACAAAAGCATCATTGGGGTCGCACTGTTGATCTGCATGTGACCAAGACACATATTCAGCCACTGTGGAACTCAAACCCTGCCACAATCCATAGCCGTAGCCTTGGTTATTGTCTATGCACACCACCCGAAACCAATCTCCCAATTCAGTCTCACGCAATTTGTACATGACCGCTCGGGAGTCGTCTTTTGAACCATTTTCTACCAACACTAAACCAAAGCTACGATGATCAAAACCATGTTTTTTAGCAGCTGAAATAGCTCTTTCTATTAATTGCTTGATGGACTTAGATTCATTGTAACATGGCAGTACTAATTCAAATTCCATCGCTTATGACTCCCGAAAAACGATTTCGTTTGGTTAAGCTCCGTCCACCAAAAACTTCATACCAATAAAGCGCTTCGGACATAGCTTGGGGATCTCCCCAGTTAATATAAGATTTAAGGGGACAAATTTTCACTGTCTTACCGGCCTCGATAAGGCAATTAAAAACCAAATCTAAATACAATTCACCATTGGCTCTAAGATTTTTTGCAGTCTGTAGCTCAATACCTTTTTGTAAAATCTGATTTGATTTAAACCAAAAACTCCCTACCAACAAAGGATCTGCAGTTGGTGAATCCGAAATAGTCTTTTTGCAAGACACACTAACAACCTGTCCATTTTTTTCTGCATTTACATAGGCGTAAGATTCAGAATTTCTGCGGCTTCCTGGATACCCAGTTACGGTAAAAATAACGGCATCTGCTTCCGTCTTTGCCTTTTCAAATACATTTTCATCTATAACAATCTCATGATCGCAGGCGGTAACAAAAACTTCCCGATCCATGGGCAGCTTCAAAGCACCAGCTAAAGTCGTCAGTGACTGACCTTCAGGAGTCTTTTCTATAAACAAAGATTCTTCGCCCCCCAGATACTTTCTATGCTCTTCCAGGGCAACAAACAGTTTTTTACCATCAAAGCAATTCACTGCCCTTTGATAAATAGGTGACCCATCTATTTTTAAAAAAGGCTTAGGCACATCTGTAGTTTGCCGAAACCTCTTACCCATCCCAGCCATTGGGACCAAGATATGGGCCATCTGAATCTTTGGACGTTTTTTAAAATAATTTTCAAAGGTTTTTTCCCAATAACAATAATCCGATAAATCTTCAGGTGTTCCCCACTGATAAAAAGCAGGGATTTCATAAACTGTTACAAAGGTCTCTGGATTTGCCTTCATCAAACTTTGCACAGTCAATGAAGTGTAGGATTCTCCATTGATAAAATTTTTCTCGCTAAATTGTAAATCTAAAGCCTTTAACAGCAACTTACCTGTTTTAAAATAATAGATTCCATTCGAGGCATACTCTTTTTCCCGATCTTGAAACCAACCTTTTTCCTTAATTTCTATGACTCTGTTATTTTCAACTCGGCTATAGGCATAGGGAGTTTCTGTGACATAGTGAGCATGATATCCAGAATAGGACACCAAACAACAATCAGATTCTGTTTGTTCGACAAATCTTAAAAAATCATTGGCATCCCATTTCATCCCAAAATCGCAATAACTAACAATCACTGATTGATCTGTGTTTAATTTGTCTTTGATTGACAGCAATGCTCGACCAGGCCCCTCGCTGTGCGCCGGCACATAAAAAACTTCTGACTGCGGTCGTAATTTCTTTAAGGTTTTTTCTAAATTGGTTTGCCTGTGGTTTTCCGCCAGCACAAAACAACAAGGCCAGTCGTTCGGAAAATTGTCCAACAGTCTGCTGATGATGGACTTACCATTAATCTCAATCAATGGTTTAGGTTCTAAATACCCTGCTTTTTTAAATCGACTCCCCTGACCTGACATGGGAACTACTAATAATGGCTTCATTTTTTACCCAGCATTGAAATTCGGTGTTTTTCAGTAGGCAGTGATTCAATTTTATTCACTTCTTCCTCGTTCAGCGGCGTTAATTCAGTATGGTAATGGTCCAACACACAAGCTGAAGCAAAAATTTCTTTTAAATTTGTATCAGCATCATTCGCTAAAAAATAACTATTTCCATTTTTACTCAGCAGATTCTTTAGTTTAGATTGAACGACCGCCAAATCTGGAAAATATATTTTCCCAGACCATCCGGACTTTAAATAATCATTAATATTTTTAAATTTCTCAAGTTTTAAAAAATCAAATAACTCTGATTCAAACTGTTGGTATTTTTCAAAATCAGTCACTGAATTGCTAGCCAATATAACCCCGTGGTTCTGCAGAAAATAAACTTGCGCCAATGGGCTATTAAATATTTCTCGGCTCAATGACAATCCGGGAGTTTGCTTTTCAATCAAGGCAAAATCACCAAAGCTTGATCTCCAATTTTTTGCATACCAATCTAAAAAATTCCTTAAATCTTTTTTGATTTTTTGATAGCAAACAATTGCGGTCAAACTGTGAAAATGGCAGACCCACTTAAATGGCAAAATGGCATGAAATGGAGTTTCCATAGAAGGTTTTGAATGGCCTGATTGCAATGCTTTGTTAAGAGCTTCCTCCAACCCACTGTCAGTAATGTCAAAATTCTTAATTTCATTTTTAACAAAGGATCCATACTTCAGCGGTGCCAGGTCACTCAGGCCCGATATTGAATCCAGTCTTTTACCTGAACCTTTAATCCACAGAATGTCATTGTCCTTAACTGACAGATTTCCGCCAGTTCCCTGTATCCAAAACACACCCCGATGCTGTATTTCCTTGCACATTCTCAAGAATACAGAAAAATCACTGCTTTCCACTTCAATTAATTCCTTTAAGCAGTACTATCTTTCAAGCCAAAACCGATGTCCAGCAGTCTAAAATCTCCCTCCATTAACTCTTTGCATAAAACGTATAATTTCCTGAATACTTTGGTTCAATGAAGCATCAGTAATTTTCAAACGGAGTGACCATGAGTTTAATGTTAAAACAGCTTTTTGCTTTTTTTAAGGTTCTCAATTCAGACACTGGCACTAATCAAATAGCAGCCGGTTTAGCCATAGGAGTGGTCTTAGGCTTTTCGCCTTTGTTTTCTCTTCAAGGGCTGCTGATAATCATTTTGATTTTTTTCTTTAGATTTCAAATGGGTGCCGCTTTTGTATCGGCCTTCTTTTTTAAATTCACCGCATTTTTGTTAGACCCAGTCACTAACAGTCTTGGCCAAAGCGTTCTTGAAAGCCAGTCCATGAGGCCTCTGTTCATTCAACTTTACAATATGCCCATAGTGCCCTTAACCAGATTTAATAATTCTATCGTCATGGGATCTGCTGTTATTTCTTTTGCGCTGGTTATTCCGCTGTTCTTTTGTTTCAAAGTTTTGGTCATTAAATACAGAGTCAATGTTGTTAATAAGTTCAAGCAGTCAAAAATTTGGAAAGCATGGACAGCCACAACGGTTTACAAAATGTACTCTAAATACAACGACCTTTACGGATAAAGCGGGGATTATAAATGAACACTCCAGACAAAAAAACAACCGATAAAAAACCAAAAGTCACAAAACCTCAAGGCCCCATCCGCACAGAAGCCATCATTCCCTTTTTGATAGTCGTGTTACTGATCGGTGGGTATTTCAAATTTTTATTTGATCACAATTTAAAAACCTTAATTGAATGGGGCGGATACTTTGCTGTTGGTGCCGAAGTTAACGTAGGCTCTGTAAATACCAGTTTTTTAAAAGGAACTTTTCAAATTAATAATATACAAGTAACAGATGCTGAAAAGCCCAACTTTAATTCATTTGAAATTTCTGATATTCGTTTTGCCATTTTATGGGATGGATTACTTCGCGCCCGAATCATCATTGATGAAATGGCTGCTGAGGGAATAAAAATTCAATCCCCCAGAAAGCGACCAGGCCGGGTCAGACCGCCAGACCCCGTAAAGCCCCAGGATTCTGGCGGCTCAGTGATTGGTGAAAAAGCTCAAGAATTGAAAGACAAAGCCCTTGATAAGGTCGAAGAATCCCAATCGGAAAACATCCTAGGAGATCTGGCCAGCCTATTAGGTGGAACTTCTTCATCTGATCAAATGGGCAAAATTGAAGGCAATTTAGCCTCAAAAGCCAAAATCAAAGAATTTGAAAAGGCCTTCAAGGAAAAACAACAAAATTGGAACGCTAAAATCAAAACCCTACCCCAAGGCAAAGAAATCCAATCCATTGGTGATCGCCTTTCAAAGGTAAAGGTCAAAGATTTTAAATCCAAGGAAGAGCTTGAAGCTTCTCTGAAAGAAATTGATACGATTTTAAAAGATGCAGATGCTAAAGTTAAAACCATCAGCGCCGCTAACTCTGAGCTAAACAGTGATTTAAAAACACTGGATCAACAGTATAAAGAGATTGATGAGATGGTTAAAAACGACATCAAAGCTCTTGAATCAAGATTTAAAATTCCCAAACTGGACGCTGCTTCATTGTCCAAAGCGCTGTTTGCCCAGTATACGGGACCCTATTTGGCAAAAGCCAATCGCTACAAATCCATGGCTGAAAAATACATTCCTCCAAATTTAATGAAGAAAGACAAAAAAGCTCCCGAAGACGAAATCAAACCTCACCCTAGGGCAAAAGGCGTTTCATATGAATTTGGACGTCCAAATTCATATCCTATGTTTTGGATTAAACGAATACTTATAAACTCCAAGGCGACACCTGAAGGTCTTGGCAACCTCGATGGTAAAATCACAAACATAACTTCAAACCAAAAGCTGATCAATCAACCCACAGTGATAACTTTTAATGGGGACTTTCCATCTTCACAGCTTTCAGGGTTAAAATCTTTGATATCCATCGATACCAGACCCGAAGATTCTTTGATCGATTTTGCTTTTGATGTGGGCCAATACCCTATCTCTGACAAGGATCTGGTTGCTTCAGACGAAGTCTCCGTTGCGTTTGCAAAAGCTTCGGCGGGGTTTGTATCCAAGGGCTCATTGACCGGCCTGACGCGCTTTAAATATCAAATGGAAAATAAATTCAGTAACGTTCAATACAATGTCAAAGCCAAAAACCAAACTGTCTCCACCGTTCTGACGGATATTTTCAAGGACATTCCAACAGTGACAGTTGATGTATCAGCTTCTGGCAATCTGCCCCTACCGAATCTAAGCTTGAGCTCAAATTTGGGATCCGAACTACAGCGGGGACTTGAAAAACAGCTTCAAAAGAAAATCGATGAAGCTCGAAAAAAATTGGATGAATTTGTAAATGCTCAAATTGGCGCTGAACGTAAAAAGATTGAGGACGAGTTTAATAAATTCAAGTCTCAATACCAAGGTGAAATTTCAAAAATTCAAAACCAAATCAATGGTGAAAAATCAAAAGCTGAATCCAAGGTCAACACGGCCAAAAAAGAAGCCGAAAATGATGCCAAAAAAAAGCTTGAAGCCGAAGCCAAAAAAGCTCTTGGCGACGACGCCCAAAAGAAAATGGACGAACTGAAGAAAAAATTTAAATTTTAATTCTTATTTACGTTTCAAAGTCTAAATCTAATTCAGAATAAATAATACTGATGAATTCTATTTTTTTTCACGTACTTCATTCAAACCATCTGAATTCATCATGTTTTTACTGAACTGATTTATTCTGATATTTCTTCGATACAAACTATACGGTCTAGGCTGATCTTATTTGGACATAATCTGATATTTCTTAGATATAATCTATCCAGTCTAGCTTGATCTTATTTAGACATAATCTGATATTTTTTAGATACAATCTATACAGTCTTGCCTGATCTTATCTAGACATAATCTGATATTTCTTAGATACAATCTATCCAGTCTAGCTTGATCTTATCTAGACATAATCTAATCATTTTATTAAATGAATCGAAACAATCTTGATTCGGAAATTTAAGCTTTTTTGTTCTTTGTTAAAATCAATTCAGTTTTTGTGAGCTGACAATTAATTACAAATCATCTCAAGGTTAATTCTTTTGCCGTTTTTAAAGACAAACTGAGCCTGAAACTGACCGCCGATACTAAGAGTTTCAAAAGACGGAACCAAAATAAATATCAAATTTCTCAACGGCTCACCTAAGATTTTTATATCAGGAATCTTCTCGATAAACCGAAAGTCAACAGAGCTAATTATTTTTTTATCCTCTGTATTTAGAGTTCCATCTTCCTTAGAAAATCTCAGCAAATACTTCGCGCTGGCGGGTTGCTTTTCATTTCCCAAATAAACAGTGGTTTCTAAGTCAGTTTCTTCCGGAGTATAGTTTTTAAACAGCAGCTCAATTTTGTCGCTCTTAGTTTGACCGTATTCACGACAACTAAACTGAGCACCAAATGCAATCTCGCAAAATGAGCTGAATAAAAAGATAATGTGCAAAAATAAATACTTCATCAGTGGATGACATTCCCAGCAGACTCTAAATCAGTCAAACAAACCTTTAGCTGTAAAAAACTATCTAATTTCAGTGCCAAATAGGATCCAAAAGCATAAATTTACTCAATTAAAGGCTGATGTATGTATGTATGTATGTATGTATGTATGTATGTATGTATGTATGTATGTATGTATGTATGTATGTATGTATGGGTTCAATGCTTCAGTCTTTAAAGACTAAAGATTTCTTTAAGTATTTTCGCTTCAAAGAAAAAACAGAGTTTTATTTAATACTGAATCTTCAATTTTCTGCTAGTATTAAACTATTGGTCTTCCAATGATTTCAGATAATCCAAGGCATCTTTACTGGCCCAGTTCAACGTACCCACTACTTTTTTAACGATGCGACCTTTTTTGTCGATAATAAATGTTTCCGGAAGCCTGTCTATTTTGAGTCGGTTTGAAAAATATTTGTCTTGGTCAAACACAATAGTAACACCTTCAGAATCTTTATCCGGAAATGCATCTAAAAATCTCTTAGCCTCAGCTTGATTTTGATCCATAGACACTGCCAACAAAGCAATTTTCCCATTGAAAAATTTCACGGCTTCAAACAGTGAGGGCATTTCTTCAACACATGGGGCACACCAACTGGCCCATGCATTTAAAACAACCACTTTGTTTTTAAATTCTTCTTGAGTTACAGGATTTCCTGTCAAATCAGGGATACTGAATACGCCCAACCCATCATTCTCGACAGTATCCAATGATTTAAATTTTTCGAATCCCTCTGAATTAAATGTCTGAGATCTCCAATAATAGAACCCTGTAGCCATAATTAGGGCCACAAAGATCACAGCCATAGCAGCTTTAACGCTAATTTTCATTAGGCTCTTGCTTCAGCTTCGCTCTTTTTAGATTTAGCTTTAGGTGTTTTTGCTTTAGTCGATTTTTTGGCTACAGTTGCCTCAGGCTTAACTTTTGCCTTCCAATCGTAATTCACAAATTCCAAGAATGCCATTTCACTTCGATCACCAGGACGCTGATCCAACTTAATGATTCTAGTATATCCACCGTTTCGCTCATTGAATTCTTTTGAAATCTCAGAAATTATCTTCTGAACAGTTTTTTCGTTAGGAATTCTGCTCAACAACAATCTTCTTGTAGCTACATCACCTTTTTTACCCAGGGTAATGATTGGCTCAATATGCCTTCTAAGTTCTTTAGCTTTAGAAACTGTTGTTCTAATGCGACCGTGCTCCACCAAGGATATCATCAACCCTCTCAATAAAGCTTTGCGAGCATTAAATTTTCTACTGAAATATTTTGTTTTTCTTCTATGTCTCATAAATTAGTACCAACCTTACTGTTGTTCCCTCTTAAATGGAGTGGCTGTATTAGGATCCCAACCTGGAGGCGGCCATCCTTCAATTTTCATTCCCAAACCCAAACCCATTTCAGATAAAATCTCTTTAATTTCATTAAGCGATTTTCTGCCGAAATTCTTTGTTTTTAACATTTCTGCTTCTGTTCTAACTACCAGCTCGCCAATAAACCTAATGTTAGCGTTTTTAAGGCAATTTGCACTTCTAACACTTAATTCCAAATCATCAACTGATCTGAACAAGTTTTCATTCAACGAAGGATTTTTCATATCTTTTGATTCTTCGTTTGGCTCCAAAGTCTCATCAAAAGTTAAGAATATCTGCAATTGCTCTTTCATAATTTTAGAAGACAAAGACACAGCTTCTTCTGGTTTCAATGAACCATCAGTCCATACTTCCAATGCCAATGCATCGTAATCAGTTCTTTGACCAACACGAGCATTTGAAACTGAATAGTTTACTTTACGGATTGGACTGTGAAGAGCATCAACACCGATAAAACCAACTGGATAACTTTCATTTCTAATATCAGCAGAATCATAACCTCTTCCGAAAGTCACAATTAGCTCAGCATTGAAATTTGCGCTGCCACCCAAAGTAGCTATGTGCTGATTCGGATTCAGAACTTCAACTTGATCTGTCAGTTGAATATCAGCAGCTGTCACTTTACCTGAACCTTTTTTATTGATTCTTAATGTCACTGGCTCAGATGAATACTGTCTAAATCGGACTTCCTTTAAATTCAAAATGATATCAGTAACATCCTCTAGAACATCTGGGATGGTCGTAAACTCGTGCAAGACCCCTTCAAACTTCACAGCTGAAACAGCTGAGCCCATCATTGAGCTTAATAGGATTCGTCTCAGTGAATTACCTAAAGTCACTCCGAAACCTCGCTCAAGAGGTTTGACCGTGAACTTTGCGTAATCTTCCCTAAGACTTTCGCGATCTACTTCAAACCCTTTGGGTTTAATCAGATCTCTCCAAAATCGATAATAGTGCTCTTGCATAATCAGACTCCCATGATGACTAAAAAAGTTATCTTGAATAATACTCAACAATCATATTTTCTTCGACTGGCAAAGAAACTTCTTCCCTAGTCGGCGCATCTTTCACAACACCTTTAAAAGCGCCATGATCAGCTTCTAACCAAGATGGCACTGTTCTTCTGGCAACAGCTTGTATAGCAGCCATGACTTTATTGTTTTCACGGCTTTTTTGCTTAACCTCAACTACATCACCTTTTTTTACGATTAAGCTTGGAATATTGGCTCTAATTCCATTTAGCATAATGTGATTGTGTTTAACTAACTGCCTTGCTTCCCGACGTGAGCTTGCAAATCCCAAAGTATAAACCACATTGTCCAATCGAGTTTCCAATAGTTTGAATAAAGCAGTTCCAGTCACATCTTTTGATCTTTCAGCTAAACTGAAATAGCGCCTAAACTGACGTTCACCCATTCCATAATATCTTTTAGCTTTTTGTTTTTCTCTTAACTGCAAAGCAAACTCAGAAAATTTCAATCGAGATTGTCCGTGCTGCCCCGGAGGATATGGCCTTCTTTCGAATGCACATTTATCTGTGAAACATCTATCTCCCTTAAGAAATAGTTTCGTATTTTCTCTTCTGCATAGCTTACAAACTGCGCTGTTTACACAACTCACAATATTCTCCTTAAATTCTTCTTCGTTTAGGTGGTCGGCAACCGTTATGAGGAATTGGCGTGATATCACTCAAAGTGTTGATTCTGATTCCAGCAGCTGCAATCGCTCTAACTGCGGGTTCACGACCGGCTCCAGGTCCGTTTAGGAACAAATCCACGCTTCTCATTCCAGCTTCTAATGCCTTTTTTGCAGCGTCTTCTGCAGCTACTTGTGCAGCGAACGGAGTACCTTTTCTGGAACCTTTAAAACCCAGGTTTCCAGCTGATGCCCAGGCGATAGTTCCACCAGCAGGGTCAGTCATGGTCACGATAATGTTTCCAAAACCAGCCTGAATATAACAGTTACCAGTTGGAACATTCCTCTTAACTTTTTTCTTAACTACTTTTTTATCTTTTTCAGTATTCACCTAACGACTCCCTACTAGACTACTTTTTTCTTATTCGCGATTGTTTTACGAGGACCTTTTCTTGTACGAGCATTTGATCGAGTTCTTTGACCTCTCACTGGTAAACCTTTTCTGTGTCTGATTCCTCGATAACAGTTAACATCCATCAATCTCTTGATCGACAATCCAGTTTCTCTTCTCAAGTCACCTTCAACTTTAAAGTTTGCTTCGATATAAGCACGAATTTTTGCAGCCTGTTCGTCTGTCAAATTATCAGTGCGCAGTTCAGATGGAATTCCAACGTTAGAGCAAATCTCTTTCGCTCTGGTTTTGCCGATCCCGTAAATATAGGTCAGCGCAATTTCCATTCTCTTATTTCTTGGTAAATCTACTCCGGATAAACGAGCCATCTAGCTATCCTTGTCTCTGTTTGTGTTTAGAATTTTCGCAAATCACTCTGATTACGCCTTTTCTTTTTATCACTTTACATTTGTTGCAAATTTTTTTTACTGAAGGTCGTACTTTCATTTTGTTTCCTCAAATTTAATTCATAAAAATTATTAAGAATCTTGCCCTAAACCGAGCTAGAAACCATATCATTTACGAACAGTCAATGTCTATAAAAACAACTCTACCTTTATGCTCTAAAAAGCTTTTCAATACTCTTAAAAATCACTTCTGTTTCGCCCACTCCATTTACAATTTCGCACTTCTTCTGATTCAAATAAAACTCCTTCAATGGAAGTGTATTTTCAGAATAAGTTTCCAATCTCTTGCTGATGACAGTTTCTTTGTCATCTTCTCTTTGAACCAACTCAGATCCACAATTGTCGCAAATATCTGATATTTTTGGTTTTTTAGACTGCACATGGAAAATGGATCCACATTTTCTACATGTTCTACGCCCCGTCAACCTACTCATCAATTCAGTCTTCGGAACATCTATAAAAACCGCTTTCTCAATTTTTAAGTTCATTTCATTGAGCATCGAGTCCAAAGACTCAGCTTGCTTAGCATTTCTTGGAAATCCATCCAAAATAAAGCTCTTGCCCTTTAATCCACTCAAAACGTCTTTAACCATCGCAATGGTAACGTTATCAGGTACCAGAAGCCCTTTATCCATGTAACCCTGTGCCTCTAGTCCTAAACTGGTTCCATTTTTAATATTACTTCGGAACAAATCACCCGTGGAAATCTGAACCATTTTCAATCTTTCAACTAACAAAGCAGACTGAGTCCCCTTGCCAGCCCCTGGTGGGCCAAAGAGCACAATGTTCATTAATATTGTACCCTTCTACTTCTGATTTTAGCCCCTTTCATAAGGCCTTCATATTTTTGAGTCAGCAAGTAGGATTGAATCTGTTGAGAAGTATCAAGTGCGACTCCAACCAAAATCAGCAAACTAGTACCCCCAAAATAAAATGGGATGTTTGCCATACTGGTTAAAACTCCTGGCATAATGCAAATCACACTCAAATAAGTTGCACCGCCAACATTCACCCTGTCTAAAACTTTTTTAATATAGTCCGCAGTGCTTTTTCCGGCTCTAACTCCTGGAATAAATCCACCATATTTTTTCAAATTATCAGCTACTTCGTTCGGATTAAAGACAATCTCAGTATAGAAAAAACTGAAAAAGATAATTAATGAAACAAACAGAATATTGTAAATAGGGCCATTTGGTGACAAGTGCTCTTGAAAATTCTTAAGCCAAGCAGCTTCAGAAAATTGCGCTGCCGTAGCCGGAAACATCAATAATGAGCTTGCAAAAATTGGCGGGATCACTCCAGAAAAATTAATTTTAATTGGCAAATGACTTGAGGGCGTTGCCATTGACTGCATACCAGCACCCCGCTGAGAATACTGAATCGGTATTCTTCGCTGAGCAACTTCCATAAAGATCACCGCAGCAATAATTAACACCATAAACACGACTAAGCCCAAAACAACTGCTGAGCTCATTTCGCCATTTTTTAATAGTGTCCAAAGTTGCTGAGCACCACCAGGAATTGAAGACGCAATACCAGTGAAAATGATCAAAGATGCTCCATTTCCAATTCCTTTTTCAGTAATCTGCTCACCAAGCCACATTACAAAACATGTTCCTGCCGTTAGGGTTAACACTGTCATCACTTTGAAAGGAACAAAGCCAACAATAGGGGCAACCACTAGAGCCCTTTGATCAGGACTCACTGAACTCACTAGCCAAGTGCTAATAGCGCTACCTTGAATAACTGCCAAAACTACGGTTGCGTACCGAGTGTATTGATTAATTTTTTTTCGACCTTGCTCGCCCTCTTTTTTTAATGACTCTAAATATGGGATTGCAGAAGCCAAAACTTGGAAAATAATTGAAGCAGAAATGTAAGGCATAATGCCTAATGCGAAAATCGAAAACTGTGAAAGCGCTCCGCCAGAGAAAGTATTGAACAGTCCAAAAATGCTTCCGCTTTGTGCCGAAAAAAACGCCATTACGGCATTCGAATCAACTCCTGGAGTCGGCACATGAACACCAATCCTGTAGACAGCCAACATGGCAATTGTAAAAAGAATTCGTCTTGAAAGATCATTCGACTTTGAAGCTTCTGCTGTAGCCACTATTTAATTACCTCTGCTTTGCCACCTGCTTTTTCAATTGCAGACTTCGCTTTTTCTGAGAATTTATGGGCCTTAACCGTGATTGCTGCATTCAGCTCACCATTTCCTAAAACCTTAATTAGTTTTCTTTTCATTTTACCGGCTTTTTTTAGAATTTCGGGATTCACTTCGCCTTTAAATGAATTTAAATCTGAAAGATTAATCACAGAATACTTCGTTTCAAAATCCTTATTATTAAATCCAAACTTTGGAACTCTTCTAATCAATGGACTTTGACCGCCTTCAAATCCTCTTCTAACTTTACCGCCAGAACGAGCCAGCTGCCCTTTGTTACCCTTACCAGAGGTTTGCCCTAAACCCGATCCTCGACCTCTACCTACTCTTTTTCTATAGTGCTTAGCACCTTTTGCTGATCTTAATTTTGACAGTAAACTCATTTTCTACCTCTGAATTTCGACTTCTACTAAATGTTGAATTTTTCGGATTTGCCCGCGATTCGCAGGGTTATCATTTACCACTACAGATTTTCCACGACTCTTAATCCCAAGAGCATTTATTGTTGCAATCTGAGTTTCCGTGCAACCGATTATTGATTTGATTAATTTTACACTAAATTTTTTCGCCATAAAAACCTACTAAACTTTCTCAACTTGTCGCAGTTGCCTTAAACCATCAAGAGTGGCCCTGACTGCATTGTGAGGATTTCTTGTCCCCACACATTTTGTTAAAATGTCTTTCACACCAACTGATTCCAAAACTGATCGTACTGCACCACCAGCAATAACGCCCGTACCAGGGGCTGCGGGTCTCATAACAACTTTAGCTGCTCCAAAAGTACCAATCACCTCATGAGGAATAGTGCTACCTTTAAGAGAAATGCCAAAAGCATTCTTTTTAGCGCTTCTGCCAGCTTTCCCGATGGCTTCCGGAACCTCACCCGCTTTACCACTGCCAAAACCCACTGTTCCTACACCATTGCCAACTACGACTAGGGCAGCAAAAGAAAATCTACGTCCGCCTTTCACAACCTTTGTTACTCGGTTTATCGCTACTACTCTCTCTTCATAATCACCTAAAAGTTTTTCCACCAATTACTCCTTAAAATTTTAATCCAGCTTCACGTGCGCCCTCAGCTAAAGCCCTGATCCTTCCATGGTATTGAAAACCATTTCTATCAAATACAACTTCACTGATATTTTTTGATTTAGCTAGTTTAGCTATTTCAGCGCCAACTTTCTTGGCCTGCTCTACGCCTTTGTCTTTACCTTCGAATTTTAACGACGAGCTAGCCAACAATGTCTTTCCTGAAACATCGTCTACCAACTGAGCATAAATATGCTTAGCACTCTTGAACACGCTCATTCGTGGCTTTTCACCATTACCTGATATTTTTTTTCTAACTCGCATTTTTTTGACTAATCGTGAATTAAGTCGGTCGCTTGAACGTTTTTTTATTGTTAGTCTCATTTTAAAAACCTCTATTTAGTGGCTGATTTTCCAGCTTTTCTTCTAATATGTTCACCTTGATATCTCACACCTTTGCCCAAATAAGGCTCTGGCGGTCTAAAACTTCTAATTTTGCTAGCCACTTGGCCAACAAGCTCTTTGCTTGGCCCTGTAACACTAATAAGCGTTTGCTTATCTACCTTTATTTCAATGCCTTCAGGAATTGCAAAGCTGATTGGATGACTGAATCCCAAAGAGAGCTCCAGTTTTTTACCAGCAACATTTGCTCTATACCCTACACCGTGAAGTTCAAGTATCCGACTAAATCCTACGGAAACTCCAGTCACTGCATTTTGAATCAAAGCTCTGTACATTCCGTGCATTGCTTTAATTTCTTTGTCTTCTGATTTACGAATCAAAGTGATTTTTTTACCTTCAATTTTCGCTTCTACAGAAGTGTTCATAGCAATTTTCAAATTATGCTTTGGACCCTTAACGACAACTTCATTCTGTGGAGTGATCGAGACCTGAGTCTTATCATCCAAATATATTATTGCTCTACCGATTCTTGACATATTTACCTACCAAACCTTGCAAATGATTTCGCCACCAAGATTCATCCTTTTGGCTTCATTTCCATTCATAATTCCCTGATTAGTACTTAAAATTGTAATACCTAAACCTGAACGAACCTCGGGAATTTCTAATGATTTAACATAAATTCTTCGCCCGGGTCGACTCACTCGAGAAATTGCTGAAATCGCATGTTCTCCATTTTCATTATACTTCAGGTAGATTCTCATAAATCCCTGCTTTGAATCTTTCGCTGTTTTAAAGCTTCTTATAAAACCTGAGCTAACTAAAATGTTTGCCACACCTTCACGAAACTTTGACGAAGGGATGTCAACTTTCTCGTGCCTGGCATCTCCAGCATTTCTTATTCTTGTTAAAAATTCTGAAACTGTATCCATTCTTACTCCTATTACCAACTTGCTTTCGTAACGCCCGGCAGTTTTCCTACTAATGCTAATTCTCTAAATTTCATTCTAGACAGTCCAAATTTTCTGTAATTTCCTCGCGGCCTTCCAGTTAATTTACATCTGGTAGTGACTCGATTTATGGACGTATTTCTTGGCAAAGCCTGTAGCTTTTTACGAGCCAAATCTTTTTCCTCATCAGATGCTTTAACATCAACGGCTTTCTCTCTTAACTGCTTTCTGTACTCAAAATACTTAAGAGAAATTCTTAATTTTTTATCATTTTTTTCAATACTTGCTTTTCTAGCCAAATGTCACCTTCCTTTATTTTCTAAACGGCATTCCAAGGGCTTCCAAAAGCGCTTTTCCCTGAGCATCGTTTTTTGCAGATGTGCAAATTGTGATGTTCATTCCTCTCACTTTTTCAACTCTTTCATAATTGATTTCAGGAAATACGATCTGTTCCTTTAACCCCATGTTGTAATTCCCTCTTCCATCAAACCCTTTTCCAGGCAGACCTCTAAAGTCTCTCACTCGAGGAAGCGCCAATGTGGTCAGTCTATCTAAAAATGCCCACATTTTATGCCTTCTCAATGTCACTCTCACACCAATCGCCAAGCCTTCTCTGATCTTAAAATTTGAAATGGCTTTTTTTGCTTTTGTTATGACAGCCTTCTGACCAGTGATTGCTGTTATTTCATCAACAACTGATGGCAAGATTTTCTGATTCTGAACCGCTTCACTGGTGCAAACAGAAATAATTATCTTTTCCAGCTTTGGAACTTCCATAGTGTTTTTAAGTCCTAACTGTTGCTTAAGACTGCTTAAAATTTCTTTGTTATATCTCTCTTGGAGTCTGTTCATTTTTTCCTCACAATACTTCTGGTGCCAACGAAACTATTTTCAAGAATTGCTTAGCTCTCAATTCTCTTGCCACTGGTCCAAAAATCCTTGTTCCAATAGGTTCGTTGGATGCATTAATCAAAACAGCCGCATTATCATCGAATCTAATGTAACTACCATCGGGTCTTCTCAGCTTCTGAACTGTTCTAACGACCACAGCTTTGGCGACTTCACCCTTTTTCGCTTTTGAACTTGGGATAGCATCTTTTACTGATACAATGATAATATCGCCAATTGATGCGCTTCTTCTCTTTGAGCCACCAAGTACTTTTACACACATGACTTCTTTGGCTCCCGAATTATCTGCTACATTTAATCTAGTTTGCATTTGAATCATAAATATTTATCCCTTTTTAGCTTCTACAACTTCAACTAGCGTCCATCTTTTGGTTTTGCTAATAGGTTTTGATTCCCTAATACGAACAACATCGCCTTCTTTCGCAATGCCCTTTTCATCATGAGCCTTAAAAATCGAGCTTCTTTTCAAATATTTTCCATACTTTGGGTGTCTAATCATTCTATAAACTTCAACGCTTATAGTTTTTTGCATTTTATTAGAAACAACTTCTCCGAGAACCTCAATTTTTCGGCCTCTCACTGATTCTTGTGTGTTCATTTTTGCTCCTTAGCGCTTAAAGAAATTGCCGTGTTGTATCTTGCAATGTCTTTCTTCAGAAAACGAATGCTGACAGGATTTCCCAATTGCCCAAGCTGATTTTTCATCCTGGCTTGAAACAATTCTTTTACAACTTCATTTCGTTTTTTTGTTAGTTCATTCACAGACAAACTTTTAACATCTTTAAATTCCATAACCTATTCCCTTACCAAAAACTTAGTTTTGAATGGTAACTTGTGAGCAGCCCTCAAGAATGCTTCTTGAGCTTGTTCTTTTGTAACTCCATTCATCTCAAATAAAATTTTCCCAGGTAATACTCTAGCTACCCAAAATTCAGGATTACCCTTACCAGATCCCATTCGAACCTCTGCTGGTTTTTTAGTAACTGGAATATTTGGAAATACGCGACACCAGATTTTGCCACCTCTTTTAATACTTCGGGCAATTGCAATCCTGCCTGCTTCAAGCTGACGTGCTGTCAATCGGCCTTCCTCAGTTGCTTGCAAAGCAAAGTCTCCAAAATCAATATTGGAACCACGGTAAGCTAAACCTGTAGCTCGTCCAACAAATTGTTTTCTATGTTTTACCTTCTTAGGACTTAACACGACCGGCCTCCTCTACTTCACGAGCAGACAAAATATCACCTTTATAAATCCATACTTTCATTCCAATAATTCCATAAGCTGTTAGAGCTTCAGCTGTTCCATAATCAATATCAGCACGTAGAGTGTGCAATGGAACGCTCTTTTCATTGTACCATTCAGACCTAGCAATCTCGGCGCCATCAAGTCTTCCTGAAACACGAATTTTTATACCTCTAACTCCGCCTTTAATAGCTGCAGCCAAGGCTTTCTTCATAGCCCTTCTCCAAGAAATACGCTTTTCCAATTGTAGCGCAATATTTTCAGCTACCAATCGAGCATCGACATCAGGTTTTCTTACTTCTTGAATATTCAAGAACACTTCGTTCTTAGTGAGTTTTTGAACATCAGCTTTTAAAGAGTCAATTCCAGTACCTTTTTTACCGATTACAACGCCGGGTCTGGCTGTTAAAATGATGATTTTAACCTTATTTGCCGCTCTTTCGATTTCAATTTTAGCAACACCAGCATGCTTAAGTTTATCCATTAAATATTTTCTAAGCTTAATGTCTTCATGAAGATTGTCGTAATACAATTTTCCTTTGGCGTACCATCTTGAATCCCAAGTTCTAATTACGCCTACTCTTAAACCAATCGGATTAACCTTTTGTCCCACTTTTACCTCTCATCCAAAACGATGTTGATATGGCAAGTTCTTTTTCTGACTCCAAAAGCTCGCCCCTGGGCTCTAGGACGAAATCTTTTCAGAACTGGTCCTTGATCAACCCATACTCGCTTTAAATAAAGCTTATCCACATCAATTGTTTTTTTGTAATCTGCATTTGCTACAGCTGATTCCAAAAGTTTCTTCATCAAATCGCCAGTTTTTTTATTTAAAAACGTCAAAGTTTTCAAAGCATCACTGACTTCTTTTCCTCGAATTAAATCGGCCACTAGACGAGCTTTTTGCTCCCCAACTCGCGCATTATTTAATTTAGCTTTTACTTCCATAATTACTCCAACCTAATCTTTAGTCGCAGCTGCGCCGCCTGCAGGAGCTGCTTTCTTATCAGAATGACCATTAAATACTCTGGTAGGTGCAAACTCACCAAATTTATGACCAATCATATTTTCTGTAACGTACACTGGAACAAATTTTTTGCCGTTATGAACTGCAAATGTAAGTCCGACAGCTTCGGGCAAAATAGTCGATCTTCTTGACCATGTTTTAATAACTTTTTTATCGTTTTTTTGAACCGCATGATCGATTTTCTTCATTAGTGGCAAATCTACGAACGGTCCTTTTTTTATTGATCTAGGCACTTTCTAATCTCCTATTTCCTACGTTTTACAATAGTCCAGTTAGTACGTTTATTATTTCTTGTCTTATATCCCTTACAAGGTTGCCCCCAAGGTGTCACAGGATGATGACCTTTACCGACTCCTTCACCACCACCTAGTGGATGGTCAACTGGATTCATAGCCATACCTCTGACTCCAGGTCTGATACCTCTCCACCTAGAGCGGCCAGCTTTACCCAGACTGATATTTTCATTATCTGTGTTTCCTACTTGTCCAATTGAAGCTCTGCAAATTGATTGAAAAATCTTAACTTCACCAGAAGGCAATCTAACCTGACAGGTCTCGCCATCTTTTGAGACCAACACTGCGCCCACACCAGCACCTCTAACGTACTGAGCACCTTTACCTGGACGACCTTCCAAATTGTGAATGATCGTTCCAACAGGAATTGCGTGAAGAGGAAGTGAATTCCCGGGTTTGATATCTGCATCTTTTGATGAAACTACTGCGTCGCCAACATTCAATCCGATAGGAGCTATAATATAAGATTTTGTTCCATCTTTGTAAAAGATCAAAGCAATTCGACAAGTTCGGTTTGGGTCGTACTCAATTGCTTTTACTACTGCGGGAACTTCTAATTTATCTCTTTTGAAATCTACGATTCTGTATCTTTTTTTATGACCTCCACCAATGTGCCTCATGGTAATCTGACCATGATTATTTCTGGCGGCTTTCCTTCTGATTGGCTCGGTTAAGCTCTTTTCAGGTTTAGTTTTTGTGATTTCAGAAAAATCAAATCCAATAACAGCTCTTAAAGCATGTGATGTTGGATTAAATACTTTTATACCCATAAATTATACTCCCTCAAACAGAGCGATTTTCTCGCCAGCCTTTAATTGAACAAAAGCTTTTTTCCACCTTGGCGTTCTGCCATAACCAAACTTAGTCACTTTTGCTCGGCCTCGACAGTTAGCAGTTCTTACAGAATTAACTTTAACTCCGAATGACTTCTCAACATCGCTCAGAATTTCTTCTTTAGAAGCGTCTGGCTTAACTTCAAATACGTAAACGCCTCGAGCATTATGAACAGTGTTTTTCTCAGTAATCAAAGGTCTAACAATTTTTGATTCCATTAATCCACCTTACATCTTTCTACGATCTTGCTGACTGAGTCCTTAGAAAGAACCAGATGATCCATTTTCAAAAGATCAAACACATTCAAACCAGCAACAGGAAAATACTTATAAGAAACTAAATTACGACTGGCTCTTTTGACTTTCTCATCAACAACAGCATCAACCAAGAGAGCTTTCGTGCAGCCAAACTGCTTCAGGCGCTTAGCCAATTCTGCAGATTTTCCTTCAGATTTTATAGATTCTACGACAAACAGACGTCCTTCTTTATTCAAATAAGAAAGAGCCACTTTCAATCCTAATTTTCTAACTTTTTTAGGAAGTGTGAAGCTGTAGTCCTTAGGAATTGGACCAAATAGTTTAGCTCCGCCTGGCATCAATGGACTTCTGGTTGAACCCTGACGAGCATTACCAGTGCCTTTTTGTTTGAATGGCTTTTTACCACCACCACTGACAAAGCCTCGTGTCTTTGTCATGTGTGTTCCCTGACGACGAGAAGCTAACTGCCATTCAACAACCTGTTGTAAGACATTTTGTTTTAGCTCTACTCCAAAAACTGAATCATCAAGCTCTGTAGAGCCTACTTTTTCTTTCTTCCAATTTAATACATCTACTTTTGACATTTTATACCTTCACCAACTGAATTAATGAGTTTCTTGAACCAGGTACTGGACCCTTAATAAAAATCACGTTTTCATCTTTTAATACATCAACAACTTCAACGTTACTTCTGGTGGTTTTCTCAACTCCATAGTGTCCAGGAAACTTTTTACCCGGCATCACTCGCCCCGGCCAAGTTCTGTTACCACTTGATCCTGGTCTTCTGTGAAACTTAGATCCGTGAGATGCAGGTCCACCCGCAAAGTTCCATCTGCGCTGAGATCCACAAAAGCCATGACCCTTTGAAACGCCAGTGACTCTTACAACATCACCCTTTTTGAGTGATTCTATGGATACCAAAGATCCAGACTTTAACTCGTATTTACCTTGAACTTCTCTTACGAAAGCAGCACCGTTTTCAAAGCCAGCAGATTTCACCGCTACTTTATTGCTCTTAGAAGCATTTTTAGCTTTCAAAGGTTTGCATGCAATTTGAACTGCTTCATATCCGTCTTTTTCTTTAGTTTTACTTCTGACGACATACCAAGGATCAAATCTTAAAACTGTTACAGGAATAGACTCACCTTTTTCATTAAAAATTGAAGCCATTCCTTCTTTGAACGCAAACAATCCGTTTAACAAATTGGCGCTTTTGCTTTCTGAACCTTTATTTTCATTTTCGTTATTTTCACTCACAAATCACCTCGCCAATTAAATTGCTGAAAGTTTAATTTCTACATCGACACCAGCTGACAGATCCAGCTTCATAAGCTGATCAACTGTTTGTTGTGTAGGCTCAAGAATGTCTAACAATCTTTTGTGTGTTCTGATTTCAAACTGCTCTCTTGATTTTTTATCAACGTGAGGAGATCTCAAAACCGTAAAACGATTGATCCTAGTAGGAAGCGGAATCGGTCCTGCCACACGTGCGCCTGTTCTTCTGGCTGTGTCTACGATTTCTTTTGTCGATTGATCCAAAAGTTTGTGATCAAAAGCTCTCAGTCTGATTCTGATTTTCTGACTCTGCTGCATATTTCCTTCCTTAAGCTGCTACCTTTTTTGACTTAGATTTCAAAAAAATTTCCAACTTTTTAAAAAAATAAACCACCCGTCGACCTTTACTAGTTGCTTTCAAATTTTAATTTGATGCTTAACTAAAAAGACCTGAAACGATGGTTTCTGCTTTTCAAGAGCTGGAATATGCCTTGCCATATTAAATAATGTCAAAGCTATTTATTTAAAATTATCTGTCTAGAATCGACCCAATTTATGAAGTATTTCTTCTCGGATTTTCGGAGGGACTTCAGAGTATTCCTTAAATTCCATGGAAAAGCTGGCTCTACCTTGAGTTAAAGATCTAACTTCGGTGGCATACCCAAACATATTTGCTAAGGGAACCTCAGCGTTTACCATTTGACCGCCACCGGGCTTGACACCTATCGATAAGACCTTGCCCCTTCGTGAATTTAAATCACTAATGACGGTTCCAATAAAGTCATCTGGTGCAGAGACTTCAATTTTAAAAAGTGGTTCCAATAAAAAGCTGGTGGCTTTCTTTAAAGCTTCCCTAAAAGCCAATGATCCCGCAGCCTTAAAGGCAATTTCAGTCGCTGATTTTTCATCTTTTATTTCAAATTTGGTCACCTTAACCTGCAAATCAATCAAGGAAAACCCTGCTATGGCACCTACTTCAGCTGCTTCCTTAATCCCTTGCTCCGCCATTTTAACTTGATGAGCCAAGTTCGGTGGAAAAGCCCCAGTTAAAACCTTAATCCCAGAACCTCTTTGAAGGGGTTCAATGTCTAGAGTGATCTTGGCAAAATGAAGATCACCGCCTAACTCACGGTCGTAAACATAAGTTGCTGAGGTTTTATTTGAAATAGTTTCCCTATAAGAAACCTGTGGCTTTCCAACATTTGCTGATATTTTGTGCTCTCTAAACAAGCGATCTACCAAAATCTCTAAGTGCAATTCACCCATTCCAGATAGCAAAGTCTGGCCAGATTCTAAGTCTTGTCGGATCTTGGCCGATGGATCTTCTTTAACTAATTTTTCTAAACCAATCAGCATTTTGTCCTGATCAGAGGATGATTTGGCTTCTACTGCCACAGAAATTACGGGCTCAGGGAAGGTGATGCTCTCTAGAACAATGGGATGCTTTGAATCCACTAAGGTATCGCCTGTTCCTGAAAACTTCAGACCAATAATCGCTCCGATATCACCAGCTCTTAAAGTTTTAACTTCAGCTCGAGAATTAGCATGCATTTTGACAATTTTTTGAATTCTTTCGCGCTTATCAACCCTGGGGTTTAAAACAGATTCACCCGTTTCAATTTTGCCAGAATACACTCTCACAAAATTCAAAGTACCCGCAAAAGGATCGTTGGCAATTTTAAAAACTAACCCAACAAACGGGTCATCAAATTTTGGCTTACAAATGACTTCTTTAGTTTCATCATCAACTTTTTTACCGCTAATCGGAGGAACATCCAAAGGGCTCGGCAAATAAAAAACTGTGGCGTCAATCAAAGGCTGAACACCTTTATTTTTAAATGCAGCTCCACATAATACTGGAAAAACTTTTAATTGAATGACAGCTTTTCTGAGGGCTTTCCGTAGCTGGTCTGCCGAAATTGACTTACCCTCTAAAAACATTTCAGTCAGTTGATCGTCAAATTCAGCGATTCTTTCGATCACGTCATTCCTGACTTGATCAACTTCATCCTTCATTTCTGAGGGAATTTCAGCTTCACGATATTTGTCACCCAATCCTGACGAATCCCAAATCAATGCTTTGTTTTCAAGAACATCCACGACTCCGATGAACGAGTCCTCTGATCCGATTGGCATTTGAATTACTAAAGGATTAGCACCTAGCTTTTCTCGGATAGAATTAACACTCATCCAAAAATCAGCACCCACTCTGTCCATTTTATTAATAAAACAAATTCTTGGGACCTTATATTTGTCGGCTTGTTTCCATACGGTTTCAGATTGAGGCTCTACACCACTGACTCCATCAAAAACCGCGATAGCACCATCCAAGACTCTTAAGGATCTCTCAACTTCGATGGTAAAATCAACGTGTCCAGGTGTATCTATTATATTTAATCGGTGATCTTTCCAAAGCAATGTCGTCGCAGCGGCGGTGATTGTAATTCCACGCTCTTGTTCTTGCTCCATCCAATCCATGGTGGCAGCGCCATCATGGACCTCTCCGATTTTGTGACTTTTTCCAGAATAAAAAAGAATTCGCTCAGTCGTTGTCGTTTTACCCGCATCAATATGGGCCATAATTCCGAAATTGCGGGTGTACTGCAACTCGCTTTCGGTTTGTGGGTCTAACACTGACATAAAATATTATTTCGACTTAGTTTACCAATTATAATGAGAGAATGCTTTGTTAGCTTCAGCCATTTTATGAACGTCTTCACGTTTTTTGATGGCGTTGCCTTTATTGTTAAAAGCATCCAAAATCTCACCCGCTAAACGCTGAGCATAGTTTTTTTCACCACGTTCTCTTGAATATTCAATCAGCCATCTCATTGACAAAGCAAGCCGTCTTGACGGTCTTACATCGATAGGTACTTGGTAAGTTGCTCCACCCACTCGACGAGATCTTACTTCCAAAAGAGGTTTGCAATTTTCAATGGCTTTTTTAAAAACATTGATAGGTTCTTCGGCTGGCATTTTTGTTTTAACTTCATCCAATGCTCCGTAAAACAATTGCTGGGCAGTGCTCTTTTTACCACTGTACATCATCTTGTTAATGAACTTAGCAATGACAACATCTTTAAAAACTGCGTCTGGAATAATTTCTCTTTTATATGTTTTTTTTCTGCGAGACATTTTTAATCCTTAATAATTATTTTTTAGGTTTCTTTGCGCCATATTTAGATCGACTAGATAAACGACCATTCACACCTTGAAGATCTAAAACACCTCTGACGATGTGATAACGAACACCTGGAAGATCTTTTACCCTGCCACCACGAATAAGAACCACCGAGTGCTCTTGTAAATTATGTCCAATACCCGGAATATAAGAAATAACCTCGAAGCCGTTTGATAAACGAACTTTGGCTACTTTTCGAAGTGCCGAGTTTGGTTTCTTGGGAGTTGTTGTGTACACTCTTGTACAAACACCTCTACGTTGGGGACAAGACGCCAGAGCTGGTGACTTGGTTTGATTTTTTTGAATCACTCTTTCTCGGCGAATCAACTGATTAATTGTTGGCATTAAAACCTCTGTAAATCGTTAAATAGTGGACAAACATACATATTTTTTCCGTCAAGGGTCAACTAGTTTAGTTGACCCTTTTAATTTCTAAATCCGTTATCAAGGCTGTGTTGTTGCAGCACCAAATCCTGGCAGTGATACTGTAGGAGAATAGTCATCTTCAACAACTCTTACTTTCCAACGTTTATAAGTGGTTAGACCTGTTCCAGCTGGAATTAATCTACCCATAATGATATTTTCCTTAAGTCCTCTTAAGCCATCAATACGAGAATTAATCGCCGCTTCAGTCAAAACTTTAGTCGTTTCTTGGAAGCTGGCAGCTGAAATCCAACTGTCTGTGCTTAGTGATACTTTTGTGATTCCCAGCAATAAAGGCTCACAAGTCGCTACCTGACCACCCTCTTTTGTGACTCTATCTAGCTCTTCCTGGAACGCATATTTTTCAACTTGTTCACCAGCAAGGAATCTTGAATCACCAGGATTTACAACCTGAACTTTACGCAGCATCTGGCGGACTATAACTTCGATATGCTTATCATTGATTGCAACCCCTTGAAGTCTGTAAACCTCTTGGATTTCATTCACCAAATAAGCTGCCAAAGCCTTTTCACCCAGAACGCGCAAAATGTCATGAGGATTAGTAGGACCATCCATCAATGCTTCACCAGCTTTTACATACTCACCTTCTCTGACAGCAATGTGCTTGCCCTTAGGAATCAAGTATTCGCGTTGTTCTCCGACTTCCGGAGTAACAATCACTCGCTGTTTACCTTTCACGTTTGATCCGAAAGTCACATAACCATCGATTTCTGAAATGATCGCTGCCTCTTTGGGCTTACGAGCTTCAAAAAGCTCAGCAACCCTTGGAAGACCGCCCGTGATATCTTTCGTTTTAGAAGTTTCTCGGTGAAGTTTTGCAATCACATCCCCAGCGTGAACTTCTTGCTGATCAATAACCAACAATTGAGCGCCAACCGGGATTAAATATCTGGCTGGAGCATCACGGCCCGGAAGGTTTTGAACTTTTCCACTGGCATCAGTCAGCATTAGAGCTGGCTTCAGTTCAGCAGATTTAGATTCAATAATCACTTTAGTCGCAAAACCGGTCACTGAATCAACTTGTTCAGCCATGGTCACGCCTTCTTCCATATCCTGAAATTGAACTTTTGCGGAAATTTCAGAGATAATTGGATTTGCGTAAGGATCCCATTCAGCAACGACTGCACCCTTAGAAACTTTTTGACCGTCTTTAAAGTTTAATACAGCACCGTAAACGATTTTGAATTTCTCACGTTCACGACCAGCATCATCAACGACAATGACTTCACCGTTTCTGTTCATAACAGTCAGTTTTCCGTTTCTGTTAGTCACAGCATGAATGCCATTGAATTTGACTGTACCTTCAAATCTTGAAGTGTGAACGGATTGTTCAACGGCACGAGAAGCAGCTCCACCCAAGTGGAAGGTTCTCATCGTTAACTGAGTCCCCGGTTCACCAATTGACTGAGCTGCGATGATACCAACAGTTTCACCCAAGTTTGCAGTGTGTCCTCTTGCTAAGTCCCGACCGTAACATCGAACACAGACGCCTCTGCCGGCTTGGCAGGTCAGTGCGGATCTGATGAATACTTTTTCAATTCCGGCTTTATCAATTTTTGTAACATCTGTTTCAGAAACTTGATCGCCCGTTTTAACAAAGACTTCATTGCTAGAAGGGTCGACGATATCTTGCAACGCTGTTCGTCCCAATATCCTGTCACCAAGACCTTGAATGATCTCACCACCTTCGTAAAGTGGAGTGATTTCCAACCCATCAGTTGTACCACAATCAAATTGTGAAACAACAACGTCTTGGGCCACATCCACTAATCTTCGAGTAAGGTAACCTGAGTTGGCAGTTTTCAACGCTGTATCGGCCAAACCTTTTCGAGCTCCGTGAGTCGAAATAAAGTATTGCAACACTGTTAATCCCTCTCGGAAATTTGCAGTGATTGGGTTTTCGATAATTTCACCTGAAGGTTTCGCCATCAACCCCCTCATTCCTCCCAGCTGTCGGATTTGAGCCGCAGAACCCCTGGCTCCAGAATCCGCCATAATAAAGATTGGATTGAAAGACGGACCAATAGTTTCTTTACCGTCGATGATAAACTTTTGTTTTTCGATCTGAGACATCATGTCTTTTGCAACTTTGTCCGATGTCTGAGCCCAAATATCCACGACTTTATTGTAGCGCTCACCATCTGTGATCAATCCTTCGTCGTACTGTTGCTGAATCTCTGCAACCTGTCGCTCGGCTTCATCGATAAGTTTAATTTTTGTCTCAGGGATAATCATGTCATCTACACAAATCGACATTCCTGCTTGTGTTGAATACTTAAATCCCATCTCCATGATTTTATCAGCTAAAATACAGGTCGCTTTTGGACCCGCAAGACGGAAAGTTTTATCAATCAAAGCAGCCAATTGTTTTTTGTTCATCACTAAATTGACGTCTTCAAATGGAACTTCTCGCGGAACAATATCACTAAGGATGGCACGACCAACTGTCGTTGATTGAATTTTTCCGTTAATCCTCACCTTACAATCTGCCTGCAGGTCAATTAAACTGGCCTCGAAAGCAAATTGGGCTTCTTGAACAGTAGCGAATATTTTCCCAGCGCCTTTTGCTCCCGGTCTGCCACGTGTTAACCAGTACATTCCCAAAACAACGTCCTGAGAAGGATTAATAATTGGTTTGCCGTTGGCAGGACTTAAAATATTGTTAGTCGACATCATCAAAACACGAGCTTCAACTTGAGCTTCGATTGACAACGGAACGTGAACAGCCATTTGGTCACCGTCAAAGTCCGCATTGAATGCCGTACAAACTAATGGATGCAATTGAATCGCTTTACCTTCATGCAATACTAATTCAAATGCTTGGATTCCAAGTCTGTGCAGTGTTGGCGCACGGTTCAGAAGTACTGGATGTTCTTTTACCACTTCTGCTAAAATATCCCAGACTTCTACTGACTCTTGATCAACCAACTTTTTAGCTTGCTTGATTGTTGAAGCCAGACCCTTTTCCTCAAGCTTATTGTAAACAAAGGGTTTAAATAATTCTAAAGCCATCTTTTTAGGAATACCGCATTGATGCAGTTTAAGTGTTGGACCGACTACGATTACAGAACGGCCCGAGTAATCCACCCTTTTTCCCAAAAGATTTTGCCTGAATCGACCCTGCTTGCCTTTAAGCATGTCACTCAAAGATCTTAGAGGTCGCTTGTTTGGACCTGTAAAAGTTTTTCCTCGACGACCATTGTCCAAAAGCGCATCCACAGCCTCTTGCAACATTCGTTTTTCATTTCGAATGATAATGTCCGGAGCATTAAGCTCTTGCAATCGCTTAAGACGGTTGTTTCGGTTAATCACTCTTCTGTAAAGGTCATTCAGATCAGAAGTCGCAAACCTGCCACCATCCAATGGAACCAGCGGTCTTAGATCTGGAGGCAAAACGGGAAGCGCTTCAAGCATCATCCAATCAGGTTTGTTGATTGAGCCTTTAAATGCCTCAACAACTTTCAATCGTTTAGTTAATTTTTTAATCTGAGCATCAGATTTAGTTTCCTTAATTTCCATTCTCAGTTTTTTAGACAAATATTCTGGATCAATTTTTCGCAGCAATTCTCGGACAGACTCTCCACCCATTCCAGCTTTGAAGTTTGGACCGTATTCAGTCAAAGCCGCTTGATAAGCTTCTTCTGCTAAAACTTGACCTTCTAACAATGCAGTTTCCATAGGATCAATGACTACATAGGCTTCACAGTAAAGAACCTTTTCAACTTCTTTAAGAGACAAATTTAACAAATTTCCGATTCTTGAGGGCAAAGACCTTAAAAACCATATATGGGCAACAGGAGTTGCAAGCTCAATGTGTCCCAGTCTCTCACGTCTTACTTTTGATTGAGTGACTTCAACACCGCATTTTTCACATACTACGCCACGATATTTCATCCTTTTGTATTTACCGCACAAACATTCGTAGTCTTTTATTGGACCAAAAATTTTGGCGCAGAATAGGCCGTCCCTTTCAGGTTTGAAAGTACGGTAATTAATGGTTTCTGGCTTTTTAACTTCACCATAAGACCACTCACGAATCATTTCTGGACTGGCCAGTGATACCCTAACGGCATCAAACGAAAGTGGATCTTTTGGCTTATCGAAAAAATTTAATAAATCTCTCAAGTGTCACCTCTTATTTTAATTTAGTTTAATGTGATTGAGCTTCGCCGTTTACCTGTGGAGCAACTTCTAAAACACCTTCCAGTGCTTCTGGTTCTTCCTCAAGTTCGTCTGTTAAAATATCAGACTCAGTTAACTCAACATTCAGTCCCAATGATTGAAGCTCTTTCACCAATACATTGAAAGACTCTGGCAATCCCGGTTCTAAAATGTTTTCACCTTTCACGATGCTTTCATACATACGAGTTCTTCCGGCAACGTCATCAGACTTAACCGTAAGAAATTCTTGTAATGAAAACGCGGCTCCATAAGCTTCAATTGCCCAAACTTCCATTTCTCCCAATCTCTGACCACCAAACTGCGCTTTACCGCCCAGGGGCTGTTGAGAAACCAATGAATAGGGACCAATTGAACGAGCGTGAATCTTTTCTTCAACCAAGTGATGCAGTTTAAGCATGTACATGATTCCAACTGTCACAGGGTTTTGGAAAGGAATTCCAGTTCTGCCATCAAACAACAATGCTTTACCGCTCGAAGGCAATTGAGCTGATTTCAAAAGATTTTTCACATCTGATTCACGGGCACCATCAAATACAGGAGTTCCAACGTGGATTCCTTTTTTCATTGTATGTGCCAGCTTTTTCAGAGATTCGCTGTCAGCCTTATCAATTTTAGCATTCACTTCAGGATCTTCGACAAAAATTGCTTTTAAGTCTTTTCTTGCCTGATCTTCATTCCACTTCTCAAGCATCTGAGTGATTTGTCTGCCCAATTCATGAGCCGCCCAACCTAAGTGCACTTCCAATACCTGTCCGATATTCATACGACTTGGTACGCCCAGAGGATTTAACACCATATCAACAGGTGTTCCATCAGCAAGATAAGGCATGTCTTCAACTGGCAATACTTTTGAAACGACACCTTTATTACCGTGTCGACCTGCAAATTTATCACCGACCTGAAGTCTTCTCTTAATGGCAACATAGACTTTTACCATCTTGATCACGCCAGGAGGAAGCTCATCACCTTTTTTAAGTCTGTCGATTTTCTCATTGAAAACCAATTTAACAGCCTCAAGTTGGTTCCTAGAACCATCCAAGATTTTGTTTACTTGAAATTCTAACTCTTGTTCCAGAGGAATATACGCCAACAACTCAAAAGGAACTGATTCCAAATCAGCAGTCGTGATTTCTTGTCCTTTGGCTAACAATTTCTGAGAACCGTCTTCATTCAACAGAACTCCAGTTGTCTTTTGGCCAATTAAAATTTCTTTTAATTTTTCAAGAGCGTTATTTTTAATAACGTTTTGTTCTACTGATAAATCCTTCTCTAGCTTCTTTTTCTTTTCTTCCAGAATGCTAGAAAGCCTTTCGTCACGGTCGGATCCTTCACGGCTATAAACCTGAGCATCAATGACTGTTCCGTAAACTCCAGAAGGAGCTCTCAAAGAAGTATCTCTAACGTCTCCTGCTTTTTCACCAAAGATGGCTCTTAACAGTTTTTCCTCAGGCGACAATTGTGTTTCACCTTTGGGAGTGACTTTACCAACTAAAATGCATCCAGGTCTGACATCAGCACCAATTCTTATGATACCCGAGCTGTCCAGATCTTTTAGAGCTTCTTCACCAACATTGGCGATATCTCTAGAAATTTCTTCTTTACCTAATTTTGTATCACGGGCTACGCATTCGAATTCTTCGATGTGAATGGATGTGTAAACATCTTCTTGCAACATTCGTTCTGAAATCAAAATAGAATCTTCGAAGTTATAACCCTGCCAAGGAGTGAAGGCCACCAAGACATTTTGTCCTAAAGCCAGTTCACCCAGTTCAGTGGATGGACCGTCTGCTATGATGTCACCTTTAAAAACCTTGTCACCTGAATTCACAATTGGCTTTTGGTTAAAGCAAGTGTTTTGGTTTGTTCTTTGATACTTGGTCAAATTGTAGA
>JBIKLL010000119.1:0-4184 GCA_044359815.1 Pseudobdellovibrionaceae bacterium
AATATTAAAAATCAAAAGCTAACCCAGTGGTTGATTCCAAGCACTCCGGAAATAGATGCGAAGGCGTTTGTATCAGCAAAGCTTGAGACCTACACAACCCGTGACAACGCTAAAATCCCCATGTTTGTGCGAAGACCTAAATCTTGCGAAGATAAAAATCTGACAAAACCTTGCCCTGTGGTAGTGCATTTTCATGGTGGGCCAGAGGCCCAATCTGTAAGCGGGTTTAATTTAACGGCACAGATGTTTGTAGATAGTGGGATTATTTTTGTTGAACCCAATGTGCGAGGCAGTGATGGTTACGGAAAGTCTTGGCTTGATTCTGATAATGGCCCCAAGCGATTGTCAGTTATTACGGATATCGAAGACGCAGCGATTTATATCAAAAAAAACTGGGCCGTGAATCAGCAAACACCCAAAGTAGGTATTATGGGTTGGAGCTATGGGGGTTATTCGAGCCTTGTGGGGATGACAAAATTTTCGGGTCAATTTGACGCCGGTGTGGCTTTGGTAGGCATGAGTGATTTAAAAACATTTTTGTTAAACACCGCGCCCTACAGAAGAGCTCTGAGGATTCCTGAATACGGTGATCCTGTTAAAGATGAAGCCGCTTTAAAGGAATTGTCGCCCGTGACCTACATCGATAGACTGAAATCTCCGTTGTTGATTATCCAAGGTGTGTCTGATCCCCGAGTGCCAGCAGGTGAAGCCATTAGTTTTCACGAAAAAGCTTTAAAGCGTGGAGTAAAATCTCAGTTGATCTTGTTTGCTGATGAGGGCCATGGTGCTTCCAAGAGAAGCAATCAGGTTTTTGAACTGGGACATACGCTTTCGTTTTTTCAGGAGAACTTGAAATAACACGCAGTGTTTTGAAGCATCAAAAATAGATTTTTTAAAAGTTCCAGGTTAGCTTGTTGGCAACCCTAAGGATGCCTGTGAACTACAAATCTTCTGGTGTAGATATTGAAGCTGGTGATGCCCTTGTTGATTGGTTGGCTGCTGACGCCAAAAAAAATGCTTCGGTCTTGCAAAATAAATTAGAATTTTCAAAAAATTTGGTGGATGGCATCGGTGGTTTTGCATCCCTATTCAGAATGAACTTTCCAAAAATTAAAAAGCCTGTGCTGATCACCTGTACCGACGGGGTTGGGACCAAGGTTAAATTGGCCAGTCGCTATCAAAGATTTGATCAGGTAGGACAGGATTTGGTTGCCATGTGTGTGAATGATTTGATTTGCACCGGTGGATTTCCCCTGATGTTTTTAGATTACTACGCTGTGGGGAAACTGGAATTAGAATCTGCCAAACAGTTTTTAACCGGAATTAAAAAAGCCTGTTTGGATTCACGCTGTATGTTGGTGGGTGGTGAAACCGCTGAAATGCCCGGTGTGTATCAGGGCAATGATTTTGATTGCGCTGGTTTTGCTGTGGGCATTGTTGATGAAGACAATATTCTGGGTGCCCACCGGGTTAAAAATAATGACATCGTCGTAGGGATTGCCAGTTCCGGATTTCATAGCAATGGATACAGTTTGCTCAGAAAAGTTTTTGAAAAAGATTTGGATCAATGGATTGATCAGTTGTTGATTCCCACCAGATTGTATGTCGAGTTGGCTTTAAGTTTACATGATCTTGAAAAAGACCTGCATGCGTTGGCTCACATCACTGGGGGTGGGGTTGAAAATATTCCCCGTGTTTTACCTGAAGGGCTTCAGTTTAAAATGCAAGCATGGTCGTTGCCTGATGCTTTCAAAGAAGTTCAAGCCAGAGCAAATATGTCAGATTCAGAAATGCTGACTACCCTTAATTGCGGAGTGGGTTTGGCAGTGATCGTCAGTCCAGGGTTTCAAGCTGAAGTGATTCAAAAAGCAAAAAATTTTGGTTTCGAAGCTTTTGTGATCGGTTCGATTCAGGAAGGCCATAATGCCAAAAGCTAGATGGGCTATTTTTATATCTGGCAGAGGCAGCAACGCAAATTCGGTATTACAATCTGGGCAACATAAAATTTGTTTGGCGTTTTCCAGCAAAGCTGGTGCTGCCGGAAATTCCAGATTTAAAAGAGCAGGAGTGCCATTAGTTATTTTACCAAAGGCTATTGATTGGATGGCTGTGCAGAGGCAATTGCAAAAATATAGAATCACACACATATTTTTGTTGGGATTTATGAAATTGATTCCGGGCGATTTTTTAAAACATTGGGAGCGCAGAATTTTTAATATCCATCCCAGTCTGCTGCCAGCATACCCAGGATTGCGAAGCTTTGAACGCAGCTATCAGGATCATGCAAATGTGGGGGTCACCGTTCACCATGTGATCACTGAAATGGATGCGGGTGAAAGGATTTTTCAAAAAAAAATTCTGGATAAACAGGATCAAAGATGGCCAGATCAAAAACAGGCTCAGTTATTATTATCAGCGGCCGAGCAAAGACTGGTGCAAAGAACTTTTGATAAAATTTCTAACAGGGAGTTCAGATGCAAAAGCATGAATTAGCTGTTGTTTCTATCTTTGGACGAGGAGACTGGTTGGCTTTTGAATTGGCTAAGGCCGGGGTCCCCACATTGTATTTAGATATTTCGGATCAAATGGGACCTTGGACACCCGAAGATTGGGAAGGACCCTTTGGATTTATTAAATTTGATTCATCTGTCCCAGGCATAAATGAGAAACTGGTCAACGAGGATCCTGCGATGGAGCAAAATAATGGATTTGCTTTATGGCTGAATGATGGTCCGCTTGAAATGAGAGGGCCTACCACCGAGCACAGGTTGTTAAATTTGGGGCTCAATGAAAAGTCTTTTATGGCGGATGGGGGATCATATTCAAAAAACTGGCCCTATTGCTTTATGCAAAATTATTCCTGCGCTTTTGATTTAGATCACACAAAAATTAATTCTCAGTTCAGTCCTTTTATGATCAACAAAGAATTTTTCACAAGGCATGCCACCCGCAAAGGCCGTCAGTCTGTTTTAAAATGGCTCACTGACAATAAAGTCACAGTGCTGTCTGGTGTAAAGATGGAGGACGTTTTATTAAGCACAAAATCTAAAATTGAAGGACTTCAGATATTTGAGCAAGAATCAAAGCAGGTAAAGTTCAATCAAGCCATTATTTGCTTAACCAACGAGGAACTGGAGTTTGTCAGTTCAAAAGCTGCAGCAAAAATTTTGAATGCCGAAATTAATGAACCCACTTGGGCTTGGATGAGGGGACGAATTGGAGTTGAAGCCTCATTAGTGAGGGAGCAAATTCCTGATCATACGGTAATTTTACAAAATAATTTATTACCGATAGCTCATCAAAATGGAATGATCCTCAGACGCACTGACAGCGAAGATATGTTTGATCTGTGGATGAAGCTTCCCAGCGAGCAAAGATTCAATCGCGAATACATTGAAGGCGAATATCAAAGAGCCTGCGATGTCCTGAGTTTTTGCCTGAAAGGCATTTCGGTTGTGACTAAGGATTTTCCTCAGGAATACAATTACACTTATTCAGAGCTGGGGCCCAGTAGAAACCCCATTTTTACAGGCAGCAGATTAAATTCTTATAAAACTAATTTAAGCAATGTTTATCAAAGTCATCCCATGGTTTGGGGAGGCCTTGATCTGAATTCAATGATCAAAAGCCAATATTCACTGATGCAAAACATAATTTCTGCTTGGAATAAAAAACAAGAAGAACTTAAAAAAAGACAGGCACAAGGAAATTTATGATTGAACGCTACACCAGAAAAGAAATGGGAACAATTTGGGCCAGCGAAGCCCGTTTTGAAAATATGTTGGAAGTCGAAATCGCCATTGCTCAGGCTCAAGCAAAATTGGGAATTATTCCTCGAAAGGCCGCTTTAGAAATCAAAAAGAAATCTCGATTTTCGGTAAAAAGAATTTTGGAAATCGAAAAAGAAACCAAGCATGATGTGATCGCTTTTGTAACAAATGTGGCTGAAAATGTCGGTGACTACGGGCGCTTTGTGCATTTTGGGTGTACTAGTTCTGATGTTTTAGACACGGCATTTAGTTTACAGGTCAGGGCAGCTGCAAAAGTCTTGAATGAATCATTGGATTTTCTGCAGAAAAATTTGAAAATCAAAATCAAAGAAAACGCTGATGTGATTTGTGCGGGCAGGACTCATGGAATGTTTGCTGAGCCGACAACCTTTGGATTGAAGCTGGCTGGATTTT
>JBIKLL010000069.1:0-14456 GCA_044359815.1 Pseudobdellovibrionaceae bacterium
TAGCTTAGCTTAGCTTAGCTTAGCTTAGCTTAGCTTTAAGCAGAGTCATGTCGGGAATCTCGGGAAAAATTTATATTAAAAATTGATGATTTTTGATGGCATGGGCTTGCAAAAGAACCAATCGAGTTAAAACAAATAACCCCTATAAAGGAGAAAAAATGAAACTTTTAATTTTAACAATAGTGAGTTCTTTATCACTAACGGCTTTTGCAAATACACAGGAAATTGATCCTAAGCTTGATAAAGCAATTGCGATTCTAAACAACAATGCCTCACGTGATATGTTAGACATCGATAAAATGTTTAATAAAGATTTAGTGAGCATGAGAGAACAATGTTTAATAATCGGTCAATTAAAAGGTAAAAACGAGGCTTTAGCACTTTTGGCAAAGACTTATGGCCTAAGTACACAAAAAGAAATTTCTTTAAGCACAGAAATTACCCTAGTTAATTTAGAGTCATATTGTTTAAACGGTAATAAATAATTGTTTATAAAATAATCTAATATTTTAGTTAAAATGGCGTCCTTGTAGGGCGCCATTTTCTTGTATAAGTTCTCAGGAAAAATTCGACAGCAAGGCTATTTAACCTTGTCGCCGGGTTTGGCGCCGTTGTCGGGGCTTAGGACAAACATTCCGGAATCATTGCCAGCAGCTAATACCATGCCTTCGCTAATGCCGAATTTCATTTTTCGGGGGGCCAGGTTGGCGACCACTAAAACTTTTCGACCTATTAATGTTTCTGCTTTGTAGGCTGATTTAATCCCGGCAATGATTTGTCGCTCGCCCATGGGGCCTAATGAAACCTTTAATCGCAATAATTTATCAGCTTCTACGATTTCTTCTGCATGCAGAATTTCAGCAACCCGCAAATCCACCTTGGAAAAGGTATCGATATCTAAAAAATTCGGGCTTGTTGCAGCTGCCGCCGTTGGGGTTGCAGTTTTGTTGTCTGTGGGGATGCTGATTTTGCTGTCTTCTACCATGGCTTTTACCTTCTCTGGATCTATGCGGGTCAATAAATGTTCATAGGGTTTGATTTTAAAATTTTGTAAAACCGTTGAGTGGTCCTTCCACATATAATCTTTTTCGTTAAACAGATTTTCAACACGGGCAACAAAGGCCGGGACCACGGGTTTTAAATAAATCGCCAATGTTCTAAACGCATTCAAGGTCGTAGATAAAACAACCTGAGTGTTTTTGGGATCAGTGTCGGCAGTTTTCCATGGGGCCTTGTGATCAAAATATTTATTAGCTTCGTCAGTCAGTTCGCGAATCACCGTGATGGCTTTATTGAAATTTCTGTCTTCATAATGTTTGGCGATGACTGGGGCTGCTTCGTGCAGGGTTTTTAGCAAGGCGCTGCCCTCAGCGTCTGGTGCAACTAATGTGTTTTCAAATTTTTTACCTAGCATCTGCGCCCCGCGAGATGCCAGGTTGGTGATTTTGCCCACCAGATCAGAATTCACTCGGCTTGAAAAATCCTCCAGATTAAAATCAATATCATCCATCCCAGAGCCAAGCTTCATCGCCAAATAATAACGCAAATAATCTGAATCCAAAAACTTAAGGTAGCTTGAAACATTTAATCCCGTGCCTTTGGATTTGCTCATTTTTTCGCCGTTGAGGGTTAAAAATCCGTGCACAAAAACACTATTGGGCGTTCTGAAATCCGCAGCGTTCAAAAGTGCAGGCCAAAACAGCGTGTGAAAATAAACAATGTCTTTACCGATAAAATGAAAAACTTCAGAATCGTTTTTAGTTTTATTGTCGTGCCAAAATGTATCATAAAGCTTTTTCGAAAACTCCTGGCTGGCGCTCATGTATCCAATGGGTGCATCAACCCAGACGTAAAAATATTTATCCGTATACCCAGGAATTAAAAAACCAAAATAAGGAGCGTTTCTGGATATATCCCAGTCACGCAGGGGCTCATTAAACCATTCCATCATTTTATTGCAGACTTCTTTGGCGGTGTTTTGTTTAAGCCAGTCTTTTAAAAAATCCCTGAGGGCGTTGATTTTAAAAAACACCTGGTCTGATTTTTTGACCACGGGTGGATTTTTGCAAACCACACAATAGGGTGATTTTAAATCATTAGGTGTGTAGGTGCTGCTGCATTTTTCGCAGTTATCACCGTACTGATCCAGGGTCCCGCATTTAGGGCAAGTGCCCTTAACAAAACGATCGGGCAAAAACATTTTGTCGTGTTCGCAGTACAATTGATCAATCGATTGTACTGCCAACAGTTTTTTGTCCTGCATTTTTTTATAAAAAGTTTCACACAGATTTTTGTTAGCCTCGGTATGAGTGGACGAATAAAAATCATGACTGATTTGAAATTTTTTAAAATCGTCTTCGTGGGATTTTTTTGCGTCGGTTACCAGTTTTTCGGGCGTGATGTTACGCTGTTTTGCAGCCACCATAATGGGTGTGCCATGAGTGTCTGCTGCGCAAATAAAATGACAAATGTGACCATTAAGCCTGTGAAACCGAACCCAAATATCAGCCTGGGTGTGTTCCAATATATGCCCAAAATGCAATGGTCCATTGGCATAGGGTAGGGCACAGGTAACTAGAATGTTTCGCTTCATTCCGCGAACTCTACCTTGCCGTTATCCATGTGGTAAAGACCAATTACGACTTTGACTTCTCCGCTGCCGACGGCCTTTTTAATAATAGTGGATTTGTTGATCAAATCCGCGGCGACACCGTCAGCATTGGCCCAAGCTTCTTTTTCATAAAGGGGGCCATTGGATTTGTTGGCCACTGATTTGATTCGGGGCTGAATATCCTGCACCAGATGATTTAAACTGGGGCTTCCGGCATCAGCGCCATCCATGGTTTCTAGCGATGCTTTGACAGCTCCACATTTGGTGTGACCCATTACCACGATTAGCTTTGAGCCTAAATGTTCAATGGCGTATTCGACACTGGCCACCATATTGTGGTCAAAGGATTGTCCAGCTGTGCGCACCACAAACAGCTCGCCTAATTTCTGATCAAAAATCACTTCGGGTGGGACTCGTGAATCACTGCAAGAAACTATGATTGAGTGCGGTGATTGTCCCTCGGACAGTCTTTTTATGTCTTTCTTGGATTGACCGTCTTTGCGCAGGCTGGATCTTAAAAATCGTGTGTTGCCGTTTTTTAACCATCGCAGGGCCTTGTCAGCCATTTCTGGATCAACAGGTTTTTTGGCGTGACCTTTTTTCTTGGAATGGGATCCATGATCATCAGAGGCTGCGGGCTCGGAAGCATTTTTGTTGTCAGTGGTTTTTGCCAGCTGAGCTACTTTATGAAGTTCTTTTTGTAAGTCCGCAGAGACTGTGCCTGATTCTTCTTTTTTAGGATCATCTTTTTTCGAGTCTTTTGCCGATTCAACAGCGGATTTGGCTCCTGTTGCAGCGACTGGTGTTTCCTCTTTAGGTGAGCTTGAGCAGGCGGCAGCAAATAAAATAGTCAGTATCAAAAATCTTATCTTCATGTTGGCTTCCTTTGTTGCTTTTAATATTGTTAGATAGGATATTGAATTCATCAAGGATTCTTAATTATGACTTTTCATCCCATTTCGTTTCCGTTGCCTGTATTGAGTGATGATCAGGCTTTAAAAAACCTAAAATCCAGCCGTGGCAACAATCCACTGAAGGTTCGCAGTTTTTATTCGAGCTGGCTTGGTGGATTGTCAAAAAATATCGAATTTTTGCAAATCCCCATTGATGATCATTTAGTGCACAGGGGTGATGGGGTTTTTGAAGCCATCAGATTTATCGACAAGAAAGTTTTTTTGTGCACAGAGCATTTACAAAGGCTTTACAGAAGCGCTGAAAATTTAAAATTAAAAATCCCTGTGGCTATCGGCGAACTGCAAAAAATAATTCTAGAAACCTGTCAGCATTCTGGGCTAACCAGCGGAATGTTGAGGGTATTTGTATCCCGAGGGCCCGGTGGATTTGGCACTGATCCGCGGGAATCTAAGGGCTGTCAGTTTTTTGTGATTGCCATGGATTTTGCCCAACCGCCTGAAAAGTTTTTTACCGAGGGAGTGGTGGTTGCAAAAAGCCAATTTGAATCCAAACAGGGGATGTTTGCACAAACCAAAAGCTGTAATTATTTGCTGAACGTTTTGATTAAAATGGAAGCCATCGACAAGGGCGTCGATTTTTGTGTGACCTTTGATAAAGAAGGTTTTTTATCCGAAGCCCCCACCGAAAATATAATCGCCATGAATCATAATAATTGTTTGATCAGGCCCAAAAAAGGAAATTTGCTTGAGGGCACAACCATGATCAGGCTTTTGGAGCTTGCTAAGCAATCAGGGCTTCAGGTTGCCGAAGCTAATTTGTCCTATGATGATTTAATCAATGCGAAGGCTTTATTTATGGTGGGGACGACGTTGGATGTGCAGCCTGTTAAAAAATTTGAATCAAAAGCATTTACAGATTTTGCGATGGCCCAGGATCTGCGTCAGCTATTATTAAAAAATCAACAGCAAAGTCCCGTGGGGTTTGCGTAATTAAAAAAATATAAATTTCCTTAAGGGTAAAGTTTTTTAAGTTTTGTCCAGTTTGCCGGAGTCACTGATCCTGTTGTTGAATCTGACATCAGATCACTATTATTGCTGTAGATCTGGTAGGCACAGTTGCTCCAATCCCAATAAATGAAATAGGAATCTGGTAATCCCAGAACATGACCAAATTCGTGCGACAGGGTATTGATTCGGTTGCCATTAAACATATTTAAAGTTTTGGACCCATCATTAACAAAAGCCCGATTCCCTTCTCCGACACCAACCAGGATTGTGTAAATATCCAAAAACTTGTTTTTTTCCTGCCAATCGATCTTTACTGACAAATCTGCAGAGGACCATTTGGCTTCAACAATGTCAGAAAATTCTTTTTCGTAGCCCTTAAAAGCTCCGGCATCCATTTTGACAATCAATTTATTTTGATCCCTTGTTATAAAACTTCGCTTTTCTACTTTAAATTTCCAATCAAAAATAGTCTGAGCTGTTTTAGCCAGTTTATCTAAAGCTTTCTTTCTGTCTTCGGCGCTTGAGGCTTTGTTAAAATCATTGATTTTGTCAGAAAACCATTCTTGCTTTTCAAAAAAATCATACAAATCTGTTTTTGCAATTTGTGTGCAATTGACGTCTGATTTGCATTTTTCAATACGATTGATCATTTCTTTCATCGGCAGTTCATGGTCAGGCAGGGTTTCAAAATCAACTCCGGCTATACGGTCCTTATCCACGGCTATTAGGTGTCGAGTCTGCCGATAAAGGCTTAACCACTGAGAGGACGGCTTTCTATCCCTTAAAAAAATGTAGTCGCGGTATTGTTGAATCCAACTATACCCTTCCATTTGCCATTTGTTTTGAATCGGTTTGTTTGGGTCAACAAAATCTGTTTGCAATATTAGTGGGCCCACTTTTTTACTGATGCCTTTTTCAACATCTGCTTTTGCCAGTCCTTTAATGACTTCGAGGTTTTGGTCCAAAAATAAGGTCAGTTCTTCAATATGGTTTTTAAGTCCTTGATCGCAATAGGACACAGAATTTTGCAGATTTTTTTGCGCCAGTTTAAACAGGGACTGATCGTCGGGCATAGCGGTTAAAAAGGCCCTTGGGTCGGATTTGACCGAGTCATCAGATTTTTGGCAGGCAATCATCAAGACAGCGGTAATGGTTAACAAAGCCAGTTTTGCCGAGAATAAATTAATTTTAATCATAGGTTTGGGATACTAAGTTAATTTCCCAATCTAGTAAATGGGGCCTGGAATAATTACTGTCTGCCGCCAGTCGACTACCAAGAGGTTTTTTCACAAACAGAATTTAGATTTTCCAGAGCTAATTTAAAGGCATCCTTCAGTTCAGCAGATTTATTGTCTTTTGCTCCGTCCAGTCGCAGCCGGGCTTTAACCAGGACACAGGACCGCTGGGTAAATAAATTAGATCCGGATTTGGGAACTAAATAATTAATCGTGCCTAAAACATATTGATGATCAAAATGCAACCGCAATTGTTCATAGCTCACTTTGGGTTTTTGCTGGCAGCTGCTGACGATGGAATCAAAATCTGTATTTTCTTGTTTAATCAGTTTGTGCTTTGCTGCTGAATCCATTGGTTCAATGAACTTTGTAAAAAACTGTTTTTGTCTTTGCAATCCATAGTTCGCTTGGCATTTGTCCGAGCCACAGCTGTCGCCTGAACAAAAATCAGCAAAACTTTTGCTGGGTAGGAAAGCCAGTAAAATAATAAATGCTAATAAATTATTTTTTTGTTTAAGCATGACTTAATCCCCAATTCTGATGTGACGGCCTGTTTTTTGTCCAAGATTTTTCCTAAATATTCAGATCTTTCTTTGCCCCTGGCACCGCCCATTTTTGCCAAATCCTTTTTCAAATCTTCTAAAAACTGATTGGTTTGATTAGCATTCAGTGTTTTTGATTTGTATTTATTGGTCAGCAACCTATTAAGCGATTCCTTCATCGCGCCAGCGCCAACGTTATGAGTCCAGGTTTTGATTTTTACGATCAATGAAGCAGCTTGATCGTCTGTCAGTTCGCTCTTTAAGTCCATAAACCTTTTTTGAAAAAACACTTTGTCAGTCAATACATGCAATGACCATCGTTCATAGGCTAATGAATACACAATGTTTCGCAAAGGGTTTTTGTTATCCAGTGAAACTCGGTCACAGGTGTTTTGACTTTGCATCGGTGGGTTGATGGCTTGCTTGATCATTTCGCCACATAGTTTTTTATTTGTGTCAGATTTTGAGCTCATCGAAGAGTCAACAATATCGTCCATAATCTCGGCATGCATAGATTTGTTAACATCAGTTATGGCGTCTTCTGTTAACTGTCCGATCCCTCCAGCGCCTGAAAAACTTTTGGCATTGGGATTAAGGGCGGACTCTTGAACCATCATAAAAAACGTCGTTTCGATTGAATCGTTAATGTAGGACATATTTCCGCTGTAATATTGATCCATGCAATAAGCAGCGACGTTAAAAGAAGCACTGGTAATTTTGATCAGATTTTCAGAGGCACAGGGGTCCCTATAGTTTTTTTCGACTGTGCAGGGTTCTTTGATTTTAATTTTTTTAGATTTTTTAGTTTTTTTGTCTTTAACCGTTTCCCATCTGGTGCAAACTGAATTCCCTTGTTCGGTGGATTTTGCTCCGGGCTGGCAATGCACGTTCTTGGGACTTCTGTTTAATTTCATCGCCGCAGCTACGCATTCGGGTTTTATATATTCATGAAACTCCATAGACTTTGGTGCCACGAGGGTTTGAAAAAAACTGTCTTGTGTAACCAGTTGGTTGATTTGCTTTTCCAAATAATCATTACCACTGTTGCAGCTTTCAGGTTTTAAAATACCTGGATTTTTGGGCCTGCATTTTTCAGAGTTATCTACTACATCTGATATTTTGTTCAGAATCAGCTCAAACTTTTCCTCTGGGGTCAGTCCCGAGCTGTCAGCCTGTCCCCACAAATGAAAAAACAAAATCAACCAAATCACTGCAATCCTTTGCTGGGATTTGGGGAACCAGCTGATTGTCGCATTAAATCCATCGGACAATAGGTCGCTTTACTGGGACTGGTGCAGCCAAAGTCTTTTCTGATTTCGGGGTGGGTCAGGGTTAATTTATTCATTCTGTCAATCATGGCGGGGTGTTCGCCAACCCTGGTATCGCAACTGTATCTGGACATATTGATCCAGCCGTTTTTTAAATCGTTTTTGCGCATATCGCTGTAATTTCGTCGAACATAATCCACGGTGATTTCTAATCCCATCCAATCAGCAAAGCTTTCACCGATTTGATCGCCGACGATGCAATCCAAGGTTCTTTTGCTGGGATTTGCTTTGACGCTGTCTGCGCTTCGCAAACATTGCATCACTGGCATCCAGGGGGACCTGACTCCTTTGGGAATTCCAATCTGAAATTCCTCGGCGCATGGATCCAGAGTGTGAGTCAGTTCGTGTGATAGTGCCATGGCCAGATTAAACATACTGGTATTTTGCAACGAAAATCCAGATTCGATGCAAATCACGTTTGAATCATAGCCAAAATAATTAGCGGCATTGCCATTAACGATGGCATCTTCGGGCATTAAGCCCCAACAGTCGACCAGCTTTGTGGCTGACAGTTTGTCAATCATGGCCTTTTTTCGGTGGGGTGCTAATGATAAAGTATCCAGTTTTTCGATCATGATTTTTTTCAGGTCTTCCAGCATTTTTTGCGCTTTGGATTTAAAATCAGAATCTACAAAAAATTTTTTATAATCATCGTTTATGGATTTTAAGAAAGAACTAATTTCAACGGTGTCTCTTGCGCTGTCGAAAGCGCCATAATCAAAACTGTCTGGAAACTGCGGGTCCAAAGGGTTTAGGGACGATGCCAGAGTAGGGGTTAGTTTTTTTAGGCATTTTGCAAAATTGGATTCGCAATTTTTTATCCCCGCAAAACCCGCAAAAGACTTTAACATATTTTTGTTTTTTGGATCAGCCAATGTCGTACTGATTTTGGTGTTTAAAAATGCTTCAAATCGCTTCAGTTTTTCTGCCAGTTTCTTTTGGTAGGCTTCGCCAGGATGAATTGAATATCCAGTGGGGTCAGTTATGATTTTTTTATTTCCACAAACTTCGGCAAATAAATCCTGACAGATTTTAGGTTCAGCGAATGAAATTAGGGCCAACATTGGTAATAGCAGCATGATTTAATGCTAGCATGTCTTATCCAGATATTTAAAGAGCCTTTCAGAAGCCTTTAATCTGAGTGTTTTAAACATAAAATCTGGACCGTCATTAGTGCCAAGTGTTAGACCCGATTATATAATCATGTTCTAGGAAACGTCGCTTTTATAAATGTCACCTTTGGCAGGATGTTTCTGAAGGGTGATGTTCTTGTTCACATCCTGATTCAGTTTCCTCATAATCAATGAACAGATTCAGAATGCCTTGTTGAGTGATCCGCCAAGGGTCTAAGCATAGCGATCTGTCTTTAGGATTTGGACGTTCGCAAGTTTCAACTTTGATGTTGATCACGTTCAAACCATCTTCGACATGGAAAGATCCATAAAAAGTATTTGGAGCCACATCAATCCAGATCTTAGGGGTTTCTCCCTCTCGCACACCTGTAATTATTTGAGACCCAGTTCGCTCACTAGAAACCGTCATCTTTCTGACAAAAGAATTCGTCCCACGAAATGATTCTAAAAACACGTCATCGCGAGCAGAAATTTTTTCTACTCGACTGATCTTCACCACAATATTGTCACAATTGTATTCAATGGCCTTCATCCACTCTCGGACAAGTTTAACCTTTTTATTAATGATGACTTTGCCACTTTGATCGATGTGTTCTTGATATCCATTCTCCACATGGGTGCTGGGCGCTACATAGTTGGCTGGGCAACTTAAGTTGGGAATTGTCCAGTCACTAGGTGGTGGGGGTGGGGGTGTCGTAGTGGTTGGAGTATCAATATTAAAATCAAAAACCCTAAATAGAGGATTCATACATCCACTGCTTAAAATCCCAAGTCCAAAAACAATAAACATTAAAACATTTTTCATAAATACTCCTTAGTTTGTTTTATATTTTTTTAAAACGGGCTCTAGATGAGTCCTGACATACGCCGTAGAATGATTGCTATGATCAATACTTTTAATAAATGTGATTTCGTTTCCAGAAATCACTCCAAACAATCTGTAAGCTCCTACATCTGCTGATTTAAAATGAGTTTTCACAACCCAAGTCATTCTTGATAAAGCCGTTAAATGGTAAGAGGATTTTGAATTAAATCCATTCAAAATAGATTTTATAACTAATGGAGCGATCGATTGCATCCGAGTTTCTTTTGAAGTGGAAAGTTCATCCACAATCGCTTTTGTAAATTGGACGAAATACTCTCTGCCATTTGAATAAGTGACTCGATATTTTTTATTGGGTTGAATGGCTTCAACTTTCAAATCGGCTAAGTCCGAAAATGCAGAGCTCTTAGATTCTGAGTTTTCAATGAGTGAAGGACGATAAATTATTTTATTAAATGAAAGCTTCAGGTTATTGTAAATTTCAATTAGTATCCAAAGCCTCTGACCTGTCTGCTTGGTCTGATCATCGACTGTGTTTTCTAGTTCTAATTTTAAGTCTTGGATTCTTTGAAGCAATAAGCTGAAACTTACTGGGTCTTTTTTAAAATTCCTGTGAATTAAATTTTCTAGTTCATCTACTTTGTCAGTAAGCGAAATCAGCTTGTCCTCAGAAAAAGCAGGTGTTGTGGTGAAGGATCTTTCATCAGCCAAAAGCCAAATTGATTCGCAGGCTAGTTTAAATCCTCGAGGGAAATCACCATGAGCCCCAATTTGAGGAGCCCAGAATAATAAAACTGTTATAAAAATTAGCTGTTTCATGGAGCCTATAATAAATAGCCCAAGAATTTTTCAATAGAAAAATTAAGTAAATTGTAAGCGTAAAAGTTTACCAAAATGTAAACTAATATAAAGCAGTGATTTCATGCACTTATCGGTTAATTTATCTTTGAGATTAAGATCTTCAGTCCTAAAAAACAGTGTATCCTGCAAAAAATCTATAGTAACTCAGGCTCAATCAACGACATAAAAGCAAGGGTAAAATAAACCACCTTAATTAAGTGCTGGCATATCTAAATGAGACAACTAAAGAGTCTTGCGGAAGCCGACAAATTGATTGTTTTAAACAGAGAATCAGGATCCTCGTCATTGCGAAGTGTTTGAGTCAGTTATAGAATTATCAGATGATGCTCTGGGGAACGTCGCTGTTTGCAATCTTTCTTAGCTTTTCAAGCTCGGCTGAATATCCTTTTTCACCTCCATTTGGACTTATGCACAACAAGCCTCCTGTTAGCGAATTTATGGACGCAAACTTTTGTGTCTATGGAGTTGGTTTTGATTTGTTTCCTCAAAAGGGAAGGGTTTTGATGGCCAGTCAGGGGGGATTTAATGAATGCACAGGGTATGGGATAATCACTGATGCCAATACGGGCGCTATGCCCAAGACTTGGGATCAATTTCCCCATTTTATTGGTGAGCTATTTGCAATATCTGCAGTGAAGCCAGACGGAGCTGGTGGTTGGTATGTGGGCGGAGGGTTTACTAAAGTTGGGACCAGTGATCGGGTAGGATTTGCACATATAGATTCTGGTGGAAACGTTTTGCCATTAAATCCGCAATTGCGTCCCAACATGAGCATAAATCGAATTGCAGTTGTAAAAGACATTTGGGTTTTTGGATCCAAGATTGCTTTGGTTGGCGAATTTGTGACAGCTGCCCCTTTGCCTGCCAGAACTAATTTTGCAGTGTTTGATCGAAACACCGGTGTTATTGATACTACTTTGATAGCTGATACTGCTTGGGGTGGGATTAATAGCATTACTTCAGACGGAATAAATTTATATATTTCGGGTTTGTTTAATACGGTCAACTTAACTCCACGCCAAGAATCTGCGGCAATACGGATTTCAAATGGAACACTGACCCCGTTTGATCCGTTGGCCAGTATTTGTGGAACCTCATTTACTTGTCATATCGGGGGATTAAGATTTCACGGTCCTCACTTGTTAGCATGGACGAGTAACTATCAAATCGCAAAAATTAATCCTGCCCTGAATGCTGGAAGGGGTGGTTTAGTTTTTGGTTTGTCACTTTCATATAACTATGGGGTTCCAATGGCTGTCATAGGTAATACCATATACACAAATATGGCTGATCCAATACCATCAATACCCGCAAGAGACATCCTTGTTGGATTTGATGCAAATACCGGCGCATCAGTATCAACGGGAATAAATCTTAAATGCAGTAATTGTAACTTTAATGCCTTTGGAAGCATTTTATATCTGTCAGGAGTTACAGATTACAACGGCGTAAATTATCCAAATGTCATTGCAATGGCGATTGATACAACTACGAATACTAAAACGGGTTGGAATCCTCCCAATTTAGGTGGCGGATATTCTGTTTTTGGTTCGTACATGAGTCTTAGCGGGACGCAAGTTTTTATGGGATCAGGTGCGTTGGGCGCGGGGGGATCGCAGCAGGGGAAATTGGCCAGTTATGATTTAAAAACACAAGCTTTTGTCAATGTGCCGCTGACCTTTGATAATAGCGTTTTTTCGGTTGTTGCCTATGGGTCTAAGGCCTATGTGACAGGAAATTTTACCACTGTTAACGGAGCCACCCGATATGGTTTTGCACAAATTGATTTAAATACGATGACATTAGATTCGCAAGATTTTGGGATGACCTCAGGAATGTCAGCTTTTCCAATATTAATCGGATCAAAACTGTATATTTTGGGAGGCTTTTCTTTGACCTATGGTGGGGAAACCAGAACTGGTTTTGCCAGATTTGATCTGAGTCAATCACCTCCTGTCTTAGACCCTTTTGTAATTACCACAGATGGAGCCATTCAACTGCTTTTCGAATCTGATAATAATCTTTATGTGGCCGGATGGTTTACACAGATAAATGGTGCGACCAGAAATAAATTAGCCATGATTGATAAAAATACTGGAGTTGTATCATCATGGAATCCAAATCCAGACAATCAAATCAACGGGATTACTGCTTATGGGAATTCAATTTATATCGCTGGAAATTTTCGAAATATTGGAGGTGGGGCTAGAAACTATTTGGCTGCGTTTTCAAAAGGCACTAATGTTTTAGACTCTTGGAACCCTAATGCAAACGGATATGTTAAAGGCATTAAATCTGTGGGTTCAAACATTTATGTTATCGGTGATTTTACACAGATCGGAAGTACACCAATAAATTCGCTGGCCAGATTAAATCCAACAACTGGAGCTATCAATCCTTTAAACTTTTCAGCTTTGTATGGGGGGCCAAACTATAGGCTGACCAGTTTTGGTCGGAATGTTTATGCAATTGGTGGTGGTTTGGATTCTAATGGTCACGTTCGATTTATCTGGCAAATCAACGATGTGACCGGCGATCTAAGGCCTTAGCTCCGAGGCACCAAATATAAAATATAAGTAAAAAACCTCTCTTCAGAAGACCTCCGGTGAGCGGACGCGATCGCGCTAATGCGCGACACTGGCGAGGGCAGGAGCCCGCGTCTTCTGGTTCTTCCCATTTCACATTACAAGGCAATGAGTCAAAAAAGATAAGCATGCAGGGTTCTTTACTGTAAGATTTTGGTTACGAAATCAACATCTTAGCAAAGGACACAAACATGCTCATCGACTTTCATTTGAACCGATTTCTGTTAGGAAACAACTTAAAACTGCTATCGATGCGCAGTCATAAAAATGGATATTTGTGGGAGGTCAGTAAAATCCATTCAGGCAGTCCATGTTTAAAATGTGGATCTGTCAGAACTGTAAAATCAGGCAGGTGCAGTTCAGTCGTTCGCGAAGAACCCTTCCGAAGCACTTCGTTGTGGCTTAAGATTCACAAACACAGGTATCTTTGCAAAGATTGTAGATCAGTGTTTGTAGAACCCGTTGAGGGAGTTTGGCCTAGGCGCAAATCCACAATGCGGTTTAGAAAATATATTGCCCAGCACTGTGGACGCATGTCTGATATGTCTTCGGTCAGCAGGTTGCATAATGTGTCTCACGGATTTGCCTACAAAGTCTATTATGAGCAAACTGAAGTAAAGCTTCGTGAATACAAGAGTGCACAGTGTTGGCCAGAAGTGATCGGCATTGATGAACACTTTTTCCGTCGAGAAAGAGGTTTTACACAGTTTGTAACAATGATTACTGATCTAAAAAGAAAAAGAACTTTTGATATGGTTAAGGGGAAAGATCATCAATCATTGATGGAGCAATTAAGTGAAATTCCAGGCAGAGATAATGTTAAAGTTGTAGTGATCGATATGTCTTCGACGTACAAAAGTTTTGTCAAAAAGTTTTTTCCAAACGCAGTGATCGTTGCTGACAAGTTCCATGTGCTTAGATTGTTCACTCCCCACATTATGAAAGCCGGAAAAGAAATCCATGGACACAGAAAAGAGCTTAGTACTCGGCGCAAACTTTTATGCAGTCGAGTTAAGCTAGATTATTTTGTTCGCACGGATATAGATCGGTATTTAAAAAATCATGACAAACTTAATGAGCTTTATCGATGGAAAGAACGACTCTATGAAGTTTACAGAATCAAAGGATACGCAAGGGCCAGGGTTGCGTTTAGAAAACTTTTGGAAGCGATGAAAAACTCTGTGTATGAGGAAGTAAAAAAACTACTGGCAACATTTGAAAGGTGGAAACATGAAATAACAAGGTACTTTGAAAATGGCTATACAAATGGCTTTACAGAACGTATGAACGGAACCGGAAAGCTAATACAGAGAAGGGCTTTCGGATATAGAAGCTTTAAAAACTATAAACTCAGGACCCTAAGTGCTTGTCTTTTCAAAACTTTTTAAACCTATCTAATGTTGAGTGGGGAGAACC
>JBIKLL010000070.1:0-14403 GCA_044359815.1 Pseudobdellovibrionaceae bacterium
TGAAACCTTGGTGACTTTGGTCGTAGGCAGTGGGGATTCTTTTGCAGTTGCAGCTTCCGAATCAGAAATAAATCCCAATGAAAGCATCCGATCAATCACTAAATTTCTGCGTTTGATTGAGTTTTCAGGTTTTCTGAACGGATCATACAGACCTGGGCTGTTTAGGATCGCAGCCAGCAAAGAGCATTCATGAACATCCAGGGATTCAATGTCCTTCTGAAAATAAAATTGCGAAGCTGCCGGAAAGCCACGTACCTGAAAGGTCCCGGATTGCCCCAGATAAATAATATTTAAGTAAGTTTCCAGAATCAGATCTTTGGTGGCAATGGTTTCCAAAACTATGGCCAGAAAAAATTCTTTGGCTTTTCGTCGTATGGTTTTTTCAGGTGACAGAAAATAGTTTTTTACCAACTGCTGGGTGATGGTGCTGCCGCCTTGCTTGATGCCGCTGCCAAAGGTGTTTTGATAAATAGCTCGCAAAATTGATGTTACAGAAAACCCGCCGTGTTTTAAGAAATTTGAATCTTCGATGGCCAATACGGCATTTAGACAAGCTGGTGGCATTTCGCCTAAGGTTTTAAAAGACTGCATGATCGGTTGCTCGCCGATGGTTTGGGCAAACAAAACAGGATCAATCATTACTGATTCCAGTTCTGAGTCAGTGTTTTTATCAAACAAAGATTCGATCAAATTGTCTTTTTCGTAAATGACAATGGGTCCCTGCGGTGTTGTTTGAATCAATTCAGATAATTTTTCTGATGGCCTAAACACCAAGCATTTACCCGTCCAGTCAGCTGACCAATTAGGTAAGACTGAGCAGGCTTCGGCCGAAGGGCCCTGAAAATCTGATTTCAGCAACTGTTGATCACCACTGCGTTCACGGTATCCACGATTGAGCAGCTCGGAGCGCCAGTGGTTAAGGCCCTTTTGGCTGTTTTTACGGATTTTTAATGGTGCAGTATAGTATTGGGTGGGTTTTAAAAAGGATTTTTCGGCCAGTTGTACTGTGGTTTCAGCTCGCAATTGAAACATCCAGATTATGAGGCCCAAAAGAGCTATCAATATCAATGCAACGCTGCTTATCAAAATGCTTTTCAAGGAAATCTTATTCATGTGCTCACTTGACTTTATGTGGGCATCCTCGAATAGTCAATTTTATGAAATTGACACCCTTACAAATGCAAAGATTGGTCGAGCGTGTTTTTACCGCTTGGAAAAAGCAAAATATCATTCAGTTTAAAGAAGACGAAAAAAAAGTTTTTGAACGAGCACTGAAAGCTGTCAAAGACGACTATCAGCGCGAAGTTGATCTGGAGAAAGATGTTAATCTGATGCTGGAGGATCTGGAGCGCAAAAACCCAGGGCAATTTCAGCGTGGCAAGATGTTTCAGATGCTAAAACAAAAAATGGCCAGCGAGCGAAAGATTATTTTATGATTATCAGCGAAGACCGGCAAAATTATTTAGCCCACAAAATCACAGACAGCATATGGGAAGATGATTTAGTGGATTATACTGACGATGATATTGCATTAAGGGCAGCCAAGAGAGCCATTGCGGAATTTGTTGCAGAAAACGAAGAAATTGATAAAAGAGCTCGTGAGAAAGTGAATTCATTGAAACGTAATGTGATGGAAGGCAGCCCAGAGTGGGATGTCATGTACAAAAAATATTACGAAGAAGAAGCCAATAAGAAAGGGAAATAATTTTTCTATGGCAAAGGCAAAAAAATCTAAGGTCAGTAAAACTAAAGTCAGCAAAACTAAGGTCAACAAAACTAAAGTCAGCAAAACTAAGGTTACAAAATCAAAAGGGAGCAAAGCCCAAGTTTCAAAAACAAAGGTGAGCGCAGTTAAAGCCGTTAAAAAAGTTAATGCTGCTCCAAAGCAAAAAAAACCAATCAACGCTAAAGCTGCAGTTGTTTCCAATAATCTGACGCCGCTTGAGGATCGAATCATCGTCAAAGTTTCTAATGCTGAAAAAGTAACGGCAGGCGGGATTATTATCCCTGAGACTGCGCAGGTTTCGGGCAATTTGCGTGGAGTTGTTGTCGCTGTGGGCAAGGGAAAGCGTAATAAAAAAGGTGTGGTCAGGCCACTAGATGTCAAAAAAGGCGACGAAGTTTTGTTTTCAGAATTTGTGGGAACTAAAACTGATTTGGGTGGCCAAGAAGTTTGCATTTTACGCGAATCCGAAATTTTGGGCCGAGTTGAGTAGCGCAACCAGATACAGCTTGTCTGAATATTAATATTGAGTTCTAATCTTTTTTCATTATGAGAACTTTATTATGTTTAATTTTATTAGGATCCAATCAGGCGTTTGCGACTTCGGTTGATTGGAGTGGGGTTTACAGATTTGAATTTACAGAAGTTCACAATACTTCTTTGGATTCGGCTGTAGGCCGTTCAAAGTCATACATTCTGAATCATTTAGGATTGATTCCTAAAATCATAGTTTCAGACGGCATCAACGTCGTTTCGAAGTTTGAGGTTTTGCCGAATCAGACTTATAAAAATTCTCAGTTGGGTCAGCCCTTAGGTGCTGGGCTAAACAGAAATATCAATCCAAGCAACGCTCCAGATACAAACACTCTTTCGACTCAACAGCGCACTTATGCCCTGGAAGTCAGTCAATTGTACGTTTCAGTTAATCAAGAATACGGCAGTTTTTTGGCGGGAAGAGCTCCTTTGGATTTCGGTTTAGGAATCACTTACAGTAATGGTGCAGGTCCATTTGATCATTGGCAGGACACCCTGGATTTAGTGGGTTTTAAATTTGAAATTGGAAATATGTTTATAATGCCAATCATCGGTAAACAATATGATCCCAGTATTTCCAGAGGATCTGATGTGAACGATATGATTTGGCATCTGGAATACGACAATCCTGAAACCGAAAGCTCAATCGGAGTTTTTCACAGAACCAGATCGGCAAAATTTATTACTGGCGATCCATTAAATGACGTCAACGCAGTTAATTTGGCTGGAACGGGTGCTACCAAGACTCAGGATTGGAACACTCAGCATGTGAATATCTTTTTTGCCAGAGGCTTTGAATCGGTAAAATTTAAATTTGAAGCTGGATTTGATTCGGGAAACACAGGCGTTAAAACCGCCAGCCTGGAAGAAGTTAAATTGTCTGGATACGGGGTGGCCGGTGAAATTGAATTTCCTTACGGCACCAGCAATTGGAATCAGAATTTTAAATTTGGTATAGTCAGCGGTGATGATCCAACCACATCAAATTATGAAGGCTACTGGTTTGACAGAAATTACGATTTAGCATTTATCATGTTTAATCACCCAGTGGGTCAGGCAGATATTTTTAGAACAAATCTGCAGCGAAACACAGATACCAGTGGGAACATTTACCGAACTGATGAAAGCGTTGATGAAGAAGCGATTTCTAATGTTGTGTATTTTGCACCCAGATTTGATTATAAAATGAATGATAAATGGTATTGGACCAACACAATTGCTTGGGCTCAATTGGTTTCAAAACCAGTGGCCAATGCTGACGTGGCAATGGATGTGGGTTTCGAATATGATTTGGGATTTACCTATAAGCCCACAAACAGGGTGACTTGGGTCAACCAAGTAGGATTGTTTTTTCCAGGCCAAGCATGGAAGGCTGGAGCTGGTTATAATAACAGCATGATTTATGGAGTTGTTTCTAAAGCCGCCATCAGCTTTTGATATTTCAATTAAATAAGCATTTTTTTACGGCATCTTTGAGTCGCATCTGAGATCACATCACAGAGGTGGTGGGGGCGGCCCAGGGGCCTTCGGGCCTCTGGGAGTTATTGCAGACAGTAAGAGTTATTGAATCAAATTGATTCACATTAAAAATGAGACAGTCATCCTGAAAAAATCGCTCAAGATTTTTACAGGACTTCCGATCAGTTACATATGATGCCAGTACGTAAGCGCAGTTTAAACCAATCAGGTTCCGTGTTGATTCTGACAATGGTGATTGCAGGATTGATGTCGTTTATTGTTTTCTCGATGCTGAATGTGCGCAATCATCATCTTAAACAAATGAGCTCGATCAAACAAAAGCTGGCAGCACATTTGATTATGGAAGCCGTCGGTCAGCGCATGAAATCAGCTTACGATATGTATCTGCCCTATGAAGAAGGCACAACTCCACCGGCTGATGCCTGCTACGGTGGTGAATGGCAAAATATCACCTTTTTTAAAAGTGACGTTACAGCCGCACAAGAATCAGCGTATTTTTGCTTTCCAAAAAACGGCGAAATCTGCGTGCAAAATCCCTTCAATAAAAATGATACTGAAGCTTGTTTTAGCTTACAGAATTTTCAAAATAGCGGTGTGGCCCAGGTTGATGGTTTCAAAAATCAAATCGCTCAGAATCCACAATTAAATATTTTAAAACCAAATATCGATGTGGCAAAAACTTGGAACATCAGTGCTGATCAATTGCAAAAATGGCAAACTGCAAGGCTTCCGGTAATTTTGCAAATCGGTGGGGGAGCTTTTGCCAATGCGGGTTCCTCGGACGGCGATTCAATAATTGGGCTACATTTAAACCGAGCTGATTCTTTGCAGCCAACCAGTACCGTACTGCTGCCAAAAAATGCCGAAAGTGGAGCTAGCACAGTTATTGAGTCAGCTCAACCCATTATGCAAAATCAGAATCTAGTAAATGACCAACCAACAAGTTCATTTGTAGGTGCGACGGGGGCTGGGTCATCCGATCAAGATCGGCCAGTCAGAAATCTAACTGTTAAAACAATTGAATCAGAGCGCAGAAAAAGAACAGAAGTGCCTCAGTCTTGGCTGGCCGCACCCAGCAATGCTCCCTCTGTCCCAAACACAGCAGAAGTTTCCAAAGAAAACATCGATATGACATGCACTGGGATGAACAAATGTGTGAAATTCACTGCCTGTCTGTCGAAAAATTGCGACAGCAGCAAACAGGTATCGCAGTTGTTTGCATTTAAATCACCTAAAGCAAAAACAGTATTTCCCATTGCCAAAAATAACGTAACCAAACCGCCGGTCAATCCAACAGATGAATTATGTTGGTCGGCTCCTGAGACTGATCAGTTGGGTGTGCAATGCACGTTAACAGGATCTTGCACTACCGAGGGTGCTGATGGTGGTGAATGCATTGCCGGAGAGGCCGAAAATGATGGGATGAACAGATTAATAGACAAAGATTTACATCCAAATAGACCTATGTTTGAAGGGCGGACTAAACCGAACTTTAGGAGCCGAGTTTCCATAGGCAAAGCCCAGTGTGTTCGAAAGCCTGCGGGATCTTGCAGCTCGGGTTCCTATGTTAATCTGCCACCCAAGTGTTATACTGAATTTAAGCTTCCGGAATCTGTTAAGTGCCGTAAAACATATGCCGAAACCGGTCTAATGCCTGACAAATGTGAAATTAACTTTAATCTGTCTGAATTAAATGGATTTGCTGAGGCTGCCAAAACCTCTGAACTTTTTGATGTTTCTTACCGAAGTGGTGATTTAAATCAAATGTGGGGACACAGATGCAAGCCAGTGAGGGACTATGTGAAAGATTTAAAAAACGGAGAATGGTATGGAGCGACTTTAATGAAAGGCACTGGCCGAACTTTTGATGAGAAGATTGCAAAAGCTTCTGATAGTGCGGTAGTGATTCAGGACGGAGCTCTTACTATAAGAGATCATTTTAGGACAAGTTATGGAAACAGTGTTTATCCATGTATCAGCGATATTACGGTAGTTGCAAAAAACACCAGTGATCCAACTTGTAAATTTGAAACTATAGATCCAGGTAAACCTGAACCTGATACTGGCTATAAACCGCTGGACTAAATTTTCCAGACACTGATTTAATGTTTTAAATTTTCTAGGTAATTGCTAAAAATTTAAATCCGAATAAATCACCAAAAGCAAAAATCCATTTTTTCAAGGGGGTTTTGAAAAAATGGATTTCTTAAAACTAAAATTATTTAAAACTTACTGAGCCGGTGATTTTGGGAAATCAGATGGTGCGCCGGTCGCTGTGTATGGAGTGTTGCCAGTTTGTTGGTAAGGCACTCCGTTGTTGTAAAAATCAGTGCGGCCAAAATTACCAGAATTCATTGAAGTTCGGGCTCCCAATTGATTATCAAACTGGTTAAAGCTTCCGTTACCATTGTAAGGTCTAAAATTAGCACCTTGAATTCTGCTGGAAATGTTGCTTCCGCGGCTAAACTGAGCCCGCTTTGCAGTCACTCGGCCATTGGCATCGCTTTCCAAAATGATTACGTCGCTGCCTTCATCGCCCAAGCCTGGGATCACAGAATCTTCTTTACCCAAGTTTGCAATCGTCACTTCTTTGAACAGTGTTTTTAATGGTCTGTTAAAAGTGCTGTTGTAAAGGCTTGTGTACTGAGCGCGTAATGATCTTTCGGTCAAAGATTCAGTGTAGCTTGAATTCATATCATTAAAATAAGTAGCATCCTGTTGAGCATCAAAAAACATATCTGCACCCAGATTGAAATGCAGCAGATTGTTGTTTTTCATACCACTGATTCGCAAAGTTTTTGCCTCACGAACTCGTTTGTCAATGGCTCGCTTTTCCAGCAGCGCAAGCTCTTTACGAACTTTCTGTCCATTGATTGGCTTTAAGCTTTCAGTCAGGTCCTCAAGCAATTGCTTGGCTTCCCTGGCTTGTTCTTCGATATCAGCAATCATTTCGGCTGCGTCTGACATATTGTCAGAATCTCTCAGGGCTTCAATCATGCCAGCTGTTAAAATTTCTTTCAGATCCGCGCTGACGTATTCGTTGTAGTATTCCAAAACCTTTTCAGAGCGATCAGCTTTATCTGGTAACGCTTTTGACAGAGCGATCAAATTGTTTTTGTGACAAGTTAATTTGTCAGATGAATTTTCGCACACTTTGATTTTTTCAGCGATTGCTTTGGGGTAGCCCTTAGCATCTGGCTTAGCTTCTGAATCCGTAGAGCCTTCAGTGGTTTCACTGGCAGCTATAGCTTTCTCAGTAGCAGCAAGGATTTGTTCGGCCAATGATTTAGTTCCATCGATTTCCAGGATTCTGGTTCCGCAAACTTCTGTGCAAGTTCCATCAACAGCTTCCAATGAAATAATCATGTGATCGTTTCTGGTAGCCAGCTTTCCTAAATCAGCCCAGGTATATCGGTACATTTTTTTGTCTTCACCAATCATAACAATAGCTGATCTGCCATCAGGAGCTGTCGATTTGATTTTTGGCAAGCAAGATTCGATCTGCTTGGCTTCATCAGCTCGCATTTCAGCATCGGTTAAAACGATTTTTCTGAATTCCGGTAAATTGCAATCAACCTTTGGAAGCGTGCTGGACATCAACAGTTCATTCATTTTGTAGTTTCTGGTGATGTTGTTGAAATGCTGTGGGTTCATGCTCAGGTTAAAGCCCAAAGCAAAAGTTAAAAATCCAAATAGGGACCATTTGATCCTCATTATATTGTTTGGATTAATCTGTTTCATAAAGCCTCCAATAGGTTTACATAAGGTCTACACAGATTGCTTTTACAATAAGAATACCAGTCTTGATTTGAGACACTGGCGCAGTTAAGTGCTGGAAAATACAAGACAAGAGCGCTGGTCAGGGTTTGAGTGTCAGGCCCTGCCTGGTTGGCCATTAAGCCCTGTGACAATAAAAGTATTTCGTCTGTGCAAATGTTCGACAGCCTTAAAAACGCAAAAACTTCAGCCAAAATCAAACACGGCCATGGACCTGGGGGAATTTTTTTGGTTAAAACACACTGATGAAGTTTCAATTTCCTAAGACTTTACAGCCCATTTTTATGAAGGCCTCTGCAATGCAGTGGCAATCATGGACCTGGCAATTGCAAAATGCTCTGAAGTCCCAAGGTGATTATGAACAGTTTTTTTCCCTGACCGAATCTGAAGCTTTGGCCTTTAAGCAATCTAAAAATATTTTTAAAATTCAAACCACTCCCTATTATGCAAGCCTGGCTCAAAACAATGCCGTTCGCAGAATCGTGGTGCCTGATTTGTGCGAAACCAGTCACGGGGCTCAGGAGCTGGTGGATCCATTGGCCGAGCGCAAGCCCGAAAACCGTGTGGCCAAACGGTTGGTGCACAGGTATCCCGACCGGGTTTTATTTTTAATTACAGATAACTGCGGGGTGTATTGTCGGTACTGTACCCGCAAACACTTTACTGGGCATGAGCAAGCTTTTCTGAATCCCGACGAATACCGTGCGGCCATGAAATACATCTATGATCATAAGGGCATTCGAGAAGTCATTTTAAGCGGTGGGGATCCATTGACAGTTTCGGATGGTAAACTGGATATGGTGTTGTCAGATCTGCGCCGGATTGAACATGTCGAGATTATTCGGGTTGGCACCCGCATGCCTGTGGTTTCGCCGTTTAGGATTACGGATGAACTGATCCAGATATTTAAAAAAAATAAGCCTGTGTATTTGATGACCCATTTTAATCATCCACGCGAACTGACTTTTGAAGCCGCCACAGCGCTGGAAAAATTGGTCGATAGCGGCGTGCCTGTTTATAATCAAATGGTTTTGTTAAATGGGGTTAACAATCACCCTGCGATCATTCAAGCTCTGAGCCGAAGGCTTTTGTATTTGCGGGTAAAGCCCTATTATATGTTTCAGTGCGATCCTTCGATTGGTACCGATCATTTGCGGACCAGTGTCGAACAAAGCCTGCGGATTCAAAGGGAGCTTTGGGGAAATCTGTCGGGCTTGGCAATGCCATCATTGGCTTTGGATATTCCTGATGGTGGGGGCAAGGCCGGCTTGGTTCCGAATTTTGAAATTGAAGCTTCACCTGAACAGCGAGTGTATCAGGGGTTTGATGGGGTCAAGGGTCAGTACAAAAATCCCAAAGGCCCTATGCTGGTTCCAACTGATGTCGGCGACTATATCCCCGAATGGGAATCCTTAAAAAATGCCAAGGGCACACCTGGCGCCCAGGAAAATCCCAAAGAATTAAATTTTTAAGCAAAAAGCCCTATTGCCGTTTTATAAATATTCATACCTTACAGTTTTAAAAACGAGTTCGGACGTGAAGCTGCGCGGATGATTTACATGATTTAAATACCTAAATGCGCGCAGCTTTACGCCCGCTGTTTGAGTTTTTAGAACTGTAAGGTATGAATATTTATAAAACGGCAATAGGGCTTTCTAATTTTAAAAACAGATTATCGAGCACGGAAGCCGGAAAAAGTTGTGCGTTTAGTTTTTCACCGCTGTTTTTTACGACTGGTTTTTAAAGCATCTTTAGTTTTGCGTATTTTGCGACAAATTTTTTGATGGATTGATCGTTAAATACGACGCTGATTTTTTGGTCTTCGCCAGAGCCTTCGACTGTGTAAACTGATCCGTCACCAAAAACCGGGTGGCGCACCCTTTGTCCACGGCGGTAACCATCAGTTTCGTAATCAGGAAATTCTTGAAATTCCATGTTCGGAGTTTTCTTTGGCCCGTATTCGTAGCCCTTAGGTTTAAAGCTTGAATTATAGGAATAATCGCTGGAGCCTTTTTTACGAGTCCTTACCGTTGGCGCTGATGATTGATCGTAGCCATTACCAGAAAAAGATTTTTCCTGGTAACGATCCATAAATTTAGGTGCAATCACACTGGTTGAAAATTCTGTGTATTGTTTTGGAATCTCAGATAAAAATCTGGATGGAGGATTGGATTGTTCTGTGCCCCAAATCCTGCGGGTCTTGGCATAGGTTAAATACAGTTTTTGTCTGGCTCTGGTCATGCCCACATAGGCCAGCCTGCGCTCTTCTTCCATTTCAGATTCAGCATCGCTGTCTTGCCTCATGGCGCTTGGAAATAAATTTTCCTCAAGGCCCACAACAAACACGACAGGGTATTCAAGCCCCTTAGACACATGCAATGTCATCATAGTCACACTGGTTTGAGTTGTGTCGGCTTGGTCTAAATCCGAGGCCAAGGCTAACGCTTGTAAAAACAATGATACGCTGGCGTCTTGATTTTCCTTCTCGAACTGCGAAATCGCATTGCCCAATTCCTCCAAGTTTTCAATTCGCGCTAAGCTTTCAGGAGTGTCTTCGATTTTCAGTTTTGTGACGTAATCGATTTTTTCTAGCACCAATTGATAAAATTCCAATGGAGTCATTTGATCAATTTGCGTTTTCAGTTCGTCAATCAGCAATGTAAAATTATGCAGCTTGCTGCTGGTTCCGCTGTTAAATTCACGACTCATGACCGCATGTTTAGTGGCTTCAAAAAGCGACAAGGAATTTCTGACCGCAATCTCAGATATTTTTTCAACCGTAGTTTTGCCGATTCCCCTTGCTGGAGTATTGATCACACGTAAATACGAAATATCGTCCACAGTGTTTTGGCAAAATCTCAGATAAGCAATCATGTCCTTGATTTCCATGCGTTCATAGAACCTGACGCCACCAATGATTTTATAGGGAATCCCGGCGTTTCTGAACTGTTCCTCCAGCACCCTGGACTGAGCATTGGTTCGATAAAAAATAGCAAAATCTTCAAGCCTAAAATTGTCGTGAAGCATTTTGTCCTTCACAGTTTTAACAACAAACTTGGCCTCATCGTGTTCAGAAAATTCTTCGCGGATTGTGATGGGTTCACCATCGTCTTTCTGAGTAAATAGAGTTTTGTCTTTTCGTTCCTTGTTTTTTCTGATCATTTCGCTGGCGGCTTTAACAATGTTACCAGTGGATCTGTAATTTTCCTCAAGCTTTACGATCACGCTTTCAGGAAAGTCTTTTTCGAAATCCAAAATATTTCTGATGTTAGCGCCGCGCCAGCTGTAAATCGATTGGTCTTCGTCACCCACCACGCACAGATTATGAGATTTATGAGAAAGCTTTTTCACCAACAGGTACTGGATGTGATTAGTGTCTTGGTATTCATCCACCATTATGTATTTAAATTTTTCTTGATAAATTTCAAGCACGTCGGGAAAGCGATCAAAGATCATATTTGTCTTCAGCAACAGGTCGCCAAAATCTAAAGAATTAGTTTTTTTCATTTCCTGTTCGTAGGCTTGAAAGATATTAAAAGTATTTGGATCGTACTGGGGGAATGAATATTTATCCATCCGCTCTAAATCAAAACCCTGCATTTTGGCAAAATTAATTCGGGATTTAAAATTTTTCGCTGAATAAACTTTGTCGCTGATATTCAGCTGATTCATTAGTCTTTTGATCACTGACAGTTGTTCGCCATCATCCAATATCGAAAAAGTATTTTTAAATCCGATTTTGTGAATTTCATCCCGTAAAAAGCGATTACAAAATCCATGAAAGGTGCTGATCCACATTCTTTCAAATATTGTGATATTCATGCTTCTGAGTAAATGCATAACCCTTTCATGCATTTCTTGAGCGGCTTTGTTGGTAAAGGTCACGGCCAAAATATTTAAGGGATCGGCTTTACCTGAAACTATCAGATTGGCAATTCTGTGGGTCAAAACTTTGGTTTTACCAGAGCCTGCACCTGCAAAAATCAACAGGGGTCCATCTAGGGTCTGTACGGCTTCGGCCTGCATGGGGTTTAGGTTTTGTGTAAGTATTGCTGTATCCAATTTAGACATCCTGGGTTTGAAAAAGTTTAAACCTAAAATGTTATTTATCGATTGTAAAGGATCCCTGTAAAAGTATTGGCTATTGTTAAAAATGGTGCCTTTAGTTAAAACCAGTTGTGGCAAAAACATTAGCAAATTCAATTTTGTTGGGGACTTTTATTATTGTCCTGGCCGCTTGTCAGCAGAGTCCGGACAACGACAAGGATTCCTCTGAAGCTGGTTACAGATTTTTAGTCATTAAGCCGCAGGACAAGAACTATACATTTGCTGAAGCCCATTTGACCACAGTGGAATCAGTATTTCCGTTCAGGGGCAGCACCATCAGTTTTTTGACCGAGCCCCAAATCAATCAAGGAAATTTAAACGGAACTGTCGCAGAATTAAATATTTCTAAAAGCGACAAAGGCTATTTTTTTGCTAAAGACAATTTATCCCTGCAACTGCTGACGCTTTACCACAGTTTTGAAAAGCTACGGGCCTTTGATACCTCGTTAAAACTAAAATCCGGTGAGGTTTTGGATAAATACAACCGATGGCCGCTGAAAATCTTTGTTGATGCCAATCTGAAGGTGCAAACAGGTTTTGCTGAAAACAATGTGTTGTACACGGGTAAATTTCATTCATTGCTTTTTGTGCCTTATACCGAATCCGAACTGCCATTGATGGTGAATTTTGGAGTCATGTCGCATGAGCATTTTCATGGATTGTTTTATAATTTTGTTGGGCATTTGTTTAATTACGACGAATTAACCAATTATCATAAAATTTTATTAAGGGCGATTGATGAGGGCCTGGCTGACGTCTGGGGATTGATTATGTCTGATGACGAAAATTTTGTTGGCAGATCCCTACCCAGCGAGGAAATGGCCCGTAAGCTGACGTCAAAGCCAGTCGTAATCCTGAAGCAAAAAGACCTAGAGGCCATGGCAAAATACAATGATGAAGCCACTTTGATTTCGATTGCTTATGAATACGGATCCCAAATGGCTAAGACCATTGTTTTGATGTTGGCAAAAGTCGAATCAAAACAGCAAAGAGCCGCAATTGTTTTTGATGTGTTGAAGGATTTTAAGGATCAGCTTCAGAAAGAATCAGATTTCAAAAAACAAATCCCGGCCAACTGGATGATCAAATCCTTTGCCAATAAATTGGGAACTGTTGATAAAAAATCCTGCGAAGTTTTGGAATTATGGGAATCATTAAAGTCTGATTTGCCGCTATGGGGTTGCAAATGAAAAAACTGGCTTTAATGATTCTGTTTTCAACAAATGTTTTTGCAGCAGATTTTGGTGCCCTGGTTTTAACTGGCAGTGAGGTTCGTTCCAATTCGGCGGGACAGCAAAGTTTGGCTACCTACAGAAATGATTTTTTGGGCGTGCGATACCAAAAAATGATTTTGGGGATTGAGCATTCCCAATCAGCTCCGGTTATTCAGCAATCAGGGTTAATTGAATTTTCGGGGACCCAAGAAAAAACTCTTTTAAGTTTTAAATATCTGGGTGACAGGGTTGGGATTTTTCAGGGCTTTGTGGGTGCGGGACTGGGTGGATACCGTGACACATCACTGGCCTATATGGGTAATCAAACATTTAATGAACAATCAAAATGGTCAGGATTGTGGACCGTGGATTTTGGATTTAATCTGTTGTCAATAAACCGCATTCCGATTTGGTTGGGGCCTCAGATGCGCATTATGCAGTTTCAAAACGACAGCAAGGGTTTTTATGTGGCAGGTTTGCTGCATTTTGGAGTTATATTTTAATTGAGTTCCCAACAAGCTGACCAATTGATCATTGTTCAGAATTTAAGTACCTGCTTCTGATACCGATTGTCAGAACCAATGGTTCCAGTCCGCGTTGAAATAAAATTATCTTTTAAAGTCCGTTTTTATGGGTCATCTTGATATCAGTAAAAACGGAGGGTTTTATGTTTAAAGTGATTTTGTCAGTCATTGCCGCAGGGGTTTTGGTTTCATGTTCCAGCAATCCCCACAAAGCTGAAAAGCTGGATACAAAAATTGAAAAGGCTGAAGGCGTTGCTGCCGATCAACAATTGGGCGTCAAAGACGGCAATATGGTCGTACAACGAAAAGTCATTATGTCGGAGGAGCTTAGAAAGCTTCAGTATGATGTGTATGAATTGGAAGACCGAGTTTATGGAAACAGAAAATATGGAAGCTTAGGTTTGTACGGAGTTTTGAAAAAATGCAAAGTTGAATTGTCTGACAAAAAAAATGGTGGTGATGGTAAACTGATTTGGACCGAACCCATAGACAGGGTCACAGACCGCGATGAGGACTATAAAATGGGCTTGGATGAAAGGGACAAATTAGTCGGAGTTTCAGAAGAGTTTTTAAAAGACCGAATCACAAAATTTAGAAATTACCGCAATGTCCTGGAAAAGCGTCAGGATGAATACGAAGAAAAATTGGCAGTTTGCCAAGTCGATCTAAGGGGCCGCAAAGCCGACCGAGAAGCCAAATAGTTTTCCAGAAAAAATTTATTTGGGTCATGCAGGTAACCGAATGGTTTTTCGCATGACCCACTTGCCTGCGGTAAATTTAAATTTTAAAAAATATTTCTCTGATTTTATACCTTGTGAATACCCGCTAACGGCCGCAAGCTCATCTCTCGTATTGCTTGCATGCAAAGGTAATTTGTTTTTACTGTTTTTAGACACATGCAGCGAGCGCGCGGGGCATATCTGGTGTTGAGTCACTATGTATAAGCAAAAAAATTGCTTATACATAGTGACTCAATACGAGAGATGAGCCCGCGGCCGTTAGCGAGTGTCTAAAAATAGTGAAAAAAATTATCTTTGCATTTACG
>JBIKLL010000071.1:0-14197 GCA_044359815.1 Pseudobdellovibrionaceae bacterium
CCACAGATTTTATTGGAACGACTAATGCTCAGGATTTAGTTTTCAGAACTAACAACGTAAATCGCATGCGCGTGACTGCATCGGGAAATGTTGGAATCAATTCAACTCCGCGAAGCGCATTAGATGTGAACGGAACTATTTTGGGAAAACCAGCTGTATTAAACTCAACTTCCACAATTGATTTCTTGAATGGTAATAAACAAACCTCTTCCAACCAATGTGGAGCTTACAACTTGCACAATTTAAAAGATGGTGGTTCGTATACTTTTGTTGTGCTTAGTGGAATCCCAAACACTTGTGTTTTCAGTGCCTTTTCTGATGCTGGGGTGACTCCATTAATTGTGACTTATCCAGTGGACCACGCTGCGACAGCTGGTTCTACAATTACCATTTACAATTTTATAGTTGTTGGAACCAGAGTTTTAACAGCTTGGACTTCGGTAAGATAATTAATTGGCAAACTTAAATTTGTGATTTGTGGAGTGTCGATGAGACTGGTTTATAGGAAAATATTTTTAATTTGTTTGATGATTACGGTGGAATTGTTTTCCACCAATGCTTTTTCGCAAGAGGAAGATTCTGCGTTTTGGCGGCAATCACAAAGATACATTAAGTTTAATCAAGCGGCGAAGCTTGCATTGAAGAATCTGTACACTCACACCTGTACAGATTATTTGACTATAAATTCGTTTAACGCCAATGGTACATTTTATGTTGTACCAGCAACAACAACAATCACTCTGACTTCCTCGCCTGGTGTGGCTTTTTATTCTGATATCGATTGTGAAGTTCCTGTTACCAGCACCACCATAAATGCCACAAATAACACTGCAAGTGTTTTTGTAAAGGCAACGACATTAGGGAAGGGTTGGATTTCTGCCAGTGCTCCGGGATTCCGAGAAACTTGGGAAGATACTTTATTAATTGAAAGCCCATTTACTTGGACTGGTGGCAGTGGTGTGGATTTAAATTGGAATACCGGAGCCAACTGGTTGGGGGGGGTGATGCCATCAAGCACACACCTGGCGGTTTTTACTGATTTGTGCACAAGCCCTGGTCGCAATTGCAATGTTGTGCTGAACACGAATGTCGATGTGGGAGGGGTGGAAATTGTAAACACTTACCCTGCAACCGCGACTATCACACAAAATCCAGGAGTCGTAGCAACCGTTCGCAACAAAGGTTGGCGGCAGCTAAGTGGAATCTTTTTGGGTGGTAATGCGGATTTCAATTTCCAAAGAAGGTTTAGGCTTTTAGGCGGAAGTTTTACTTCACCGACAACAAGGATGAACCACATTGCAGGAAGTTCGCCAACAGGTTTGTACAATCAGTTTTTTACCTTGGGAACAGCTGCAGTTTTTAACCATAACAATGCCTCCGTTAGATTAACAGGTTCCTTTTTTTGGACCAATGTGGATACTGGTAATCATGTTTTAAACAATTTAGAATTTTATCAAGCTAGAAACATTTATTTTGAAGGCAGTCTTGTAAGAGTCGATGGAAACTTGATTGCTGATTTGTCAGATTATGGAATTGTTTCTTTTAATGTTGGAAATACTGTTATTGAAGTTAGAGGTAATGTGACGGCATGGGGAACTGGGCCAAACATTGGATACTGGTCAGGCCCCAGTGTGTTCGTTAAATTAATTGGAAATCCAACATCCACACCTCAAGTTGTTACAACGACTGCATATCCCATGTCGCTTCCACATTTTACCATAGACACTGGTACAAAACCTGTTGTGTTTAATGGTCATGTTGGAGTTTCTGGTTTGTACAAGGTTATTTCAGTGGGAACATTAACGACTGCGGGCTCTACTTTAAGTATCAGGCCAAGATTTTGTGCAGGTGTGTGTGAACTAAGGCCCGAGCCAGTTGGTAATACGATTACCTACAACAATGTTAAGATATTTTCTGATTCCTCTTCATTGGGATTTGCAAACCAAACATTTAGAATTCAAGGAACCACAACATTTGTAAATTACAGCACTGAGTACACCAGTCCAACAAGCTATGGATACGGGATGGAGTACTTTCAAATAGGGCCAACGGCTTGGGGTGGAGTTCAAAATTGGACATTTTTAAACGGAACTATTTTAAGTTCCGGCAATGTGGTCTTTGACGGCTTAGGAACCTACAACGATATTTGGCGCGAAGGCAATTTGCAGATTAGATTAATCGGCAATCCTGCAGGCCAAACTGTCAGCTCTACACGGCCTACCTTTGGGATGTTTCCAAATCTGGAAATTGATTCGGGTCCAAATGTGGTAAATTTGGTGGGTGCCTTGGCGGTCAGCGGAAATATCAGATACACTTCGGGGGTTGTGCAAACTGCTGGCTCAACCATGCATCTGACAAATTCAATTTTGAACACAGCTCATTCTGTAAATATGGGGACAACCAGGTTCGATAATCTGAATATCATGCGCAGTCAGGGACACAGGCCGTTTAATATTACTGGCACCTTGTTTGTGGATGGAAATTTGTCCATCACCACAACCTCGAACAATGTTCGGTTTACAAAATGCGGAGGCAAAACCTTTAACGTTGCGACCATTGCGCTCAGGGGTAATTTTACTGTTGATACCGGAACTGGTTTTGAAAACTGTCAGTATGATCCAGGTCCCACAAATGTGAATGGTCCGCTAGCTTTGCAGTTTGTTGGGTCAGCTCAACAGCTGGTGAATTTCACCGGTATTGGTACCGTACAGTTGTCGGGCAATGTGACTGTTAATAATCCATTGGGTATCAGTCTAAGCTCTGATGTGGATTGGGATGTTGGTGCCACTCAAATTTTTACAATGTTGCCTGGCAGTGGTGACGTGTTGATGAACGGCAGACGTTTGGACATTCGCTCACCCAGTTTGAATGGCGGCCGGATTATCAAAGGCGGCGGTTCACTGTATGTCAACGGAGCTTTGGTGACCACAACCGGTGCCATGTTCGGTGGCTTTGTCGATCCCTAATTATTAATCAGACTTAAAAAAATATCATTTCACAGGATGTTTTTGTGTTGTTTGATTTTTGTGTGGGTTCTACTTCATAAGGTGAGTCCATCAGTCCAACAAAATCTCCAGCCAACATCTTGTTCAGCAGAATAATTTTGGTTTGATTGATTTCAGAGTCTTCCCGTTTAAGAGCTGTTTTTCGGTGAGACTTAATCGCTTTGATCAATGATTCACCAAGCTCTGTTTTGGACTGCGCATGCCAATTGAGTTCACCCATAATCTGGTCAAATTCACCTGACCTGACGGCAGGGTGCTCAAAACTACTTTCCGAAACAATGCTTTTTGCAAAATCATTAACCATAAACAATAAAATTTCTTTCATAAACTCAGGATCTCTGACGCCAATTCTGTAGCGCAAAATCAAAGCCGAAAGTGATTTGACTGGATGGTTTTTTAATTTTGAATCTAAAAATGCCAGCTCTTGTTCGGTGACTGAATCCAGCTCTGCCCTCAAGAAAGGATAAAGATCATTCAGGCGGTTCAAACTCATGGGGTCTTTAACATTTATGATAAAATTTGAAACAATCGCAAAGTCGCTTTTTGTAAAAAGCTTTTGGCGGACAAATAAATCAAACATCATCATTCGATTGTGAGAGTTTTCACCCAATGCATACGCAAATCGTTTTAATTGTTGAATAAAATCACTGTCTTTTGAAAATGAATAAGTTTTTTTAACGGCCTGTTTGGCAATCGCTGTAGCCACAACGGGAACAAACCGACCTTCGCCGTTAATCTGTTTGTTGATACCAAAATCGATCAGTCGTGAAATCTGAGAGTTTGTTACATTATCCAAATCACCAAACTGTTGTAGCAGGTGCATGCGCCTTGGATTACCCGAGCCTATTATGGAATCAACAATATCTTCCTGCCTGGTATCTGCGACCCCGCTTAAGCCCCAAACCGTTAAGACAATTATCAGCAACAGCCCAAATTGGCTTTCGGGTGTAAAAAGCTTAGACAGCCAACTGTATATTGGTTTCTTGCGAGCTAAAAAATCCATCGTTCAGAATTTAAAAGCAAAAATAACACCAAGCTATAGGTTGAATCTTTCACCCCATTGCATTAGGTTGTCGCGATGTTTAGAACTGATCTTTTTACAAAAGAATTTCAAGCCATTGGTGATTGTCTGTATTTTAATGCGGCCTACATGGGGCCTTATCCATCCAGAACTCAATCAGCGGTAAAAGCCATGGTTGATCGTTTTTCGATACCTGCCAATCTTGATTATTCTTGGGTTGGTTTTCCCGAAGCCGTACGGATGCAATTGGCAAATCTTTTGGTACAAAATGCGGATCAGTTTTCAATCAACGCCTCTGCTGGCGAAGTTGTGTCGTTTTATGCCAATGGGTGCAATATCAAATCTGGGGACAGGGTTGCGCTATTTAAAGAAGAATACCCCTCTGATGTTTTACCGTGGATGTTTGCTCAAAAGACCAGGGGAAATTTTGAAATCGATTTTTATGAAAACGAATTGTTACAAGACATCGATGCGCTGAAAAAAGCCCTGCATCCCAAAACACGGTTTTTAAATCTATCACAGGTCGGTTTCCAAAACGGTAATCGGGTTGACCTGCTGAATCTAGGAAGGTATCTGCAGCAGAGGGAAATTCGTTTTATCGTTGACGTCACTCAAGGCCTCGGTGGCGTCAGCATCAGTCCTGCCGAGATTGAGCTGATCGATGTGATGTTGTGTTCGACCTACAAATGGTTGTTGGCTCCCTACGGTCAGGCCTTTGCTTTTTGGTCCAAGCGGGCATTGCAGGAAACCAGTCAGACTCATGGAAATTGGCTGACTCAACCTGCGGCCCCAAAAGACCTTACAGTCTACAGTTTGAATGCAAAGGAAGGCGCCCGTCGTTTTGATCGTGGGCAGGCCCCGAATATTTTGGGATTGAAAGGCTTAGAAGCCAGTCTGACACTTTTTCAAGAATTGGGACTGTCAGAAATCGAAAGGCATAATCTGGAATTGGCCAATTATTTTACAGAAAATTTTGATCGCAAGCGATATCAGCTAGTGACGAAAAGTAATCTGAAATCATCGATTGTATGTTTGAAGGCAAATAACACAGATATTGATAATCTGATGCAAAAACTAAAATCATCCAATGTCGACATCAGCGTGAGGGAAGGGAATCTCAGGATTTCATTTCATCTTTACAATAGTAAAATCCAAGTAGAGCGACTGTTAAAAGTGCTCTAGCAGAGCCAATTATTTTTTAAGTTTTATCAGCGGGATCAGCAAAATCAGAAAAAAGCTCATGTTGCTGACGGCATTTAATGGCAATCCTGATATTATGGAGCCACCACTATCCAATACAAACCAAACAATTGTAGACTGAATCAAGATCACCCGAATTTTTTGATTAAAAATTTGTGGATCAGACAGCTTGTACATCAGCCAAGCCCAGCCACACAAAACTCCACCTAAAACAGCGCTCAGCTGTCGATCTGATTCGCTAAAGGTTGCAGGATTCTGATCCAAGGGCCATTTTAAAACATCAAAAAACAACCGCCAGGGTTCTTGGGTGACTTCAAAAATAGCCAGGGTTGGCAAAATTCCTGTTACCAATACAAATAAACACCCATATCTGAAAAAATTCAGATATTTAGTGTCGTGATCAGCCTTTAAATTATTATTGTTTTTCATTTTTGGTGCTCCAAAAAATACACTAGCAACAGGGATAGATGTTCACAAGTTGCCAAGTATGCAATTTTTCTTTATGCCACCAAGCAACAGAACCTAAATCTAAACCTACACAGGAGAATTAGAATGAAAAAATATTTTCTGACTTTGTTACTGGCTCTAGGCTTTTTTGCCACAGCTACGCTTTCAGCATCAAAAAGCGACGCCCATTATTTTTTGGCTGCCAATGGTCTTTATTACGGTAACATTTGCCGTATCGGGATTTACTGGCAACAAGTAAATTATCAGCTGGTGGGCTCTCAATGTTATTCGCCTGGATGGAATGCCTTCGGCCGAATCGTATTTGAATAGATTTTTGTCAGGGTCATTTAGCAAGCGCTGAATGACCCTTTTTTGCTTCAATATAATCCATTTTGTCTCAAACCTAAACCTTTAAAGCCCTTAATTTGACAATTCTTTAACTGTAACTATACTGGTTACAGTATGGCTAACAGCAAATTTGCAATGGCAGTTCACATTCTGGTTTCCTTGGGGTTAAAGAATCAAGATCCTGAACAGGGATTCGTAAGCTCGGGCTATCTGGCCGATTCCGTTAATACAAATCCCGTAGTGATCAGACGTATATTATCCAAATTGCTGGCGGCCGGTATCATTGAAACTCAAGAGGGCAAACAGGGCGGCGCCAGATTGGCTAAGGCAGCAAACTCGGTCAATTTACATGATGTCTATCTGGCTGTGGATGATGGACAGGTCTTTGAATTTAATCCCAACAAACCTAAAAAGAGTTGTCCCGTAAGCTGTAAAATGAAGGCAGTTCTAAGTCCCATATTTAATGATGTCGGTCAGTCGTTGGCCCAGGATCTGTCGGCAATAAAGTTATCTGCATTGGTACAAAAAATAACAAAAGAATAAGGATCAACTTGATACAAAACAAAATTGAAATCGAGCAAACAACCATTAACAAGGAGAGAACATGAAACAAAAACTACCGATGATCGCTAAATACCTTTTAGGTGTGATTTATTTGGTATTCGGTTTGAACGGATTTTTACAATTTATTCCTTTGCCACCACTGCCAGAAGCAGCTGGGCAATTTATGGGGGCCCTAGGAGCCAGCGGATATTTTTTCCCAGTTCTTAAATTAACCGAGATTTTAGGCGGGGTGTTGTTGCTGTCAGGATTTGCTGTGCCATTGGCATTGGTGGTATTGGCTCCTATCACAATCCAAATATTTTTATTTCACTTGGTTTTGACTCCTGGATTAGAAAATTCAGTGATGTCCATCGTGATGATTATTCTGCACGTTGCTGCAGCCCAAGGTTACGCAAACTCCTTTAAACCATTGTTCAAGAAGGTATAAATTATGAAGGTCTCAGTACTAGGTTCAGGTGTGGTCGGTGAAGTTTTAGCCAATGGCTTTTTAAAATATGGCTATGAGGTCATGCGAGCATCCAGAGATCCTCAGAAGCTTAATGATTGGCTTAAATCTGCTAAAGGAAAACCCAGCACTGGCGATTTTAAAAAAGCCGCTCAGTGGGGTGATGTGGTGGTCCTGGCGGTAAAAGGGTCAGTGGCAGAGGACGTGATTAAATCAATCGGCAACGAAAATTTAAAACGTAAAACCATAATCGATGCCACCAATCCTATTGCTGAAAAGCCACCGGTCAATGGTGTGCTGCAGTTTTTCACCGACATTAATTTTTCGTTGATGGAACGATTGCAGCAGATTGCACCGGATGGAAATTTTGTAAAAGCATTTTCGTGCGTGGGAAATGCCTTTATGATCAATCCAGATTTTAGTGGAACAAAACCAACTATGTTTATCAGCGGTAACAGTGATTCTGCCAAAGGCACTGTCACCGAGATTTTGACTCAGTTTGGTTGGGAAACCGAAGACATGGGTAAAGCAGAAGCAGCCAGAGCCATCGAGCCGCTTTGCATGCTGTGGTGTTTGCCCGGATTTTCAAAAAATCAATGGTCGCACGCATTTAAAATGTTAAAAAAATAATTCAGTTACAAAAGCTGGCCAATCTGGCCAGCTTTCTACCCGTTGTTGAAAAAACAGATTGAATAAAAATGAATCGCTTTGATATTAATATCACAGTGATTTTTTATCAGTTCAACAAGGAAGAATTATGGGGGGAATTATGAAAATGCTTTTATTTTTAGTTTGCTTGTTTTGCCAAGCTCAAGCTATTGCCGGTATCGGTTACGCTTGTGTGAATGGTTATTTGTATAAACCAGATTCAACAAATGAATACGTTTCCCAAAGTAGCTGCAGAGACGCCAAAATTAACGGTGGCTTTGCCTGTGTAAACGGCTATTTGTACAAACCTGATTTAACCAAAGAATACGTTTCTGCATCAGCCTGTTCTGTCGCAAATCTGGATCAAGAATACACCTGCGTGAATGGCTATTTGATTTTACCTAATGGCACCAGGGAGTACGTCAGTAATAGCGGCTGCAAGACTGCAAAAATTGTTGGCAAGCATGCCTGTGTAAATGGTTATTTATACATTAAAGGCTCAGATAAAACTTATGTCAGCCAATCGGGATGCCAGGAAAGCCGATTAAGCATCGATTTTGCCTGTGTGAATGGGTATCTGCATTTACCCAATGGCGAAAAAGTTTATGTCAGCGCTTCTGCTTGCAAGAGCGCCAGGCTTAACGAATAAATTTCCCCAATTAGATTTTTTTTTGATTTAGGCTACGTCTTTTTTTAAAAAACTTTTTAAGTATTTCAGAACAATCAGTTTCCAGAACTGCGCTGGTGACAGTGATTTGATGATTAAGTTTATCATCAGCTAAAATTTTATAAATTGAATCGACAGCGCCGCCTTTTGGATCTTTGGCTCCGTAAACCAATCGGTCCAAACGACTGGCTATCAAGGCTCCGGCGCACATAACGCATGGCTCCAGCGTGCTGTACAGAGTGCAGCCAGACAGTCTCCAACGTCCTAGTTTGCGTGAAGCTTTGTGTATCGCTAAAATTTCTGCGTGAGCAACTGATGAAGTCAGATTTTCTTTAAGATTGTAGGCGCTTGCCACGATCTGCTGATCACAAACAACGATAGCAGCGACAGGAACCTCGCCGATATCAACAGCCTTTTTTGCTAACTGGAGAGCTTCTTGCATCCAGTATTCATCAGAAAATTCCATAACCTATCAATCACTTTGCTTGAGTTTTAGTCCTTCCTGTTGATATACAATTTCCTTTGCAAAAACAATGTGGAAGGTGGTGATTTTTAGTGGCTTTAACAAGAGTTAGGGACAGCGAAAGTTTTGAATCTGCGTTTAGAAGATTTAAAAAATCCTGCGAAAAAGCAGGCATTCTGTCTGAAGTAAAAAAGCGTGAACATTTCGAAAAGAAAAGCGTTCGCGATAAAAAGAAATCTGCCGCCGCCAGAAAACGTGCTGTCAAAAAACAGCGTCGTGGTTTCGGAGAATCTTAATCTAAGTTTTTGAAAGGATGAGCGTATGGAAATTCGTGAAAAAATGAACTCGGATCTAAAATCAGCAATGAAAGATCGTGATCAAATGAAAATGGATGCCATACGCTTTGTTCAATCGGCAATTAAAAATCGCGAAATTGAACTCAGACCAAATCCTATTTCGCAGGATGAGGTTTTAGGTGTTTTAAAAAAAATGGTTAAACAGCGAAAAGAATCTATCGAACAATATCAATCAGCGGGCCGTAAGGACCTGGTGGACAAAGAAGCAGCAGAGCTGAAAATAATTGAATCCTATTTGCCGTCGCAAATGGGACGTGAACAGGTTGAAAAAATCGTAGCCGATACAATCACTGAATTGAAAGCTTCTTCGGTCAAAGACATGGGCGCAGTTATGAAAGCCGTCATTGCAAAAACACAAGGTGCTGCGGACAACAAACTGGTCAGTGAACTGGTTAAATCAAAACTGGGCTAAAATTTTAGGAAAGTATTAATGGCGTTTACGCAAGAATTCATTGAGCGTGTTCTTGAGGCAAATAATATTGTCGAAATTATTTCGCAACACACTCAACTAAAACCTCAAAGCGGTGGGTACATGGGACGATGCCCGTTCCCGGATCACCAAGAAAAAACCGCCAGTTTTTCAGTTTCAGAAACCAAGCAGGTGTACAATTGTTTCGGCTGTCATAAAAAGGGCAATCTGATTTCATTTATGCGGGATTTTAATGGCATGGGTTTTCGTGATGCCATTGAATTTTTAGCCGATAGGGCCAGCATTGCATTACCCAAGGACCCATCGAACACCAAACAAGACGAAGCTTTCAGTCGCAAAAAATCAATTTATGAAATTAATAAAATCGCTGCACAGTTTTATTTTGAAAATCTGAGAAGACAAAACAAAGATCATTTTATTTTCGAATATCTGAAAAAGCGTAATCTGACACCTGAAACCGTTGAAACCTTTAAGATTGGTTTTGCGGGATCAGAATGGAATCAACTGACTGAGGCACTAAAAGCTAAAAAAATTTCTGCTCAAGCTGCGTTGGATGCAAAGCTGATCAAAGAAAAATCCAGTCAGCAGGGTTATTATGATTTGTTTCGGGAGCGATTGATGTTCCCGATTCAGAATGTCCAAGGCGATGTTTTGGGTTTTGGTGGACGAATTGTTCAAGCCGGAGAGCCTAAATATTTAAATTCACCAGAATCCGAAGTCTTTCATAAAGGAAAAATTTTGTATGGTCTGTTTCAGACGGCAAAATACATCAGATCCATGGACGAAGTGATTTTGGTTGAAGGCTACATGGATTTGGTTTCGTTGTATCAACAGGGCATTTACAATGTAGCAGCGACATTGGGAACTGCACTGACTGAAAATCACGCCAGAATAATTAAAAAAATGACTCAAAATGTAGTGATTTTGTTTGACGGTGATTCCGCTGGGCAAGAGGCAGCGCGCAGAAGTTTACCGATTTTATTAGCAGCAGGTTTGCGACCCAGGGGCTTGACCCTGCCTGATGAACTGGATCCCGATGAATTTGTATCCCAGAACGGTCCCGACGAATTAAAACTGGCAGTAAAAAATTGCCCTGATTTATTTAATGTTGTGATGAAATCTTGGATGAAGGGGTACGGCGGTCAGGTATCGCATAAGCTTAAAATTATTGATTTATTGGCACCAGTTTTTGCACAAATTTCTGATAACAACACAAAATCACTGTATATCCAGGAGGCGGCTCAAGCATTGAGCGTCGATAAGGCCTGGATTGCCAACGCTTTAAGGCAAAAGCCCGAGGCCAAAAACGGTCCCTTTGTCGTTAAGGTAAACACTGTCGCAGAGCCAAAATCAGGGGCTAGTGCAGAATTAAAGCCAGCTGGCGACGAAATTCAACCGCAGATGCAAGTGCAATACCAACTTAAAAAGGCCACAAAAGCCGAGCTGACATTGCTGAAACTGGTTTTATCCAACCAAAATTTCTTGGCAGAGGCACATGATCAATCAGTAGAACGCTTTTTGCAGGAGAACTCATGCAAGGAGATTTTCGTTAGAGCCCTCGAGGTTTCTAGACAAACCCCTGAAAAGTTTGGTAGTTTGGTCAGTCTGTTAACAACGTATATTGATCAACCAGAAGCCATCGTCCCTGATCTGATTTCATCGGGTGAGGAATCAGACGCCAAGCTTTTAAGGGATTGTATATTGAAAGTGAAAGAAGAATTTATTACCAGCGAATTACGAAAACTCTCGAACGAAGTGATTGCGCAACCTGATTCGCAAAAATTAGAGCGCATTTTGCAATTACAAAAAGAAAAACTAGCATTACGGCAGGGACCTGAAAGGCAAATATGAGTACGAAAGAATCGGTTAAAGAACTGACAGTTGCAGAGCAAGAAAACTTGATCAAAGAAGAAGTTCAAAAATTTATCAAGCTTTCAAAAGAAAAAGGCGCTCTGTCAATTGAAGAAATTAACGAACTTCTGCCTGCTGAAATCATTGCGGCCAGCGTGCTGGACGGATTTATGTTAGCGCTTGAAAACAATGGCGTTACCATTAACGAAATCGTCGATGCAAAAAGCGAAGACGAAAAAGACGCCTTCTTATCTGACCCTGATAAAGAAGAAGAAGCTGACGAAGAAGAGGTTGAAGCCGAAGACGTTAAAGGCAACGACCCCGTAAGACTGTATCTGCGAAAGATGGGATCTGTTTCATTATTGACCCGTGAAGGTGAAGTTGAGATTGCTCGACGAATCGAAAAGGGTGAACGCGAAATCGTTAGAGCGATTTTGATGTCGCCAATTGGAACAGTTGAAATTATAAACTTAGGTAAACGTTTGGATGAAGGCCGTATCAAAGTTAAATCGATCTTTCGTGGCCTTGAGGATGAAGACACTCAATACGACGAAAAAGAATACATCGACAAAATTCATGAACTGATTGGATATGTGACTCAATACCAACAAGACGTTGCAAAATATTTTGGTGTGCTGAGGGTCGAATCGACATCTGATATCGAAAGACAAAACGTTTCTAAGGAACTTAGAGTTTTCAATGAAAAATTAATGGCTAATTTTGAAAGCATTAATTTTAACCGTAAAACAATAAACAGAATCGTGATCAAATTTAAAAACTTGGTTAACCGAATGAACACTCTTAAAAAGCGTTTGAAAGAAGGCACCGAGAGAACTTTTTCTAAAGATCTGAATGCTTTGATGGAGCGCCTGAAAGTCATTGATTCAAATGAAAAAGAATTAACAAAAATGACCAAGGACACAGGTTTGAATTACAACAAATTCAGATCATACGCTGTGCAAGCTCAAGATGCCTCAGCCAGGTTGACCAGGCTGGAAAAAGAAACTGAAATGAATTACATCTGGATTCGCGAAACCTACACTGCAATTTGGAAGGGTGAACGCGAAGCTGATTTGGCAAAAGCCGAATTGGTTGAAGCAAATTTACGTCTGGTTGTTTCTATCGCCAAAAAATACACAAACCGTGGATTGCAGTTTCTGGATTTAATCCAAGAGGGCAACATTGGTTTGATGAAAGCTGTTGATAAGTTTGAATACCGAAGAGGATACAAATTTTCGACCTACGCTACCTGGTGGATCAGACAAGCAATCACAAGAGCAATTGCGGATCAGGCCAGAACTATCAGGATTCCAGTTCACATGATCGAGACAATCAATAAGTTAGTCAGAACCAGCAGAACATTGATTCAGGAATTAGGCCGTGAACCAATGCCTGAGGAAATCGCAGAAAAAATGGATATGCCTGTGGATAAGGTCCGCAAGGTATTGAAAATCGCTAAAGAGCCAATTTCTTTGGAAACCCCAGTGGGTGAAGAAGAGGATTCGCATTTAGGTGATTTTATCGAAGACAAAAAGGTTATCAATCCTGCAGAGGCCATCGTTAATCTGAATTTAGCAGAACAAACCAGAAGGGTCCTGTCGACACTGACAGCTCGTGAGGAAAAAGTTTTGCGTATGAGATTTGGTATTGGTGAAGAATCCGACCACACCCTAGAGGAAGTGGGACAGGATTTTAACGTTACCAGGGAACGTATCAGGCAGATCGAAGCCAAGGCTTTGAGAAAGCTCAGACACCCATCCAGATCCAATAAACTGAAGGCTTTTGTCGACAGCTAGATCTTAAATCAGTTTTCTAAATCCCAGTTTGGCGTCAGAAGGTCTGTCCTTTTCGCTGCATTTGCGGTCAAACAACGTGCGTTCACCCATCTGAATCTTTTGTTTTTGAACAACCAGCAAATCAAACTGATCAGGACATTCAGAGACCGCTTTGAATTTGCCACAGTTTAAACCTGAAATGTCCATTTCGACCTTAAATTGATTCAGACAACGACTTAACCCCAGTTCCGAAATTATCCTGGGGTCTCGTTTGACTGCCTTTACGAATTTTTTGATCGTCTTGAAATCTATTTTAAAGTTTTGATCAGATTCTTTGTTCGTTACAAAGGTACCTTCTTCGCGAAAGACCAGCAGGATTTTTTTAAATTCCTTATCAGATGCAATGGTCGTCACCAGTTCCCATCGATTCTTTGTAAATCGATACTCGAAGTTATAGTTATAATCTTTAAATCCAATCGAGGATTCAGACTTCCAGGCGCCATACAGATTGGGCGTCAGCGTGGATTCAGCAGCGGAAGCCTCGGTTGACTGAGATGTTGGGGTATCGACGGCCTTTTGTGTGTTTTGACATGAAGGCAGTGCAAAAAGGAGTATCCAAAATAGTGTTTTGTATTTCATAGTGCTTTACATTTTTATCCAGATTGTGCTTGATTGCCACCTGAACTCGATTTTGCTAGTGTACGTTAGGACCAAAATGGGGGCTTAGCTTAGTTGGTTAAAGCATCCGGCTCATAACCGGAGGATCGAAGGTTCGAGTCCTTCAGCCCCTACCACCTCAAATAAGCGTCGCAATACTTTGTCAGCTTCATCCTCACTCCTTGCAACCTACGGTTCTCCCCACTCAACATTAGATAGGTTTAAAAAGTTTTGAAAAGACAAGCACTTAGGGTCCTGAGTTTATAGTTTTTAAAGCTTCTATATCCGAAAGCCCTTCTCTGTATTAGCTTTCCGGTTCC
>JBIKLL010000072.1:0-13940 GCA_044359815.1 Pseudobdellovibrionaceae bacterium
ATTAATCGTAAAACTGATTAATCTAAATGACTCAATACGAGAGATGAGCCCGCGGCCGTTAGCGAGTGTCTAAAAATAGTGAAAAAAATTATCTTTGCATTTATGCAGTACGAGATATGCGGCGGTAAATTAAACGTCGCGCTCGCTGGATGTATCCACAAGGTGTAAAAACATAGAAATATTTTTTAAAATTTAAATTATCTGCAGGCAAGTGGGCCTGTTCTTGAGCGTTGTTGGAGCTATTTTTCGTGTAGGTAGTAAGAAATCTCTTGGTAAGCAACTTGGCCAGCAAACTGATTTAGTCCCTTGGGACGCACAAATGTTTTTACAAATGATTCTCTAAAAGGTCGCAAATCATCTTGTCCCGGAAATGTTTTTATTTTCTCGGCACATTCCAATACAGAATGGGTGACATAAACTGCCTTTGAATCTACCAAATCACTAAAATGCAAAGCCAGTTTCTGAGTCTTTTCAAATTGCGGCAATACAATAGCCACAGTGGGTTTATTAAAAACCACGGCATCTATCATGGCCGAGGTGTTGATACCAACTATTGCTTGAGCGCCTTTTATCATGGCGCCAAATTCGGATTGGCCTTTGACAGAACTGGGGAAAGAATTTTTATCTGTAAATACAAAAACTTCCTCATGACCAACTAGGCTCGAATACACTTGCTGATTCTCTGGATGAGGTCTCAAGCATACTGTGAATTGGGGTAAAAGCTTTTGCAGTTCCAAAATAACCGCCGTTTCATCCTTGGCAATGTTGCTGGAAGACCCCAGATACAATACATAGGGCTTTGTCATATTCATCTTTGCTTCAATTGCTCTGATCCCAGGTGACCACCATTTATCAAACAAGCAGGCACCTACGATTTTCACTTCTTGGTCGCTGAAATCATGTTTTGATTTTGCAAACTGTTGCTGTTTTTCATTCCATACCAACAGCAAATCCGGTTTGATTGCAAATGCGCCCTTCGTAGTTAAATTATCCCAGCTAATAACAGGCACTATTGAAAACACTCTCAAAGCCTTCGCAGCTTTTACAAACTCAATTTCGTAGGAATGTTTCATGTTACATGGCGATGCAATAATTGCTTGGGGCCTGAGCTCTTTAGTAACCCTTAAGACTTCTGGATCGGTGGGAACTACGGTCTCAATTAACCCTAATATTAAGTCTGCTGTTTCAGATTTTAATAGATTCTGAGTCCACTGATAAGAAAATATTTTTCTAAATGGCCAAGATAAATAGGAATGCCACCTGGCCAGATAAAACTTGGACTGTGTTTGATCCAGTAAATAATTTCTGTAGGACCTCAGTTCACGGATTTCCCAAATAAATCTTCTGAGCAGCTTGAATCTGCCCAATCGTAATGTGTGCACAACGACCGATTGATCATCGATGTACTCTGCTAAAAAATCAGTTAAAACAATATCCTTAGGATCCGGTGCAAACAAATGAACTTCATACCCAGACTTAACAAATTCTTTGATTAGAAATTCAAAGTAACTGGAAAACAAAACCTTTCTCAATGCCAAGATTATTTTAGGTTTTCGATTTTCTGACAATTTAAAATTTTCTGTCATCAACTGTTCAACAGGGCTTCAGCCAATTTAAAATCTAATGGAGTATTAATATCCACCGACTCTTCCTCGCTCATTTCAAATGATAAAACCTTTTCACCCACTGTATTGTTAAAATCATAAAGGGTTTCGGTTTTTACTATATAGATACTGGCATTCTGAATCTGCACTGCGGGCAACAAATGATAAGCCGCTGTATTTGTGGCACCATTGTCTTTTTTAACGAACGGGACTAAAAAATCACCGTCTTTGGTCCACATTTTAAAAGGATGCTCGCTGACTTTTTTGGTTGATCGTAAACTGTGAGCTTCTTTGAACTGAAACAATCTTTCAATCGCATCGTCAATAGTCTCAGCCCTCCTAAAGGGAGTGGTGGGGTACAAATTAACAATCAACTCTGGCAGATACTTGTTCTTTTTATAAAGCTCATTCAATGCATGCACATGAAATTCAAATTCAGTTGAATTTTCATTGGCAATTTCAAAGGGCCGTAAAAAAGGAATTTCTGCCCCTGCTTTTTTCGCAACCTCTGCGATTTCGGCCGAATCAGTTGATACGACAATTCTATTGATCAGTTTGCTTTTTTGAGCCGCTTCAATGGTGTAGTTTATCAATGGCTTTCCATTGAGTGGTAAAATATTTTTATTTTTGACTCGCTTAGATCCACCCCGTGCAGGTATTAAACCCAGAATTTCTCCAGGTCTAATAGCCTTCAGTAAATCATCTTTGCTATCAAAAATAAGATCCAACATTATTTAGACATCTCGCCAATTTTTGCAGCCAATGTTTCTCCGTCGATTCCATGAAATCTCAAAGCTTCCCATGGTGTTCCGCAAGCTGGAAACCCTTCCACTCCAAATTTTCTAAGTGTCAGATTCTTTAACAATCCATTGGCATTTAAAAATCCTGTCAACAGATCGCCCAATCCTCCAGTCGGAGCATGGTCATCCAGTACAAACAAATTGCGACAATCTTTCAACGTGGCTTTCATCCATGGCAGATCAAAACGATTTAACCAAGGCAGATTATAAACCGCCAATTTAAAACCCTTTTGAGCCAGCTTTTCAGAAGCCAATAAAGCTTCATGCAACATCACTGGGCCGTAAGAAATCAAAATATTTTCAGATCCTTCGGTCAGTTGATTGCCACAGCCAAATTGTAGTTTCCAATCTGGTTTAAACTCGATCAATCTTGGACTGGGGCCAATGTTCATTCTGATATTAACAGATTCTTTGGCCTCGTTAATGGACCATCTAGTTAATGATTCAGTTTCCTTGGCGTTAGCAGGTTGAACAATCGTGACATTAGGTAAAGCTGCAAACAAAGAAATATCTCGGATTGCCTGGTGTGATTTTCCAGGACCTGCAGGAATTAATCCCGCATAATGACAAGCGTATATAATTTTTCGCTTCTCAGTTTGAGTATTGTAAATCTGTTCGTTCGCTCTGGCTGCCATAAAATTTGCAAATGAATTACAAATTGGCGTAATACCTTTACCAGAAATTCCACAAGCCATAGAAACCATGTCTTGCTCAGCGATACCCATCTCGATAAATCTGTCTGGATATTTGTCTTCAAACTCTCGCAGTTTACAATCCAACGACAAATCAGCATCTAAAACTGCAAAATCTTTTCGCTCTTCTGCCATCTTCACCAATGTTTTTCCATAGGCTTCAGCTAAAACCTCGCTGGAAACTTTGGTTCCAGGTCTGGCTTCAGGAGCTGGTTCTACCCTTTTAAATGCTGTTAATTGGTGTTCAGTAAATTTCTTCTGAATATTCCCCAGCAGTTCTGAATAAGCTCTTTCATAAGACGCATCGTCTGGAGCTCCTGCGTGCCATTTAAAAAATCCATTATTATCTTTCAGCGCCTGAGGATGTTCCATAAATGAAATGCCGCTGCCTTTGATCGTGTCACAAATCAAAAACTTTGGTCTGTCCTTGATCGCATCAAGAGCTTTAAAGGTTTTTTCCAATTCATTATAATCATGCCCATCGCATCTCATTACTGCCCAGCCGAAAGCTTCAATTTTTTTCTGCAAATCACCTAAACTAACAATGCGGTCAATATTTCTGTCTGACTGTAATTTGTTGTGATCCATTACGACCAAGACATTTCCATTTTTATGGTGTGCCGTTGATTGCAAGGCTTCGAAATTTTGACCTTCTTGAAATTCTCCATCACCAACCATAACGATAACTCGACCGGTGTTGCCATTATACTTTTTTGCCCAAGCGATTCCTCGGCCTTTAGAAATTCCCATCCCCAAAGAACCCGTATTGGCTTCAACTCCTGGGATTCTGACATCGGGATGTCCATCCAAACCATCTAATCTGCGCAAGGCTAAAAATTTATTTTCAGGAACGATATTCATTGAATACAAAACGGCATACAAACCTGGAGCATCATGGCCCTTTGACGAAAAATAAATATCTCGATCAGGGCTATCAATACCCACATCTTTAACGTTCATAAATCGTTCATACAGATAAACCACAATATCCATCGCACTCAAGCTTGATCCCAAATGACCACTGCCGGCTCTTTTGACTTCAAACAGAGTATTCAGTCTGCTCATCTTGGACAGCAATTGCAGCTTTTCCTGCCATGGCAAATTGGTGCTGCGAACATTTTCAAATTCACTTTTTGGGATAAACTTCATTTCCATATTGTTCTCCTTAATTACAAATGAGCTAAAGTGTTGTGATAAGTAACCTTCAATTGTGTATAAACGTCAATGGCTTCGGGGCCTGGTTCACGCCCTCCAGCTCCTGAATCTTTGACCCCACCAAATGGCATGTGGGGCTCACTACCATGAGTGCCGGCATTAATCGAACAAACCCCAGCTTGAATTTTGCGGCTGAATTCCAATGCCCTATGATAATTTGATGTGTGAATGGCCGAAGTCAGTCCAAAATCGCAATTATTTGCCAACTCCAAGGCTTCATTTAAATTTCGAACCTTGTACAAACAGGTTATGGGTCCAAATAATTCACATTTAGAAATTCTGGAATCCGCCGAGGCGTTTTCTAAAATTGTAGGCGGCACAAAAAAACCTTTGGACCAAGTCCCAGCATCTAGTCGCCTGCCTCCAACTAAAAGAGTCGCTCCGGCCTTTTGACTTTCATGAACTTCATGCAACATGCGATTCATGCCTTTTTCATTGATAACAGGTCCAAAATCATCAGCATCATTAGTGCCGATCTTTAATGAATGAGCTTTATCTAAAAACATCTTTTTAAATTTTTCGTACACATTTTCAAAAACAATTATTCTGCTGGAAGCCGCACATCTTTGTCCTGCATTACTAAACGAAGACAATGTAGCCCACTTAACCGCATTTTCTAAATCAGCATCATCACAAATCACCATTGGGTTTTTTCCACCCAATTCTAAAAAGGTTTTCGCTAATCTGGCTCCCGCTGTCTGAGCGATTTGTCTTCCGACCTCTGTTGATCCTGTGAAACTGACTAATTGAATATTTTTGTTAGCAACTAAAGCTGCACCGACTTCTTTACCTTCACCATGTAACACAGTCAGAATCCCTTTCGGAAAATGGGATTCAGAAAATATTTCTGCAAAAACCTGTGCTGTCAGTGGAGTGTCTTCTGAGGCTTTCAGTAAAGCTGCATTGCCAGCAACCAGACTGGGAAATACCTTCCATGCAATGTTAGCAATAGGTGTGTTGAAAGCTACAATCAATGCCGTTAATCCCACAGGTTCTTTTGCAATGACAGCAGATCTGTTATCCACAGAACTTCCAACACTGCGACCAAACATTCGAGCGCCTTCGCCTGCCATGTAATATCCCTGGGCGACGGCCGCCATGGTTTCACCCAAAGCATCTTTAACCGATTTTCCAGTTTCCAGCGCAACCACTTCGGCAATTTTTAATTTGTGATTTTCTAGGGATTTTACAAAATCAAACATGATTTCCCCACGTTTTACCGTAGGAGTTTGTGCCCAAATTTTCTGTGCTTTTTGTGCTGAAGCTATGCTTTGCTCAACATCTTTAGCTGTTGATTTTGCAACTTGAGCAATGATCTCAGAATTTGCAGGATTTAATTTTGTAAAATAGGATTTACTCTCTGATTCGGCAAATTCACCGCCGATATAATTTAGGATTTTTTTCATGCTTTAAGACCTCGAATCCATAAGGATTACCAAGCCGTCCAGCCGCCATCAATCACCAAATTTGAACCCGTCATATAACTGGAAGCATCCGACATTAGGAACACCACAGCACCGTTAAGCTCATCTGGCTTTGCCATGCGGCCCATCGGCATGCGCTTTAAATATTCATCTAAAAACTTCTGATCTTGATTATTAAAAATCCCAGCAGGGGTTATCGTATTTACCCGTACATTCTGTTTTGCCCAATAGGTCGCCAAATACCGCGTCAGATTAAAGACCGCAGATTTTGATATCGAGTAAGCCACTGGTTTAAACCAAGGCTTTCCACCCTCACGCTTAAATTCGTAAATATCCTGATTGGGTGAAACCAATCCATAAATCGAAGCTATATTAATTATGCTGCCACCGTCGTTCTGAGCCATTGCTTCGCCAAAAACCTGGCAGGCAAAAGTAGTTCCCAAAACGTTTACATCCATAATTTTTCTTAAAGAAGCTTCTGGATAGCTTTCAAAGGGACCATTTTCCTCTAAGCTGGCATTCGGAGGCGAATCCAAAGCGGCATTATTAACCAGTCCCCAAGGAACTCCCATGGAAGATTTGATTTCTTGAAATGTTTTTTTGATTTCTTCAGGCTTAGTGATGTCTGTAGTAAAGGCTTTTAATTGTTTTTTCTCTGATAAAAGCTCTAAAAACTTTTGATCGCCTTTTCTGGGTTCTTTCACAACATCAACGCAGGCAACTCTGGCACCGGCTTGCACCAAGGACAGCGAAAACTGCTGCCCCAATTGTCCCATGCCACCAGTAACTACTACGGTTCGATCTTTTAAATTAAAAAGATCTGATCCCATAAGTTAGTCGTGCAGAGGGCTAAGAATTTCAAAGCTCAGATCACCTTCCTCAGGAAGATCTTTTAGCAATTTCTGTCCCAAAATTTTATCATAATAAATTGGAGACATTCCATCAGCAGGAGATTTCAAACACAAATCAGAATCTTGAAGGACATGACCAGCCTTTAGATTTTTGGCAGCCACCAGCTTTTTACCCATTTTTAACAATGGAGACTTTTCTCCAGGATAAGTGTCTTTCACGCCATTACCCAAAGCCACTCTGACTCGTTCAAGGTCTCTGACCATTTTCTTTAACCCGACTGGCTCTAATGAAAATGCGTGGTCCGTACCTCGCCAAGCTCTGTTGATTGTAAAATGTTTTTCAACAACTCTTGCTCCTAATACATAGGCGCCCACTGCCATGGCGATACCGTTGTCATGAGCCGACAAACCAATCACTACTTCAGGAAATTTTTCTCTAAAAGTTTTGATAACATTTAAATTTAATTCTTCGTAACTGGCGGGATAGCTGGCAGTACATTGCAAAATAGCTAACTGTTGATTGATTGGATAGATGGTTTCAAAAGCTCTTACCACGTCTTCCAAGGTTCCGCCCCCAGTTGAAATGATCATTGGCTTTCCTTTTTTAGCCACGTGTCTCAGCAAAGGAATGGATTTCAAATCACCCGATGCCATCTTGTAAGCTGGCACTCCCAACTTATCCAAAAAATCTGCGCTTTCTACGTCAAAAGCTGTGGAAAAAAAGTCCATATCCAATTTCTCAGCGTAGGTTTTAAGTTCTACATATTGTTCCCAACCAAACTCCAACGCATCCCTATGAGATCCATAGGTTGGACCATAAGCATTTTCACTGGTGTATGGCTGATCATACATTGCCTTTGTGTACATAGTTTTATTATTGCGTTTTTGCAGTTTAACAGCTTGTGCACCAGCTTCTTTGGCTGCATCAAACAACTGCTTACAAACTTGCACATCACCTTTGTGATTGTGTCCGATTTCAGCAATCACATAACAAGGGCTTTGATCGTTGATGACATGCTTTCCGATTTTCATTTCTCTTTTTTTAGATGTCGCTGAATTCATTTCTGATTTTCCTGTTTTAAATTGGTTTTTATTCATATTAATAGATTCAGTAGATTCCATAAAGTTCCCCCTGCCTGGTTTTGACGAGCTTTCAACGCTAGCATTAACATATGACGCAAGTCAAATTTAGTCCCTCAAGCTAACGGTTTGCATTACTTTGTCCAAACCCACCTTTACCGCTCCAGTCTTGCAGAAGCTGTTGCACAAAAACTTCCGAACCATTGCTGCCTGCCAAAGTTTTCTGACAAAATTCAGCGGCCAAATCTTGGAAAGCCTTTGAGCTTTTTTTCCAGTTGTTAAGAGCGCTTACCCAATCCTGAGGACTGGTTGCTAAACACAAAGGTTTGTATAAACTCAAATCCAAATCTGTATTGATCACCACCACTGGCTTTCCGATCACAGAAGCATCCAAAGCAATAGTTGACGGGCAAGTGTAAACTAAATCTAAGCCCTTTATAAATTCGCTGGTGAAAATGCCTTTCCACTGAGTCAATTCATTATCCACGATTTCAAATCGCGTATGAAAATGCTTTTGCAAATCCTGAAAGCGATTTTTAAAAAGCTTGCTATAGTGTGGTTTTAAATACACTTTTATCGAAACATCGGACCTAAGCAGCAATTCAATTCCTTTAAGGAACTGAGCTCGATAGTTTTCGTCATACCTGTGCCAATGCAAATTCTCAAAAACTCCGATTTTGAATCCTTGCCAATCAGAATCAAATTTTTGTGGGCTCTGGAAGCTTCCTATTTTGGGGTATCCAGCCGATATCATTTTCTGGCGCTCCGCAAGATCTAGCCACGAACTCAGACTGCTTGGCTTTCCCCATATCAACACCTTGTCGGAAGCGAACTTTACATTCTCGCTCAAGCTGTCTTTATAGTTGATTCCCACATTTTCAAAACCGTGTTGCCAAGTGTAGGATCTGATCCCAGAAACTCTAGCTTTTTTTGTTATTCGATGCCCTAAATTATGAGCGGCCAGATTGGTTTCAACCGCCGTTACCAAAAAATCAATTCCCTTTAATGCTGGCCATGGAATCCCCATCCGCCCCCTGATTCTGGATAGCCAAAAGGGATTCCAATCTATCAAATAAAAAATCCCCAATTCTTTCAGCCGATTTATAGAATCCGGAATCTTTAAATGAATTCCTTCCGCCAAAAAAACTTTGATCGGAATATTCTGTTTTTTACATTCAATCATTGAGCCTATTAAAATCTCAAAATCAGTGGGCATATACAGATAAAACCCAACCACTGGCAGCTTCATTAACTTTTAGATCCCACAACAAACACGGCCACACCCAACAGATCCCATAATCCAGCAGCCATAATTCGCCTTTTGATGGGCAACGAATAAACCAAATTATAAATAATTGCTGGCACTGACAGCAAAAGGATGCGTTTTACATCCCTGCGCGTGCCCTTTCTGTGAATGATCACGCCATTTTGTGAAAGTGTCTCGGCAATTTCGTTATATGGATAAGGCTGAGTGTGCGTGGGGTCGTCTTTGAAATTCAAAAACCCATCTGCCGATGGGTATTTTAGCGTTCTCTCCGAAGGTGTTTCAACATAGATAACACCTCCTTTTTGCAGCTTTTTGGCCAACTCTGCTAAAATCTTGTGACCATTCCACAGATGCTCAATCACGTGGCTAAAAATGATCACATCAAAAAAATTATCAGGGACTTTTGACAGCCCCTCTTTGTCTAAATCTATTTTATAAAACTGGTCTATGCCCTTATAATCATTTTGTTGGCCGTGCCAAAATTCACGATCGACACCATGATATTCTTTTACATTTAACCATTGTTTAGTAGTTTCAAATGAAGCATTGCCACACCCTACATCCAAAACCATCAGTGGCTTGTTGGCCGCAAATTTTTTTACCCAATATAACTTGGGAGGTATTAAAAGTCGCTTTATCCATTTTGCCAAATTTCTTAAAACCATCTTTCACACTCCGAAATACAAAGAATAGCATTTTTCAGCCGAATCTTTTCTGAACTGAAAATGCTTATACGAGAAAATATTTGCCCAAGTTCCAATTGCCCCATGTTGATAATGCTTCACTGTTATTGATGGCATGTAAACCACTTTTAGTTGCAGCTTCTTGCAATTTTCAGCCACCGTGAATTCTTCTCCAAATAAAAAACAGGGGTGCTCAAATGTCCCGCCTCCCTCAAAATAGGAATCACTAAAAACCATCAAGCTTCCATGGGGCGCATAAATGTCGCTTTGAATCGCAGGATTACCTGAAGCTCTTCCGAAAAAACCGAATAATCTGTATTTTATTTCAGCCAATAACTGATAAATCACAGCCGTGAAATAGTTCGAAAAAGCCTTTTTCCAAATTTTGATTTTTTCAATTCTGGGAGAATCTTTCATAAAGGGATTCATATCACTGCCAGACACTGACGAAACTATCCGTGGCGCCAGGCAACCCCAGCCTCTGATTTTTTGTTCGTTAAAAATCAAACTGTAAAAATCTTTGTTCAAAATTTCTAAATCGGTATTAGAAACAATGGTCATTTTTTTGATCTTCAATTGCGATCTGGCCCACTCAGCGCCACCAAAATACCCTCGATTTTCAGGGCAATTCAGAACAACCAATCTGCCAGAAGATTTTTTTACCAATTCAGTAAAATTATCCTCTTCGGTTTTTTTGGCGCTGTTATTTACCAAAACCCAACTGACTGAATCCGCATCAGGCAAATCAAACAGGCTCTGCAGAAAATCTGAAGTTTGTTTGTCATTGTGATAGTTAACGCAAATATGCACGAGCTTTTGATTCATTGTCCTTTTCGTCCGTATTTGATTAAATAGGCCACCATGTTTAAAAGTGCAATCTTACAAAATAGTGGTTGGAATATTCTGGGAAACTTAATGCCGTTTGTCGTCGGTATTTTTACAATCCCACGAATCATCCACGGCATCGGGATTGAACGCTTTGGGATTTTATCAGTAATTTGGATTTTGCTAGGATATTTTGCATTGTTCGACTTTGGCCTGAGCCGATTTGTGACGATCAACAGTGCTTTGGCAATTTCTGAAAAAAACCGACAGAATATTTCAAAAATTTTTTGGAGCGCTTTCCTGGCTGTGGCTTTGGCTATGTTTATTGTTTCTTCGTTGATGATGGGTTTGTCTTACACGGATTTTTTCTCTAAATTTCAAGTCACAGATCAGTTTAGAGCCGAAGCCCTCGAGTCCACTCGCTGGATGATATTGACAATTCCAGCTGTGATTTTGACCACATTATTCAGAAGCCTGCTTGAATCAGATTCACTGTTTAAAGAAATCAATGCTCTGCAACTGGTTGCCGGAACTTACAATTACCTTTCACCTATGCTGGCCTTACATACTGAACAGCCTTTATTAACCACGGTGAAACTGTTGGTGTTGGGACGTTTTCTGATTTGCTTGGCTCACGGATTGTGGTGTTTGGTGTTTTTTCCTGAGATCAAAAAAATCGATCACTATTCAAAGGCAGAATACAAAAAAATGCTGACCTATGGTGGATGGATGACCATTTCAAACGTGATTAACCCTATCATGGTGTATATTGACAGGTTGTTTTTGGGTTTGTTTTTAGAAGCTTCAAAAATTGCTTACTACACTGTGCCCACTGAAATACTTAATCGATCTTTAATAGTCCCTCAGAGCATTGCACGAGCGGCGTTTCCTCAGATGAGTGTTCAGAAAGCTGGCGAAGCCTACCAAAGCAGACCCCATCGCGAAGCCTACAAATTGACAATAATCACGATGCTGCCTTTTTGCATTTTGGCATTTTTATTGGGTAAATTCGGATTGAATTTTTGGGTGGGCGAAGCGTTCACCCAGCAGAGTATTTTGAATTTTCAAATCCTTACAGTTGGGGTTATTTTTGCCAGCTTGGCTGGAATTCCCTATATGTTTATCCAATCGCGTGGCCGCTCAGATGTGGCAGCAAAACTGCACATGCTTCAGTTTCCCATTTATCTTTGCGCTCTTTATTTTATGGTTTCCTATTTTGGCGCCACAGGGGCCGCAATTTGTTGGTCCGTGCGTTGGTTTTTGGATTTTGTCTTAATGGAATTTGCAGCCAAAAGGATTCAGCACTCATGACATCTGATGATCTGGTCAGCGTAGTGATTCCCATTTACAATTCACAGGAAACCATTAAGGAAACCCTACAATCATTAATTAACCAAACACACAAAAACTGGGAAGCCTTGGTCGTATTTGACCAGGGAACCACTGATGATTCTTTAAAAATTGCGAAGTCTTTTAATGATCCCAGGATTGTGATTTTAAACTCGATGGGAAAAAGCCTTGCTGCTGCCAGAAACCTGGCCCTTTTGCGAGCACAGGGAAATTGGATCACTTTTTTAGACAGCGATGATTTATGGAAACCTCAAAAACTGCAAATTCAGTTACAGATGATGAAAGACCATAATTGGGATTTTTCAGTCACAGGTTTTAGTCGAATCAATCAGCAAAGTCGGATTATTTCAGCCGTCAGTATGCCCAAAGCAAAAACAGATTATTGGGATTTACTCAAAAACAATTCGATTTCCTGTTTGACGGTGATGATCAGTCGTAAGGCTTTGGGGCAAAGTCAGTTCGCAGATTCTCATCAAGAGGATTTTATTATGTGGCTTGAGATTTTAAAAAAAGGTTTCACCTGCCAGGGAATTATGCAGGAACTTGCACTTTACCGAGTCCTTCCTAACAGTCGATCTTCTCGCGTCAACAGGCCATTGAATCGCTGGAAGATCATGAGACAGCGGGAAAAGCTTTCCTTCCCATTAGCTCTATATTATTGGTTAACTTATGTTTTTAGCGCCGTTGCAAAAAGGATGTGATCATGTTGATTGCTAAAGCTCCATTAAGAATTTCGATTGGCGGAGGCGGCACAGACCTACCCTCTTATTATTCAAAATTTGGGTCCTGCTTTATCAGTGCTGCCATCAATAAATATGTTTACATTGCTGTTCACAAAAATTTTCGGGATGAATTTTTACTGCGTTATTCTGAAACTGAAAAAACAAATACCATCGAACAGATCAAACACCCACTGATCCGCGAATGCTTGAAAAAAGCCCAAATCAAAAATCATTTAGAAATTTCCAGTTTCGCAGACATCCCTGCTGGAACTGGATTAGGATCATCCGGAACTTTTACTGTGGCTTTACTAAAAGCCTTATACACCTATGGATCAATTCCGCACACGGCATTGAGTGTGGCTGAAGATGCCTGTCATATCGAAATTGAAAAACTGCAATCCCCCGTTGGAAAGCAGGATCAATATATTGCCGCTACTGGGGGCATCACACGATTTAAAATCGAACCTAACGGCCTTGTCCATGCAGAACCTTTAGCGATGGCCCAATCCACCATTCATGAACTGCAGGATTCATTGTCACTGTATTTCACTGGTTTTTTCAGATCTTCATCAGAGGTTTTGTCAGAGCAAAAATCAAAATCGGAAAATCCTGAAATGATAGACAATCTGCACTTTGTAAAAGAACTGGGTGACCAAATTGGCAAAGCTCTTGAAAAGGGTCAGATCGAAGAATTTGGAAAGCTCATGCACACTCATTGGGAACACAAAAAAAAGCGATCAAACAAAACCTCAAATGACGAAATTGATGGATACTATGAGTTAGCGCGCAAAAACGGAGCCCTTGGCGGCAAAGTTATCGGTGCAGGAGGCGGCGGCTTTTTATTACTACTCAGTGAAAACCGCAAAAAACTGAGGGATTCATTAAGGGGAACTAATCTGCAAGAAGTTCCCTTTTCTTTTGATTATTTGGGAACTCAAGTCATGTTGAGGGAAAGCTAATGGCAAAATTTGTTGTAACCGGAGGGGCTGGTTTTATTGGCAGTCATTTTGTCGACACAGCCTTAGCAAAGGGCCACTCAGTTTTGTGTTTGGATAATTTCAGTACTGGCAAAAAGTTTTTTCTTGAAGCAGCATTACAGAATAAAAATTTTAAATTGGTTGAACTGGACATCACTCATTTCGACAATTTATCTAAGGCTGTTTCTGATTTTAAGCCAGACTGGGTGATACACTTTAGTGCGAACGCTGATGTCAGAAGGGGTACAGATCACCCCCGTAAAGACCTGGATCAAAACACCATCGGCACATGGAATGTCATTGAATCCAGCAGATTATCAGGATGTAAAAATATTCTTTTCAGCTCAACAGGTTCTGTTTATGGGGAACCAGAAGTTTTTCCAACTCCTGAATCCTGTCCTTTTCCAGTACAAACATCTTTGTATGGGGCCAGCAAATTGGCGGGTGAAG
>JBIKLL010000121.1:0-3787 GCA_044359815.1 Pseudobdellovibrionaceae bacterium
AAACTGGATCTGCCATTTAAATTAATTTCTACTGAAAACAATATTTCCTTTAAGGTTCACCCCTACGGAAAAGGTCTGGTGATTCTTAACGAAACAGATGGCAATCACAAAATGGAATGGATGCAGTATTCATTAATCCCCGCCTGGTCTGATCAAAAGAAATTAAAATTTACGACCTACAATGCTCGCAGCGAAAGCATCGAAACAAAACCGACTTGGAAAAATTCTTTCAAATTTAAAAGATGCTTAGTCCCATTGACTCATTTTACAGAAAGCGTTTACGAAGGCCCCTTGGCTGGCAATATCGTCAATTTTGCCGCAACCACCGACAGCCCTCTGATGAGCGCAGGACTGTGGGAGGAATGGATCGACAAAAGCACAGGCGAACTGATCAGAAGCTACGCCATTGTCACCAAAGAGCCCTATGACTTTGTCAGAAAAAACGGTCATGACAGAAGCCCCTTTTTTATTCAGAAAAAATTCTATGAACAATGGCTCGATCCCAAATGGAATCAAGTGCCCGAAATCAAAATGCAGCTTATCGAAAATACCTACGTGCCCGAACTGACAGTCTCGGTGGAACGCCCCCTAAAACCCGGCTGGTCGGATCGTAAATAAAGCCAGCTAGCCTGCGGTTAATTTAATTTTGGATTTGGATTTGGATTTGAAAAAATATTTCTATGCTTTATATCTTTGGGATACTTGCTAACGGCCGCAAGCTCATCTCTCGTATTGTGTCATAAACTTAAAAGCAATTAATCAGTCTAGGGTTAGTTTTCTGAAGCCAGATTTTGTATTTTCAAATATTTCTTTGTTTTATGTCTTTTGAATACATTTGCGAGCGCGCATGGCATATCTGGTGTTGTGTCATTTATATTAATGGTAAACCTGATTAATATAAATGACACAATACGAGAGATGAGCTTGCGGCCGTTAGCAAGTATTCAAAAGATATAAAACAAAGAAATATTTGAAAATACAAAATCTGGCTTCAGAAAACTAATTCAGATTCAATAAAAATTGTGCTTTCACGTTATGACTCAACACCAGATATGCCATGCGCGCTCGCAAATGTATTCACAAGGTGTAAAATCATAGAAATATTTAAAAATATAAATTCGGTCTTCTGTCTTTATTGATTTCAAATGATCGGAGTTTTTGGGCGTGAAAATTAATGTGCTTGTTAAGCCAAATTCGAAACAAGAATCAGTGGTGAAAAATGACGATGGTTCGTATACGGTCAGGGCAAATTGTCCGCCGATTGAAGGCCGGGCCAATGTCAGAGTTCAAGAACTGTTGGCAGATTATTTTGATATACCTAAATCCAAAATTAGCATTGTGTCTGGACTAAAGGGTAAGAAAAAGATTTTTGAAATTGCAGTTTAATCCGCCAGTTTTTAATCTGTATCAATGAAAACACTTATAATTATTTTTTTGGCGATCAATCTTTCAGCGTGCGCAACCAAGGTTTACCTGACGGATCAATCTTTTATCACGCCCGTTACTCGGGGTAAATTGTTTGCCGGCAATCTGGGGTTTTCATCCAGGGGAACAACAGAGGTTGTTTTATCCAATTCAAATACTACTGCCGCCGTTGATATTTTAACCCCGCACATCAGGTCTGAATCTGCGACATCGATTAAACTGTCCAGCACCTACGTTGAACTGGATATGGGTTTATTTGAGTATCTAGATTTGTTTTACAATCACGGACTGGGACTAAAATTTGGGACTCCACCTGAGGGTAATCCCATCAAAGCCGCTTTAGCTGTCAGCAGTATTGGTATGTCACAGACAACGACTGAGGGTTCCATTATAGTTGAAAATAAAAACACTCAAACCTGGGTGGCCGGTTCGGCGGGATTCAAAGACGAAAAAAGAAATCTTTTGTATTATCTGAGCTATGTGGGTGAAAAAGTCAAAAGCACCACAAAGATTCAAAATTTAACGACCATCACAAACTATGATGACGATGGCGAGCACAACAAAATCAATTTAGGTATTGAAGGCAGAACTGGAGCTGGGTCTTTGATCGGTTTTGAAGTTTCACAAACCGAAACCAAATACCCCAGAGCCAGCACCCGTTATGGATTTTCAGCAGGTCTGCGAGTCGCAGTCGGTTTCTAATATCAAAATTGTCCAGGCTTTGTTGAAACTATTTTTAAGAAATGGCCCACTTGTCTGCGGTTCAGTTTAATATTTTTTACTAATCTACGAGCACAGTTCATCCAGCATCAGAAATCCCATGGTTAGTTCCTCGGGATCGTCTTTGCCGGTGGGGTTAAACTGTTGACGCAAATTTTTGCGATAGGTTTCACAATCAGATTTTTTAAATTCAATCGCTGAAGGGATTTCGTCCATCACGGCTTGCATCCGATTAAAATTAGCACATTCTCCGACCAGCAGCTGACCACAGCTTTTAAAATCACTGTCGTTTTCCAAGCGTTCGCTGGTTTTTGACAGGATCAAAAGCTTTTTTTCAGTCGCAGGCTCAGCCCGCATTTGATCTAAAGTGTTTTCATAAGCTTTTGCAGACGGGTCGCCTTTGTTAGAGGTTCCAGGATCACAAGCCGTAAAAACAACCACTGTTAAAAGACCCAACACTAAATTTAAAAGATTTATTCTTTGCATGAGCAATTTCCTTTTTCATCACAGGTGACGTCTCTGTTTTCCCCACAAAGGGTTAAAAATGATTTCGGTGAACAAGTGCCTTCTTTCAGAACTCTGTTAATTTTTTTAACTCTGTGGGCAACCACTGCAGCATAACCGCGGCCTCCGCCTTTTTGGCAGGCTCGCAGAAACTGAGGGAATCCATTTTTAGTAGCATCAAAAACTTTCAGGCAAGGATCACGTTTATCATCGAAATTTGAAACATAGGGACATTGGTAATCACGAAACTGGCTAGACACTGTCCAAAAATTAAAATCATCCAATGTTAATCGGCCAACCGAACCATCTCGTTTAAAGGCATCGTAGCGGGCTTGTAAAAAGGTCACCAGGTCTGATGATGCTCCTGCGGCCCCAGCATTGTAAGCCTGCACAGCCATGATTTTGTACAGATCTTTTAATTTGAAAATCCCCAGGGCATCAATTGGCTTTTCGATTTCGACAGACAGATCTTCGATGGCTTTGTTGATGTCTCTTAACTCTGCTGATTTTTGTCTTTCCAGATCTTTTTTAACCAAAGCCAATTGTTCTGCCGATGACTGATTGTATTCATCCAGCATTTCGGCCAACATCCTGTCGTATTTTCCTTTGATTTTTTTCTTGCGCTTGTTCAGATTTGAAAATCTTTGTGTGTAGCTGGGATCATTGCCACCAAATAATTCGTAAATAATTGGTAAAGCCCCTTTGGCTTTAATGTGCCTTTTGACATCGTTTGCGATGTTTTCTGCGTGAATGGCTGTGTATAAAATGTTTTTAACTAAACCATCAGGGGGTGAAATCAATTCGCAGCGATTTCCAATTTTGGCCCTACCTGACAGTGTCACATTATCTTTGGCGCTGTCTTCGGTTCTGGGTTTGGGATAACCCTTGTCGTCTTTTTCGATGGGATAGTACACACCCTTGCTGTTTCTGGAAAACCTGATGGCCTTCAGATTGACATTCAAATCAGTACCCACAGGATCGTGTTTTCCCAGATGTCTGGATACCTGCATCAGTCTGCGACAGGCGGGGTGTGAACTGTTTCTGATTTTTGACAAGGATTGTTCTAAATTTTTGTTTACTTCATCGATGGCATCGCCGGTCAGCTGTCCCACACCACTGTCACCGCCAACCATAGTGT
>JBIKLL010000018.1:0-39053 GCA_044359815.1 Pseudobdellovibrionaceae bacterium
AGGCTAAAGAAAACGTAGAAGTTAAAAACGAAAATCAAACACTGGCAACGATCACCTTTCAAAATTATTTTAGAATGTACAATAAAATGTGTGGGATGACAGGAACTGCTGACACAGAAGCGGTCGAGCTTAAGAAAATTTATAATCTTGAGGTCACAGTGATTCCCACTAATAAACCGATTTCCAGGTTAGATCAGGAAGACGTCGTTTATAAATCAGAAAGAGCTAAATTTAATGCCATCATCAATGACGTGAAAGAAAAGCATGAAAAAGGCCAACCGATTTTAATTGGTACAGCCAGCATTGAAAAATCTGAGCTGTTGAGTTCTGCACTGAAAAGTGCGGGGGTTAGACATGACGTTTTAAATGCAAAACATCACGAGCGTGAAGCAGAAATCATTGCACAAGCTGGTAGAAAAGGCGCCATCACTATTGCTACAAACATGGCAGGCCGTGGAACGGATATCGTTTTAGGTGGTAATCCTGAAATTATGGCCAAAAAATCCACCAAGGCCGAAGAAGGACCTGAATTTGAAGAAGCTTTACAAAAATTCAAAGCGCAATGTGAAAGCGAAAGACCCCAAGTAGTCAGTGCCGGTGGTCTTTGCATTATAGGTACTGAACGGCACGAGTCCCGCAGGATCGACAACCAGTTAAGAGGACGTTCGGGCCGTCAGGGTGATCCAGGTGAATCAAAATTTTACCTGTCATTGGAAGACAATCTAATGCGGATTTTTAATGGTGAAATGATTCAGAAAATCATGGATCGATTAAATGTTCCCGAGGATGAACCAATCACCGCCAGAATGGTCACAAGGTCGATTGAAAATGCTCAGAAAAAAGTTGAAGGACACAATTTCGATATCCGAAAACATTTGCTGGATTTTGATAATGTCATGAATCAGCAAAGAACTATTGTTTATGGGATGAGAAAAAACATTCTGAACAATAAAGATTTGGATCGAACAATTTTGGATATGTTAAGCGATGTGACCTCAGTGTTGTTAGATAGCTTTGTGCCTCAGGGATCCAAGAAAGAAACTTGGAATTTAGAAGGTTTAAATACAGCGCTTTCACAACAATTTGGTCTTAAAATTGATTTTACATCCTTACCTACAGTTGATGAGGAAAAAGTAACTAATTTGGTTTCAGCAGCTGTCAAAGATGTTTTTGAACGCCAAAAAAACACTTTGGGTTCATTGTTGGGACAGATTGAAAAAATGGTTTTATTACAGTCCATTGACCAAAGATGGAAAGAACATCTTAACGTCATCGATAAGGTCAAAGAGGGAATTAATTTAAGAGGGTATGCTCAAAAAGATCCTATCGTAGAATATAAAAAAGAGGCGTTTAGAGCTTTTGAAAATCTGATGCAAATGATTAAAGGCGATGCCATCGAAAAATTGCTAAAAATACAAATCGTCAGTCAGGATCAGGCTGATCAAATGAGAAACATGTTACAAGGACCTGATCTGGATGAATTGGAATTTCATGGAGCAGAAGAAGATGACGGTGGCAGTGCCTTCAAGAACTTGCAAGCTCCAGTTCAGGCACAGGCACCGACCAATGGTGGATCACAAAATGCCATGGCCAACAGAATGCGACCGCAGCCACAGGCCGATCGTCAAATGAATCGTGCTGAAAGGCGAAGGCTTGAAAAAGGAAAGCGTTAAGCAGTGAACTGCCCCAAGTGTCAGGCGGCAATTACCAGTGATTTTGGAATGGTTATTTGTCCCAGCTGTGCTGCGGCCTTATACATCGATATGGATGGCAACATCCAATTATCAGAACCACAATCAGCAACATCCCGGCCTCTGGAGCAAGTTTTAAATGATACGTTCCAACAACCGGTATTAGATTCAATCGAAACTTCCGATTTGCCAGAACCGTCTGTTACGGCGACCTTCACTCAGACTGAAATAAGTATTAAAAAAACGCCTGAGCAAAACGTCAGCAACAATGAATATTCAGAAGAAGTTTCCAGAATTATCCAAGCTGAAATTAATGAAAATTCCTCATTGCAGGAACATTTGATCGATCCGCCCAGCAATCCAGCCATTGCGATCACCACAGAAGAAAAGCCGATGTTTCCTTTAATTGATTTTGCGAAAGCTCCCGAATCACCAGTCGATACCGCAGTTACCAAACCTAAAAAATCACAACCCAAAATTGAAAGAAACCCATTGGATTTAAGTCTAGGTGAAGAGCTAACCCGGTTTGCCAATGAAGAAAATTCCGGAGGGCCACTGACCTATTCGGTTAGGGTGTCAGGACTGGATATGGACGATAACCTGAATCATTTAATGCAGGTATTGATCGATCCAAAATTAAATCTGGATTTTGTTGAATGCCAAAAGCGAATCAGCCAGGGTGTTTTGATTATTGATAAATTGAACCCAGCCCAGGCTGTAGTTTTAGTTAACAAACTGAAGTCTGCTCCGGTAAAATTAGAGTGGGAGCAGTTTTTATATGATGCTTAGATTGATTTTATTTTTTGTTCTGGTGCCAATGCATTTTTCTGTAGCAAAAGAAGATGCACCACCAGCTGACAGTGGGGAGGCTAAAAAAGCTCAAACCAGTGCTGGCGGTAAAGGTGGGGACAAGGGTTTACCACCTTGGTTTCAAACTGAGGCCAGAATTGGTGAATTGGTTGCGAAAATTAAAGCCAAAGAAGAGTCTCTGGAAAAATTAATTGAAACAAAAAAGGGATTAAAAGAAGGCTCACCTTTGACCAAGCCAACGGTTGAACAAATCGTTAAAGAACATAAAGAGCTTGAAGAGTTAGTTGCTGATTACAACAAAAACCTGAATCTGTTGAAATACCGATTTCCTGAAAGAGGTATGAAAATGGAAAGAAGCTACAAGAAAAAAGAAGTTCAAAGTGTCGACAATATTGAACAAGCAATCGGTATTGATACAAAATTGGCCAGATCATTGAATAAAGCCAGATCTCAGTTTGGTGCCAATGCTACGGCTGTAAAAGATAAATCAAAAAAGAAATCTCTAGTGACAAATATAGATTCAAAGTCTGAAGCTGAAAAGGCTCATGGCAAAGCCGATGCTACAAACAAAGAAGAAAAAGTAGAAGTTGATCCCAGCAAACTGCCCATTGATGAGCAGCCTGCTTTGATTATGAGTAAATAATTTTACTGGCAAGATTCCAGATTAAAATAAATCTTAGCTTTTCGAATATTCACAAAAGAACTGTCATTACTGTTTACCAACGCATTGGTGCGCAGTCTCAATAATGAATTTTCGCCGCATTCAGTAGTCATCAAATCGGTTCGACGGATCAATGTTCTGCCGATCAAGCTTGAACCTGCAGTTTTAAAATTCTTGCGACTGACTTTGCCACTGCTGCCTGGCAGAAAAACTTCGCTTTGAATCGATGCCGATGAATCGGGAGCTAAATGAACTTTCGCACCAATGTCGACCTGAGAAATTACCAGTCTGTGTGATTTAGGGATTTGAATTGGAATCATAAAATTACAGGATTTGTATTTTAATTCGCCGCTTTGTACCCGAAAGTTTCTGAATGTTAAATCCAGACTGTTATTTACAGGATCGATCTCGATACGAGTGCCTTCCAGATTTGATGGGCACCCTTTGCCTGCAATCATGATTTTGCTAAAATCAACAATGCCGTCCAGTCGTTCATCAGCCAGTAATTCTGTATCTGCCAAAATCCGACTGTCGATGGCAAAACCTTTAGGGAAGGGCGATAGGGCTTTTGAAATCACATAGTTGTCGTCATTGACGCCGACACTTCTGAGCATTTCGTGAAATACCAGATAATAAATGTCACGATTCATTTCAAAATGTTCCAGCCACAGTTCGCCATTCAGCAAAACACTGTCCTTTACACCGATCGCATCCACAACGCTGCCAGAATTATCTATCAGTGTGTCCGTGGTTACTTTTATTTTATCAATAGTTAATGAAGACTTTAATGCTTCAATATCTAAACTTTTCTCTGAAACCAGCTTTCTGCCGGCTTCTGTATTTTCAAGCACCTCGATCACAGAGTTTCCCTGCGATATAAATGTTGCCCTTAGAAAATCACCGCCGTTGCCGACCATGTGTCCTGAAAATGCGGGCACGCAAAAAAACAGTATTGTCAGTAGTTTTCTCATGAGTTTTCCTCCTGTTTATCCACACTGTTGTCGTTGTCCACGTCGCTGAGTGGAAACAAATGAACGCAGACTTTGTAAACTTCACTTTGTGGTGAAGTTTCTATCAGTGCAGACATTTTGTTTATAAAATCTCTGGTGAGCTTTTTAGCTTCGGAAATTTTATTGATGTCTATTGCCATTGTCATTGCCACATAATCCCTTAAGCTGACGTCGACCTCATTAATCTTTTCTCGCGCAAGTTCCAAATCTTCCAGATGAGACTTGCGAATGGCCAAACTGGCCACATCATCTGAAGATGCAAAATGCGGACTCAAGACCTGGAGACTTTTTGACTTTTTATTCCAAACAATCATTCCGATTCGATGCATGCGCTCCAACGCTTCCTCGGCTTCTGAAGTTTTGATTTTCAGGCGGGAACTTATCCACTTAGCATCAGCAATGAAGTCCTTGGTTTCAGATAGGGACAAGATGGCGAAATGATGCCATTTACCAATAGCTTCAAACTGATCCCAATCAAGAATCTTTTTTTCTGATTCCAATGAATTTTGATCCAGGCCTTTGGTCTGGTCATTGGAACTCAAATCACCAGGAAACACTGACAGCAATCTTTTGCGTTCGTTGGTCGAAAGGTTCAGTTGCATCAGAATTTTTTTTGCTAATTTTAAAGAAACTTTTCTTTTGCCTTTTAGGATCTCGCTGACTGCAGATGGGCTTAAAGACAATTTTTTTGCAAAAGCTCGTAATGAAAATGCAGGATTCTTGCTTTGAATTTCAAGCAAGTTCTCCTGCATTTTCTTTTGTAATAGATATTGAAAATCTATCTCAGGCATCGAACCAGTTTTAATTGTGTTTTGACTGATTGCAAAGTCATACTGGCGTTGCCCTTTGCGACTATAGCAGAATTTATTGCCAAGATCCCGGTTTGCAATTGGTCGTCACAACCAACCAACACTGTGGCATTTCTGTTTCCGACTGAATAGTTTTTTGAGCCAGATTCGAATCCTCGATTCAGTTCGCTCTGACCACCATTAACTGCTGAAACAACTGTAAACACTTGACCTGATCCTGAACCGATTCGTGCAACACCTCGGGCTGCAACCAAATCAGTGGCCAATGCATAGCCTCGGGGTAAAGCGTACTGAATTCTGACCATGCAGCTTTCGCGATCAATGGCAGTGCCACCCTTTCTGCTGAGAGCTTTCATGTTTGGTGTGATCACCAGGGTTCCGTCTGCTGACATTTGCAAACGCAACTGACGGTCACTGCTGCAGCCTGTGCCGGCATGCACGGCTTCGCGAGTATTTAAAATTTGCCTAATGTCCTTTAGTCCTTCAAATGCCTGTGAGCTGAGTCCTGTTAGTCCGATCAAAATACTGATGATGGTTTTCATAAAGCCCCCTTTTTCTTGCTTTCAGAATTACGGGAACCCTATCCACATGTAAAGATATTTTGGAACAAAGTGTTCCAAAACCAAGGAACACCCCTGCGAGCTTATTCAGTAGATTCCAAAAGGAATCTACTGAATGGGCTCAAAGCTCGATTGACGGTCTTTGTTGGTAGCCTTTGAGTTGTTCTTGATCGAATTATTCAATTCCTCGATTTTGGCATTTTCGTTGTTGCGGTATTCGTCACCAAAATAAACGACCTTGCCATCTTCAAACTGAACTTCTTTGACGACTCTTTGACTGTTATCGAACATCACGTAAAGCCAACGGTCTTTGCCCTTCCATCGTTCAGAATTTTGAGGGCTTCCCAAAATGTCCAAAACTTGTCCCTTGTCCATTCCGGCTGAAACTTTTGAAAATTCTTTGACCTGATTGGTCTGGCAAGCGGTCAATCCAAACAACAAAACACTCAGTGAAAAAGCAGTTAAAAATCTCATTTTTTCCTCTCAAGGGATGTATCTATTATTCTATTTCAACACCCCATAATAAGCTAGCAGACCTTAGATTAAATTTTGCTCAGAAAGCTTTCTTTTGAGGATTTTGCCGCTATCAGATTTGGGTAGCTCTGAAATCAAAATAAACTCTTTTGGGACCTTATATTTAGCTAGATGTTTGACACAAAATTGCTGTAGATCTTCTAAACAGAAGTCCTGATTGTTTTCAGTTGCTATAAATGCGCGTCCAACCTCTCCCCATTTTTCATCTTTTCGACCTACAACGGCGGCTTCTCGGACCTGGGGAAATTGACGCAAAATCCGCTCTATTTCAGCTGGATAGATGTTTTCACCACCACTTTTTATCATTTCTTTTTTGCGGCCAATTACAAAATAAAAACCTTCTTCATCATGCTTGACCAAATCACCAGTTTTTAACCAACCATCAACAATTGTTTCTGTGGTTGCTGCAGAATTATTCCAATAACCCTGCATGCACATAGGGCCTTTTAATTGTAATTCGCCAATCTGATTGGGGCCCAATATTTTTCCAGAATCGTCAATGACTCGGGCCTGGCAATAAAAATTGGCAAATCCAATGCTGCCAATTTTTCTTTCGGCGTCTTGCTCATTCAGCGAAAATACATTGGGACCAAATTCAGTCAGTCCATATCCCTGTCTGATGGGGATATTTTTTTGATGCCACTTTTTAATCAATTCAACGGGCATTGGTTCCCCACCAACAATAGCATATCTGACTGATTTTAAATCCACCGTTTTAAATTGTGAACTGCGAGCCATCATATCCATCATGGTAGGGACACCAAACAAGATCGTGCATCTCAGTTTTGCCGATTCCGTTAAAATTCTGTCCGCTTCAAATTTTTTAATCAAACAAACAGTGGCGCCACGATGTAACAGCGGGGTCGTTAAAACATTCCACCCACCAGTGTGAAAAAACGGAGCAAATGTTATAGTTTTATCCTGATCAGTGATATTCAATCGCATCGTCGTATTAATTGAATTCCAAAAAAGCATTTGCTGAGTCAGCACTGCGCCCTTGGGAAAACCAGTGGTCCCTGAAGTGTAAATAATCATAACGGCTGAATCTGCCGTGGATAAAAAATCTGTAAACTGATCAGCGTGAGTCTGGGCTTGCAGAGTCAGATCTAAATAATCAATTAAAGTGATGTCATCAGTATTTTCAACAGCAGATTGAGCAACAACTGAAAACTCAGTTTCAAAAATCAAAAGCTTTGGTTGGCAATCCTGCAAAATAAAATTTATTTCTGTGGGCGTCAGTCTGTAATTGATCGGTACCAAAATCGCTGACAGTCTTTGAAGTGCAAAAAACAAAATCAAAGTCTCTGTTCTGTTGGTGGCTAACAGTGCAACTCTGTCCCCAGCATTTACAGAATATTTGTGTCGCAGCAGATGGGACCATTTTAAAACTTGTTGATAAAATTCAGTGTAAGTCAGCGAAACATCAGTGTCTAAATCATGCAGGGCGATTTTGCCGCCTGAAAATTGACTCCATTTTTTAAGCCAATCCAGCTCAAACATCATGAATCATAGCTCCAAGTCATTGTCAGTGCTGCCATTGATAGCCCGCCGCCAGATCCTAACAACACAATCAAATCACCTTTTTTCAGTAAATGCTGATTGCAGGCATCAGCTAGACACATTCCCACAGCTGCTGATCCGGTGTAACCGTAACGGTCCATAATGTTGTGTGATGTGGATCTGGGTAATTTTAATTTATCCATTGTTTCGTTGATGCTGCCAATATTGATCTGAGTCATGAAAAACATTTTCACCTGTTCGGGAGTTTTATGAATCCGATCCAACAGTGAATGAGTCAACCTGGGCCAATGAGTTCCGTTAGTTTCAATTGGGATTTTTTTTGCAAAATCCAACAAATGTTTTTTATTTTCGATCACTGAATGGCTGACTGGCATAAAGGTCCCGCCCGCATAGACACCCATATAGTCGTGATACTGGCCATCGGTGTATAATTCAGAAGCCATTACACCTGTATCATCGGCTGATGGTTGCATGACAACTGCGCTGGCGCCATCAGCAAACAGTGAAGCAATTTTGTAATCATCCATATTCAGATATTTTGACATTCCATAGGCGCCAACCACTAAAATATTTTTATACTTTGAATCAGCAATAACATATTTATTTGCCAAGTCCACGGCTGTCACAAAACCTGCACAGGCCGAATTAATATCAAATGTTCCTGCGTTTTTTGCTTTCAGTTTATACTGAACGACCGAAGCTGTTGATGGCGACAAATAGTCGGGTGTATCGGTGGCGACCACAATCAAATCTAAATCGTTCGCAGTGATCCCAGCATTTTTCATAGCTTGTTCGGCTGCAGGAATAATTAAATCACTGGTGCATTGATCGGGCTCCATCCAATGGCGTTCCAAAATGTTTCGTTGTTCTTTTAAAAAAGTCCCAATGTCTTTTTTGTAAAGGTCATTAAAAAACTGATTAGTAATTATTTTTTTTGGTGCGTAAAATCCAGTTCCTTTGATCGTTGCTTTTGTGATCGCAGTCATGTGTATCCCCTTTGTCACAATCGGTGAGCGGCTGAATCAGTTCACTGATTCAGCATGCAGAACACTCTGTTATGAACTTCAATGCTAAAAATCAAGATCCTTTTATTGGTGCAAGTGCTCTAAAATACCGCTGTGAATTAAGGATAAAAATTTGACTCTAAAATCAAATCGATGGAAAAGCGTTTAACATTTTATTGAGGGAGGGGAAATGGCAAACATTCGCTATGATTTTGCAGGTAAGACCGCAGTCGTAACAGGCGGCGCTCAGGGGATTGGTTTTGAAATCACTCAAAAGTTTTTATCAGCAGGCGCTCAGGTTGTTGTCTGGGATTATTCTGAAAAAGCTTTACTGGCCGCAAAGGACTCATTGAAGTCTTTTGGGACAAAACTGCAAACTCAGCAAATTGATATCACCAACCGTGATAGCTGCGCTAAGGCTGTCGCTGCGCTGGGGGCCCCGATTGATTTTCTGGTTAACAATGCAGGTATCACCAGGGATAAATCCTTTGTAAAAATGGGTGCCGAGGACTGGGATGCTGTGATCAACACAAATCTGACAGGGTTATTTAACGTCACCAAATCATTGTTTGATAAATTTAATCCTAATAGCCAACACAGGCGGGTCGTGAATATTTCCAGCGTTGTTGGGTTGTATGGAAACTTTGGCCAGCTCAATTATGCCGCAGCTAAATCAGGAGTTATTGGAATGACAAAAACATGGGGGAAGGAATTAGGGCGAAAGGGTTTTACAATCAATGCGGTTGCTCCTGGATTTATTTTGACTGCAATGACTCAAGCCATGCCCAAAGAAGTTTTGGATCAAATGGTCGCTAAAATTCCGGTTTCCAGAATGGGAAAACCTGATGATATTGCAAATTCAGTTTTGTTTCTTTGCACCGAGGAAGCCAGCTACATAAATGGGACGGTCTTGAGTGTTGATGGCGGAATTGTGTTATGAAATTTTTTGGGGGGATTATTTTAGCGGGGGGAATTTTACTGGCTCAAGCATCCTATGCTGACAGTGTAAAATGCGAATCAGTATTTAATAAAAAAGGCGCTCTGTCGTCTGAACAGGGACTCAGATCAAAAGGTTATCTGAAAATTTCAAATGGCAGACAGTTTTGGGTGGATTACACGGCACCCGTCAACGGGAAGCCCACAGTTGTATTAGTGAATGGTTTAACTTATTCAACCAAACAATGGGAGCTATTCGCTAAACAATTAACTGCAAAGGGCATCGGTGTCGTTCGCTACGACATGTTTGGAATGGGCAAAACACTGCTTAAAAATATTCCTATTTGGAAGATGATTCCCTATGAAAGACAAGCTCAGGATTTAAAAGACATTCTGGAGCATTTAGAGATTCCTGAGCCCTACAATTTGGTTGGATTGTCCTATGGCGGAGCCATTGCTACCGAATTTGCGGCACGATTTCCTAAGCTCAGTAATAAGGTGATTTTAATGGCGCCGTTCACAAGGCCCATCAAAGAACAGGATGAATGGATAAAGCAACAGGTGAAAATAAACCGTGTATTGAATCCGCTTAATCCAGCTACTGATGTTCAGCTGTATGATTTTTATCTGAAGCAAATTATTTATTCGACCTATCCAGCTGCTGAGCCTATTTCATTGGAAAACTATCCTTATAAATTAGAAGCTATCTTTAGAATGGTTCAAAGTGTAAGGCATTGGCCGTATGAAAAAGCCGTGAATATGTTGCCACAAAAAACTTTGCATTTGATGATCGCAGGTAATGATCAGTATATAAAACGAGAAGTGATGGAAGACGCTTGGAAATCAGTGGATTCCAAAACAAGAGCTTCGCGAATCATAGTGGGTGGAGCTGAACACAAAATCCCCGAGGACGTACCCAATTTTTCAGCAGCTTGGGTTGAAATGATAATTAATGATCATCCTTTACTGAAGGATGGGGCTTGGTTTTGGGGGGATTCCAAAACAGGCAGGGTTGAACACAGTGATGGCGAATTTAGATTGCCCAAAGACGATTGAAAACACAGAAGGGATAAATAATGGCTGAGCTGATAATCAATGATGGAACTGGTTTTCGTATGAATTATGAAATCACAGAAAATGTTTTGGATCAGGACACATTGTTTATTCATGGAAATCTGGCGTCGGCTAGATGGTGGTACCCTTTGGAAGAAGTTTTGAAAAAAAACAAATCAGGTAAATCTGGAAAAATGATTTTAGCTGATTTCAGAGGCTGTGGTAAAAGTGCTGATCCCAAGGATTTATCTGAAATCACAATCGACCGTTTAGCGGATGATTTTATTTATTTGATAGAGCATTTGAATTTGCAGAAAATTAATCTGGTAGGCCATTCAACCGGCGGGACTATTGTTGCCATGATGGCGGCCAAAAAACCAAAGTTGTTCAACAAATTAGTGCTGCTGGATCCCGTTGGATCAAAAGGTGTTAAGTTTGAGCCTGCTATGCATCAAGCTTTTGAAGCAATGAAGGCTGATAAAAGTTTAACTGCCGCGGTGATTGGAAGCACGATTCATAATAATGACATGGAAAGCGATTTTTTTAGGCAGATTGCAACTGAAGATGCCTTCAGAGCTGTGAATTCAATTGGATCTGCTGTTTTGAAGGCCTTAGATGGCGTCGATTTTACTCAGCAATTTGTTAAAATAGAAAATGACACCCTAGTGTTACATGGGGAATTTGATAATTTGTTGCCAAAAACAGACAGCAGTGCACTTGCTCAAAATTTAATCAATGGAAGTTTCGAAATGGTACCAGGGCAAGGTCATTGTACCAACGTTGAAAACCCAAAATTGATGATGCAAATATTGAATCGCTTTTTGTATTCATAAATTTTTTTGATTGAACACTTGAGTCCCCCGTCGTTTTCAGATAACTGTTTAATATCACAAAAAGAAATCTAAGTAATTCAACGTTGGGAGCCGCACTCTTATGTCTGACAAATCATCTGCAGATAATGCCAATAAAGATCCATATTCACACAGTGGAATGCTTGCGTTTTTGTTTTCGATGGCTTTTGTATTTTGTTTTTTCGGTTATATTTCATTCATTCACCCCGGTGTGGATTTGCAAGAAAACATTAAAATCCCCGAAGTCGCAGTCACTCAAACTCTAGCTGAAGTCGATGTATCAAAAGTAACAGAACCCTGGGTTGCCAACCCAGATATGATCACACACGGTAAGAAAGTTTACGCGCAGAACTGTGCTATGTGCCACGGCAATGAGGGTAAAGGGGATGGTCCTGCAGGTGGAGCGCTGAATCCTAAGCCAAGAAATTTAGTTGAAGGTCCGTGGAAACTGGGCGGTGGAAGCATTGGTTTGATGACAGTGCTTAACGATGGGATTCCGGGCGGATCCATGGTTGCGTTCAAACATTTACCATTGGTTGATCGATGGGCAATGGTGCAATTTATTAACTCAATCACCAAGGCTAAGGTTGACGAAGATCCTGCAAAAGTAGCGGAATTCGCCAAAAAGCAAAAATAGGAAATTTGATGATTCGTTTGGCGGCTAAGGTATTTTTAATGTTCACGGTTCTGAGCTTCAGCTCAGTGAACGCTTACGATGGAAAGCCTCAGCCCCTGTCAGGTGAAGAAAAGCCTAAGGAATTTATCGGAATAGGCATCACAGAAAATTTGGGATCAAAAGTTGATTCAGGATTGCAATTAACAAATGAAGCTGGTGAATCAGTGACTCTCGCTCAAGTTGCCGGTGGAAAACCCTTTGTGCTGAGTTTGATTTATTATTCTTGTCCCAGGCTGTGCAACCTGCATTTAAATGGCATTTTTGATGTTCTTAAAAACGTACAGATGAAATTGGGGACAGATTATAATTTGATAGCTGTCAGTTTTGACGAAAAAGAGAATGCTGCCTTAGCATCTGTAAAAAAAGAAAATTATCTCAAAGAATACGGGATGAAATCAGATGGTATTCATTTTTTAACGGCGACTGCGGGAACAATTAAGAGCTTGTCTGATTCTACGGGGTTTAAATTTAAATGGAATGATGAATCTAAAGAATGGGCTCATGCCTCGGCTGGAATTTTGATTTCTAAAGATTTTAAGATTACCAGATACATGCATGGTGTTCAGTTTGAACCTGCGCAATTTAAATTAGCAATTTTGGAAGCCGGTCAGGGCAAGGTCGGAAGTTTTGTAGATAAAGTGATTTGGTATTGTTTTAGGTATGACCCCCATCAAAGCAAATACAGCCTGTACGTTTTCAGAATCGTACAAGTTGGTGGTGCAATGATGGTGTTGTTGCTTGCTGTTTGGCTGATTCCAGGTTGGATCAGAAGCCGAAAAGCAATTTAATAGGAATGCGAGGAATGACAACATGTTCATAATCAACAAAGCTTTCGCTGGCAGTACTTTTATGCCCCCGCAGGGGACAGAGATTGCATCAAGGTATGACCAGCTCTATGGTTTCATCGTTATAGCCAGTGTGATTTCATGTATTATTTTAATCGGCGGGATGATTTATTTCGCGGTTAAATACAAAAGGAAATCCGACAACGATAAAACAGCATACATCAGTCACAACACATTTTTGGAATTCCTGTGGAGTTTTATTCCACTAGTGATTTTTATGGTTGTATTTGCGTGGGGCTGGGTTCTTTATCACGACATGAGATCCATGCCTAATGATGCATTAGAAGTTCATGTGTTTGGAGAGCAATGGGCTTGGAAATTTGGATATAAGAGCGGTAAAAGCTCAACCAATGATTTTGTAGTGCCTGTTAACACTCCAGTTAAATTAATCATGACATCAAAAGACGTTTTGCACAGTTTTTACATCCCTTCGATGAGGATCAAACAAGACGTGATCCCTGGCCGATACACGGCGCAGTGGTTTAACGCCACCAAGACAGGTGATTACCATGTTTTTTGTACAGAATTTTGTGGGGCTGCCCATTCAAACATGCTGGCAAAAATGAGAGTCGTATCAAAAGAAGAGTTTGAAAACTGGATTCAAGTTGATGAAAGCAGCCTAACGATGGAACAAAAAGGAACAAAATATTATAACGATTATGGCTGTGCCGCATGCCACTCTATAGACGGCACAGTGAAAGTCGGTCCGTCATTTAAAGGTTTGTGGGGAAAAGCTTCTGAGATGTCTGATGGACAAAAAATCACAGCTAACGAAGAGTACATTAAAGAATCTATTCTGGTGCCTTCTGCAAAAACTGTAAAAGGTTTTGGCCAGGGATTGATGCCTTCATTTCAGGGGCAATTGTCTGAAGAAAAAATTGCGGCAATCATCGAATTTATTAAAGGTGTTAAATAGGAGTATCTATGGCAGCGCACTCAGCAACTGGAAAAAACTATCTGAATGAATCTTCTGGGCTGTGGTCATGGCTTACGACCTTGGATCACAAGCGCATCGGAATAATGTATCTGATTTTCGTTATGTTTTTCTTTTTGGTCGGTGGAATTTTTGCCCTACTGATCAGACTGGAATTGTTTGCACCCGGCGGGCAAATCTTCACCGGGGACACTTACAATCAAGCCATGACCTATCACGGGGCTATGATGGTCTTTATGGTGATCATTCCAGGAATCCCAGCAATTCTGGGAAACTTCTTTTTACCCTTACATATTGGGGCTGCTGATGTGGCTTTTCCCAGGCTGAATCTGCTGAGCTGGTACGTGTTTATGGCGGGTGCAGCGATGGCTGTATCGACAATGTTCTTAAATAAAATCGATACTGGTTGGACCTTTTACACTCCTTACTCAATCAAAACTGGTACATCAGTTGTCATGATGGTCTGTGCGGCTTTTGTCATGGGTATGTCATCTATATTAACAGGTCTTAATATGATTGCGACGACTCACAAATTGCGAGCACCAGGCATGACAATGGGGCGAATTCCGTTGTTTGTTTGGGCCATTTATTCAACTTCGATTCTGCAAGTTTTGGCTACACCAGTGTTGGCAATCACGCTTTTGCTAATCGCTGCGGAAAGAATACTGGGAATTGGAATTTTTGATCCAGCAAAAGGCGGAGATCCCGTTTTGTTTCAGCACTTTTTCTGGTTTTATTCTCATCCAGCAGTTTATATTATGATTTTACCAGCGATGGGAATTATCTCTGAACTGATAGCCGCGTTTTCCAGAAAAGTTATTTTCGGATACACAGCGATTGCGTATAGTTCTATCGGCATTGCAGCTGTAAGCTTTTTCGTATGGGGCCATCACATGTTTGTATCGGGCCAATCAGAAATTGCTGGTGTTGTGTTTTCGTTTATCACTATGCTGGTCGGTGTGCCAACCGCCATTAAGATGTTTAATTGGCTGGCTACACTTTACAAAGGATCCATTCAGTTCAAATCACCTTTGCTTTATGCCCTGGGATTTTTATTTTTGTTCGCAATTGGTGGTGTGACTGGAATCATGTTGGCTGTCGTCAGCTTAGATGTTCATTTCCATGATACTTATTTTGTCGTAGCACATTTTCACTATGTAATGGTGGGTGGAACCTTAATGGCATTGATGGGTGGTTTTTATTACTGGTTTCCAAAAATGTTCGGAAAAATGTACAACGAAGGCTTGGCTCAGTTAACATTTGTTCTGATCTTTGTTGGATTTAACGTAACATTTTTCCCTCAATTTATTTTAGGTTCAATGGGTATGCCCAGAAGGTATTTTGATTATCTGCCGGCCTATGAATCTTTGAATAAAATTTCTACTGTGGGATCTTGGCTGATCGGTGTGGGATTTTTGTTGTCTCTTTATGTTTTTATTATGGGAATGTTGAAAGGCGAAAAAGCTCCAGCAAATCCTTGGGGAGCTAAAACACTTGAGTGGACGATAGCATCGCCTCCACCTCATCATAACTTTGACAAAGAACCAGTCATCACAGCGGGGCCATATGAGTACAGGTAAGCATCATCACGCACATCATTTTCGAAGCGAACTTCATGAGTTTGTAACATCCAAAGAAGGCATTTGGCTTTTTATGGTGACAGAAATTTTGATGTTTGGTGGGTTATTCGTTGGGTATTTTATAATGCATGCATTGTATCCCGAAACTTTCCGAGAAGGTTCAACCCACTTGGATTGGAAGATGGGTACATTTAATACTATCGTGCTGATTGCCAGTTCATGGACAATGGCCGCGGGGATTCATTATATCCAAACCAACAGAAGGCAAGCCGCTACTAAAGCTTTATTAGCCACAATTGTCTGTGGCGCCATATTTATGGTTGTTAAGTATTTTGAATACACTCACAAAATTCATGATGGATTGCTGCCTGGAAATTTCTTTCATTACAAAGAGGCTGTGTCACAAAACCTCAGCATGTATTTTGGATTTTATTTTTGCATGACTGGTCTGCATGGATTGCATGTTTTGATTGGTATGGGATTGATTGGCTGGATTTTGTTCAGGAACATAAGGGGAGATTTTGACGAACACTTTTACACACCTGTGGAAGGCGTTGGAATTTTTTGGCACATAGTGGACTTGGTTTGGATCTTTTTGTTTCCATTACTATATTTGGTTGGATAGGAGTTTAAAATGGCAAATGCTACTTCTCAGACGGAACAGTATGAAGGCGGACATGTTATTGTCCCATTTAAAGTTTTACTAAATGTGTGCTTTGCTCTGGTAGCACTGACGGTTTTGACAGTTGCGACTTCCAGAATGCATTTAGGTGTTTTTGCTGGCTTAGTGGCGTTTGCAATTGCCTTTGTTAAAGCCATGTTGGTGATGATGTATTTTATGGGACTAAAATATGATACCAAGGGAAACAGAATCATTTTTGGTTTGGGGTTTTTCTTCTTAGCAGTCTTGATATTTTTTAGTGCCCTTGATATTTGGACGCGAGTCGCCCAAAACAGCACGTTATAAAGTGGTAAAAAACTTTTTCTATCTTACCAAAATCGGAATAGTCATTTTTGTTCTGCTATCAGCCATAGCGGGTTATCTGGCCAGTCTGCAGCCAGAAAGTGGATTTCATATTCAGCATTTTATCAATTTGTTGGTCGGGACTTATTTTCTAAGTTCCGGAAGCTTGGCCCTGAATCAGGTGCAAGAATATAAAATGGACCAAAAGATGAATCGCACACAAAACCGACCGGTAGCAAAAGGTATCATAAAACCTGCAGCTGCAGGAATTTTGGCCGTTGCTATGATTATTGTGGGTTCTGATTTTTTGTACAAGGCTTCTGAGCTTTCCTGCGCCCTGGGTTGGATGACAATTATTTTGTACAATGGATTTTACACTTTGTGGTGGAAAACTCGTTGGGTTTTTGCGGCTGTGCCCGGAGCCATTCCAGGCGCATTGCCAGTCACAATGGGATACGCAGCAAATACCCAAGAAATTTTTAGTCCTGATTCAATTTTTTTGTTTACGATTTTATTTTTATGGCAGATGCCCCACTTTTGGGCCTTGGCTTTAAAATTCAAGGACGATTATCAGAAAGCGGGTGTTCCGACCCTGCCTAATGCGATTGGTGTTCAGAGAACGATTTATCAAATGGGGCTTTATACGTTTTCGTATTGTGGGGTGGCTCTTATGGCCCCGATGTTTGTAACTGTTAGGTGGTTTTATTTAATCGCTGTGTTTCCTGTGGTCGTGCAAATTTTTATCGAATTTTTTAGATTTCTGAAAAGTAATGGTGAAAAACGTTGGCTGGCTTTTTTTATGTGGATCAACGTCAGTGTGCTGGTTTTTTTGTTTATTCCCGCAATCGATCGATGGTTGTTTTTTTAGCTTTTAGGAGTGTCGGGTTGTTTCAGAGGATGGGCTTTGTCGAAAAAATCTAAATCGATGCAGCTTTTTTCAATGGACAATAAATTTTGATAGGAATCGATGTTAACGTTAAATCTTCTGGCCGAAAATAAATGAGGAATGATAAACATATCTGCAGCTGAAACTTGATCCCCAAAAGCAAATTTTCCCTTGGTCGAAGCGACAATCGAATCCAAAGCAGTTAAGCCCACCTTCATCCAATGTTGAATCCATTGGTCTTTCTGGCCATCACTTAAATTAAATTGCCCAGTCAGAAATTGAGTGACCTTCAGATTGGACATTGGATGCAAGCCGCAGTTTACGGCCTCGCAAATCTGAATGACCTTTGCCCTAGCTAAGGCATCCTTTGGAAACAGAGAAGGACTGGGCTTTACTGATTCCAGATAATCAAAAATAGCCATGGTCTGCCCAATACTGTGACCTTTATGAACCAATGTGGGAACCTCGCCTGAGGGATTCAATTTACGGTACTGCGGGCTATGTTGTTCGCCGCCATTATTAACCAGGTGAACGGGTTCATATTTGTACTGAATAGCTTTAAAGTTTAGGGCAATCCTGACTCGGTATGATGTCGATGATCGAAAATAATTATAAAGCACAAAGTCAGACATACTGAATCCTTAAATAAACCATTAAGCTACATCATTGTGAATACAAGTCATGCCTAAAGGAGGCAATTATGAAATTGAAACTATTAGCGGTTTTAAGCGCAGTATTATTTGTGAACCAAGTTCAAGCGCAAGAATTTGCGTTATCAGCGGGATTTAGAAACACCAGTGCTTCGGCTGATGGTGCTCCGGCAGGAACGACTTATTCTATTTCTGGCAAAAACGGATTTCAATTAGGTGGTATTGGATTTTTTCCGATGAATGAACAAATTTATTTGCGATCAGGTTTGTTATACACGCAAAGATTTTTGGAACTGACAGCGACCACGGGAGCAATAGCCACTAAGACAGATGTTGAATTGTCCTACATCGATATCCCTGCTACCGTGATGTATAAATTTTCAGACTACGGTGGAGTTTTTGGTGGAGTCATCGTTGGATTAAATCAATCAAAGGATTGCAAGACTTCAACGACCTCAACAAACTGCACAGGTACAAATTCTTCGATCACTCCGATCACATTAGGATTGTCGTTTAAGTTTGCTCCTAATATGGGTGGTGAGTTTTCTTATGAATCAACATCTGGCAGTTTAGCCAACAGTGTGACTGAGGCAAAATCGATTGGATTAAATTTCTTAGTATTCTTTGAATGAAGCTAGCCAGTAAAAAATCAGCTTCCAAAGATGGAGAGCTTTGCGTAGTCAGTAAGGATTTAAAATTTTCAGTCAGTGCAAAGACTGTGTGTCCATCACTGCGCGAAGCTGTTGAAAGCTGGGATGCCGTCAGACCAGAGCTTGAGAAAATATATCAAAATTTAAATCAATCTAAAATCTCTGGGGCTTTTGCTTTTGATCAAAGTCAGTTTATGTCTTGCATGCCCAGAACTTGGTTGTTTGCGGATGGGTCAGCTTTTTTACACCATATCAGATTGGTCAGAAAAGCGCGCAATGCTGAAATCCCACCGACACTAACGACAGTTCCATTGATGTATCAGGCTGAAAGCGGAGCCTTTCTGTCACCCAATGATTCGATATCTCAGATTGATTTTGCACATGGGACCGATTTTGAGGCCGAGGTAGGGGTGTTTGTTCAGGATTGCCCTTTCGGGATTTCGGCCGATCAAGCACTTAAAAAAATCGCATTGGTAACATTGATCAATGATGTGTCACTGCGTGGATTGATACCTGCTGAACTTGAGATGGGTTTTGGATTTTTTCAAAGCAAACCCAACAAAGCTTTAGCGCCGATTGCCGTAACCGTTGATGAATTAGGCGAGCATTGGAAAAACGGCCGACTGCACTTACCGTTGATGGTGGATTTAAATGGCAGCAGCTTTGGCAGAGCCAATGCTGGGGAAATGCATTTTCATTTTGGTGATTTGATAGCACACGCAGCTAAAACACGCAGCTTAGCTGCTGGAAGTTTGATTGGCAGCGGGACTGTATCAAACGAAAGCGGTACCAATGGATACAGTTGTTTGGTGGAAATTCGAATGATCGAAAAAATTCAAGATGGTGTTATGAAAACTCCATTTATGAAAGTCGGCGACCGAGTATCTATTTGCATGAATGATCCTTCCGGAAATTCCATTTTCGGAAAAATCGACCAACAAATCGTCAAATCCTAAAAGAGACCATTTTTTTCTGTCTACACCGCAGGATAAAAAGCTAAAACCCAGAAAAGCCATAATTCCCCTTTAGATAAATTATCTAGATTTGCACTCTTAAAAACTCAAACAGCGGGCGTCAAGCTGCTCGCATTGCTTGTAAACAAAAAATGTAAATCATCCGCGCAGCTTAACGTCCGAACTCGTTTTTAAAACTGCAAATCTAGATAATTTATCTAAAAGGGAATTATGGCTTCTCTGTTTTTTATCCTGCGGTGTAGACAGAAAAAAATGGTCTCTTTTAACGGATAAAATCTAAGAACTGTTTTTTGATTTCGGCTTTTTGTGGGCCAGCAAAAGACTGGATGTGCATACCATCTTGGATTTTGATTAATTTCTTGGGCTCCGAAGCTAAATTGTAAACCTCCTCGCCCAAATCATAATCCACAATGCTGTCAGCGGTTCCATGGATCACTAACAATGGAGTCGGTGAAATCTGACTGACGCTTTCACCGGGTGCCCATTTATCAGATATCAAAACCCAAGCTAAGGGTTGAAATAGCCAGGTTAACCAATGTCTGGATAAAAACCTGCGGGCTGTTTTTTGATAGGACAAAAATGTGGAATCAGCCACTACAGCCTTAATATTTTTTCGATCTTTCAGTTGCAAAACAGACTTAATAGCTACGGCACCGCCCAAGCTTTCACCATAAATAATCAAAGGCATGTTGGGATGATCGTCACGAAAATACTCAATGATTTTTTGTCCTACCAAAACTGTATTTCGTGGCGACGGTTCCCCAGTGCTGAGACCATACCCAGGGTAATCAAAAATAAACAAATCAAAGCCTTCGTTCAATACCCAATATAAACTGGCAAAATGAGACGTCAGATTCTGACCGTTTCCATGAAAATGAATTAGGGTGGCCTTTGCAGGATCAGCTTTCGGACTGCGAAAATGCCAAGCCACAATATCATAAGACTGAGAATTCACATCATTAACCAGGTAACGGCGCTGGTCAGGTTTAACAGGTAATAGTGAGGGATCCACAAAAGTATGAGGGCTTGGATAATACAGCAAGCTGCTGCAGCCAATCAGTAAAAAACAAGCAATGGCAGATAATATGGAAACTCTTGTCATAGAATCAATTTAGCCTGCCTTAAATGAAAAATCACTTTTAAAACAATTGGCTGATGTTATAGTTGGCGAAATATTTCTGGGGGATATCTTATGAAAACCTTAAAGAGCCTACTGATTCTTTGTTTGCTGACACTATCAGCCTGTTCAACAATCCGAATGAAATACGAATCAACTGTTGTTTTTGACAACAACGACAGACAGAAATTTGTTTATGTAAATTCCTATCCTGTTGGCGGAGCTCACGCTGTGCTGTGTGGGGCAACGGCGATATTCTTAGGTGGGTACTGTTGGTTTTATTTAGTTATGCCAACAACTATTCAAACCGTCGAATTGAAAGAAGAAGCCGCAAAAGCCTTGACGCAAAAAGCGGCTGGCAAACAATTTGAAGAGCGCAGAATTTTTACGGAGCGAGTGGGGTTTAGCGAAGGACAGCCTGAAGTTTATCTGGGTGGAAAGTAGTTCAGTTTAATGATTGAGCTATTAAGACTTGGGGTTATCGCAGGACTGATTTGTTCTTTATTGCCCGCTCCTGCGTTTGGCGTTGATGCTGTTTTTTTTGATCAAAATAAAAATAGAATTTTAAAGTTATCGCAAACCAAACAGTGGCACAGATTATTGCACTACAATACAGATTGGCTGGGTCGTTACAAAAGTGATCGTGATGGTGGAGACTTTTTTTTGTCACCAGTTGGCCTAACGGATCCCCATGCAGAATTAATTTCAACACTGGAAAACATTAATTCTGATAAACAAATTGGCGATCTAAAGCAAAGACCTTTTTGTGCATTCCCAGCAAGGTACAGGTTTTTAAAAGACAATTTGGGCATCAAACTGCCTAATTACGAATGTGCCAGATGGAAAGATTTTTTGCAGATGATGCATAATCCGGTTGCAGTCAGCGTGGTTTTTTCGTCAGCTTATTCCGGCAATCCGGCATCGATGTTTGGACATTTATTTTTTAAATTTCATTCAGGCCGTGACAGTGATTTGTTGGACGCTGGTATGAATATGGCTGCCAGAGTCGCAGATGACGAAAACGGATTTGCTTTTTTGTATTTTGGTGTTTTTGGAGGCTACGAGGGGCATTGGTATTATCAACCTTATTTTGAAAAGGTAAACGAATACATTAAATCTGAAAGCCGCGATTTGGTTGAATACAAATTGAATTTCACCAAAGAGCAAACTCGATTTTTGCTGGAACACATTTGGGAGCTCGAAACCACCAGTAAAATGCAGTATTATTTTTTTGATGAAAATTGCGCCTATGAAATCATGAGGGCCGTTGAAGTCATTAAACCTGAGTGGACACTGACTGATCATACGATTTACGTTATTCCAGGTGAGGTTTTAAAAAATTTAACTGAAACTCCAGATGCGATTGCAGAAGTAAAATTTAAACCAGCTCTCAGAAAGCGCCTGTTGAAGCGATATGAATTACTGAACGCTGATCAAAAACAATTGGCTAAAAGAATTATTGGCCAAGAATCTAATTTGATAAATGGTCAGAGCAAAGAGGTTTTAGATTTATTAAATATTTACTACGATTTTAGAAGACAAAAAAAGAAAGGTAAAATCACCGAAGCTGAAAGTCAGTCTTGGCAACAGGTTCGATTGGCCAGATCTCAACTGCATCAGCCTAGCGCCAGTGATGAAACACTAGGATTTAAAGACGACACCAGGCCAGAGCTCGGTCATGATGCTTATTCTTGGATGTCGGGATTTGGAATGGAATCTGTCGGCAGTTCTGATTTTAAACCTGTTTATATTTTTAAGGCAAAATCTGCCTATCATGATTTGCTAAATCGGGATTTGGGATACAAAAAATTTTCTGAGATTTTGTTTCCTTGGGCAGAACTCAGATACAGACCTGACATCAATCAGCTGACTGTTGAGGAAATTGGCGGAGTGAAAGCCGTTTCAGTAATGGCTGTGCATCCCTTGGATTGGGCTTTGTCATGGAAAACTTTGATAGCCATCGAATCGGTAAAAGATTTTGGATGTTTGAATTGTAGGCATTTGGTTATAGAACCAGGGCTTGGTCAGGGTTGGGATTTTTTAAATGAGATGGGACTTTTTTATTCTTTCTTGGGATTGAGGATTGAAGCTTCCGAGGACCTAGTTAACAAACACAGACTACTGCCTTATGCAGAAGCTGGAATGTTGGCACAAATATCAGACAATCATAAATTATTATTACAAGCAGATTATTTTAAGGACGTCGGCAGCAACAGAATACAAGACGAGTTTTATCGCCTACAAATTCAGCATAGCTTTGCCAGTCAACGCAACTGGGATTTGCGCAGTGGTGGTAGAGTTTTTTATCATGGTCTTGCGTCACAATCTGTCTATGCTGAAGCACGTCTGGACTTTTCTTACTATTTTCGTTGATTCTTGATCAGAGTTTTTTAGAATTTGAAATCAAACCATAATTGAAAGGACTTTTATGAAAGCATTATTTGTATCATTGGCTTTAATTGCAACTGCAACTGTAGCATCAGCACAAAAAGGTGTCGGTCGCGACACTTTAGACGGCTGTGGATTGGGCTGGCAAGTTACTGAATCAAGAACAATGATCGGTACAACAACTCGTGGATCAACTAACTATTTCGTTCCACCATCTTTCGGGATGACTTCTGGAACAATCGGTTGTGATCAAATCCCTTTCGCTCAAAACCAAAAGGAAGCAGCAACTTTTGTAGCTTCTAACTTTGAAACTTTGAAAACTGAATTGGCTGAAGGTAACGGCGAATACGTAACTGCAATGATTCAATCATTCGGTTGCTCAAATGCTCAAGTTCCTGCGATTGCAGCTAAGCTTCAAAAAAATTACGGCACAGTAGTAGCGCCTACTCGTAATGCAACTGAGCTGTTCACAAACTTGCAATCTGAAGTTGCTTGTAACTAAATTGTAACTCTGTCAAATAGACGGAATGTTATTCGAAGGGGAAGGTGAAAACCTTCCCCTTTTTCATTTTGGGGTTTATACAATTGTTCAATTGGGTTTCGGAAATTTGGGTCTACAATCAAATTTAAAGAGGTCGTCAGATGGAATTATTTGAAGCAATTGAAAAGCGCAGAAGTGTGCGCAGATTTAAACCAGAAAAATTTCCTGATGAGTCCATCCACAAGGCGCTACAAGCGGCTGTGTTAGCGCCTAATTCATCAAACACCCAGACCTGGGATTTTTACTGGGTGCAAACAGCTGATAAAAAAAAATTGTTGGTCGAATACTGTTTGTCTCAATCAGCAGCCAGAACAGCATCTGATTTAATTGTGGTAGTGTCTGATTCAAAATTATGGAGGCGTTCCAACAGCAGACTGATTGATTGGGTTAAAACCAGCAAAGTTCATCCATCAGTAGAAACTTATTATAAAAAATTAATCCCTATCATGTATCGATACGGAGTTTTCAGTGTCTTGGCTCCGATCAAGTGGCTGTTGGTTTCGGTGGTGGGATTGTTTCGCCCAATAGTCAGAGGCCCAACGGGTAAGCAAAGCATAGACATGGTCAGTGTAAAATCAGCGGCACTGGCTTGCGAAAATTTTGTGTTGGCGATAACGGCTTTGGGCGGCGCAACCTGCATGATGGAGGGTTTTGACGAATGCCGTGTGCGTAGATTACTTAAGCTTTCATGTTCTGCTAGAGTCGTTATGGTTATTGGCGTTGGGTACGAAGCCCAAGATGGAGTGTGGGGTAAGAGATTTCGAATCCCATTGGAAGAAGTTGTTCACAGAGTCTAAGAAAGCACATTTAAGTTAATGGAATCCGCAGTCAGTTCTTTTTTATTAGTGTTTGTCAGCGAGATGGGGGACAAAACCCAATTGCTATCTTTGGTTTTGGCTGCACGGTTTAAAAAACCATTACCTATAATGGCAGGCATTTTTGTAGCGACAATATTAAATCATGCATTAGCCAGTTATGTTGGTACATTTGTTACTCAGTTTATCAGCGCTGAAATTTTAAAATGGATTTTGGCATCTACCTTTGTGGGCTTTGGATTGTGGATGTTGATTCCTGATCGTGATGAGGGGCTTAAAGAAACCTACAGATGGGGGCCTTTTTTAACAACGATGGTGGCGTTCTTTTTTGCAGAAATGGGCGACAAGACCCAGTTGGCCACGGTGGCTCTAGGTGCAAAATATGCGGCACCAGTAATGGTTACAGTGGGAACCACTGCGGGTATGTTAGCGGCTGATGGACTGGCTGTGTTTTTTGGTCACAAATTCACTCAAAAAATCCCAATGAAAACGGTGAACAGAATTGCAGCTGTAATATTTATTTTATTTGGTGTCGGAATTATTTTAGGACTTTAGAATCACAAACAGGGCTGACAGTCTAGTCAGCCCCGGATTTACATTTCAACAATCAAAAAATTTCTTCAATCAATCGGTTTTATTAAACTATTGATCAACGCAGCTGCAGTTATGTGTCCAACCTTTAAAACATTTAGCACTGCTTGGTTGATCGGTGACAGGATCAATATTATAAAAATCACTTAATGGATTCAGCAATCCAGATGGTGAACTACACACCCGATTTTGTCCAAGTGGGCAAACGGGCAGAGGCTTTGATTGAGTACAAGCTGCCGCTTGGTAAATGATGGCTCCGTATGTTGCACCAGCCGCTGCGAAAAATGCCTGTCCATTTTGATCTAAGCGAGCGGTGTTCGTTCCACCATATGAACTGATCATACTGCATTTTTGATCTAGGACAAATCTGAAGAACGATAGTTCATTGGGTGCAAAACCACCTGAATAACAAGCGTAAGTTCCGCTGCCAAAGCCACCGTAGTAACGCAGAAGAAGGTACTTGGATGTGTAACCGTTGGCAGAATCTCCGGCAGCAAATGCCAGTGGTGCTCCCAGATCCTGAGGTCTTAGTGAAAATAATTGGTTGTAGCAATCAGTCGCATTTGTTGTTGTGTTTTCGAAATCAAAAGTTCTTTCAATCATTGGTGAATAATCAGCAGCTGGAGCCAAATCAAATTGGTAAACCTGTCTGATCACGCATTTATTAGGAGTCAATGTCACAGGAGGAATTGGGTCTTCGCCACCTGTAGTTCCGCCAGTCGTACCACCAGTTGTACCACCTGTAGATCCGCCGCCGATATCACCACCGCCAACAGTTCCGCCAGTCGTACCACCAGTTGTGCCACCAGTTGTACCACCTGTAGTTCCGCCAGTCGTGCCACCAGTTGTGCCACCAGTTGTGCCGCCAGTAGATCCGCCGCCGATATCACCACCGCCAACAGTTCCGCCAGTCGTACCACCAGTTGTGCCACCAGTTATACCGCCTGTAGATCCGCCAGTCGTGCCACCAGTTGTGCCACCTGTTGTGCCACCTGTAGTTCCGCCAGTCGTGCCACCAGTTGTGCCACCTGTCGTACCACCAGTCGTACCGCCTGTCGATCCGCCGCCGATGTCACCACCGCCAACAGTTCCGCCAGTCGTACCACCAGTCGTGCCACCAGTAGATCCGCCGCCAGTAACCGTGTCCAGATATCCATTTATACAAACAATAAAATCAGCAGAATCAGAATCTACTCTGACTCCATTAATGTAACAGGCAATAATGTTTCCATTTCCATCCAGATCTGCAGTGTAAACTGCAGTTCCTGTGGAAGAGCTAGTCAGCGCAGAAGAGTTGCTTTGATTCATAAAGCTGGGTGAATTGTTGTCTGAACTAGGAAACAGTTCTCCACCCAAATCAGGAAGACATCCCATAAGGAATTGGCTTACCACCAATATTAAGGTCACTTTCACTGTCATTGTATCAAATTTAGATCTCATACTGTCCCCCGATACAGGTTATCTTTGCAATCCAAATGCCCCGGCGAAAACCTATATACACATGTCTAAAGAGTGAAACCTTGTCTAACTTTTATAAACTGTATTTTTACATCGTCATTCTGATTTGAGGCACTTATGCAGACTGAGACAAAATACTGTTTCAATTTGATGCTGCCTTTTGATATATCCCCAAGAATGGAAAACGAAAATATTCATACGAAAAAGCGCATTCTGTGTTTTGGTGATTCAAACACTTGGGGGCAGGTGCCTCTGAAGGTTCATGTTAAAAAACGATATCCTGAGAATGTCAGATGGACTGGGATTTTGCAGAATATATTAGGAAATCAATATCAGGTTATTGAAGAAGGATTGAATGGTCGCACCACAGGTCTTGATGATGGATTTCGAGAAGGGCGTAATGCCAGAGCTTATTTGCCACCATGTTTAGATTCCCATGTTCCTTTTGATTTTCTGATCATTATGCTGGGGACTAATGATTTGAAGCCAAAATTTAAACCTGACTCTAAAGCCATTGCCGATCGCATGCGTGAACTGATTAGGATTTCAAAATCTTTGGCTTTGAACGAAAACAATCAGACCTGTCAAATTTTACTGATTGCACCTTTGATCCCTAAGCTGCAGTACACTTACGAAGACTTCAAGGATTCGAATATTGAATCCAACGCCAAGACTGTAAATCAATTGTACAGAGATATTGCAAAGACTGAAGGCACTCTATTTTTAGATGCTTCAGAAATCATTGAAGCCAGTCAAGAAGACGGAGCGCACATAGACCCAGTGGGACATCAACAATTAGCAAAAGCAATCAGTTCGATGGTATTATTAAATCGATAAAGCCTTATTAAATCAGAAATTAAAAAAGATACCGATGGTGGGTGCTACCAGTGATTGTACAAAAGTTTCGGTGGTGGTGACAGTGGCTGCAGTGGATTTGCTGCCATAAGCGGCTCCATAAAACACAAATGAAAAATCCAAAGTTATCCCTTCTGATATATAAGGTCTGTACGACATTTTCAGATTGTACGAGTTTCCGTACCAAATTTCATTGGCAGTACCGGTTTCTGAATAAGTTCCTTGAGTGTAAGGCGAAAAGTTTGCTGAAAATAGCATCAAGTCTGGAACAACAAAAACACTTATTCCAAAATACGGATTATTTGAACTAAACAATGATGAAGATGTAGAGGTAATTGGAACTTTACTAACCAGGTAAATATATCCAAATGAAAAATACCAATCAGAGTCTCTTTTGCTTTGGATGGATAAATTAACGTCATAAAAACCGATGGATCCAACTGGCATATCTGTGATGTTTTTATTTTCAATGGTCACCAAGTTCACAGTTCCGCCCGCGCGGATAATTGCATCGGCGTTGTTTGCAAATGTCAAAAGAAGGCAAATGAAAGATATCTTCAAAAGATTCCTCATTGAGGCTCCTTTGAAAAATACCTGATCCAGTTTTCAAAGCTTCTGTAAAATAACATAGGCATCTGAGAAGAATTTAAAACCAAAGCTCCATGTTGCCCGGTGAAAGTCGAGCTAACGCCTGAAGGTGTTGCTGAAACAGTTTCCGGTGTAACGTCCCAGCTGCCAGAAGTTCCTGCAGTTTTTGAGGCAATCAAGATTCCAGAATCACTTGGCGAATGAAACGATATCCAAATTTTTCCATTTGTATCGACTCTGATTCCAGGTTTGCTGGCGATGGAAGTGATCGTACCAACAACATAGTTAGGTCTTTCGCCCGAAAATTCAGTGCTTCCAACAGCAGCGCAGGTCAAAACTCCTGAGCCGCTTGGGCAGGTAACAACTCTGATTGCAGAAGCAGTGGAATCGTAGTGGGCAATATAGGGGATGTCATTGCTGTCTAGATAGAAATCAATTCCTTCACCACGAATATTTGATCCTTGTCCGCTGGTATCAATCGCCATGCAAGTCCAAGTATATGTAGATGAAGTTTCTGCCTCATTTGCATAGGCCAGTTTCAGTGATTTAATTCCTGAAACCGCTCCCTGATAAACAATCACAGGCCTGCCTGTGCTGGTCCAATGCAGATTTGCATACACACCGATTGCTGCGCTGGTGTTGGTGTCACAGCCCGTACCGCTGGAACCTGGTCCATCAACTATATATCTGCGCCATCCACCATTTTTGGTTTTTTTAGCAAACTTTAATCTTTGGCCAGTAACACCAGTTGAAAAATCATAATAAGCCACACCCACCGTGTAATCTGATGACACATCTATTGAAGTGTACTGACCTACGTTTCTGGTAGAGGCAGTTGAGCCATCGACGCGTTCCACAGCAAATGTGGCTCCACCATTACTTGAACTGGCTACAGTCAGATAACCACTACTCGCAGCAACGCCTTGATCTAAAAATGCAATCCAAGGATTGCTTGAGGGATCAAAGGTCAATGAAGGATGCAGACCATTCATAAATGTCGTTGCACCAGCAATAGAATTTGCGACCATTCTTTCGCCAAAAACCGGAGCCATCACTCCGCCACCGCGGACTCCTTAATATAGATGGGAATTCGGACCGACGGTTCCAGCCTCTTGATAGAAAAACGCATAGCCAACATTGCCATTCGGGGCTACGGCAGCATCCAGCATAGGTACAGCTGTTGATGAAGCTACGAAATTTGTTTGATCAATCCATCTATGAGTTACAAAACCTGTCGTTGCATTGATGTCAGCTTCAAAAGCATCGAACACTTTTATGTCTTGTCCGATCGCACCTGCACCTGCGGCTGTCAGAGCTCCATAGGATCCCCACAATGTGCTGGTAGAGCTGTCAAATGCAAATCCTCCAATGGCTCCATTGGTGATTGATTCAACTGTCACTTGATCGGGTGAAATATTCCAGTTTGCTGAAAGTGCAGATGAGATTTTATTCAAAACCAGACTGGTTCCTGCAGCAGCGGTCAGTGATGCTAAATAAAAATTTGTTCCATCAGCAGCAACCCTCAGGCCCAAGGTGCCTTGGGCAGCGGTCGCATGGGCGCGAACCGTGGACCATGCGTCAGTTGTCAGGCCACTGGTGCAAGCATTAGCAGACTGTGTACTTAAAATTCCAGTGGCAATTCCAGCAGGTGATGTCAATGGTGTTGGCGCTATAGAAAAATAACTTAAAAATATTCTCCCAGTGATAGGATCAATAGCAATGCTGCTGCGGTTTCCTTGGTTAGCTGCTGCAGATGACGAGGCGGGTGTGGTCGACACACATGTTCCTGAACAACCCGCAGTAAAATCTAATCCCTGCCATGACGAACATGAGCCGTTAGAATTTGCTGTAGCACATTTTAATAAAAACAATTGAGTGCTGGCACTGGGGGTATTGTCCAGAGTCGCAGTGCTAACAACCATTCCTACTTAAGTCTTATCTTTCTGATCGAAAGTTTTTTCTGAATTTAAATTTTTTCTTACCAAATCGTTGGTGTTGCCCTGGACGATTTCTGTCCTGACCTCTGGCAGTTTGCTGCTCTGAATTTCTGGACCCACGTCCAGAGTATCCAGGTTGTCCACCACCTTCTTGGCGATCGATAAAGCGAGTGATTGCGTGCCACTTAACCTTATCTTCAGGGGTCATCAGACAAAGGGCTGTGCCTTCTTTGCCATTTCGGCCGGTTCGTCCAATTCTATGTATGTAGTCTTCTGGTGCTTCTGGCAAATCGTAATTGATTACGGTTTCAATGTGATCAACATCAATCCCTCTGGCAGCAATATCAGTTGCCACTAAAATTCTGAATTCGCCGTCACGAAATCCCTTAAGGGCAGATTGCCTTTGGGCTTGGCTTCTTCCGCCATGAATTCTGGAAACTGTAAATCCATATTCTGTCAGAAACTTTGCCACTTTGTCGGTGCGGTGTTTTGTGCGAGCAAAAACTAAAACAGAACCAGTGCGGGCATTTAATTGATCCATCAAAGTATCGTTTTTATTTTTCGCAATTGTGTCGACTAAAATTTGAGTGATTTTCTGAACAGGTTTTTTGACTTCACCGACTTCGATTTTTACGGGATTTTTTAAATAAGCACTGGTCAGATCCAAAATTTGTTTTGGGAAAGTCGCGGAAAATAACAGTGTCTGTCGGCTTTCAGGAATGTATTTTCTGATAACCTTTAATTGAGGCGCAAAACCCATGTCCAGCATGCGATCGGCCTCGTCCAGCACAAACATTCCAGTCTTGGATAAATCAACTGACTTATGCTGAAGGTGATCGACCAATCGGCCTGGTGTCGCAACAAAAATTCGGGGATTGCGTCTAAGCGCGTTCAATTGCAAATGCATTGAAGCTCCACCAATCAATATCACTGGTTCACAATTGGGAATTCCGCGAACAAATTGCTTAATCACATCATTAATTTGGATAGCCAATTCGCGAGTTGGAGCCAGGATCACGGCAGTTTTTTGAGGATTTTTAATTAAGAAATCAATTAGAGGTAAACTGAACGCAGCGGTCTTTCCCGTGCCAGTCTGTGCACTCCCGATGACGTCCTTTCCCTTTAGTACTACGGGAATGGCCTTGGCCTGTATAGGCGTAGGCACTAAAAACTGCATTTTGTCCAAGTTAAGCTTCAATTGATTGGGTAAACCGAATTCTGCAAATGTCATGAGCGCAACCTGACACACGAAAGCATTTATAGCTATACATTATTGATTCTTAGAAATAATTTTTGTACCAAGATGTCTTTGGTTCAAAGGAGATTTTTATGATGAAAGAATTTGTTGGGTTCTTAAAGCAATATGGAGTGATTGGATTAGCCATAGCGGTGATAATTGGCGGTAAACTCAATGACTTGGTATCAAGTGTGGTGAGCGATTTGTTGATGCCCTTGGTATTTCAGCCAGCATTGCGGGCGGCACAAGTCGATGACATCAGAAAGCTTAGCTACAATGGGATTCTGTACGGTAAGGTTTTGGGCAGCGCTGTGGATTTTTTAATAGTGGCATTTGTAGTGTTTTTACTGGCAAAGATGGTTTTGCGGGAAAAAGAAGTCAGTAAAAAATAAATTCTTAAGTATTAATCACTAGCTACTGAGTTCTTAAGCTCTTTCCTGATAAACGGCGAAACTTCCACCAGAAGTTTCATAATAGGATGTGAGGAGCTTTCACCGAATTCCTCAACGGCCAACAATGCAATATTCATCCAAAAGTCTGGCTTTTTGTAGAACTCGCCGTTTTTGGATTTTCTTTCACTGGCCCAGGTCGCTATGAACTTTGAAATCAATTCCATCATCATCGTTCGCATTCTGTTGATTTGTTGTTCCAGCTTATACAAGCCCCAGGCGGGTAGTATCACTCCGACGGTTAAGACGCCCAGGCCTATGAAAAACAGCTCCAGGTTTGCCATCTCATGGGTTTGCAGAAACCGAATCCCTGCATTGAGTCCCCAGCAGATAAACAGCACATTCAACGCCAAGGTTACCTGTAAAACACGTTTATAAAAGTAATATTTTTTTAACAAAAACATGGTGGCTCACTTTGGCTGGAGGGTTTTTGTAATCACATCGAGCAGTTCAAAACGTTTCTTTTGATTTTTTTCAAACATGTCATCAGATTCTTTTTGCTTTGATTCAGAATCTTCCAGCAGAGTTTTAATTTCTTTCTGTGCTTGATTGATTTCTGATACTTTTTCCAGTTTTTCTTTTAAGTATTTCTTAAGAGTCTCGGCAATTTTTTTACGTCTTTCCAACAGATCGACCAGACTTTTTTGTAACGCAGGCTTTTTAGAGTCTTCGGGCTCCTCGATCAGTTTGATCTTGGTATCGCGAAAGTCCTTAGCGACCTTATGCCGCTCATCCAGAGTGGATTTGATGTCAAATTTTTCAGTCATGATTCTGTATTTCATTTGTCTAAAGCTATCAACGGATCGAAAGTACAGATCCCAGGATTTCAAAAAATCTTCCCTTTGTATTTTCAGTTTGGCTTGATTGGATTTGATCGCAGAATGCAGTTTTGAAATCTTGTTTTTGCTGGATCCAGACCAGTTTTTAATATCAGTGCCTTGGCCTTTGTGGTCTTTGGAATCCTGGCTGTCTTGATCCTCAGAATCGCTTTTTGAATCATCATCTGAATCTTCGCTGTCTTGGTCCAATTTTATTCTGGACAGCACTTCCATCATTTTCGTGTAAGCTTTTGGCAGTAGGTTGTTGGATTCAAAGACAGCGCCTTTATCCAACAACATTATAACTGTTTGAAAGTCAGTGATTATGGAATCAGAAATTTTAGCACCATCAAAATGTGAGCCTGTCAGCAAGGCTTTGTCGAAATTAATTCGACTCAAGACTGTGTCCCTGAAGTCTGAGTATCTCAAATCAGTCCCATAAAAATTAATATTGTGCAGATGAGATTCTTTGAAGCTGATTCCAATCAGGTTTTGGTTGCTCAAATCCAGATTGCTGACGGGTTTTCCACCTTGATGTCCACAAGATGTAATCTGAAACTCGTTGTAGCCGATTTCAAAATCGTCATTCAAACACAGTTTTGCATCTTTGTTCCATTCGTAAATGCTGGAATCAGATTGAGGAATGGGGACCTGGTCGCTTTCACTGATCACAGGCAGATTAGGATCGGATCCTTGGCCGTGCTGATTGGATGGTTGGGTCGTGGTTGTAGATAATGTAGTGGTAGTGATTAGTTGAGTCGTCGATGTCGTTGTGCTGGTAGTTGTGGTAGCCGGAGTAGTTGTTGTTGTGACAACTGCAGGAACAGTTGTGGTTGTTGAGCTGATAGTAGTTGTAGTGGGCTGCGCCGTTGTTGTCGTGGATGGAACTGTAGTTGTCGTTGTGATGGTGCTGGTCGTTGTGGTTGATAAAATGGTCGTTGTAGTTGTCGTGCTGGTTGTACCGCCCGAAGCTATAACTGACAGAACAGTGGTAGTAGTTTTAGGTGCATTGGTAGTCGTAGTTGCTAAGGTTGTTGTGGTATCGCTAATGGTTTCACCGCCACCAGTGGGTGGGATTTCAGGTTGAGGGTTTGGCGTTGTGGGAATAGGCTCAGTTCCCGGACTGGTCACGGCACTAGGTGGTGCTGCGTTTTCTGACAAACAACCCGTGGTTACCAAACCAAATATGCTAATAATAAAAATCAGTAGTCTGATTTTCAGATGGGACTCCTTTGCGAATTCAGGTGAATCCACAATAGGACCTTTCGGGATATTTTGGATTAATCTAAAAACCTACCAACCTAGGTCCAGGTGAATCAGTCAGATGTCCTGTTCCTATTTAATTTTTATATTTAATAAATGCTATTTCAAAGTGGTAGCAGTGGTTTCCATATAGCCGCAGGCCAGTTGTATGGAATCACCACCAATAGGTTTGGTTTTCTAAAGGGATTCCCTTCAAAAAACGATGATAAAATTTCAAGTACCTGGTTTTTGAAGATTTCATTTTTATATGTTTTTTTTCCAGATAATAATTTTCGGTGGCCCACAGATTTTTGTTTGAAAATCTCCAGTTGGTTTTAGTCTCGTCTAAATTAATTAACTGATAGGCTGTGATTTTTCCGGCACCATCAATATAAGGATCAAAATAACTCCATGCCAAATCGCGAATGGATCTAAAAACTGGTTTTCGCCCATGCAGTCCTTCGTCACGCGATTGTCCAATGGATCCCCATTTGCCATTTTGCTTGAAAACATAAATCACGTGGTCCAATCCATCTTGGCTTTCAAAACTTACGGTTAGGGGTGGGAATCCACGCAGTTCTAATATGGCTGCGGCAACCATGGCGCCTTCCATGCAGTGAGCTTTGTTTTGCAATACCGAATCCAATGCAGACAGCATGGTTTTATTTTTATTGTATTTTAATTTTCTGATAAAGCCTTGTACCCGAAGCGGTGTCGGGTACCGGAGTGATAATTTTTTAAATATTTTTTCGAAACTTTTTTGTCTGGATAAATTATTAGCCATTTTTAATCAAAAATAACATCAGCGAAAATCATCCAGTGATCTGAAGGATTTGTTTCCCTTTCATTAAAATTTCTAGGAAGTGGTTTTTGTTTACCGTCAGGAAACAAATAGGGAACGATTCCGGATTCGACAACTTTAATAAATTGGCTTCCTAAAACCAAAATTCCATCGACCTGTTTGTAGTCTTTTTCTCCACCGCGGCTAAAATAGGCGTGAGTGACTCGATCTTGGTGTTTAATAACGTTTGGACTGATATCAAAAACATCTTTGTAGCCAGCTCTGGGATAACCCATCATTTCATTTTGACCATTTAAATTATTGTTAAAATCTCCAGCGATAAAAACTGGGACCTTCTGGCCAAAATAATTATAAACTTGCTCTAAGATTTTAATTGAAGTGTGAACTTGGTGGGTTCGCAGACGGTTGCCTTCGCCGTCGGCTTCTATGCCCTTACTGTGTTCGGGGCGAACATTCATTTTAGATTTAAAATGAGTTCCAGCTAAAACAAATAACGGTTTTTCGCGATTGCCTTTGGCATATACAATTGCCATGGGCAGGTCTCTTGAAAAAATCAATTCTTGAATGCCTTTGTTCGGTGGAGCTCGGGCTTGTCGGTTGCTGACGTATTCAATTTCGATCGGAAGATTCTTTTTAACTAAATAGACAATGTCCATTCCGCGAACGTCGTTACCCTTGATGTACAAGACATCGTATTTGTCCTCCAGAAACCTTCTGGAAAATTCTTTGGCAGCTGCTGCGCCTTGAACTTCGGGGCAGACTATAATGTCAGCATTTGCCCGCAGCATGGTTCGTCCCTGTTCGGCAATTCTGGCAATTGATTTTGGTTTATATCTGAGGTTCTGCGGTAGGTTTTTATTGTTCCTACGAAATTCGTTGGCTTCGCTGAGTGCGTATTCGCCAATATTGTACATATTGTATTCGGCAATTCTGAGCTTTCTGCCAGGCGACCATTGCTCGGTCGTAGATCCTTTGTAAGATAATATTTCCCCCAGCGAACCTGGGCGCCAACTTCCTATCGCTGGAGCTTCAGCGGTGAACACATCGTCGCATCGACCCTGTGCAAAAGACGATTGAGTACCTAAAACTGACAGACCTATAGCTACGCCTATCAATAGCTTTTTGAATAAAGCTAAACTAATAGACGGCGTGCTTGCGTGATATCCCCTCACTGCGAACCCCCTCAGATTGTTTGCAAGAATCTATCAACAGAAGTTTTCTGAATTGAACAAAACATTTTCTGAAAATCACTAATTTGAAATTTTTTTAGATCAATCTTGTATTTGCCTAAAATTTAATTAGGCTAGCTGTATGGATCATAAGCAATTTATGCTGAGAGCTATAAAATTATCTGTGGAAAACGTGAAATTACGGAGCGGTGGTCCATTTGGAGCAGTGGTTGTTTTAGACAATAAAATAATCGGCGAGGGCTTCAATCAGGTGACTGAAACCAACGATCCAACGGCACATGCCGAGGTTCAGGCGATCAGAGATGCCTGCAAAAAAATCGGAAATTTTGATTTATCAAAGGCTGTTATTTACACCAGCTGTGAACCCTGTCCCATGTGTTTGTCTGCAATTTATTGGGCTCGAATCAGCAAGATTTATTTTGGAAATACAAAACAGGATGCCGCCAGCATTAATTTTGATGATCAATTTATTTATGAGCAGATTCCATTGGATCCAAAGCTCAGAAAGATCAGCAGCGAGCAGTTATTGTCAGATCAAGCTATCGTCGCATTTAATGAATGGCAGAAAAAAGAAAACAAAACCCCATACTGATTAAATGTTAGCGATTGATCAGAAATATTTTGCCGGAAAAAGGCGATTACTAAATTAATTGTTTGTTCAGATCAGATCTAAAAATCGTAATCAGAAGAGGTCATTCGTTTTGCTTTTTTGTGCTTCTTGGCTACTTTTTTAGCCTTCTTTTTGTCCTTTTTGCTGACCTTGTGCTTTTGCTTCAGTTTTTGTTTTTTCATTTTTTTGTGTTTGTTGCTGATACTGGCAGCTTTTCGGGATTGTTTACCTTCTTTGCAGGCATAAGTAGGTGTCGTAAACATTAAAGTTGTAGCAATCAAAGCGCTGAGTAATTTCATTGCAAGGCTCCCCTGTTGTTTTCTGTACTGGATACTCATCGGACGTTTGTCTGAAAAACAAAACGAAGGTCTGGCAATAAAACAGCGCAGAATTGTTTTATTTTTGGACAGGCTGTGATTAAAACGGCTAAAATTGATCCACATGGATGTAAACAGACTTAAGTCCGAGATATTTTTTAAAGCCCACAGGAGCTCAGGACCCGGGGGGCAGAATGTTAATAAAGTGTCTTCTGCTATAGAGCTTAATTGGGATTATAAAAACTCATTGGTGGTTAACGATCATCAAAAATATTTGATCGAATCCAAGCTGTCCGCGTGGATTAATGCTGATGGAATATTTAAAATAAAATCTGATGTGTTCAGGGATCAACCCAGAAATAAAGTTGAATGTCTGGAAAAACTGGAAGATCTTTTAAAAAAGTGTTTTGAAAAGCCCAAAAGAAGAATACCTACCAAGCCCACCAGGTCATCTCGCGAAAGAAAATTGCAGAGTAAGCATCAAAGGGCCGAAATCAAAACTCACAGAAGAAAAGTCGATTACGACTAAGCCTGTGATAATCTAGTATACGGATTTCAAAACCTAGTGTCTCATTTTGATAACAACGTCCTAGTTTCAACCACTTACCGTGGGCAGCTAGATTGCAGTTTTTTAGGTTAAAGGGGCGTTATCAGTGAGAAAAATCTTAGTCTGTTTATACCTGATTGTTAATTTAGGTTGTGGGGGAGGCATTCCGACAGTCACGGAAATGTCATCCATTTCTGATCTGGTAAAAGTCACATGCTATGATGGCTCCACAGCTATGTGCAGGCCCGCTGAAACAGTTACTTGTAACAACGGACAAACTATTACTTGTCCCAGCTTCAGTGTTTCGGCTCAAGCTTATGCAGGATCTTGTTCATTCGCTAGCGCTTCAGCACAGTATATAGCAACTCAACATTCATGTTGGGAGTATTTTACGGATCAGGATTTTACTGTTGGCTGTGCAAATTTTGGTGGAACTTTTTCCAGTAACAACTGCAGCTACAGTGTCGGCGATGGACGTTGTGAATACCAGTATTATGACAACCTGAAAGCAATGACTAAGCGCCAATACGTGTATTATAAAAGCAGTGATTTGCAGGTCGCTGGATCTATTGCCAACACTCAAGGAAAAGCGGCTTGTAAAACCAGTTTTGATCCAATCCCATCGACACAAACAATTTGGTCAGAATACAATGGGACCGATTGGGTAGTTTCAAATTAAATTTTAGCGATTATTGATAAGAGCGTGATCCCTAATCAAAGTGATTTCAGTAAGCACTGGGGTCAATGGAATCATCAGAAATTTTGCAAACAAAAGTATCAAGCGGAAGCATGGATCGTCTGGTGCCATAGGTGTATTTATCCATAGTGGCCCGTGATTCAGTGATATTTGAGATCACGTATTCAACTGAACTTAGGTCGTCGGCTTCTGGTAGTGACAGCAGCAATTCGTCATTACCGGTAGTGATGGCTGCTGAAGTGTTATTGTTGGCCCACCGGTCTTGATTTCGCAGTTTATAAGACCAATTGTTTCCAGCGGGTCCCTGAAATGTGCCGTTGTGGCTATAGATCTGGATTTCAATTTTGCGAAAGCCCATTCCAGTGCGTAAGGCGCCTTTGCCACAGACCAAAAACAAAGCACCAAATGAGGTTTCAGCTAAAAGCATAATTAAAATCAACACGACGGTTTTCATTTTATCTCCAAAGTTTTTTTGAAAATTTTCGCTTGGGTCGGAAGGGGAATACCACAGGGAAATTGCTAATGAGAAGCCTTATTTGCGACAAGCTTGCAGATGATTTTGGGACTGGCGGAGAGGGCGGGATGGTTCGGGCAATCCTAGCCCTCACCCTTTGCGCTTATAGCGCTCAGGGCTTGCGCGCAAAAATCGCCACGCCAGCGCGACTTCGTCGCTTCTTCGGCAAATGCCTCGATGGCTTCCTGCGATTTTTGTTGAACCCGCGAACCATTGATAGATTCAGAATCACACTCCAAAACCGCCAGTCCCAAAATCATCTAGCACGAGGCGGACAAAAACTTGCGACTGAGGCGTGGTACGGCCACGTCGCAAGGAAGCAAGTTTGTAGTTCAACAATGTGCTAGAAGATTTTCGGACTGGCGGAGAGGGCGGGATTTGAACCCGCGGTAGCTCTTTTGGAACTACGAGCGTTTAGCAAACGCTTGGTTTAAGCCACTCACCCACCTCTCCGGCGCTTAAGTATATTTTGGCTTTTCAGTGAAAAAACTGCCACTTTTGGCAGATATGATCAAGAATTAGTTCTGCAGAAGGCCGCAAAATCATTGATTTTAAGGTTTCAAATGCATAAAAAAGGACTTTCGGGCGCCCGTAGCTCAGCTGGATAGAGTACTTGACTACGAATCAAGTGGTCGGAGGTTCAAATCCTTCCGGGCGCGCCATTTAAATCCGAAACAACAAACAAGCACAAAATTGATTTTAGAAAAGATCCTGGGATTGAAGGATTTGAATAGCAGCATA
>JBIKLL010000019.1:0-38975 GCA_044359815.1 Pseudobdellovibrionaceae bacterium
GCCACATTATGCAAAAGTTCTTTTTCAAGACGCTCTAAAATTTTACGACTTGTAACCTGTTTGCCGTCTTTGCCACCAAAAGGACCATCATTCACAGAAAAAATCATACCCACTGTTGGCTCTTCAACTCTAATTCTGGGCAGTGGTTTGGGATCAGCGGCAGAGGTAATCGTGTCACCAATCGAAAAATCCTCCATACCTGCAACGATCGCAATATCACCCGCACCAATTTCTTGAACTTGAACGGGTTGATTCACATGATATTGAAACAAGGCACTGACCTTGAGTTTTTTATTTCCCTTTTCCATGGTGCACATAACATCGTCGCCAACTTTGATCGCACCGGCTCTGACACGACCAATTGCCAAACGACCCACAAAACTGTTGTAAGACAGATTTGAAACTAAAATTTGTAATGGTTTGTTGGCTTCAACCTTGGGCGGTGGCACCAAGTTCACGATTTTTTCGTACAGAACCTTTAAATTATCGGTGTGATTTTGTGGATCCAATGTGGCCATGCCTTCACGGGCAATTGTGTAGACTGTTACAAAGTCGGCCTGTTCTTCGGTAGCATCCAAATCAATAAACAAATCAAAAACTTCATTTAAAACTTCTTGAATCCTGGCATCCGGACGATCGATCTTGTTGATACAGACAATGATTTTCAAATTTTGCTCAAGTGCTTTACGCAAAACAAATCTGGTCTGTGGCAAGGGTCCTTCACTGGCGTCAACTAATAGCAAAGCTCCATCAACCATGTTTAAAACACGTTCAACCTCGCCGCCAAAGTCACTATGCCCGGGTGTATCGACGATATTGATTCGGTAACCATCATAGCTAAATGATGCATTTTTCGCGGCAATTGTAATCCCGCGTTCACGCTCCAGATCCATAGAATCCATAAGTCTGTTTTCGACCTGTTCGTTTTCACGAAAAGTTCCAGCTTGTTTGATCAAATGATCAACCAATGTGGTTTTGCCATGATCGACGTGTGCAATGATTGCGATATTTCTGATTTTTTCAGGATTAAACATAGATCATCCATTCTAGCTAAGTAGCTTAGCCGTGTCCACCCATTAAAAAACCCTGATTGTCAGGATTGTGCTGCTCTTGGGAATTACAGCTCTTAAAATAACTGATTGTTGCATCAAATACGGCCTGCGTGTCCTCAAGTTGAAAAACCTGCCTACGAAACTGGCTTGCATTTGGATAACCAGTGGAAAACCATATCGAAAGTTTTTTCAGTTGGATATTAAAAATTCTAGGAGCGCAGTGTTTTGACAATCTCAAATACAAATTTTCAATCACTTGATCCATTGGTAGTACATCTGCACTAGAATTTTTCAATAATTGCAAAGACTGACGAATGATTTGTGGATTTTTAAGCACTCCTCGGCCAATCAAAATACCATCACAACCCGATTGCTGCAGTTTCTGAACAGCTTGATTAGCTGTGACCACATCGCCATTTCCCAAAACTGCGATTTTTGACTGAGATTTTATTTGTTTGATGTAATCCCAATCAGCCAAACCATCATAAGCCTGCGATCGAGTTCGTCCATGAATTGCCACCCAGGTCACACCCTCATTGTAAGCAATATTGCAGACTTGATCCGCATTTCGCGATCCCTGATCCCAACCTGTTCGAATTTTTATCGTTAGAGGTATTGAAATAGCATTTTTAACGGCAGAAATTATTTTTGTTAAATGAGGCAAATCCTTAAGAGCCGCCGATCCGCCACCCTTTTTTGTGACTTTCGGAACAGGACATCCAAAATTAATATCTATAAAATCTGCCCCCTTGTCCTGAGCAACTTGGGCCGCATAGGCCATGATTTCAGGATCCTCGCCAAAAATCTGTATACCCAAGGGATGTTGGTTGGGTTCAAACTGAAGCATCTGCAAAGTCTTTTCAGAACCGTACTTTATGGCAGTAGCCGAGATCAATTCCGTCACAACTATGCCAGCACCCTGATCTTTCATAAAACTGCGAAACGCGTTGTCAGTGATCGCAGCCATTGGTGCCACTACAAAAGGATTTTCCTGCAAATAAGACAATAGTTTAACTGAATCCATACCAAGGGCTATTTATCCCGAAAATGATTTCTGAATCCATTAAAAAAACCGAAAATGTAACTATGAAGGTCAATAAATGGACCCTATTGGGTTCAATGATATTTTGTCTGGTGCTGTTTCAGAACTTTATACCCAGGTTTTCTGATCAAGCCCCTGAACGCCGACCCCGGATATTCTTTCTGGGACTGGCTGATTCATTGTGGGTCCCGTTGGATTTGGGAAAGATCGAAAAATCAGACATGGCTTTTATCATCAGTGAGCAGCTAAAACGAGCCACCAAGCCAGGGGTATATGTTTTGGATTTCGGCTCTGCAAAAATTCTGTCTGAATGGCTCAAGGACCCTATATTTATCACGCAAATTTATAACTGGCTCAAAGAAAATCCCGTCAAGTTTGCCCTGACTTTACCATTGAGCAATTGTGTTGATGCCAATCAGGTTAATTCTGAACTGGGCAGCATTTTACCAGACGGGACCCCGATAAATCTGAAATATTCATTTTTTACTTTTGATCTGAGCTCGGCGACTGATTTAAAAAAATGTGCCAGCACATTAAAAGCAACGGTTGAACGTATTTCTGAATACAAAAAACATTGGAATGATTTGAGTGATTCCAGCGTTAATGTCGGCATGCTATTAAATGATCCTAACCAAGTCGAAGCCGCTTCATTGGGTTCCTTGTTAACAGACGCTTTGGATAATGTTGGTATGGATCTACATTACATTCAAAAAACTTCTGATTCAAAAATATCGGCAGAAGTTTGGAAGGACAACTTTCTGAAACTGAAATCAGTTTATGGAACCAGTAAATTTGGCGCCGTAGTGACTCAAACAGAAAAAATAAAATTAGGTGGGTTAGATTTTGTACAAACCACATCGACTGATTTAGCTTTGCAACCACCTAACGTTGGCGGAAAAGTTCAAATCAACAACGGACATTATTTGTCTGGTTGGCTGTTTATGAATGATGTCGTGAATACCGCGGTATATATCGAGATTTTTGAGAATAAAGAATCCCTGCACAAAGGGCAAAAACCTTTGGCCACATTTAAATTTGATCGCCCCAAAAGCTGCAATAAAGTCGATCCCTGCAGACTGGACATCAACAATCTGGAATTACCCATTAGCTTTCAGCACCGTTTGAAAGAAATGGTCGCCGTCGTCATGGATCAACAACATTTAACTTACACAGAGCTCAAGTAGCAGACAAAATTTATATTCAAGACATGGCGTCCTTTTCATAGAATAAAAAATTAAATATATAATTCTATTTAAAACGGTCACAGCTCTTTATTTCGTATCGCCACTCAAATCGCTCGGCCCAAAGGGCCCCGCCTTCCAGGCTCCGCAGAGGAGCGTTTTAAATAGAATTATATATTTAATTTTTTATTCTATGAAAAGGACGCCGGGTCCAATAATTTAAATTTTGGATAATTGATTTGCTTTTGATTTGTTGTACCATCAAAATCTTAAATGTTTTTGGATTGAAGCATTTTATATAAAGCGAGGTTGTTTTGAAAAACACTGTGATCAGATTAATGGATGGGACGCTGGCAAAATTATTTAAATTTGAAAAACGGATAAAGTTTTTACTGTTAGCTGTTTTTTCATCGGTGCTTTGTTTCGGTCAATTTAGCTTAGCTGGTAACCTGGGTTTGGGTCTGATTTTGGGATCACCCACTGCATTTACTGGAAAATTTTATCGCACAAACACGATTGCCTATGATTTTGGAATTGCGTTTTCACTGTCTGATTATTTGTTGGTTTATTCGGATTATTTAATCCACGTGCCTAATGGAGTTTTTAAAAACCCGCGACTGACTCCGTATTATGGAATTGGCGGAATTGTTGTTTCAACCAGAACCTCTAGATCCAGCAATGATAAAATTTTGGGTAAGGATTCTGGCTCTTTGGGTGCAGGAGTCCGTGTTCCATTCGGTGTGGACTGGCGACCAGCGACTCCTCCATTGGCGTTTTTTGCAGAAATAGTTCCTGGATTAGCTGTGATTCCTGAAACCGGCGTTTTGGTCGAAGGTGGAATTGGCCTACGGTATTTTTTCTGAATTAAAAACTAGGTGTTCACACATTTTAAAAACTGAGGGCCGCTGATTAAAACAACTGAGCTGCGTGGAACCTTTTTGCCACGATCCGGCCAATCACTGGTCAGGTTAGCCAAATCTTTGGTGTCCTCACCTGGATGTTGCACCGACAGAATCAGCGCTTCACTGTTGGGTAAAAAACAGGGCCCTGTAAATTCAGCACCCATGGGTGCCGAAGCTACTTGAATAGGCGTCCCCGCATGAGGTCCGCTCATCGGTATAAACAACAAAGCATTGTTGCCAAAATTTTTGTAGGCCTCTTTCAAAGCCGGATTAAACGATCGGTCTGTTGTAATCCACAAATTCCCACCTTTATCGAAGGCCAAATTATCTGGACAACTGAGCCCGGATTCCAGGCCACCCATCATCCAAGTTTTGTAATCAAATTCCATCGACAGTGGATTAGAACCTGATTCAGAAATTTTCAAAATACTGCCGTGGGGCCGCCCCTTGGGAATATTGTTGGTCAATGCAATAAAAATATCTTTGGTGATGGGATCTTGTTTTATGTCTTCGGGCCGATCCAATGGAGTTCCACCAACGACTTTTGCGGCTTCCCGAGCAAAACACAAAAGCTCAGTTTGGTCATAAAACATTTCTGCTAATTTTGGATGCGCGGATAAAACCAAGGGCATCCATCGTTTGTTTTCTAAACTGGCTACAAACAGAGTTCCTGTTTCCAATGAATTGGGTTTGTCTGAAATAAATTTATAAATGCACTGATCATTTGCATCATCACCCATGTACACAACGGTTCTGCCATCAGCAGCTTTTACACAGGTCGCGCCTTCATGGGAAAATCTGCCCAAGGCCACAAGCTTTTTACCCTCACCAGTTGCAGGATTGATTTCAACAACCCAACCATAATGCATAGGTGATCTGGGATAATACTGTGCCCATCCCATGTCTTCTTTCTCGTGAAAAACTTTTGTCTTGTCCGCTGAGGATTTAAAATCCCCGTAAAAATGCATAAAATTTTCTTCGCAAGTTAAAACCGTTCCCCAAGGCGTGACCCCTCCAGCACAATTTCCCAAAGTTCCTAACGCCGTGTTTGATCCATCAATTTGTCTGAGGGCTGAAAACTTCAAAGGTGTTTTAGCTGTGATTCTGCGATTAAATGGGTGGGTTTTATCGACCTTCCAAATGCCTTCGTCCTTCAACATTCTAACAATACTGCCACCGACTGCATCCATTTCGGCACTCACTATTTCCTTGGGCTTCTTGCTGCCAGGTTTATCCACATATCCCAGATGTAAAAGTGAATTCACGTCTTCGTGATTCGTCCATAAATAGCCTTCGACTGGGTTACTGCTATCCAAAGGAATAAAGGCATTAAAATCACAGTTTGAACCAAATTTCTGTGCAGAGTCTGCACTGATGTTTTCGTTTGATTTCAGCAAAACAGAATAACTAAAGCCCTTGGCTAAAACTAAATCATCGGCTTTTGTTGGCGCCAATCTGGTAAAAGTACTTTCTAAAGATGGTTTCACCAAAGTCGAACATCCCACAGTTGGTGCAATGGCTGCAACCACTCCGGTTCTGCCAATAAATTCTAAAAACTGTCTTCTGGTTAACTGATCCAATTGATTCTTCCTTCCAATTTACGAGGTGCTTTCGGCGGATTGTGATCTGGATACCCTAAAGTGACTGCACAAAGCAACTCTAGTTCTGTCAAATTATAGTCAGGTAAATCTTGAATTTTTAAAAACTCATCGACTTGCTGCTTGATTTCCAATGGAGCCCCCATGGTGCAAGTCCCCAAACCCTCGACTAAAGCTGATAAGCAGATATTCTGCACAGCCATGTAGACACTGCCAACGCTGGTTAAATGTTTTTCTTCAGGTGAGTTGCACGAGTAGCAAAATATAATCACCGGAGCTTCGCCCAAAGTATAAAAAAATCTTTCTGTAAACTCATACAGCGAAGGCTTTAATTGTTTTTGCAGGACAGCCTTGATCCCTTCAAATGATTTTTGCGAATAGTGCAAATACTCGTTTCGCTTGTCACCTGTCACAACAAAAAATTTCCAGTTCTGTCTGTTCTTTCCGCTAGGTGCGTGAGTCGCAGCATTCAGAATTCTTTCAATGACCTCTTTCGGAGGAAGGTCTGGTCTGTATTTACGAATAGATTTTCTGGATTCGATTAGGCGATAAAAGTCTTCCTTATTCATAGTTTTTCAGTATAAATTTTATTATGCGCTTTTGTCTATTTTTACTGAGTCATATTCATTGGCTGATTACGGGTGTCGCAGTGATCGGGATTTTTTTGCTGACGCAAGAAAAATACGCCAATTGGACCCGGGACACTTTTCAGTCAAACCGTAAAAAGATTTATTCTTATGCAGAAATGCAGATTCCAAACTCAACAGAAAAAATAACTGTCTACAAGGTTTTGTCTGAGGGCTCCTTGGTCCTTGAGGCACTGTTCGAGGACGATGGCAGAGTCACAGATCGTCGCAGGCTAGTACTGCCCCAAAGTCAAAATGCCTTTATGAATTTCAGGGGACAATACACTGATTTGGTTTTGTCAGATTTTGATAATGATGGAACCTTAGAGCTGGTGGCCCCGGCTTTTGATAACGAGATGATACCCAGGCTTAATATCTTCAGACTGGATCCCGAAAATCATGGTTTCACAAAACTGGGACCTGGATCGACTACTTTTTTTTAGGATTCTCTGAGTCTTGCATTTGGCGCCAGCTCTTGCCCTCGCGTGCCTGACGATCAATCTGATATTTTCTGACAGCTTCCTGGTGTTCTTTATAAGTTTCACTGAATGCATGACGGCCTTCATTCATTGAAACGAAAAACAAATACTTAGATTGTTCGGGCTTCACTGATGCTAAAATAGCTTCCCGGCCCGGATTGGCTATGGGTCCAGGCGGCAGTCCCTTAATCACATAGGTATTGTATTTTGTAGGACGCAAAATATCTGCCTTACGAATATTCAAAACCAATTTTCCCTGCTCTTCAGCCATGCCATACAAAATTGTCGGATCAGTTTGCAGCAGCATACCTTTAGCCATTCTGTTGTGAAACACTGACGAAATCAGCGGCCTTTCCTCGGGGGCACCGGTTTCTTTCTCGACAATGCTGGCCAGGGTTATGACTTTGTGTCGGGTCCATCCATTAGGTAATGGCAGTTTTAGCTCTGACCAGACATCCTTAAATTTTTTAATCATCATCTCGATCAGTTGCTCGGCACTGGTAAATCGAGTGAATGCATAAGTTTCGGGAAACAAATAACCTTCCAATGAAATCTGCTTTTCGGACAAATACTTTTCAATGATTTTTGGATCTCGCACCAGTTTTAAAAACTCTTCTTTGCTGCAGATTCCCTTTTGTTGAAATATTTCGGCAATTTCAAAAATATTCAGGCCCTCAGACAGGGTCACTGTGCGTTCAAAGCTTTTACCCGAAGTGATTATATTCAAAATTTCCAAGGCATTCATATCTGTTGCTAGCAGGTATTCACCTGCCTTGACCCGGGCTGTTTGCCCTGTCGCACGAGCGAAAAAATAAAAAGCATTTTTATGACCTAGCAAACCTTTTTCAAATAAATTATTAGTGATTTCTTTGAAAGATTCGCCCTTTTGAATCTCAAAAATAATTTCTTGATGCATATAGGATGCAGGATTGTGCAAATACTTGTTGTACATGAAATAACCGCCACCCAACATGCAAACAACAAAAACCAGAAATACGATATAGACTGATTTTTTCAAGCGTTAATCTTTCACCGGATATTGAATGCCTGGCATATTTTTGCTGGGATCATAGGGTGTCTGATCCAACAAACTGGCCACAGGCACAGAACAATACTGGATTGCAAAATGCGCAGAGGGCCTGTCATTACCTGATTTACCCATGCCACCAAATGGCAACTTTGAGCTGGCACCGTTGGTAGTGCGGTTCCAATTTAACAATCCTACTCTGGCTTCCAGTTGAGCCTGTTTGAATTTGGCTTCGTCTTTGGTAAACAAACTAAGTGCTAAACCAAAACCTGTTGAGTTGGTGATTTGCAAAGATTCTTCCAAACTGCTGATTTTATAAACGGCTACGTTGGGCCCAAAGATTTCTGTCTTTTGATAAACAGATTTGGGATCAAATTTAGGTACGATATTAATACTGGGGGTTACATAGTAACCTTTGTGTTTTAAATCTAAAACCTTACCACGCATAAGGCTTTCTGCGTTTTCACGTTTAGCGATTTCTTGAAATCTCAGATATTTTTCAACGGCGACTTCATTTATTAAAGGCCCCATAAAAACATTTTCTGACCAATGACCAATGCTGATTTTTTTGGCTGCATTGTAAAATTGATCCACGAACTGATCATAAATTCTATCATGCACTATCAATCGACTGGTTCCTGAACATCTTTGGCCCGTCGTTAAAAAACATCCCACCAAAGATTCGTAAATAGCCTTATCGATATCTGCATCGTCAAAAACTATGGTGGCATTTTTTCCACCCATTTCTAGAGCTAAAATTTTCCAATAGTGGTGCAAGGTCTCTTGTTTGATTTTCAGCCCAACTTCATAGGACCCAGTAAATAAAACTCCATCGACCGATTCGTGGCTGACCAGCTTTCTGCCAGATTCGCCATCGCCTTGAACCAGATTAAAAACACCTTTTGGAAATTCTGCTTTTTCAAAACACTTAGCTATCCACTGACCCACATAAGGAGTTTGTTCCGAAGGTTTAAATACCACTGTGTTTCCCATAATTAGCGAGGGCACAATGTGACCATTTGGCAAATGGGCTGGGAAATTAAATGGCCCCAACACAGCCATCACGCCGCGTGGTTTATAGAAAATCAATCCATCCACCGATGGTAAAGCATTTTTAACAGTTTCATCTGCTACTAATTTTAATGAATGCCCCAAGGTCACATCGATTTTTGATGCCAGCAAACCGGCTTCATTTAATCCTTCCCACATGGGCTTTCCGGTATCTCGGCAAATTGCTTTTGCTAAATCATCTTTGTGTGCTTCAAAAACTTCTTTGAGTTTATTCAGATAGCCTTTGCGTTGATCCAGACTGAGCTTTGCCCACGGCAAAAAAGCTTCACGAGCAGCGGCCACGGCCTTGTCGATATTTGAATAGGAAAACGGCACGGTCATGATTGAATCTGTTAAATCAGCTGGGGAAATGTCCTTGAACTGCCCATCGCTGTTAGTGACAGGAACAAATTTGCCACTGATAAAATCTCCTAAATATTGGTTTGCTGGATTCATCTTTGTTCCTTTCTGAGGTTTTCATAAACAAAAGGTGTTAAAAAAACTTCTTCACCCAAATCTAATCCCAAAACCTGCCTGTCCTTTTCAGGAATAGCCACAGTGGATTCCCTAATATCATAATGTACTAAGCTGCATCGAAAGTCTTTATTGACCCCGCACATCAGTCCCTGATTTTTAAATGAGGGATCCTTGAAATCCTGCAATTTAAGCTTTTTACCCTGTTTGATGGGCGCAATGTCCTCGGTCTTTGAACCATAATGTGGACCACCATCAAATGGATCGACCTCATCTAAATACTCAAAACCAATACTTTCTAACAAATGCTGTGCAGGTTTTGTATGCTCGCCCACGCGGCCAACCACTGATCGAGCCTTTGCATCCAACAGACATAAATAGACGTCTTCTTGAGGAAACAATGATTTAATAAATTCTTTGTGTGACTGCGATAACATATCGGCTTCCTGATAAGGCAACCCTGTAAATCGTCTGCCCAGTGCTTCCCAAAATTCAGATCGACCTTCGTCAGTCAGTGGCGGTGTTAGTTCACACAAAACGCGGTCTTCAAATCTTTTTCTGTTCAATGCAATGTAAGCAAATCGGGACAGACTGATTTGCTTGCCCAGTTTCTCGGGACGACGACGGTAAGATTTATCCACCAACAACCCACCAATTTCTGTAGGTCCGTCTTCGTCAGTTTGAAATCGCAGCACCTGATGGATAAAACCAATACCCAGATCATCGCTGTACAGACTCTTTTTAAAAATTTTAAAAAAATTGTGCGGAATGGCTTTACTGCCATGCTTGGCTAAAATCAAAGAACTGCCAATAACTTGTTTTTCCTCGGTGTCTTCCAGAACGAACAGGTATTCAGATTCTGTTTTTTTAAGCTTTCCCTTAAACGATTGCAGACTGCGATCGATTTTTTGCCCCAGGACCTTCTTATCACCCGGCAGGTTTAATAAATTAAACTGCCTGGCCAAATCCGTAAGCTGATTTAAATCATCTGCTACCACTGGTCTGACTACAAAACTCATAAACAAAACCTTGTCATAATACGTTTATAAAAATCTATGGACATTTCCAATTCGCGAATCGCTACATGCTCGTTGGGTGTATTGATGTTTCCTTCGCGGACTCCTGGGCCAAACGAAACACATTCGATGCCAATACGACTCCACAGACTGGCTTCATTGGTTGAAGACTGCGTGGTCGGCTGATCTGGTAAATCCATTTTTCTGAGCTCATCCCTGCAAACATTTATCAACACAGAGTTTTCTTTGGTCGAATAGGGCTTTTTGTAATCAGAAATCAAAAACTGAGTCTTTATCTGATCACAGGTTTGTTTTAGCTTGCTCATCCAGGTTTCATAAATTTCGTTGCTGACATTTGGTGGCATTCGGCAACAACCAGAAATCACCACGTGACTTTCAAAAGTTCTGATCAGCCCGATATTCAAAGTTGGGTAAGGTGGATCAAACTGTGGATCTTGGTATTCAAGAAATTTTTGTTCCAGGTCCCTGATGGCTTTATACAAAACACACAGTTTTTTAGTCATTGTGTCTTGAACTCCACTGACCGCATCGATTTCCAGAAAACCATTGGCCGGCACCGTATTAAAGCTAATACCACCGTCAATTTCCATAATCACAATGCCTTCTGGCATCTGAAGCAAGCTTTCAAACATTTTCTTGATGGCACTTTCCCCCAACTGTGGCGCTGATGAATGTGCAGGTTTGCCATTAAAAACTCGGCTTTGCGAAGACGTGCTCTCTTCCATATTATGAGTTTTTCGATAATTAGCTTCGGCTTCAGAAAATGGAATTTTAAATTCGACTACCGCCAAACCCTTACCGGCATGAATCAGTCGCAACCCCGAAGGTTCGCCAATGATTCCCATTCTGGCTTTAAAAAGATTTTTTCTGATAACCTTCAGTGCGCCAACCATACCGGATTCTTCGCCGAAAGTTCCCAACAACACCGGTGGTAACTGAAATTGCTTTCCCATGTCCCGAATCGCTTGCAATTTACACAAAAAATCCAATTTTGAACTGGCAGCTCCCAGGCCATAAATTTTTCCATCGATAATGTGAGCCTCAAAGGGATTATGACCGTTTTTTTTCCACATTCCAAACGGCCCCGGCTCGCTGGTGTCTAAATGACTTTGCAATAAAAACTCCAGTGGCGATCTGCTTGCAGTCGGTCTGATTACAATATTGGCTTGCTCGATACCGTTTTGAGTTTCAGAAAATATCTGCGGATGCAATCCCAATGATTGGCTGTATTCACCAATAAATTGTACCAAGGCTTTGTTGCCCGTGCTGGGTGAAGAATCAATGGCAATAAATTTTCTGCAAACATCAACAAAATCCAAAAACTATTTTCCTTCGAGCATGCTCTTTTCGATGATTTTTTTAGCCACATCAATGTCTTTGTCCTGAATCACAGCTGGAATCAAAAATCGAACTCTGACCGGGTCCTTCCCACAATTGAAAGCCACCATTCCGTTTTGAAAAAGTCTTTTCAGTAAAGCGTCGACTTGTTCTTTTTTACCATCATAGGGTGTGACCGCAATCATCAAACCCAATCCGCCGGCGTCTTTGAGCATGCCTTTACATGTGGTTTCGTTCAGATCATTCAACATTCCCACAAATTTTTTGTGAATTTGATTGATGCGACCGTTGGGTCCTAAATAATTTTCTTCGGTCAAAATATCTAGGGTTTCTATCCCAGCGCTCAGCGCCACTGTTGCCCCCGAAAAGGTTCCAGCAATCAATCCAGGTTGTGGATTGTATTCTTCGGTGTACAGGGTGCATCCGACCTGAGCGGTCTTGGCAATTGTGCACAGATCGACATAGTTTCCAATATCCAAAGTTTCAAAAGCAAATAATTCCCCTGTGCGCGAAAAGGTTTGAACTTCGTCTAACCAAACCGCAATTTTATGTTGCTTGCAAAATTCCAGTAGCGGCACAAAAAATTCTTTGGGCGCAGCTTGATAACCGCCTTCGCCCAGCATGGGCTCAAAAACAAAGGTAGAAATATTTTTATCAAATTTTGCTACGTGTTCTTTTAAAACTCGCAACGTGGCTTCACCAGATTGAGGATTTTTTTTGTCATAAAAAGGCAATCGTAAAACTTCATCATAATTGGGCAGTCCGACTTTGTAAGCATTGTTGTCGGTTAATTCTGCCATCATTGTTGATCGGCCAGCAAAAGCATTGGTGAAACCCAAAATCATCCTGGCTGGTGAATGTTTTTGTCGAGTAAGTTTCAATGCATTTTCGTTTGCCATAGTTCCACAGGTTGAAAGCCAACCGTATTTAATGCGGCTTTTTTTGCCAGCTAAGCCCACCAGTTTTTCCAAAAATTTTGTGTATTCGCGGTTAGGTTGCAAATTACCTTGATTAACAATGTCTGCGATAGCTCCCCTAACACAGGCTTTCAAAATCCTGGGATGACTGTGACCCATTAAATGAATTCCAATACCGTTGATCAGATCCATTTTCACACTGCCGTCTTCGAGCTCAACATAAACCCCAGTACCACCACCGGAACCCACATAGGGATAATTCAAAGGTCGGCCCCGGATTTTACCTGCGCGATCAATCTGAGATTTTCCGTTTTCTGCGAATTCTTGATTCGGCGCCGCCACTGCCCCCAAAGAATTTGAAAGCAACATAACCTCATCCACCAATTGCGTGATTAAACTTTGAACCTTTGCTGATTCTTGAATTTTATGGCCAATCAAAGCTGACATTGAATACTCCTTTTCTGGGAAGATTCAGTGTACTGAACTGCGTTAGTAAAAACAAGGTCAGCTGCCCATAGACAGAGACAAATTACGAGAATAAAATTCCTTACTATGGTTCAGAAAATACTTATCGTAATTTGCCTGCTGATTTCTGCAAATCTGAATGCACAACAGGATTTTCAGACTGATTTTCAAAACGGTGTGGCTTTATTCCAACAAAAAAAGTTTACCGAGGCCTCTGAGGCTTTCAATAACGCATTAAAATCGCAACCAGGCAATTTTGCTTCGTTGTTTAACTTGGCTTTAGTGCAGGTAGAGCTCAAAAACCCTGCAATGGCGATAGGACTTTTGCGAGTCGCATTAGAAATCAAGCCAGGCCATATTGGAGCCAAAACAGCTTTAGAAAAAATCCTGCGGGACAACCCAGTCACTGAATTGCCTCGCGAATTACCGGTTTGGGAACAGTTTCGGTCTATTTTTTTGGTCGAAGTATCTTTGGACCGTTATTTAATGTTGCTTGCGATTGCTTTGGCATCAACGCTGTTTTTTGGAATCAGAAATTTGCATTTTCGAAAACAAGCACTGCTGAATGATCAAGATCCGCCGGGATACTCATTTGCATTAATGTGTTTGGCTGCGATGACTGTGATTTTTTTGGCGCTCTCTGCGTGCAAGTTTTATGACCAGCAAATACCCAGGGGCACGTTGATTTCAAACAATGTTCCACTGCGGTCAGCGCCCGATGGCGAAAGCCCCGCATTGATCGAACTGAGCGCTGGAATTTACGTCGAGATTTTAAAACAAGCTGATAATTGGGTTCAGATTTCGTATCCCGGTAGCTTCAGCGGCTGGGTTGAACGTTCAACATTGTTAACTGTTACAAAGGAGTGATTGTGGATTTTATTTGGGAAAATTTATTTAGAAATCGAAAGCGCAATCTGACTTTGGCTGAAAATTTAAAAAGCAATACGCTGTTTCAAGATTTTAATTATTTTGAGCTCAAGATGCTGGAAAACATCGTTAACGTCAGACAATACCGCACGGGTGAAAGCATTTTTCGCCAAGGCGAAGTCGGTGTGGGGATGTATATTATCATTACTGGCACTGTTAATATTTATGTCGAGGAACTGCAGGCAGCCTCTGGCGAGCTGAAAACCAATCACATCACGCAACTGAAATCCGGAGATTTTTTTGGTGAATTAGCTTTGGTCGAAGACGAAGGCCGTAGAAGTGCATCGGCATCGGCGCATTCTGATTGTCAATTGGCAGGATTTTTTAAACCTGATTTGATCGAGGTCATAAATCGCAATCCCAGTGCTGGGGTCAAAATATTGCGTCGCTTGGGAGAAGTCTTGGGGACCAGACTCAGACAGACAACCTCTAAGATCACAGAGATGAAACGAATGGACCCTGTTAAATGAGTTTAAAATCCTACGTCTATCAAGAGCGCAGAATTAAATTAGTGTTTTTTATTTTTGCATTGATTCTGTTGTTTTTGGCAGTGGTCAAGATCCCGAACCTACTGGTTTCACTGCTGCTGGCGATTGTTAACTATTACCTGTTATCACCCATTGTAAATTTGCTGGAACGAAAGGGCCTTTCCAGAACAATTGCCACACTGATACCCTTTGGCGCTCTGACTTTTGTGATCATCACTTCAGTAAATATTTTTGCACCCATGCTGATCGAACAGGCCACCTCAATCAAGGATCAACTGCCAAAATATTCCAACGCACTTAATGAATTAGTGATCAAAATCGAAAACGTCGTGAACAGTGTCGCCAGCGGAATGTATGAAGGCGATTTAAAATCCAAGTTTATGCCCGAAATCACTACCTGGGCCGGTTCGTTGATCAGCAAAGCACCCGAATACCTGTCGCAGTCTTTAACGGTTATGATCTTGAGTCCTTTTTTAGCGTTTTTTATTTTGTTAGACGGCAGATTGTTTATGAAGAATCTGATTGCTTTGGTGCCTAACAACATTTTTGAATTGATTTTGAATCTGCAATTTCAAATTGGCGAACAAATGGGCGGATTTATTAGGGCTAAAATCCTTCAAAGCATCATAGTTGGCAGTGTTACCTTTGCTGGGTTGTTGTTTTTGGATTTTCCTTCAGCTTTGGTTTTGGCCGTAGTGGCGGGAATTTTAAATATAATTCCCTATTTAGGACCGATCTTGGCGTTTATACCTGCTGTGATTGTCCATTTGGCAAATGGTGGCAGTAATGAACTGCTGTTAGGGATGGTGATGGTTTATGTTGTGGCGCAGATATTGGACACAGCCATTATCACACCCTTTGTTGTGGCTAAAATTGTGGATCTGCATCCCGTCACAGTTGTTTTAGTTGTTTTGGTTGGGGCTCAGTTTATGGGGGTCATAGGAATGATCATCTGTATACCACTGTACAGCGCAATGAAAGTAACCACCATAGCGCTTTACCGCCATATTACAGATTTTAGATCTTAATATTTCTGTAGCGTTCTGTGTGAAGATCAAAATCCTGCTGGTTTGATTTGACTGATCAAAGGCTGACAATCTAGATTGGGTTATGATTAAAAAACTGTTTGCATTATTTGGATTAGTCTTGCTTTTAAGCTCTTGTGCCAGCGATGAAAAGCGCGCTGATACACCCGAAGGAGCATTTGCCATCGCTCAAGAATTTGAGAAAGCAGAACGGTACGAAGAAGCCATTAAAAGATTTGGCGAAGTTAAAACAAAATTTCCTTATTCCAAGTTTGCAACAATGGCAGAACTGGCCGTTGCAGATACCTATTATAAACAGGAATCTTTTCCTGAAGCTCAAGTGGCTTATCAGAATTTCAAGGATCTTCATCCAAAACACACACAGATTGACTATGTAACCTTTAAACTGGGCATGAGCTTTTTTATGCAACTGCCATCGACAATTGATCGTGATTTGACGTTGGCTGCCAGTGCAATTTTGTTTTTTGAGGAAGTCTCAGACCGCTATCCAAAATCTGAACACGCCAAAGAAGCGGCCCAGAAAAAATTAGAATCAATCAAAATGCTGGCTCAGAAGGAAGAATACATAGCTGATTTTTATTTTGTCCGTAAGAAATTTGATTCTGCAATCCCCAGGTACGAAGGCTTGTTGGAAAAATTTGGCAGTTATGGTTTCGAGGAAAAAGCCCTGTCCAGACTGGCAACCAGTAGCTTTAAGGCCGGCGACAAAGATAAATACAAAAAATACCGCTCACAGTTGGAAAATAAATATCCAAAATCTTCGGCGCTTTCTAATTTAACCGGGGAAATCAACTGATGGCTTCCAGTTTGGTTCAAGATTTATTTTTAGAAGCTAAGGAACAATTTATCGTTGGTAATTACAAAGTTGCTGAGCCCATGTTGCAACAAATGATTTTACAAAATTCAAGAAACCCAGAAGTTTTTCAGATGCTAGCGACCATTTATTACGACAAGGGCCAGTTCAACAAAGCCATCAAGACTTTTAAGAGGGCCTTAGAGATTGATCCGACTTACACTGATGCCAGTGTGGGTTTATCGATTATTTTAAATGACATCGGTAAATACGAGGAAGGCCGCAAGGTTTTTTCGGAAGCTCAAGCTATTTTGGATCGCAAAAAAACAGAAATGGACACCTATGTACAGGAAAAAATTTCGGCGAAACACGAGGAAATCGCTGATTTGTATTTTCAGTACAAACATTTCAAGGAAGCCATCGAACAACTGAACCATGCTCATAAACTGACGACGCGAAAAACTGAAATCACTATGAGAATTATTGAGTGTCAGATTCAATCGGGTCAGAAAGACAAAGCTATCAAAGATTTGCAGAAATTGATTCGCGAAAATCCGCAGTTTTTGCAGGCCAGAATTAAATTAGGTGTGATTTATTATAATCAAAACAGAATCGTTGAAGCCATTGAACAATGGGAATCCGTGTTGTTCAGGGATCCAACCCACCCAGAAGCAACCAGATATCTGGAACTTGCGCAAAAATCGCAAGGTGACATGTTGTCACTATAAGAAAGGAATTTTTGTGTCGCAAATCAAAGAACACATGCTGCCGTTTATCACCAAGGATGAAATCAAGAAGATAGTTAAAAACTTGGCCAAGCAGATTGAATCCGAATATGACGGTCGTGAAATTATTTTGATTTGCCCACTGAGGGGATCGATTCATTTTATGTCTGATTTGTGCCGCGAGATTTCGCTGCCAGTACAAACTGACTTTGTACAATTGCAGTCTGTTGAAAAAGGCGGAGCCATCAAAATTGTTAAAGACATCTCGGTCAATATTGCCGGCAAACACGTTTTGATTGTGGAAGAAGTTGTTGATACAGCCAGGACACTAAGTTTTTTGCGAAACAGACTGATGGCCTCGTCCCCGGCATCACTCAAAATCGTCACATTGATTGATAAACCGTCTCGTCGTGAATTGCCAATCCGTCCTGAATTTGTGGGGCGAACCATTGATGACAGATACATTGTAGGTTACGGCATGGATTCCGAGCAGCTGGGCAGGAATTATCCCGACATCTACGTAATGAAAAACTAAATTTTTATCTGAAGAGATCATCTGATCTAACCTATTTTATCCTTTAGAAATAAAATGATCATCGCTTTTAGTTAAAAAGGTCACAGCTCGTGCTTCTCTGCTCGGGCAAAGCCCCCGCCGTCCAGGCTCCGCAGAGGACCTTTTTAACTAAAAGCGATGATCATTTTATTTCTAAGTCACAAACTTGTTAGATCAGATGAATTTAAAAACTAAAAATTTGGTTTTTCTAGGTTTTGCGCTTTGAAGAACAGGGCGACGATTCGTGGCGCGCAACAAAGAATGCACTGGCAATTCAAGCTCTGACAGTGACTAGATTAATTTTTAAATCTGATTGTTCCCTTGATCTTTTTACAAAGGAAAAAGATCACTAAAAATTGAATAAGATTTTTTGCGATCAAGAATTTTGGTTTTATTTTATATGGCTTGTGCAGCGTCGCGCACGGCGTATCTTAGTAATGCAGCATCGAAAGATGATGCATTACGGGAGACGAGGTGCGGCCGTTAGCGAAAGCCATAAAAAATGTAAAACCAAAATTCTTGAGAGTAAAAATCTAAAAATATTATTTGATTTTTTATTTTTACAAAGGAAAAAGATCGCGAAAAATTGAATCATTTAGCTGGTCAAAGGGCTTGAAAAGCGAGTGCTTTCAACCAGATCTTGGTCGGGTTGATCAATGATTCGTCGAAATATTTGAGTTTCAAAAAATAAAACGAATGTCCCCGTAAAATTTCGATGGATGTCTCATTCTGAGAATACTGACCAATTGATTGACGTTTTGTTGTCCATTCTTTTGCCACTGAGGGTGATTGTCCTGTCCAGCCTTTGTACAGCCAATTTAGCAGTGTTTTTTGTCTCAGGAAAAAGCGAAAATCAGACGATAGGATGTTGAAATCCTACGAGATTTTAAAAAGGGGGACATCCATGAGAAATATTAAAAACTTTTTGAACAAATTTGCAAAAGACGAGTCCGGTCAAGGGACCGCAGAATACGTCTTGTTACTGGCAATCGTTATTGCCCTGGTAGCAATGTTCAGAAACAAAATCAGAACCGCTTTCGAATCGCAAACAAACGCTGTTAGTAGCGGAATCAGCGATTTTTCGGGCAACGAATAGTTTCTGAGCTTTAGAATTTAGGCTTAAGGCAAAAAGGGGGAAGTGGTTATGACAGTCGAATACGTTTTACTGCTGGCTCTTTTTGCTTTTTTTATTCTGAACGCATTGGTCGGCGGACCTCAGAAAACTTTCAAAGAGGCCGCCCCCAGATTAGGCGCCAGGATAGAAAATCACCTGACGACAGGTGATGCCTTTATTCAGCCAACAAAAACATATCCACAAGGAAACCGATGGATCGATCGCAAATAGACTTTTTATCAATCGTTAAAATATCAGCTGCTGTAGCCAGTTTGGGCTTTGCAGTTTGGTCTGATTTGAAATCCAGAAAAATTTCAAACAGAACCAATTTGATTATTTTTGCGATCGGTATTCTGGCTTCCTTGCTTCACGATCCATCAAACGCACTTGAGCTTGCACTGTCTGTACTCACTGCGACAGCCATCATTATGCCGGTTTATATTTTAAAAATTCTGGGTGGTGGTGATGCTAAACTGTTCATAGCCCTATCGACATTTTTGACTCCACAGGGAGTTCTTGAATGCTTTGTGGCTTCGTTGATTTGGGGATCGATCCTGGGATTATTGATTGTGATTAACAAATCACAGTTGTCGGGATTTGTTTCAAATATCAAAATGCTTTTTTACAGACAAAAGCCTGCAAATGAAACCTTACACAAGATTCCGTTTTCAGTTGCCATTGCCTTTGCGTATTTGACTCATTTGGTTTTAAGGGGGTCACTATGATAATGACTTCTGTTAATAATCAAAAGGGACAGTTTGTTGTTGAAGCCGTGTTGCTGCTGACAGTAGTTATGGCTTTGACCATGTTAACCAGACAGTTTTTTTCCAGCACAGAATTTGGTAAATCATTAGTCAGCTCACCCTGGCAGAAATTATCCGGAATGATCGAATGCGGTAGCTGGAATGGCTGTGCACCAGGCAATCATCCCAGCACAGCACAACGTGCTCTAACCTTTGATCCAAGGGGGAGACAATGATGAATCAAAAAGGATTTATTTCAATTGATTTTATGTTTGCCTTTGTGATTTGTTTTGCAATGTCAGCAATTATTTTTTCATTCACTGTGACCTTAACTGTAGTCGAGATTGCTCAGTATATTGTGTTTTCAACTTCGCGGGCCGCAACCGCAGCCCATGTCAATGTTGAAGAACAAGAAAAACTGGGACGTAACAAATACAGCTCACTTTTAAATGACCGAGTTTTTAAGTCACTTTTTTCAAACGGCTGGTTTTCATTGTCTAAGGTTCAGGAACTGGAACTCAGAATGGGTAGTGGAGTAAACTATGAATCCGACTATCCATCTAAAGGCAATGCAAACAGAAGTATTTTTCATGGAGCCAGATCTACATTTTCTGCACCTATATTAAATATGAATCTGCCCTTTATCGGCGGCACAGATCCCGAGGATGCAGGGTTCAAGGCAAAAATCGCTGCGATTTTGTTCAGAAATCCCAGCCAGAAAGAATGTCAGGATTTTATGGCCGCCAGACTGAATGCCATTTGGGCCCTGGAAGGCAATCGCGGCATCAGATTTAAAGGAAACTCTTCTGGACCTACACCCTTTGAGGACAACGGATGCTAAAAATCAAAACCAATCCTCTTATTAATGAAAAAGGCATCGCGATGATTGAAATCATTCCCATCATCGCAGTGTTTGTGTTGTTGCTAAATTTTTCCATTGGATTTTTTGGTGTTATACATTCAGGAATACTGGCATCCATCGGTGCCAGAAATTACGCCTTTGAAACCTTTCAGTTCAGATCAAATCTTAATTATTTTCGTGACAACAGCGGGGGACTTGATTTTACCTACTATTCAATAGGATACAGATTTCACGCCAATATATCTGAAACTAATACAGAATCTTATTATTATTCGGCACTCAGACCCATTAAATTTACTGACGTCAAAGGCGTCAATGATCCTGCCGGCAATGCTGAAGAACACAGAAAACTGGCAGCGATTCAAGAGGGCAAATTAGCATCTGACGTAGGCGTCAGCGAAGGCGTAAGCCCAGTATGGATTAAAACTTTGTATGGCATGTGTATGACGGCATCTTGTGGAACTCAAATTAGGAGTGCACCATGAACAACGAATCCAGAACACTATGGTTATCATTGGGGGCAGGGCTGTTTGCAGCATTTTTGCTGTACAGTTATTCACAAGAGAAAAAGGCCGAATACGACAAGGTCTACGGAACCATGAAAAACGTTGTGATCGCTGCAAAAGATATCAATGAAATGACAACGATCGATGACACTATGTTAGAGGTCATTCAAAAACCTGCGGATTTTCTGGAGCCAGCCAGCATCAACGATCCCGAACAGGCTGTGGGACAGGTCGCTGCCACACCGATCAAAAAAGGCGAACAGCTTTTGACTACTAAATTGTTACAACCGGGACCAGACACAGGGATTTCGTTGCAAGTAGCACCCACAAAACGTGCTGTGACCCTGCCCATTGATGAGGTTCGTGGTGTGGCAAAACTAATCAGACCTGGTGATCGCGTAGACATTTATGCCGCTGTGGATTCTGGCAAAGGCATCAATTCAAAACGTGAAGTGACTTTAATTATGCAAGACGTAGTTGTTTTAGCGACTGGTGTGAACGTTGTTAACAATATCCCCAGAACCATTGAATACGACAGCACAGGCAAAAATGTGATACAAACATCACTGACTGGAAACACTCAGTACAATTCAATCACTATCGAAGCTACGCCAAAAGAAGCACAAGACCTTATCTATATATATTCAACCTCGCCTTCAAATTTATTTTTTACTTTGAGAAATCCTAATGACCGAGCTTTACCACCAAGGCTGCCCAGCTCAACTTCGGATTCAGTGATGGGCAGACCCAGTGTAGAAATGCCTGCGGCGGTGACACCAGTCACATTGCCGCCTCCTGCGCGTACCGTTCCCAGGGCACTTCCACCAAAAAAGAATCCGGGAGGGTTTAAAAACCTATGAGTACGCACATCAAATCACCGATCGCAATTTTATTGTCGATCCTAACATTTATTCTGTTAAGCGAGCCTTCTATGGCTCGTAGGCCAGCCAGTGTAGACACAGCTTCGACCGAAGAAGAAGTGGACGTAAAAAACGAAAAAAGCCGTAAGGCAATCAAGCTAACTATTGGCACAACCTCGGATGAACTACTGCCAGCCAACATGCCTTCAAACGTGACCTTTAATGGTTCATTCAAGAAAGTCACCGAGGCTCAGTTTTCAAAAGAAAGTAACACCGTCAGATTTATCCCTAAACGCGAAGGCGATGGGATCATGACGATCTTGGACAGCAAAGGCCGAATCGTAAAAGAATTTGTATTGATCGTCAGAAAATCCAAAGTGGACGCCGTGATGAGGGAAATCCAGGCCTTATTGGGTGACATCGAAGGCATTCAGATAAAAATCGTTAACAACAAAGTTGTTGTTGATGGTCAGGTTTTACTGCCCCGAGATATGACCAGGATTTACAATGTCGTAAAACAATTTGGTGATGAGCAGGCTGATTCACTTGTATCGCTTTCGCCACTTGCACAGAAAAAAATTGCGGAATTTATCGCTAGGGACATCAACAATCCAGAAATCGAAGTCCGTGCCGTTAACGAAAAATTTATTCTCCAAGGCGTTGCCGGAAGCGAAGAAGAAAAACAGCGCGCAGAAATTATCGCCAAGACTTACATTCCACCTATTATTATTGAGAGAGCTGTGCGGGACCAAATCGTTAAACCTGCAAAACCAGCTAATGATGGTGTGATTAATCTAATCACCGTCAAACCTGCACCGCCACCATCACCAGGTAAGATTATTCAGTTGGTGGTTCACTATGTAGAGCTTAAAAAAGATTATTCAAAGGGTTTCAGATTTCAGTTTACGCCTGCCATTGATGATAAAACCAATATGACCTTTTCATCCAGCTCACAGGAGCCCGGTGGAGTGACATCATCAATCACTGGTGTGATCAATAATTTATTACCTAAACTAAACTGGTCAAAAAGCCACGGGCACGCCCGAGTTTTAGAAAGCACCAGTATGATTGTTCAAGACGGAAAAACCGGAACAATCAATGCCTACAGTGAAATTCCCTATCAGACGATCACTAAAGACGGTCCTTCGACAGGATTTAAACCTGTGGGTATCGCATCACGAATCACACCTGTGATTTTAGGTGAAAGATCTGATTCAATTAATCTGGATATTGCATTTAAAATTGATGCTTTGATTGGTATTGACGGTAACGGACCACGTACCAGCACAAACCAAATCGAAACTTCGATCGTAGTCAGAAGCGCACAGAGTGCTGCAATTGGTGGCTTGATCAGAAACTCAGCCGCTACTGGATATAATAACCCTCAGGGACTGCCTCAGAATCCCATCATCAGTTTATACGCATCAAAAGATTTTCAACGGAATCAAAGTCAGTTCGTGGTTTTTGTGACCCCAATTATCAAGGCCAGCGCCAGCACGGGTTCAGAAAAAATCAAAAAGAAGTTCAGACTTCAGGACTGATTTTTAGAGGGGGAAAATGTATATCAATCAGCAGTGTCATTTAATTGCTGTAACCGGTGGCAAAGGTGGCGTCGGCAAATCTGTATTTGCTGTGAACCTGGCTATGGCCATTCAGTTTGAACTAAAATCCCCAGTTTTATTAATTGATGCTGATCAAAGATCTTGCGGTGACCTCAATGTTTTATTGGGCATCAGACCCAACAAAACAATTGCTGACGTGGCACAATTTCAGGGATCAATGACTCCTCAGAACCTACCGCAATTGGTAACGCCCCACCCATCAGGGATTGGATTTATCGGTGCGGTCCGAGGGCCCGAAGAAACCCTCAACGTGCAGGCTGATTTATTTTTAAAACAACTGGAACATTTGAGCCGGCATTATAAATACATCATCGTGGATGTGGGTCACGATTTCAAAGAACTGCAGCTAAAGATGATGCAAGAATCTACATGTATTACCATTGTCACTGTGCCTGAGCTTTTGGTTATCAATCAAACTCAGCGATTGATCCATGATTTGCTGACAGCGACTTTTCCCTTGGACATGATGCAACTGGTGATCAACAAGGTCGGTCCCTCTGGATTAAGTCCACAGGCAATTTCGCAATCATTAAAACTGACTGCCATGGCGATGATTCCACAGGACGATATAAGTGCTTCTGGATCCATTCAAAGGGGACAGCCTTTTGTGATGGCCCAAAACAGACTGCCAATCAGTCAGGCTTATCATGAATTTGTTCGCAGACTGACCGGCGGAGTTTTGCAAAGATTAAAAACTTTAAACAGACCCACTGCCCCTATCAGCAGTGCTGCCAGCTCGGGAGCCTTCCCATCAATGGCTCCCAGTCAACAATCAGCAAATCCTTTGGGCGACAATGCTCAACAGATTGATCCCAGAAATGTGCTTAAGATCAGAATCCACAACGAACTGATTAAGGCCATGGATTTAAAAAAAGGCATTACCGAAACCAACAATGACCCTGCCAAAGAAGCCGCCTTAAAACAAAAAACTTTGCAGACCATCACTCAGCTGGTCGATCGCGAAGCTCCAAACACTGCCCGCGAGGAACGTTCAAAAATTATCAAAGAAGTTCTTGAGGAAGCTTTGGGTTTGGGACCACTGGAAGATTTGCTGAAAGATCCCAACGTGACCGAGGTCATGGTTAATGGATATAAAAAGATTTTCGCCGAAAAAAGCGGAAGAGTTTCATTAACACCAGTTACCTTCACATCCAATTTACATTTAAGAAACGTGATTGAACGTATCGTGACTCCATTGGGCCGCAGAATCGATGAGAAAACTCCTTACGTGGACGCCAGATTAAAAGACGGCAGCCGCGTGAATGCCATCATCGAACCGCTGGCAATTGATGGACCATCACTGACAATCCGAAAATTTAAAAAAGGCGGAATCACTGCCGAAAAATATATTGAATACGGTTCAATCACAAAACCGATGATTGATTTTTTAAAAATCTGCGTTGAAAACGGACTCAATGTTGTTATCAGTGGTGGTACTGGGTCTGGTAAAACCAGTTTATTAAATATGCTTTCAGGATTTATCCCAGCACATGAACGTATCGTCACTGTTGAGGACGCTGCCGAATTACAAATGCAACAAGATCACGTAGTCAGATTGGAAAGCCGTCCCGCAAATATGGAAGGCACTGGGGCCGTCACAATCAGGGACCTGGTCAGAAACGCCTTGCGTATGCGACCCGACCGAATCGTTGTTGGAGAGTGCCGTGATGGCGCTGCCCTGGACATGTTATCAGCGATGAACACGGGTCATGATGGTTCAATGACAACCACTCACGCGAACTCGCCCCGTGAATGCATCGCCAGGCTTGAAACACTGTGTTTGATGGCCGGAATGGATTTGCCTATCAGAGCGATTCGCGAACAAGTCGCCAGTGCCGTGAATCTGATTATTCAGATTTCAAGACTCAGCGATGGATCCAGAAAGGTCACCAGCGTGACCGAAGTATGCGGCATGCAGGGTGACACAGTAACACTGCAGGAAGTTTTTAGATTCAAAGAAACTGGTTTTGATAAAAACAGAAAAATCATGGGAAACTTTCAAGCTATGGGTTTGATACCCACATTTATTGAAAAACTTGAAGCCAAGGGTGTTTACATCAGTCGCGATCTGTTTAGCAATGATCCCAATCTGATGTCCACGCCCACTGCTAAACCCGCCACAAAATCCGCCCTGGATCCTATGGCTGCCTTCAGAAAAACTGGTACTGGAGGTAAGACCTAATGGGTTGGCTTGCAAACGATTCATTGATGATTATTTCTGTTTCTGCCTGTGTGTTTTTAGCATTTTATTTTATGTCTGATCGCGTACTGGGTTTTGTACAAACCAAAAGCGCCAGTCAACGTGATGAAATCTTGAAAATGCTTGAGATGATGTTTGTTGAAACCAATCGCAGACGATTGGCCATCATGCTGTACCTTATGAGCTACGGTTTGGCCTTAGTTGTGTTTCTGGTACTGCTTCCCAATGTGCTTTTGGGCACAGTGATGGCCATGGCTTTTGGGGTTTTGGGTTCAATATTGCCCAAATTATTTATTAAGTCTTTGTTTGAAAAAAGATGTTCAAAATTTGTGGCACAGATGGTTGATGGCTTAACAATTATGTCCAATGGTGTGCGCAGCGGATTAAGTGTTGTGCAATCAATGGAGCGTGTTGCGGAAAACCTGCCCAATCCTATATCGCAAGAATTTGCCTTGGTGCTGTCACAAATCAGAATCGGTCGCAGTGTCGAAGAAGCCCTGATTGATCTGGGTGATCGTATTCAAAAACCTGATGTTCAGATGTTTGTTACCTCGATTAATATTTTAAAAGAAACCGGTGGTAATTTAGGGGAAACCTTTACCACGATTTCATTAACCATCCGTGAGCGACAAAAAGTCGAAAAAAAGATCGAAGCCCTAACAGACCAAGGTGTGGTTCAAGGTATGATTATTACCTTAGTCCCGTTCTTGATGATCATTTTGTTTCTGGCAATAGACCCTAGCTATATAAAACCCATGTTTACTACGACCATGGGAATTGTATTTTTGGGAATGATGATACTGCTGCAAATTATTGGTGGCATTGCTATTAGAAGAATTGTTAAAATAAAAGTGTAAACCTAAAAGAAGGACTTCAAGGATGAAAGCACTTTTATTGATTCTTTTTTATTCTGTTTCGGCGTGGTCCGTCGTTGATATGCGAAACGCAAATTATGCGCAAACTTGGACCGACCTCCAAGTTCCAGGAACTGGTTATGATTTAAAAATCACCAGAACCTATAACAGCAAATCGCTGTTTGATGGAATGTTTGGCTATGGTTGGTGCAGCGACTGGGAGACCAAATTGGATTTCACGGCTGAAGGAAATATTAAAGTTACCGAATGCGGCGCAGGCGCTGAATTGTTTTTTACTCCGCGCGAATTCGGTAAAAAAGAAATCGACGATACTATTGCTAAAATCATTGAAAAAGTAAAACAGGCCAAAAAAGCCGATGAAAAATCAATTCAAGAATTAGCTGCAGAAATGGTCAGTGATCACAATCTGCGGGCTAAGTTCGCATACAGCTACAAAGTAGCCATTCCTGTGAAGGAAGGAACTACTTTTTATGCCAATGGCTCTGAGGTTGAACGCATTACCTTGTCTAAGGGACTTTACACCAGATACATGGCCGATGGCAGTTATGCAAAATTTGATAAAGAGGGCCGACTGTTAAATTTCTTTGATAAAAACGGAAATTTTCTGAAGCTGGATTATGACAAAGGAAATCTGACAGAAGTTGTCGACAACAACGGCCGCAGACTGACGTTCAAATATTATCCTAATAAAAAAGTCAAATCAGTGAATGGCCCAAACAATCTGAACTCTGAATACAAATATTCTAATCTGGATGATTTAAGTAATGTGAAAAATGCTTGGGGAAATAATTTTAACTACACCTACGATGATACTCATAATCTTACGGGTATTGGCTATCCAGATAAAACCACTGTGGCTATCACTTATGACAAAAAAAATGACTGGGTAACAAGCTTTGTTGACAGGGACAAATGCAAGGAAGACTACACCTACGAATTTAACGAAAAGAATCCTCAAATGCATTACTGGTCAACGGTTAAAAAGACTTGCAATAAAGAAGTCACAACCGAAGCCAGATATGAATTCTGGTATGGCGAACGTAAGGACGGTCAGGTTTATTTGCAAAAGGCATTGACCAAGGTCAACGGTAATTCAACCGAGATCACTTATCATGATACATTTGGTAAGCCGACATCATTAAAAAGAAATTCTGAAGGTTTTGTGTTTGAGTACTATCCAAACGGTCTGGTAAAAACCAAAACCACTCCCAGATTAAAAATGAGTTACAAATACAATAATGAACTGAACAAGGTTTCCGAAGTTTTTTCGCAGTCCTACGATGAAGCTGGAAAACCGTTGGGTACAAAAAAATCAGTTTTTAGATACGATAAAAAAGGCAATATGGTTTATGCCGAAAATTCTGACGGACAAAAAATCAATATGTCCTACGACATCAAAGGCCGTGTTGCTACGATATTGGATCACACTAAAAAAACAGTTAAAATTCAGTACGAAGAAAAATACGGCAAACCACAGATTGTTTCAAGACCCGGCTTGGGCAGTATTTCAATCAGTTACAAGCAAAATGGCGAAATGGATAAAGTGAATTCTCCTGAAGGGCCCAGTGTGGCATTACAGGTAGCCAGTACATTTAACAATTATTTGGATGTGATGCAGCCGGCATTACAAGAAATTTATAATTAAGAGGTTAGGGATGAAAAATTTAATTTTAATATTAGCAGTTATGTTCGGATCACAAGTCATGGCTGACGACACCACTGCAAACCGAGAACCTGCCAATGAATCGGCTACAGTAAATATGGCTGATCCCGAGATGAATAACAACCGAGGTACAGAATTACAAGGCAAGCATGTTTCTGAAATTGGTTGCCCTGAATGCTTACGGCAAATAGGTCGCAGCAACATTGGTGAATCCGCTATTTTAAGGGAAAAGTATTTTTATAATCTGTTACCCGAAGAACAAACCTCTGTCCCAGCTAGTTTAAAGCAAGCACCTGCCGGCAAAGGGGTGCAAGACAAAATTAGCCCCCCAAAGAAAAAATAGCCAAATTAGCGTCCAACCATCGCGGGAATTATTTAGCGGCAGAATTTTTTAGAAATACAAACATCTGATTTTATTTAAATGGGTTCTCCGCGGAGCCGGGATGGCGGGGGCGCAGCCCGAGCGGATGAAGCACGAGCTGTAACCTTTTGAAGTGAAATTTTATACTTGAATTTTTCAGATACAAATTCTGCAATAGGATTCTACGCAGGTTTGAACCTGACTCATTTTTAGACACTATGGAGCCCCTATTGGTCATCCCCTCCTAAAATGTCTATTATCTGCAATACAATGGCCTTCCAGTGGCATTAGGTTCGCAATTTAACCTAATTGAACTAGAGGAGATATTTATGAAAGCTACATTACTATTGGTTGTTGCCATTACCCTGGCAGCGGGATCGGCCCTTGCCGGTAAATCCACATGCGTCCATCAAAGGAAAGATAAACTGAAAAGATCGGATTTCTCATGGGCTTTGCCTGGTGGTAAACCACAGATCAACAAACAGACCCCGGTTAAAAAAGGTCTGCGCGAAGCTTCAAATCAATCTGTGGGATCATCTAAGAACGGATAAATTCAGGACCAGTGATTCACTGGTCTTGTTCATTCTTGTTAGAGCGTGAGAATTCTAATTTCTTCAGCCTGTTGCCAATGGCCTCACGCTTTTCATTAAGCCCTACTTTTTCTGAAATCAGGCTAAACATATTTTTTATCGATTTTGTTGCCCCCTCAGCCACCTGATGCAGGTACAAAGAGGCTTGAGAACTTTCTATCCAATGGGTCATTTTATCTTCGATTTTTTCTGGTCCAATTTTAAACTGCATCACCATCACAATAAGCACTGTTAGAATTAATGATTTCACTGCGAACCACATTTCAGACATTTTCAACCTCCGTATTAAAGGGTCTGTATCTGTTTAATATTCCGATCAGCTTTTCTTTGGTAAAAGGCTTTTCCATAAACTCTTTGCATCCCAAATCAATGATCTGATCCTTTAAATGATTTTCATCCAAAGTCGACATCGCCACAATCTTTGCCAGTGGATTCTGGTCCAAAATTTCCTGAGCTGTTTCAAAGCCGTTTTTTTTAGGCATCACAAGGTCCAAAAAAATCAGATGGGGTTTCATTTTACGAGCCAAAGGTATGGCTTCTAAACCTGTCGTGGCTTCTATGACCATGTCGCAGCCATAATTTTTTGCCACAGTCGAAATTATTTCGCGGATAAATCCTGCATCATCAATAACCAAAACTCGATAAACCATAATTTATTTTAATTGATTCTGAATTTTAAACCTATCTATCCATTGGCAAAACTGGTCTATTGGCCCCAACGGTATCCCAGATTAAAAAAGACATTGGATTGAATCACGCTAACACCTGATGGAGTCGCTGCCGTTTCAGGGTCTGTGACATTGGCATTGCCAGTATATTGATGTTTGTCCTGGGTCAGCGTCATATCAACGATGACCTGATTTTGTCTGGTCAACTTGAATTCACCACCCAATGACATTGAGATTCGTGACGAGCTCGGCCCATCACCTGAATAAATTTCGATGGCTGCCGGAGATTCTGCATGATTAACACGAGGAAAAAACTTGCCACCAAAAACCCAAGAAAAATTTGGTGAACTGGGATATCTGGCGTAAGCATGCACACCTACACCACTGGTTTTTTGGATGTTTCTGACAGTGTTCAGTGTTGAAACTTCAAACTTGTAATCAAAAAAATCAAAACCGTATTCGATGCTGGGGGATTTTCTGGATACCCCATAAAACTGCCTAAACTCCAGAGCCAGATTATTGGTTTCATGCTTGGCAGGTGTTACGTTCTTATTATTTGCCGAAACATCCCCACCCAGAGTGGTTGCAGTCCCCACTGAAAAGCCTATCAATGGTGATGGCCAAAATCTGCCGTATAAACCGTAGCTCGGAGCATAGCTGGTGTAGTTTCTGAAATAGTAATTGCTCTTGGAATCTTGATAGTGAAGTCCCATGTTAATCTGCAGTTCAACTTGATTCAGTCTGATATCATCAGGGTGAACCTGCTCTTTGTAGGCTTCAATAAAGGCCTTACCCTCACCCGTCACCAAATCAACCACATGCTGAGTGATTGTTGGAGGACTGGCATCCGGCTCAGCATTTGATTTTGTATCTGAACCCACTCCAGGCTCCGGGCCCAGATCTTTCTTAGAATTTGTATCAACAGATTTTTCCACATTGGAATCGGCCGTTTTTTGATTCTCGGTGTTTTTATTTGCTGATGTATCAATGACGGTTTTGTCTGCAGGCTTTTTGCCTTTAACAGAATTCTGTTTGTCCTTGGTAATATCGGTTACTTGATTGCCAATCACCACAGAAACCAAAGAATCCACTGTTTGCAATTTTGCAGGTTTCGCTTTCTTGTCAGGCAAGGTGTTCTGAATTTTATTGTTAAGTTTAATCGTAGGTTCAACTATTGGCTCAGATCCGGGTTCGTCAATTGGCTTTTTGGTACTGAATCGGCCTGTGTTGGAAGTCGGCTTACGTTTGCCATCGCTTTTTAACAACAATGATGAGTCCACCTGGGCAAAGCTAAGTAAGGGATAAATCAATGCTGAAATTAAGCAAAAGGCTATTACCTTGGGCATAGATGATTTTTCGGATTTCAAAGTTATTTTCTTAACTTAAATCGCAACAGACAATTGACCGTCCTGGGCCAGAGATTCATACTGAATTACAGATGAACACTAGGATTAACTATAAAAGTTTCTGGATTGCGCTGATATTTTTGACCCCTACCTTTGTATGGGCTCAAAAGACAAAATATGTTTCCAGTGTAGAAAATCAAATCTCTGTTCGTTCGGTTTTAGTATTTCCATTTATCGATAATACCAAGGGTATTTATTCAGGACCTTTGACCAGTAAGCTGAAAAGTCTGATGGACTCCGAGAGACAATGGAACACGGTCGCTGGTCCCGAGCGATCTAATAAGGGACCTGAGTTTTTTGATGAAAACCCATCAGCGGTTGTGGATCTGTATAAAAAACATTCTGTCGATGGTGTCATCAGTGGTCGCATATCGAAAGGCCCCAGCGGTTTAAATCTGTCATTAAATCTGTATGTTGGTAAAGACGGTCTGTTGGCCGCACGAGCAACCCTGAATGATTTTAAAGGATTTGAAATCAAAGAGCTTGAGCACAAGGTTGAACAGCTTTGGTCAAATCTGAAATCCCGACTGCCCTACGCGGGAATGATCCTGAGTCGTAAAGGACAATTGGTCACAATAAATTTAGGTAAATCTTCGGGCTACAAAGAAGGCGACGAAATTTCTGTGATTCAAATTTTGAAGATCGAACGCCACCCCAAATTTAAATTTATCACCGGCAGCGAAAAAGAAATTTTTGGTAAAATCAAAATCTCTAAGGCCGAAGAATTTTTAAGCTTTGCTACAATTTTGAGTGAACGTGAAAGCGGTGTTTTGATTTCAGGCATGAAGCTTATGCCAATAAATTTTGTTCAATACAACGAGACCCCCATTGATCCTACCGGAAAATTACAACCTGCTCTGAATGATCAGACTGACGGCGACATGGCTTTTGGTGATAAGCCACAGGAATGGGTTCCAGACGCCACACCGTCATTTGGAAAGCTTGGCTTGATGCTGGGATTGGGGACCTTCACCAATAACAACACCCTGTCGACTGTCGGGGCAATGAATTCCTCCAGCAGTGCCACGCCTTCAATACATTTTGATACAGAGCTGTGGCTCAATCCCAATTGGATAGCTAATTTTCAGCTGCACCAGTATGTTTACACTTTGGTCAATCCCTATACCGGTAGCTCACCCGCAAAGCTCAATGGTCAATCAACAGAAATGTCTTTCAATGTTGGCTACAATTTTCTGTTAGAGGACAAATTCTTTGGACCCAAACTGGTTTTTACGATGGGTTGGGATCAGTACAAATCAACGATTGATTCATCAACACCGGTGGCTCTGACAGCTTTGACTCTAACAGGTTTTAATTTTGGTGTGTCTGGGCAATTGCCATTGTCTGATGACACTCCAATGGATGTCGGCGCAGGATTTAATTATTTTATTTCTTCGTCGGTGGATGAATCCCCTGTAACATCTGGATCATCCAATAAACCCACAATGATTCGATTTCAAGTATTTGGTGATTACAGATATTCACCAAGATATTCATTAAAAGGCGTTTTCTTTTATGATCAAAACCAGGTGCAGTTTTCAGGAGTCGGCACCAGAACAGACGTGGGCACATCAGCCAGCCACAACTTCCTAACCTTGGCAGTGGGAATCAACTACCGTTTCTAAAAGAGACCGTATTACTTTTTCTGTCTACACCGCACGATAAAAAGTTATGAGAATCAAAAAATCAAATTACTTTTTATAAAAGGTAATTTGGTGTTTCGATGTTGTGTCATTTTATCGTGCGGTGTAGACAGAAAAAGTAATACGGTCTCTTTTAGAAAAAAAACCCCGAGGGTTACTCGGGGTTTTGGATAAGTCATTTAGCTTGTTCAGCTTGATTACATCATGCCGTCCATGCCACCCATGCCGCCCATACCAGGCATTCCACCTGGAGATCCGCCTTTGTCATCCTTTTTTGGAGCCTCAGCAATCATCGTTTCAGTCGTTAACATTAACGAAGAAACTGATGCTGCATTTTCCAAAGCGCAACGAACCACTTTAACAGGATCGATAACACCGTCTTTTAACAAATCAGTGTATTCATCGCTGTAAGCGTTGAAACCAAAATTTGCAGACTTGTTTGCCAATACTCTGTCTAAAACAATGGCGCCATCCAGACCTGCGTTCGCAGCGATCTGTCTGATTGGTTCTTCACAAGCACGCTTGATGATAACCGCACCAAATTGTTCTTCTTCAGCATATTTAGTTTTATCAATTTTTTGAGAAGCTCTAAGCAACGCAGTACCGCCACCAGCAACAACGCCTTCTTCAACAGCTGCGCGAGTTGCATTTAAAGCATCTTCAACACGAGCTTTTTTCTCTTTCATTTCAACTTCTGAAGGAGCGCCTACGTGAACGATAGCAACGCCACCAGACAACTTAGCCAAACGTTCTTTCAGCTTTTCTTTGTCATAGTCTGAAGTTGTTTCTTCAACTTGAGCTTTGATTTGGCTGCATCGAGCTTGGATGTCAGCTTTTTTACCAGCACCATCAATGATTGTTGTATTGTCTTTGTCGATAACTACTCGCTTAGCAACACCCAGATCATTCAAAGTAGCTTGTTCTAATTTTCTGCCCAGGTCTTCTGCAATTACTTTTGCGTTGGTCAGAATCGCGATGTCTTCAAGCATTGATTTACGTCTGTCGCCAAAGCCAGGAGCTTTAACAGCAGCAACGTGCAAAGTGCCACGCAATTTATTAACAACCAATGTAGCCAAAGCTTCGCCGTCTACGTCTTCAGCAATAATCAACAATGGACGACCAGATTTAGCAACGCCTTCAAGCACGCCCAGCATGTCTTTCATTGAAGAGATTTTTTTGTCGTAAACTAAAATGTAAGCATTTTCTAAAACTGCTTCCATTCTTTCAGCATTAGTCACGAAATAAGGTGACAAATAACCACGATCAAATTGCATACCTTCAACAACAGTTACTTCTGTTTTTGCAGTTTTGCTTTCTTCGATAGTGATCACGCCTTCACGGCCAACTTTATCCATTGCATCTGCCAACATTTTACCGATTTCATTGTCATTGTTTGCAGAAATCGCACCGACTTGTGCAACTTCAGATGAAGCTTTGATTGGTTTAGAAAGATTTTTCAGTTCTTCAACAACAGTTGCAACAGCTTTATCAATACCGCGTTTTACTGCAGTTGGATTGTGACCAGCAGAAACAATTTTAACACCTTCGCGATAAATTGCCTGAGCCAACAATGTAGCAGTTGTAGTTCCGTCACCAGCTTGATCATTAGTTTTGCTGGCAACTTCTTTAACCATTTGTGCGCCCATGTTTTCGAACTTATTTTCCAGCTCGATTTCTTTAGCGACAGTCACACCATCTTTAGTGATCAATGGAGCACCGAAAGATTTTTCGATAACAACATTTCGTCCCTTTGGACCCAATGTCACCTTCACAGCATTCGCCAGTATGTTCACACCACGCAAAATGCTTGAGCGTGCATTTTCAGAAAACAGTAATTCTTTAGACATTTATTTCTCCTTAATTAATTATTTTTAGTTAATTCAATATTTCAATGGCTTTGCCATTAATTGGGATTCAGTTAAAAACTCCCAATACATCTTCTTCACGCATCATCAAAAATTCTTCGCCGTTTAATTTCAGTTCAGTGCCAGCATATTTGCTGAACAAAACTTTATCGCCAGCTCGTACTTCCAACGGAAGAGTCTTGCCGTCTTCAGTAACTCTGCCTTTTCCTGTTGCTACGATTTCACCTTTTTGAGGTTTTTCTTTTGCCGTGTCGGGGATAAACAATCCACCTGCGGTTTTTTCTTCTTCAGCCATTCTTTTGACCAAAATTCGGTCATGCAGTGGGCGTACGCCAAATTCTGCTGCTTTTGCCATGTGTCCTCCTTATTAAAGACAATTATTAGTAATAATTTTTGATTAAATGTTATGAACCGCCACTAATATGGAGTGACACAGAAAACTGTCAAGTTCGGTGAATTTAAGATTGTAATTTATGAATTATTTATGCTTGGTGTTAATTGTAACCAGGCTTACTGGTAGCAGTCTTTGAAAGTCCCTGATTTTGCTGGGGTTCTATTCTGTTCACGCCAATTGCCTTTGCATAGGCTTCCAACAGATCGGCAACCTCAGTAACGGACATTTTACTGGCGGCTTCTTGGAACCGTCTTTCAGATGGATGCTGGGATAAATACAGCACAAAATAATCAGCCACAGTCAGATCCTTGGCCACATCAAGGTTCCAGTCCTCTTGGGTCAGATCCTTAGTTAGGTTTTTGGATTGGTCTTCTTTACCCTGTGATTTCAATGACTTAATCTGCTCTTTAATTACTAATACCCTTTCGCCGACCCTTTCGATCTTCTCGGCCTTCCATTCTCGAAAGCTTTTGACCTCTAGGCCGCTAGTGACTTTGGCTTGGGGGATTACATTGTTTTGAGCCACAGTGCTGGCTCGATAGGGCCTCACATTAGGTCCCGCAGCACCCGTCAAAAACCCAAAAATAAACAGAAAGCATATTTTAAACATAGATGCAGGGTTTGATTACAAGATTTGTTCCCAGATAAAATATTGAATTCTCTTGCAATTTCAATCAGTGCCCGTGTCGAACTTTTTTAACAAGTGCCCCCAATTTGGGCCATTTACAGGATCTTAACAGACACCTCTGTTTGCTTGTGGGCCCAACAATGTGCTTTCAAGTAAGATTGCACGCACAGTGCAAGGGGTGGAACTATACATCACTGCTGGTATGATCAATGGGCTCAAAGGAGTCCGCCATTTATAAAATCAGAAAATCCAAAGACCGCGGACATTTTGATCATGGTTGGCTAGATACCTATCACACATTTTCTTTTGGCGATTACGTTGATCCAGAAAATAATCAGTTCAGCTGTCTGCGGGTGATGAACGAAGACTTTATCAAAGCCGGTGTTGGATTTCCTATGCACGGACACCGGGACATGGAGATCATTACCTATGTCATTTCGGGGGCCCTTGAACACAAAGACTCACTGGGAAACGGAACTGTGATTAACGCTGGTGATGTGCAACGAATGACTGCAGGCACGGGAATCAAGCATTCAGAATTCAATCATTCAAAAACCCAAGATGTTCATTTGTATCAGATCTGGATTTTACCCAATCAACCTAATCTGCAACCCGGTTACCAACAAAAAAACTACAGCAATGTGGTTTCAATGAATTCTATGAAACTGGTTGCCTCACAATCAGGTGAACAGGATTCGGTTTCATTGAATCAGGATATAAGGCTTTATATTGGAAAGCTGAAGAATCAAAATTTAGCTTACAGATTAAATCCCGGCAGAAGCTCATGGGTGCAATTAATTTCAGGACAACTGAACGTGGATGGCAATGCTATGAGCTCTGGGGATGGGTTAGCCATTACGCAGGAAAAAATTGTGACATTGGAAAGCCCCACCCAAGCTGATTTTTTATTTTTTGATTTACCTTAAACCGCACAGGGAAAAATATGAATAAATTGATTTGGATTGTTTTATTGATTTTTTCGTCAAGCCAATCTTTAGCCCTCAGAAGCGAAAAGGCTCTGTCGTACAGTCTGGAAAATGATCTTTGGATAGCCAAATTGTCTGAAGGTTTTCATTTTAATGAAAAAGCCCCCAATGGAATGCAAACACAAAGTCAGATGTTAAAGCCCAATGTGTTAGAACCAAATAAAATTGTATTTAAATCACCTGATGTTAAATCAGCCATCGCCAGATTGTATGTTTGTGATGATGCAGTGACTTTTTGCGAAGTCATCACCGTCAATGTGAATTCTGAAATCAATTCGAAATTTAAAATATTAAATGAAGGCAAAACAAAGTCCAAATCTGCCTATGGCTTTAACACGGATCTGCAGCAGGCACTGGAGCAAGCAAAAAAATCAAATCAATTGGTAATGATCGATTTTTCGGCCAGATGGTGCCCAGGTTGCCAGCGGATGGAAACTGATATTTTTACAAAGCAGAAATTTAAAAAACAAACTGACAAAATTGTGAAGGTCAAAATCGATACTGATATGTATGAGAACTCTGTACTGGCTGAAAAGTATCAGATTCTGGGTGTTCCGACAGTGATTTTTTTAAACAGCCAGGGCCAAGAAATCTTAAGGCTTCTGGATTATGTCAGTGCCGAAGTTTTTTATAAATCGCTGAAGTCGGTTCAGAAAGATCCACGTTCATTCAACAATTTGATTGAGGTCGCAGAACAATCAAAGGACCCAAAAGAACTGTACCGACTGGGACAAAGGTTTTTTTGGGGCGGTCAATTTGAAAACGCAGTCAAAGCCCTATCCAAAGTTTCACCAGCACCCATTGAATTGAATGCAGCAGATTTTTATCATCATCAGAATCTGTTTAACAAAAAACAGATCGATCAAAAAACCTATGCACAAAAACTGTTAACATTGCTGGGGCTTGAAAGCCAAAGCACACGGTCCATTGTTTGGAGAACTGAATTATTTGCCACTGAATTTTTAAATCCTGATGAACAAAATAAATTACTGGAATCAGGTACGAGGATTTTTGAAACGGCCATGAAAAGCTCGAAGGATTTTAAACGATTGTCTGAGGGTGATGTCTTTGGCGATTTGGTTGGGTATGAAAAGCTAAGCCTTGCCATGAATTACGCCGACCTGATTGAAACAGGACAGAAAGATCCTGTGGCCACAAAGGCAGCCTGGACAAGAGCTGCTCAAATTGGCGAAAAATTAAAAATTCCAAACCGTGAAATCGGCCCTTCGGTAAGATTTTTGAGTGCACTTGTAGCCGCAGAAGAATGGGTTAAAGCGCACAAGCTGGTTTTAGCACTGAAAAAATCGGATCCTAAAAATGGTGATCTGCTGAGGCGCGAATTGAAAATCCTGGTAGGATTAAAGGACTACGAGTCAGCAAAAAAAATTGGTGAACTGGCGTTGCAAGACTCTTATGGCAGAAATCACGTTTGGGTAGTTGAAAATTTAGCGAAAGCCTATGGTGAATCGGGCGCGAAAGACCGTGCTATAAAAATTTTGGACGATTATTTGCTTAAACCAGAACTGGATTTAAAAATGCTAAAGTCCACGAAAACTGCATTAGAAAAGCTCAAATCACAATACAGTCAGCAACCTAAATTATAAACGCTAAAAAATCCCTGGATTGATTAAAAAAAGTTGCACATTAACCGTGCTTAGATACCATAAAATATAAACGACTCAAGGATGGGGGATTTTATGTTTCAAAAAATAGCTGCGGCTTTAATCACATTATCAATAATCGCTTCTGCAAATCTGGCCACAGCAGGAACTGTAAAAGTCATCCAGAAAAAAGGCAGCAAAGCTATTATCGAAGGCCCTTTTGTTTCAACTCTGGCAGTTGGAGCAACCTATGATGTGGGCGAAGGCACTTCAGTTGCGTCATCTTCTGCCACAAGAAATGTCGCTGGAATTTCTGGGAAAAAATATGTGTTCTCCGGCACCACTTTATTTTCATACTCTAGTAGCAAAAACGAAAGCGCCACCACTGGAGTGTCATCAAATTCTACTTCGATTTCAATATTTGGTGGTTTTGGATTTGTTATGAACCAATTTGAACTGGGTCCGATTCTGGGCTACACCAGTATTTCGACCGGAAGTTATAGTTTTACTTCGACAAGTATTGGTGGTTATTTTGATTACAATCTTACATCACCGACCATGACAAATATTGTTTTTGGACCGACGGCAAGCATAGCATTAATTTCTTCCTCGGGTATTAATGTGTCGAACTCGGGAAATCAAATTGTACTAGGTGGTTTTTTGAAGTG
>JBIKLL010000073.1:0-13233 GCA_044359815.1 Pseudobdellovibrionaceae bacterium
GCCGCCTTAGAGTTGGAAAATTTTGAAGAATTGGGTCCTAAGTCTGCCGACCTAAAATGGTTGATCGGCCCCAAAAATTTTTAGATGGCCCACATGTCTGCGATTAATTTGAATTTTAAAAAATATTTCTTTGTATTATACCTTTTGAATACATTTGCGAGCGCGCATGGCATATCTCGTGATGCGTAAATGCAAAGATAATTTTTTTCACTATTTTTAGACACTCGCTAACGGCCGCGGGCTCATCTCTCGTATTGAATCATTATATAAAAGCAATTTTTTGCTTTTATATAATGACTCAACACCAGATATGCCCCGCGCGCTCGCTGCATGTGTCTAAAAACAGTAAAAACAAATTATCTTTGTATTTATGCAATACGAGAGATGAGCTTGCGGCCGTTAGCAAGTATTCAAAAGGTATAATACAAAGAAATATTTTTTAAAATTCAAATTAATCGCAGACAGGTGGGCTAGTTGTTAAATCAATCCCCACAGGATGCCATCTTTCAGGCCGACGTGGGGGATAAACATTTTTTCAATCGAAGCTTGTCGCAGAATTAGTTGCACCAATAAAGCCGCTGGTAAAATGACATCCGCGCGGTCTTCACGCAAACCCAATTTTTCAATTCTATCTTTGATCGAATAACTCTGCAGGTGCTGTATGATGATATTCAGCTCCTGCAAGGTCAAAACCGTATTGACACTGGATTTTAAAATCTGAGATTTCAATTTACCCAAAGCTTCCAAGTTTCCGCCAGTGCCTACAGCAAAATCAAATTTTTCGTTACCGGAATTTTGAAAAAACTGAGTCAATGCTTTTACAAAATCAGCCAAGATCAGCGACAGGTGCTCTTCACTCAAATTACGTTTTTTCAGATTTTGCAAAGTTCTGACGGTGCCAAACGGAAAAGTTTCGGCAAAGGCGATCGCACCTTTGCGCGAACAGGTCAGTTCGACGCTGCCGCCGCCGATGTCGACCAGCAAAGCCGAATGATTTTCCAGTGAAACTTCTCGCGAAACAGCATCATAGATCAGTTTTGCTTCTTCTATGCCATCAATAATTTCCACTGCAATTTTTGATTTGCGAAACATCAAATCCACAAAAGATTGCTTGTTTTTGGCTTCTCTCAAGGCGCTGGTGGCCACGGCTCGGATTTTAGAGACCTGATATTTTTCGGTGACTTCTTTGAATTTTCTAAACGTTCTTGCTGATAATTTTAGGTTTTTCCCTGAAATTTCGCCGCTTTTAAATACATCGGCGCCCAGCCTGATTGGAAAACGGTATTTTTTTCTGATCTCTAAGCCAAGCTCAGTGTGTCTGGCGATCACCATCCTGATGGCGTTGCTGCCGATATCGATGGCTGCCAAATTTTGCTTTTTAGATTCAGTTTGCTTTTTCAATGTACTAACGATCCCTAAATCTGCCGATATCTTCAAGCTAGCTATGGCTTGGTGGCACTGCGACAAAATATGTTAAGCTTTCTTTATTTTATCGTTTTATTTTGGCTTCTCTAATAGCCTAGAATCTCGAATATCTGTAATTTCTCAAAAGGTAAAATATATGGAAAGACAAGTCGACTCACAGCTAGTGATCCTGAAGAGCCAAATCATGACAATGGCTGGTTATGTTGAAAAAGCTTTGGATGACAGTATCAATGCGTTGATACAAAGGACTGCTGATAAGTTTAAAAAAATTCATGAAACCGAGGAAAAAATCAACGAGGAGCATGTGCGTATCGACAATAACTGTGTCGCTTTTTTTGCCAGACAATCGCCGCTGGCTAAGGACTTGCGATGGATTGTTTCGATCATCAAAATTAATTCTGATTTAGAGCGTATGGGTGATCAATGTGTGAATATCGCTCACACAGGGAAAGACTATCTGCAAAGAAATATTGTTTTTAAGCTGACTGAGATTTCTCAGATGAGCACTATCGTGCGCAAAATGGTTAAAGATGCCTTGGACAGTTTTGTAACGGAAAATCATGAATTGGCCAGATCCGTTATCAAGTGCGATGACGAAGTTGACCATTTGAAAAACCAAGTATTTCGTGAGTTCACAAGCTACATACAGACTCACCCTCAGAATGTGGAAGCGGCTTTGGATTTGATTTTAATTGCCCGAAATCTGGAACGTCTGGGTGATCATGCGACAAATATTGCCGAAGACGTTATTTATGTGACGACGGGAAAGGACATTAGACATGGTGGAAAATTCTCGTGACTTTAAACAAGCAAAGATTCTGGTCGTTGAAGACGAACTGGAAATCAGAGAACTGATTTCATTGTTGCTGTTGCGACAGGGGCACGCCGTTCAACATTGTGACAATGGCAAACAAGCTTTTGAATTATTGAAAACAAATCCATTTGATTTGGTTGTGTTGGATTGGATGTTGCCTCAGCTCAGTGGGATTGATTTTTTAAAGAGCGTCCAAATTGAAAAAATTAAAACTCCAGTGCTGATGGTAACAGCTAAAGCTGAGCCTCAGGATATTGTCCAGGGGCTGGAAAGCGGAGCAGATGATTACATCACAAAGCCCTTTCAACCCTCTGTTTTTGTAGCCAGGGTCAAGGCTTTGCTGAGGAGATCTCAAGGAAGCTCTGAAGCTGCAAAAAAATCTGATGAATTGGATTTTGGAAACTTGAAAATTAATTTGGCGTCTTACGAAGTCATTTGTTGTTCTGAAAAAATTCATCTAACACCCTCTGAATTCAAAATTCTGAGCACCATGGCATTAAATCAAGGACGAGTGATGACTCGGGATCAATTGGTTGAAATTGTGCAAGGGGAAGGAATCAGTGTCACCGGCAGAACCATTGACACCCATGTTTTTGGACTCAGAAAAAAATTAAATGAATGTTCTGAATGGATTGAAACCATTCGGGGCGTTGGATATCGAATCAGGACGGAAGCCAATTGATGGGGCCGTTTTTCCCATGGCGTTTGTTTTGGAAATCATTTTTAACACTCAGTCTGGTCAGCTCGATTTTGTTGGGTGGAATTGTTTTAGTGCAGACTATAGTTCACCAAGAGCAGTATCTTTTGGCATGGGTGTTTGGATCGGCTTTGTTTTCTCTGTTTTCGCTATGGTATGCCTTTAAAATCAGTGTGCCTTTGCGGCGAATAATCTTTAGGTCTATGCGAATGGCCTACAGAAGGCGGTTTGCTGATTTAACCGATGAAATCAGTGACACTGATTTAGTTGAAGACGATCCCGGAGAGTATTTTGAACTGGAGCGAGCTTTAACAAAGATTCGCAAGAAACTTAAAAAACGCCGTGATCAGTTGAGTGAAGAAAGAGATGAATCTAAAGCTTTGATGAGTGCTTTAACGGATGCCGTTGTCAGTGTTGATTTGCAGGACAGGGTTAGGTTTTACAATTCAAAATTTGCTATTCAGTTTTTACCAAATAAACAGCAGTCAGAATTAGTGTTCACTCAAATTTTTCGCGAACCTGAGCTTTTATTACTGATCAAAGAAGTGATTAAAAACCAACAATCTAAAACCAGAATTTTGTTTTTAAAAAATCCAATCACGACGGCCTATAAATATTATTCCATAACCATTTCGCCTGTAGTTAGTGAGTCTGAGGCTCTTTTGTCAGGTGTGTTGCTGCTGTTTCATGATATTTCTGAAGTTAAGCGGGCTGAGCAGATCAGGATAGAATTTGTGGAAAACGCTTCTCATGAATTGCGGACTCCGCTGACCTCGATCAAGGGATATCTGGATGCATTGATGGATGATTTTAAGACTGGAAATGTCACTAAGGCATCAGAGTTTTTAGCCATCATTTCAAAAAGTGTAGACCGGCTTAGTTTGCTGGTTAACGACATGCTCAATTTAGCTCATTTAGATGCGGGGGCTGGGTTGCAGAAAGAGCTTATCGATCCCTCCATAGTTTCAGAACAAGTAATCCAAGAGTTGGCGACTTTAGCCAAAAGCAAAAAAATCCAGATCAATTTAAGCAACAAGGCTATGCATTTTTCAGCAGATTCCGCAAAAATCGAACAGGTATTGGAAAACCTGATTGGCAATGCGATCAAATATGTGCAAGAAGGCGGTGCCATCAATGTATCCTGGGAAATGGCAAATGATAGCATTGCTCTGAAGGTTTCCGACAACGGGCCGGGAATTGAAGCAGAGCATCTGCCGAGATTGTTTGAAAGATTCTATCGGGTGGACAAAGGCAGGGCCCGGGATGCGGGTGGCACTGGTTTGGGGTTAGCCATAGTTAAACACATAGTTCAAAGCCATGGAGGGGAAGTGGAAGTTGCTTCGACCATGGGCAAAGGATCTGAATTTATTTGCTATTTTCCGAAAACTGCAGATCATTAAAAAATGGAATCAGCTAAAAATGAAGTCGTGATCGTCGGTGGTGGAATCATTGGATTGTCCTGTGCAGTGGCTGCGGCCAAAACCGGCGCCAAAGTCAAAGTTTTGGAAAAAGGCATAGTGGGTTTTGGATGTTCCTATGGAAATGCCGGATGGGTGACACCCTGTTTTGCGATGCCTTTACCCATGCCAGGATTATTGTTGAAATCCATTGGTTGGCTGCTTGATCCAAACAGTCCCTTATATATAAAACCTCAGTTCAGTTTATTTATGGCATCTTGGATGACCAAGTTTCTGACCAGCATGAACGAAAAACAAGCCACCGCTGCCATTGAAGTTTTGGTCAAGATTTCGCAAACAACTTTGAATGAATTTAAATTGCTTAATGAAAAATACCCCTCTGAATTTGGATTTGAACAAAAAGGTTTATTGATGTTGGCGCAAACTCCGGGGGGAGTTAATGCTGCTGTTGATGAGTTAAAGCGAACCGAACGTTATGGAGTCAGAGGAAAAATTTTAAAGCCAGATGATGTTCATCAGGCCGAACCAGCTTTGAAGGGTGATTTTGCAGGTGGAGTTCATTTCTTGGATGAAGCTCACCTGGAACCATTAAGTGCTGTCAGAATTTTGAAGAAAGAAGCTGAATCCCTAGGTGTAGAGGTCATCGAGCACTGTGAATTGTTGGATTTTGATTTTTCTAATAGCCGCTTGAAGGGGATTTACACTACTAAGGGGCGCATTGAGGCCGATCAGTTTGTGTTGGCGATGGGGGCCTGGTCAAAAGAATTTGCTAAAAAGGTATCGCTAAGCATCCCTATTTTAGGTGGTAAGGGTTATTCTTTGATTTTTCCAAGATTAAAAAGACAACCACAAATCCCGTTGATGATTTTAGAGAAGAAAATTGCAGTTACCCCCAGAGCCGATTCTATTCGTGTGGCAGGAACTTTGGAACTGGTGGATCAGGATTTTTCAGTCACTCCTACCAGAGTGAAAGCTATTTATAACGGAGCCTTAAGGCATTTGGATTTACCTGATCAGGCCAGGGTGACAGAGGTTTGGCGGGGATTGCGTCCTTGCACTTCGGACGGAGTTCCAATGATTGGCAGACACGAACAATATAACAATATAGTGTTTGCCTGTGGACATCAGATGCTGGGACTGCAAACATCCCTGGGAACAGGGAAATTGGTCGCGGATATTTTGCAAAATAAAACTTCTGATTTAAACATGAAGATCTTAGATCCCAACCGGTTTTAAAATATTAACAAACAAGATAAAGCGTCGATCCAAAATTTAGATTCTAAACAATTAATTTTACTAAATAAGGTCACAGCTCCTGCTTCTCTGCTCGGGCCGAGCCCCCGCCGTCCAGGCTCCGCAGAGGACCTTATTTAGTAAAATTAATTGTTTAGAATTTAAATTTTGAATCGACGCTTGGAGTAGAATGTTAAAATTATTTCTTTGTGACTACGGATTGATACAGTTTTTCGGAGTCAGCGTCGGTTAATTCAAAAAACCATTTCGCCTGAGGATAGATCACAGCGGCAATGCCTTTTTCGCAAAATCCCAGGCAGCCAGAAGAATTGATTCTGACATCAGGCAATCCTTTGCATTTTTGCTTGAGCTCCTGTCTTAGAGCTTCGGAGTTTTTGTTTCCGCATTTACCGGGCTTATCAGGTCCATTGGTGCAAACAAACACATGTGTCTTGTACATAGTGTCCTGATCCTGGCACAGATAAGCTCAGAGCAAAATATACACTGCATGGCGAAACAACAGGAATATTCAGATTATTTCCGCTAGTTTCAATTCGTGACAGAAATTTTTGATCAACACTTTCAAAATATCTATCAAGATCGATGGCATTCCCTCAAATCAGCCTTGCAAAGCCAAGTCCCTACGGATTTTTGCTTTCTGAACCCATTTACCAATGACTATCAAAATCTGAGTCAGCTTTTGCAGTCAAAGCCTGCTGATCGTATCACTAGGAATGAAAATCTGCTGAACGAATATTTTATCGATAAAGCCAGTGTGGCGCCCATTTTGAATTTGGAGCCTTATCTAAGAAATTCTGCAAATTTGTCGATTTTGGATATGTGTGCAGCCCCTGGCGGAAAGGGGTTGCTGCTAAGTTCATTTATCAAAAATGATGGACAGATGATTTTCAACGAACCCTCCATCAAACGGCGTGAATCCCTGAAAAAGGTGATTCAAAACTACATTCCCAGAAATATCCGTGAGCGAGTTCGTATCAGTGGGATAGATGGATCTAAGTTTTTCAAGCAACATAATACTTTTGATGTGATTCTGGCCGATGTCCCTTGTTCCGGGGAAAGACATATTATTGAAAACAAAACCGAAATGCAAAAGTGGTCAGTGAAAAGGACACAAAAATTAGCCATTCAACAGTACGCAATCTTGTCGGCAGCATCCATGGCCTGTAAACCCGGGGGATTTATTTTGTATTCGACTTGTTCTATTTCCCCCAATGAAAATGACCAAGTGATCGAAAAATTATTTGATCGGCATTCAGAACAGTTCAAAATATTAATGAGCCCTGAGATTTTTCAGGGACAAGAAAATTCCCAGTGGGGCAGTCAGTTGTTTCCAGATGTGGCACAAGCTGGCCCGATTTATTGGGCGCTTATTCAAAAATTAAACTAATCAGAAAATAATCAAAATCTAAATAGAGACGATTTGATTAAAGACTAGTGCTGATGGTTTGGAATCCTTGAAATCCACACAAAAATATCCAACACGTTCAAACTGATATCTGAGTTCTGGCTTAGCATTCAATAAGCCTTTTTCCAGTTTGGCATTTTTAATAATTCGTAAAGAATTTGGATTAAGATTTTTCTTGAAGTCCGATCCCTCGGGCACATTTTCGGGATCCGCTACTGAAAAAAGTCTTCCATACATTCGGACTTCAGCAGTGATGCAGTCACTGGCAGAAACCCAATGAATGATGCCTTTGATTTTTCTGCCATCAGCTGGGGGTTTCCCGCCCAATGTAATGGGATCATAAGAGCATCTGAGTTCCTTGATTTTACCAGAGGGATCTTTCACGATCTGCTCGCATTTTACAACATAGGCGTTGCGCAGACGGACCTCGCCACCTGGTTTTAATCTAAAAAAATCAGCTGATGGGTTTTCCATAAAATCAGAGGACTCAATAAAAAGTTCTTTGGTAAATGGATTCGTGCGTTTACCTAATTCTGGTTTTTTAGGATGTACGGCTGGATGCATTTCTTCAACACGACCTTCGGGCCAATTTTCAATCACCAGTTTTATCGGATCGATAATCGCCATGGCTCTGTGACTGATCTCGTCCAGATTTTCACGAGCACAGATTTCCAAAATATCATAATCGATAATGCTTTCAGCCTTGGAAACTCCAATTCGTTTTGCAAACAGTCTGATTGATTCCGGCGTGTAGCCCCGTCGGCGAATCCCAGAAATGGTTGGCATTCTGGGATCATCCCAACCATTCACATAACCTTCCTTTACCAATTGCAAAAGCTTACGTTTGCTCATCACCAAATAGGTCATGTTCATTCTGGCAAATTCATACTGCCTGGGCTTTGCAGGCACTGGCAGATTTTCAATGCACCAATCATAAAAAGGCCTGTGATCTTGAAATTCCAGTGTGCATATCGAATGAGTGATATGTTCGATAGCATCAGACAATGGATGAGCGTAGTCGTACATCGGATAAATGTTCCAGCTGTTGCCGGTTCTGTGATGTTTGACTTTGCGAATTCTGTACAGCAATGGATCCCTCATATTCATATTGGGGGATTTCATGTCAATTTTTGCACGCAATACATGTTCGCCTTCATTAAAGGCTCCAGCTTTCATTTTTCTGAATAAATCCAAATTTTCTTCAGCGCTTCTGTCTCTGTAGGGACTGTCCTTACCTGGAGTATTAAAATCACCTCGGTAGGTTCTCAGATCTTCTTCACTCAGACTGCAAACATAGGCTTTATTATTTTTAATTAAATATTCGGCCCAATCATAAAGCTGCTCAAAATAATCTGAAGCAAAATACAGATGTTCCTTCCAATCAAAACCCAGCCATTTGACATCGGCTTTTATTGATTCAACGTATTCAACCTCTTCGGTTTCTGGATTGGTGTCGTCAAATCTTAAATGGCAACGGCCATTGTAGTCTTGGGCCAAGCCAAAATTTAGACAAATCGATTTTGCATGTCCTAAATGCAGGTACCCATTGGGTTCCGGTGGGAAACGAGTGACGACTTTGCCACCATGTTTCCCTGATTGAATGTCTTTTTCGATAATTTGCTTTAGAAAATTTGCGGCCTCTGTCATGCCGTTCAGGATAGCACAGACAGAAACCGCACTTCAATATTTGGGTCTATCTAAATACGCCGTCACAAGTCATACCGCTGACAAGCTTTGGTGCAGTCAGGGTAGGATCGCTATCTCCGCTCTTTGTGACAATGACTTTCCCGCCTGAAAAAGTCACCTTGGCCAAACGCTCTTGGGAATTCTGGAAAAAGAACAAACTTAGATTCTGAGAAACCTTTAAAAGCTCACGCTCTAAGCTTCTGACAGAAAGCTCATTTTCAGTGCCAGAATTGTCCTTGTTACCAAATCCAATACCAGGTCCCGTTGAATTTTGACTGCGAACCAAGCTTTCCACGTACTGAATTAAATCATTCACATTCACATCAATCGAACGCCCTGTTCGTTCAAACTCTTCGGCAATTTTTTGCCATTTGTTTTTCAAGATATCGTGTACGGCTTGTTTGTTGGGTGATTCCAGTGGTGTGATCGTGGAAAATCGATCCAACAAATAGCGATTCAAGCCATCTGCTAAAGCCTCACGTTCAAATTCTGCGAAACTGTGTTCTCGGTCCGCCAATGATTGAGCTGCATTGGTAGCTGCTATAAAAATGACCTTGGATCCATCTATTTCAGTGCTGGAATTGTGCATATCAATCTTTGACAGTGAAGCTTCAAATTTACCAGAATCCATCAAATCCAAAAGGGATTGCTGCACAGCTGGGTGAGCTTTTTCGATTTCATCAAACAAAACCACAGAAAACGGATTGGCTCTGATAATTAACCCCAATTTTGATTTGAATGCGGACACATCGGATGGATGGGCGTACTGAGACATCATTATCCGATTATATTGAAAGCCCAATCCTTTGGCGATTGTTTGGCTGAATACAGTTTTACCAACACCTCGGCGCCCATAGATCAATATCCCTGTGGGTTTTGATTCTTCCTTAACCAGTTGTTTGAAAAAATGCTCGCCCAAAGCCAACTGGATAACATCTTTTGTTTTTTCCAAACCTACGATTTCAGAGTCTACCTTTTGTCTGAGGACTTTTAGGTTTTCAGAAATCTTTTCTGGAACGTACTTGTTCAAGTCAAATCCATACAATTGCGAAGCAAACTTTCTGACCAGTTCTTCAGTCAACACGTTGACGTTATCAACCACCATGCTGGCAAAAACGTACTCTGCCAAACGCAAAGATTTTCTGGGATTGGAGCCGATCGGATCAAAACGACTGGCTGTCTGTGCTATGGATTTTAAGCTTTCAGCAGGGACTTCAAAGCTGCGATCGCCATAATGTCTTCCTCTAAAAGTATCAATAATACTGACTGTTTTTTCAAGATTTGGCTCTGCAATTTTAATTTTGATCGGGAATCTTTCAGTGAAAGCTTGGTCTCCTGAAAAGTATTTATCCCATTCATTGTCAGTGGTGGTCCCAATGATTTTAATATTTCCACGTGCCAGGTCTTCCTTAAGCATTTGAAAAAAGTCATTGCGATTATCACGGTGAGCTCCGGCGCCCACAAGGGTGTGCATTTCATCGATTAACAAGGTCACCGGTACAATGCCAGAAAGCATTTTTAGGGCTCGGATTTTCATTTCAAACAATCCAACCAATCCCACATCAGCTGCGATGTCACCGTTAGCGAGCTTAATATAGAGACGGTTTTGCAATTCCTTGGGACCTTTACCCTCAACAATGTATGAAACCAAAACATCAGCAAAATAGGTTTTTCCTGTACCTGGTCTGCCCAGAACAGCCACGCTGCCACCGTTTTTCATCACGAGAGCTCTTAAAGATTTTTGAATTTCTTCATTTAAATTTTGGTAGTCCTCGGGAAATGCTGTGCCTCTGCTGACAAATTTAAATTGTCTGTGCAAAAAATCTAACAACGTGATTTGCCCTTTGTTGCCATCAGGTAATGTGATGTTAGAAATCTTTGGGTCGCTCAGCAGATTGTCGGCACTGTATTTAGGAGAAGTTTTTGACATCAACCTGGTTGGTTGCAGTTCTTCGCCATCATTCAGCTTAACAATCAGCTTATAACCTTTTTCGATTGCTTTAACTCTTATTGGTTGCTTGGCATTGTCGTCCAAATCCAAAATGAAGTTGTTCATTCGGTAGAATTTATTGTGATAATACAAATAGGTGCCTACCACAGCGTTTTCGACATCACGAATAGTCAATACGTTGGGGACACCGTTTCTGGCTTCGGGATAAAAGGATCTGAAATCTGCTTTTGAACTGACATTTAATAATTCAGGAACCGTGATGCTTTGGTGCTCTACCATATCGCCATCAACCCTGTGAAAAATCAGCTGATCGCCAACAATAAAAAACCCAATATTTGTGTATTCGTTTTCTATCACTCGATAGCTTTTTTTAGATGGAATCGGCGTCGATCTGGCGGCCGCAGGTTTTGAAACCAATTTGACCTCGCCAACATAAGCCTCTTCGCCACTGCGACTGCTAATAATTAGCTCAGTTGCGTTATTGCGAACTTCAACAGTTGTGTAGCCTGCTGAACTGTCAAATTGAATAGTGATATCCTGTGGCGAAACAATTGGGTCGTTTGCCTGAGCTGGTAAAAACATGAATGGCACCATTGCGAGTGCCAAAATGGATTTTAATTGTCTTATCCGTTTTGTAATTGAGTTGGTGGTTTCAAAATATGATGACCAAACCGCTAAGCTTTCTGACAATTTCAACATCGTTCCCCCTCTGAATTCGATTTGTAATTTGTGAGTCTTTATAAGGTTTGCGGCGAAGCATCCTCCATCGTTAAAAGCAATAATGTAAAATTTTTCAAAAATATTTTTGGAAATTTATTAAAAGTATTTGAAACACTAATGCCAAAACCAAAAGAGTCTTAATTGGTGGGCAGAATTGAAAAAACGCTGCTTAATTAAGCGGCTTTTTTCTTTGCTAACAAAATGCGCTTTGAAGCTTTGTATTCTTTTAAGGACATAAAACCGTAGGTGGTTTTTTTAAACATGATTTCGATTTCTTCGCGGATGTCGCCTTCCAGGATGTCTAACATCTTTTGGGGGATGTTGCCTTTTTTCATCAGACAGGCAATGTAATCACCAGCGACTTCGTAGGTAAAGTCCTTCAAAACAAATTTTTCGGGATCTGCTTCGTTTAAGTATTGGCTGAAAATATCAAACAGTTCGTCTCGTTCCATACATTGAATTTTTCGGAGGAATCACTAAAATGGATGACGGTGAAAGGGGATAATATTTTGCAATCATTGAATTTTTGGCAGATTTTGTCTTATTCTGATTGGCTGCATCAGACTTTGGTCGGTGGGCAGCTTCAGGATTGTTGGACTGACGGGAAACTGATTGTCCTAGAATTATACAAATCCCAAACAAATTATTTAGTACTGAATCCCAATATTTCATTACCCAGCTGTGCTGTTTTTGATCAAAAACCACCCATTAAGAAAATCAAAAAACCTTTAACTTTGTTTTTAAATTCAAGGGGTAAAAATTTAAGGCTTCAGAAGGTATTTGTGCTGGAGCCAGAAGGCCGGGTTATAAATTTTGAGTTTGCTGACAGTTTATTGATTAAATTTATCATGGTTCCTCGGCAGTCCAATATTATTGTTCTGCACCAGGAAAATCAGATCAGTTGGGAAAAGCCCACAGAGCTTGCGGCTCACACAGCACCGCCACAAGAGTTTTCTGCCGTTGATTGGAATGAATACTGTGTAGGTTGTTTTCAAGATTATTTTGGCAAATCAGTTTCAAAATCAATCGACAATAAGCCTGTCCCTGACAACACAGCTAAAATTAATAACCTGATTCAGAAAAAGAAAAAAGCTTTGCAAGCCATGAGTTCTGTGGATTTTGATGCGCAAATAAAAAAATTTGCTGAAATGGGCGAGCAAATCAAAATATCAGGCAGTAGTGATTCAGAGCTGTATCAGAAAAAGTTATCTAAGGGCGAAAATATCAAGATTGCCTTTCAGAAAGTCAAAGACCTTAAGCGCAAAAAACAAGGGGCCATGGAGCGGATGAATCTGCTCAAAACAGAGATACATAATTTAGAATCGGGCAGGCAGGATCCTGTCAGGGCTGAAAATTCGCTATTAAAATCAGCCAATATTAAAGGACGGACGCTGAGGCTGAATGACCTGATCACTATAGAATATGGAAAGTCTGGCGGGGATAATTTAAAATTACTGCGAAAAGCTTCTGCTTGGCATATTTGGCTGCACCTTAGAGACTATCCGGGCAGTCATGCCATAGTCAGCTTTGCAAAAAACGTTAAGGTTTCTGCTGATGATCTGCATAAAGCTGCGCTTTGGTTGATTGAACAAACAATCGAAAAAAAATCCACTGTGACAGGATTAAAATACGATGTCTTGGCTGTAGAGTGTCGATTTGTAAAGCCCATCAAAGGCGATAAGCTGGGCAGAGTCACTTACCAAAATGAAAAAGTATTTTCAGTTGCGTCAAGGCCTAGAAAATAAAAATTAAATTCAATAAAATTCCTGTAGAGTAAAAAACCACAATATAAGAGGGATGTATCATGATTGAAGTGCATAATCTGACAAAATCTTATGGTGGAATTGCTGCCATAAAAAATCT
>JBIKLL010000074.1:0-13150 GCA_044359815.1 Pseudobdellovibrionaceae bacterium
CGTAAATGCAAAGATAATTTTTTTCACTATTTTTAGACACTCGCTAACGGCCGCGGGCTCATCTCTCGTATTGAGTCATTTAGATTAGTCAGTTTTTCGATTAATTACTTAATTATCATAAAACAGACTAATCTAAATGACTCAACACCAGATATGCCCCGCACGCTCGCTGCATGTGTCTAAAAACAGTAAAAACAAATTACCTTTGCATTTATGCAATACGAGAGATGAGCTTGCGGCCGTTAGCGGGTATTCACAAGATGTAAATCATAGACATATTTTTAAAATTTAAAATTACCGAAGCCTGATATGGCAGCTTCTAGGTTATTGGAAATTTTTTTGATGAAAAGCCTCTCAGATTGGGCTGAGGGGCTTTGGTATGGGCGCGGTTAGTTGGAAGCTTTTTTCTTGGCGGCTTTTTTCTGGGCCTTTTTGGCTTTCTTGACTGCCTTTTTTTCCTTTTTCTTCATTAAATTGCTCAGGCATTTGTTTGCGTTTTTCTTGCCCTTACATTTTTTAACCATTGCCTGACATTTATCCGCACTGTGCTGGGCTGTACATTTGTCCATCATAGGATCAGCCGCTGGTGCAGGCGCGGCCTCGACAACCGGTGGAGCAATCGGAGGTTCGGCAGTTGTTGCTGCAGATGGAGCGCCTGTGTCCAATGGCGGTGGTGGTTCGACTTCGTCCTGTGCAAACGCGATCACGGATACCAAACTACAAATTACAATCAGCATTAGGGCTTTCATTCATCCTCCACCAGATATTAAAATAATCCATAGTTAGTTTAAGAGACATTTTTATTAAAAACCAATTAATTTTTTTAGGGGGAATTTTATGAGAAATTTAATAGCAATCAGCACTGCTGTGATTTTTATAACAACAGGATGTGCTACATCGGATAACAAAAACACAATGAAGGGTGCTGGTATCGGAGCTGCCGCCGGAGCGTTGGTGGGCGGAGTCCTGGGGCATCAAAGCGGTAAAAGAAACGAAGGCGCATTGATTGGGGCAGCTATTGGTGCAGCCATTGGTGGTAACGCAGGTCACAGAATGGACAAGCAGGCTAAGGAATTGGAGCGCATTGCTGAAACCAAAAGAACCGAACAGGGTTTGGTTACAAAATTAAAAAGCGATATTTTGTTTGATACCGGTAAGGCTGACCTAAAGCCTGCAGCTAAAAGCAATCTGAAACAAATGGCTGATATTATGAAAAAGTATCCTGAAAATGTTTTGACGATAAAGGGCTACACAGACAACACAGGATCATTGAAGGTTAATGAAGAGCTGTCGCAAAAGCGTGCTGAAGCTGTTCGAGGGCAACTGATCGCATCGGGCATGCCCGAGTCTGTGATGGCTTCAAAGGGCATGGGTCCCAGTGAGCCGGTGTCTGACAATTCATCCAATGAAGGCCGCAGCAAAAATCGCCGTGTCGAAATCGAAGTCACCGTCGATCCATCCAAGGTCCCACCCGAGAAAAAATAAATCTGATTTGCGCGCTCCCTCATCTACGGTAATTTTAAATCTTAAAAAATATTTCTATGATTTTATACCTTGAGAATACATTTGCGAGCGCGACGTTTAATTTTTCGCCGCATATCTCGTGATGCGTAAATGCAAAGGTAATTTTTTTCACTATTTTTAGACACTCGCTAACGGCCGCGGGCTCATCTCTCGTATTGAATCATTTTATAAAAGCAATTTTTTTGCTTTTATAAAATGACTCAACACCAGATATGCCCCGCACGCTCGCTGCATGTGTCTAAAAACAGTAAAAACAAATTATCTTTGCATTTATGCAATACGAGAGATGAGCTTGCTGCCGTTAGCAAGTATTCTTAAGGTATAAAATCATAGAAATATTTTTTAAGATTTAAAATTAACGAATACGAGAGGGGGCAGATCAGCTGGCTTTTTTCTTGGTGAAGGCCGCCAGGAAAGTTTCGATAGGCTGAGGCTTTCCATATAGATAGCCCTGACCATACTGACATTGCATGTCCTTTAAGGCCTTGGCCTGAGACTTTTCTTCGATGCCTTCGGCGATCACCGCCAGGCCCAGGTCCTTGGCTATGTTGGCAATGGATCTGCACAAGATCATGGATTTTTCGTCGACCATCATTTTTTTAACAAAGCTTCTGTCGATTTTTATAAAATTAAATTGCAGCTCAGACAGGTAACTAAGTGATGAATAACCAGTTCCAAAATCATCCAGGGTGACGTGAAAACCCAGTTCGTGAAGTTTCTTGATGCAATTGATTGCAAAGGCGCCATTCAACAATACGCCCTCGGTGATTTCCAGCCGCAGGTCTTTTCTGTCGATTTTTTGTTCTTTGACAGCAGATTCCAGATCGTTGAAAAAATTAGGATCCTGAAACTGCCTGCCAGAAATATTGATGCCCACGTAGAATTTTTTCCCGTAGATTTTTTGAAAGGCCTTCAGGTCTTTGCTGGCTTGATTGATCACCCATCTGCCAATAGGAACAATCATCGAAGTTTCTTCAGCAATACCCATAAAAATATCTGGTGAAACCAATCCGCGACTGTGGCTTTGCCATCGGATCAAGGCCTCGACACCAATCAGTGCTTGGGTTTTTAAATCAACTATGGGTTGGTAAAACAACACAAAATGATTTTTTTCCAGAGCTTCCAGCAGCTCGCTTTCAAACTTAATTTTCTCCATCACGATTTTTGGATCTGCAGGGGAGACCGGTTTGTTAAATGATTGCACCATATCCAAACCAAAATTATTTTGGCTGATGGATTCATTGTTAGATCTGATGCGCTTTAATAAAATCATCAGCAGCAATCGGACAATCGAGTCGGCTTTTTCAACACGCTCTTGCACTTGGCTTTGAAACACCACAGTCAACACACAATCTGTAAAGGCCCGGGCTGTGGCAGATCTGCGTCTGCCGTCGATGATTGCCATTTCACCAAAAATTTCACCTTCTGCAAATATACTCAAGGGTGTTTCTACGCCTTGAGCTTCTACAAAAATTTCCACCTGACCCTTGTCAATGATGTAAGCGCAATCTGCATTATCACCTTGATTAAAGATTGTTTGTCCGGCTTTGAATTTTGTCTTTTTAGTAAAGGCGCTCATTCAATAACTCATCGGAAAATTCTGTGAATCTATTAACCTACAGTCTAAGGTCTGCTGGCTCGGTTTGACCAAAGAATGGTGTGGTCGAAAGCTCAAAAAAATAACAGCGCAGAAAGGATTTGCAGGCTGTTAATTGAAATTGACGCGTCCAAAAATTAGAATCTGTTTGAACAAAGCAAGTAAACAAAATTTACTCTACTGGACTTTTAGCGGAAAGGCTTAATGCATGTCTAAAAAATTTTTGTATATGGGTAATTTGCTAAGACAAAGCAGAATTGACAACCGCTTCACTCAAGATTCGCTGGCCGAACAGTTTGGGTTCGGCGCTCAGTTGGTTTCCAATTGGGAACGGGGAGTGTGCTCGCCACCCGGAGACATTTTCTACAGTCTGATTAAGATTTTAAAAATAAATAAAGAACAACTCGTCAACGTCATGGTCGAAGACGCCAGGGATCGCATCGAGCAAAAAATTGATTCTTTAATGAAAACCAAAAAACGAGCCTGAGTTTTTTATTTTCTGAACAGCCGCATGATAAGCCAGTTTCAGTGCAATACCGGTGTGACCGTTGAGGCTGGCAATTTGGTAGGCCGAAAGACCCTTGTTGGTTTTTAGTGACAGATTTATCCCAGGATTATTTAGTAATAAATTAACCGTTTCCCTTTGTCCTTTTTGTGAAGCCAAAATCAAAGCGGTCCTGCCGTATCTGTCTTGGGCATTGATGCTTAAGGTTTTGGATTCTAAAAGTGTTTTAATCGCATCCATTGAATTTCGTTCGATCGCTGCCATCAAAGCATTATACCGTTTAATTCGATTGCTTAGATTAATATCTGTTCTTTTGTCAGCCAGCAGTCTTTTGATGATTTCTGATTTATCACTTTTTGCAGCTTTGATCAGTGATGTGTCTCCCCATTTATCTGCAGCATTAGGATCAGTGGCCTGGTGGTTCAGCAACATATCTGTTGTCTGCAAAAAACCTTCATGGGCGGCAATCATCAATCCAGTGTTTCGCTTGCTGTCCCAATGACTGACGTTGATCTGTGGATGACTCAGCAAGATTTTTACAACAGGGACATTGTCCAATCGTATGGCGTCCAACAAGGCGCTAGTGGCAGATTCATTTTTAGCATTCACGTCTAATTCTGGATGCGACAGTAATGTTGCTACGATTTCAGCAGACCGATTGACCGAACACATCAGGGCCGTGATCCCAAAAGTATTTTTTTGATTCACACTAATATTGGGATAGCTTAACAAAAATTTTATCATTGGGACCGAGCTCTGTTCAGCAGCCAGCATCAGTGGGGTTTTGTTGTGAAAGCTTTCGTTGATTTCAATCAGCTTCATATCCAGTAAAGCTTTTGCCACCGTGATGTTATTATATTTTAGGGCAGTTATAATCAGGTTTCTAATTTTGTGATGCAGTTCAAGCTTTCTTTTGTCGGCAGATTTATTAAGTTGTTTTAGTTCTGAAACAATCTGCGTTTTCTCAACTGCCGAAAAATTTTCGCCTTCCAAAGCTAAAATCAAATCTTCATTTTGACTTAGCAGCAGTGATTCAAACAGGGCTTGCTTACGGACTTTTAAGCTCAGATTTTTATCCCTGACAATCATATCCAGATTATTGATAAATTCATTAAAGATCTGCGCATTGTTCAAAGCCTTTATGGTTTCACCACCAGCTATGTATTTTAAAATATCTCGGTCTTGGTTTGAATTTTTCAGTGTCAGCAGTTCCTGAACCAAGCTTCTGGCATCAGTTTCTGGGTTTGCCCATTTGGGTTGGTAATCAAAGCCTGGATGGATTTCTACATCTGTGCTTTTGCTCAAAGGTTCAAACAAAACCAATAGGGGCTTTAGATAAGCCCTGGAATACATATTTTCAAAATAGTACTGATGGGGGTGGGGTTCAAATCCAACTAGGGGTTCAGAATTTATTTTTTTAATCACTTCTGATTCAACATACTGTCTGGTTGAATCCATATTTGAAAGCCCATTGTGATCCCCAACGTCCTTAGGTAAGGCCAATCTGTAGCCTTTTTCAGAAACCGACAAACTGATGGCTTGCAAAAAGTCCTTAATCAATCTGTTTGGGATATTTTGAATCTTATCGACAAAGGCGATTTTATAAATGGATCCCGCTTTGTCTTTTGCAGATCCTAACACCACTGTGGCTTGCCCGGTGGATTGGTTTTCAGAATTAGTCATCGTAAAATAATTAAAATTGGGATCAAGAGCCTTTTTAAAATAGGTCCGGCTTGAGCAATCAGATCCACCCAAACATGATCGAAACGGGGCTTCCTGAATCGACAATGAGCGCACACGGATTTTTTGAACAGGCAGCACCTTGGTGTGACCATTTAAAATTTCTTGTTCGATTTCAAAAATTTGTTTTGATTCATCAATTGTCTTTCCTAAAAACGAAGGGGCCTCGATATTTAGGATTTCCAGCATTGATTTAAAATGCCCGGTAAATCCCAATTCCATGGCCATGCTGTCACGTTCAGACAAAATTTTATAAAGGCCTTCGATTCTTTCGATGGCATTTTTGCTTTTAAGCAATTCTTGAGTGGCCTTGTTGTTAAATCCCGTAGTGGCGATCAGATCAACGATGGCCTGACGCAAAAACTGGGTATTCCTGCCGTTTTTAGTTTGCTGTTTCAGCAATTGGTTGAACACGGCATACAGGGTTTTGATTTTAAGTCTGTAATCAATCATGTCGTCTTTGAGCAGCTCTCGGTTTTTGTATGAAATCAATCGATTGAAATACCTGTAAAATTTCAGATAAAAATTGTCTTGGATCTGGATTTTTTCGATTTTTGAAATTCCTGGGGGATAAACTGGATCCGAAAATCCAAAAAGCTTTTTCCAAAATCCAATGTTGGCATCGATAATAAATAAATTGGATCTGATTTTACCAGCGTTGGCATTGAGCGATCGTAATAAACGATCCAAGGATTCAGGCGAATCATAAATTTTTTGAACCAACACGATTTCGTATTCTCGAAAATGCGGTTTCTTCAGTTCGGGATGATCGCGCAGCACTGCGTGCACGTCGGCTAAACTGTTTTCTAAAAAAGTCAGCGTGTAGTCGCCAAAATAAATTCGTTTATAGAACTCAAACAGGTCTTCTTGGTGGGGATGTAACAACAAGCCCTCGGTCATCGCCTGCGAAAAGGCCTTAAGCTCAGAAGGTGGCTTTGCACCAGCAGGATTAAAGCTTTCCTGGCACAACAGATCCTGTTGTGAGGTGGCCACCGCTAGGGGAGCTAAAGCTAAAATAAGCAGGCTCAATACAACCGGTTTAATCATTGGCTCCCTATGCCTAAGTTGTTGAAACTACAGAGGCAAATATATGCATTAAAAGGGCTGCAAAATTGCCCTACAGGTGAAAAATAGCTGAACAACCAAAGGCATTTTGGTGGTTCAGGCATGCAATCACACCCGTCATATCTGGGATATGAAATTTCTGTGCCCATCATGGGGTCAGGCTGTGGACTTTAAAAAATCTGTAGGGCGGAGTTCCGGCTACAAAATTAACGGTCTCTATTTGGGGGACGATAACCACATCAGAAATTTTTTGGATTTCGATCAAAAACACAGTGGTGGTTTTGTAAGTGGTTTTGATTTGGTCTTTGATGAGTATTTGGTGTTTGATTCCCCGAACCTGATCGAACAAAAATTTAACTGAATTCTGGCTGCCACTGATTAAATTTAATCTGTGATCAAAAATTTTGTCAGTGTCGATGTCTTTGGGTGCTCCTTCGGTGACTGTATACAAAAATCGAAGCTTGGCGTTTTTCTTAAGCAGTTTAAAATAAATATTTAAAACTTTGTCCAAATCTGAGGTGTAACTGATGGGTCCAAAAATATCAGTGATCAAATCAGCCTTGTTTTGAAAGGGTCTGATCTGTTCAGATAAAAATTCGCTTTCAATGTGGTTTTCCAGATAACCGGTTTCCAGGTATTTGATCCGCCCATTGGATTCAGTTTGCAGAGCGTGGATGTTTAGGCCCATGGGGGCTGCAAACGACAGTCCCAGCATTTGTGAAATGTGGTTAAAGCGGGGATCGCTGAAGACTGTTTTAAAAGCCGCTCCATAGCCTGCACCCGCATCAATCCAATATGAATTTTTGGGTAAATTCTGCAGAGTCTGATCCAGGCTTGCGATTTCTGGTTCCAATCCCAACAGACGATTGTATTCGGCAAAACCTCGGTTGGTCACAAAGCCTCTGTTTGAGGTTAATTGTTCCCTGGTATTTGACAGGTGGTAATTGATTTCGTCCTTTGAAAATACAAACTCATCCAGATTTAAAGAATAATCACAGTGCGTGGGATTGGTCGATCCAGAGGCCGCAGTGAAAATCAAAAACAAGAATGAAAATACAGGTGTAAACATATCCACAGATTGTTAGTGCAATCACACCATAAAATGAATTCCGAAATTGAAATTTGAAATCGATTCATGTCAGATTTGGCTTGATTTGCCTGTGCAAACCAGACAAAACCTTTCAAAACACAATAAGGATCTTTAATTAATGAATTCGGTCGGGATCAACGCAAAATTCTGGGCACTGGCAATCTGCTTGTTCAGTATAATAGGTGTCTTCAGCATAGAGGCTGAGGCAGGTGATAGTGGTCCCAACCGTTGTGAATTTGCGTTTTATGAACCAGCTCACCCCGTATCGAATCGGTTTTTTGAAAATCGTGACAGGCTGGATGCTAAATCCCTAAATCATCTGCAGGAGCTGTTTGCCAGCAGGGATCCGGATCGTTATGAAAAAGGCGCCAGGTTTTTTATCCTGAAACAGCTTGAAGCTCTGGGTTTGGCGGGGGATTCAAAGCTGATCCAGAAATTGGAATCACTTAAAATCACCTATGGTGATGAGACCGCTTTTAGAGCTGATGAAATCAAAATCATTTTGCCTGAAAGTTTGCGTGAAACTGCTGTGCCTGGATTTATATTAGCCCATGAACTGCAACACAATATCCAAAGGTATAAGTTCAACCCGAACTCTAGGTATTTAATAAATGTATTAAAGAATGCTCAGGCATTGTTGGTTCATGATGTCTTGTACCGCAATGAATACGAGGCCATGTTGTCAGAAAAAGCTTTTTTGGATTTATTGTCGGTAAATGATATCTATAAAACACTAGATGCCGTTGAAGGGTCCGAACTAAAAGGGCATTTAAAATATTTCCTAGTGACTTCGCTCAGACAGGTTAAACAGCCTTGGGAAAATTATCTGGAAACCCAGTTTTGGGATATTGCTAGGTATGAACCCGAAATGCTCAGGACCGAGGTCAACGTCAATCGGTTTAAATTTGCGTCCTACGGTTTTATGTTTGGCGGTACCTGCATGGCCTACATGTTCCCCGAGACCTTAAGAAGTCTTTTGGGACTATAATTAATTTTCAAATTTTAAAAACTAATCGCAGATTGAAAATTTGCTGGTGTCAGTCCTGCGGGTCAAGCTGTCTGTGTCTGATTGGGTGCCCAGTCTTAGGCTGGAAGTGCTTTTTAAATGTTCGTTTGTAAAAATATTTTCAGCATTCTTTTGTCCCAGGGACAGTGTCAGCGAGGACTTTTTAAGTTCAGGCTTTGCTGTCACTTTGATGTCTGAAATTTCGATGGGATTTTCGGGGCTGTTTTCTGGGATTTCCATTTCCAGAATGTATGAGCTTCGGTCCCACTCCGCCGTGATTGAAAAGGCCTTGTATGACCTATCAGTGAAAGGATTCATTTTGTCATCGAGTCTGAGGCGTCTGGAAAATACCTGCCAGGTGGTTTCTGGATTCAGACAAACGATTTTCGGATAGGTTACGCGTTCCAGGGTTTTGATGTTGACCAGTTTTAAAACCACAGAATTTTTAACTACATAAATTTGTTTGATTGGCAGGGGTAAATAGCGATCAGCGACCACGGCATCCACATTGCCAATCAGGCTTTCAAAAATGGACTGAGCATCAAAGGTTTCAGTATCTGTTTTTGCATCCGCAGTTGATGATTGTATCCCCAGTTCCTGTAGGGTGATTTTGTCAGACAGTTTTAAGGGAACAAAAGATTTATCCAGTTCGGCTTTCATGGCTGTGGCCATTTCGGCAATGACCTGTTGGTAAAGCTGAGCTTTGACGGTATTAGCATCAACAATAGAATCATCGGCTGGATTGCCAATGGGATTGCCGTCTGAATTTCCAACGGCAGTGCCAGTTGAATCAGAGTCTGAGGCCTGTGTTATGCCTTCAGCTGAAATATTTTGTGTGTCTGCTGTGTCGGTGGTGTCGGTGGTGTCAGTGGGGCTGGACTGATTGGTTGTATCTGCATTGCTTTCCGCACTGTCTGCGGGCTTGGCAGATTGGTCCTGCATGCTGGCCTTTTTTAAGGTGCAGGCTGACAGCGAGCTGATCACTGCTAAAGCTAAAAAAATATTTTTGTAAGCGGTTGTCATGATCCAACTCCTGTAGCTATTTAAGTAATTGCCTTTATCGGTTATCCTCGTAAGTTCACCGATGCCGCCATGCCTTGCTATAGGCGCAGCCAGGCTTTAGACACAGCAAGCTTTAAGCCATGGCTGAGGCGTGCAGTATTGGGGACTAGCATTTAATTAATGCCCAGCTGTTTTACACAGATGACAAATTTCGGACTGCATACAGATTTGAAATGGTTTCTACAGGGCTGTCGTACATGATGGGTTTTGGGACTGGTCAGCAGTTTGGTAACAAAGGCGATTACAAACCCACAGATATTGGACTGTATGTTGATTATCCCATCCCCATGGATTTCAGTTTGTTTGCCAGTTACATTTTTAGTTCCAGCGCAAAAATTCAATCCAGTGAAAACTCGGCAAGCTTCACAGGTACAGGTTACAGATTGGGAATCAGTTGGATGGGATTGTCTGTGGGATCAATATTACTGGAAACAGCTTCAAGGACATTTGCAAAATACGACAGCAGCACGCTGACCAATGCAATCAAAGACTCATCAACCAGTGTTTCGTTTGTTTATCCGTTAAAATAGGGTAAAAATTTGGAAACTAAAATCTGTTTTAAAATATTACTGGCAATAGGATTTGTTTTTTCTGTCGCTTGCACTAAAAAATCCGAAGACCTGACCTACACCAATTGCAAACTGCCCATTGCTGATGGGCGTGGTGGTGTGGCCATCGGGGGATTTCCCAGATATTCAGAACGATTGGCATCAACAGGTACAGTGAATGCCACAGTTATTTTTGTGGATTTTTCGGATGCTGTGGCCACTCTGACGCCTGCGCAGGCTTTTGCCCTAGTGTCTGGCGCTGCAGCTACTTTTACCGAACAGTCTTATGGCGAATTGACTTACACGATGACGCCGACCCTGCAATGGTTTCGGATGAACAGCCCCAGTACCTCGTACAATTACGCGGGTTCGGGTCACAAAAACTTTATCGCCGAGGCCGTCAGTGTTGCAGACTCAGTGGTTAATTTTGCAAACACAGAGTCGTTGGTTATCATTGTTAATCCTGATGTGACGTCATTTACAATTGGTCCTGCGATGAATGAAAGTCCCGGCAATGGAGTCACGGCAGATGGGAATGAGATGCTGAATGCCGTAACCTCGGGCTATGATTTAAACACCTGGGGATCCATTTGGCTGAATCACGAAGTCACTCACAATATGGGGTTGGTGGATCTGTACAGTTACACAAGTACAAGTTACCCAGCAGTTTTGTATGATATGGGTAAATTTAGTTACATGGGATTTAACAGCTTTACGTCCAATGCGCCCGGACTGACTGCGTGGGAGCGCTGGGTGTTGGGATGGTTGGATGATGCGCAAGTGCTTTGCGCAAATCCCAGAATCAGTGGCGAAATCAACACCACGATCACGCCCATTGGTACAGCTGGTGGGCAAAAGGCCGTTGTCATACCTGTGGGTGAAACCAAGGCCGTTGTTGTTGAATCCTGACGTGCCAGCGGAATTGATGCCAACATCGCAAAAATCGGAGCTCTGGTTTACACAGTGGATTCATCAATACAATCCGGTAGGGGTGCCATCAAGGTTTTTCCAAAAGGCGGTGACAGCGATCCCTATCACACAACAGCGCCACGAACGACAGGTGAATCTGTTACGGTTTCTGGCATCACGGTTGAGGTTTTAAATTCAGACTCATCAGCTGGCGACACGGTTCGCATCACTGCCGATAAATTGTGGGTGGATAAGGAATAAGGGATTTTCAGTTTGAAAATCTGATCACATGAAATTTCGAATTTTCAATTACATGCAGGGGTTGGCCAAGCTGGTGCGCATTGCGCTTGACCGCTAATGACTTGACGATTGTAACAGCCCCCGGGGCCATTGGCGCACACATAGTACAAATTATTGGGGCAAATAACTGCCAAATTGCCGTCACCGTGGACTCCGCCCAGAGTGTCCCCATCGCTCATACAGTCTTGGTCGCTCAAGATAGCAATGGCATTCAGAGTATCAGTGGCTAAAAAAGGCGTGGTTTGCATAATTCCGTCGCGAGTGACTTTGCCTGATTCGCCGACCATCATAATGGGACTGTCAACGTATCTTTGGATTCCGTTGATTTGACTGGTGCCAAATCCCGATGCCAACAAATTCCAACTGCCACTGCCTGTGGCAGAATCTCTGGAAAGCCCATTTTGACCGGCACCCATAGCACGAGACATACCATAGTATGTTGATAAAGTTTTGACCCTGCCGGTAAATCCAGCGCCAGGGTTCATGATAAAAGCAGAACTCAATGAAGCATCGTTTGAATACCCAATGGAAGCATTGGATCCAGCCATATAGCGGTGATCATTATAAAGACCAAAACTGTCTTGTTCAGAAAAAGAAGTGATCGAATAAATATCAGCAAACCCAAAACCCGATGTCATCAACGTCGATGTGAAAAATGCATTTGAGGATTTAACCATCGTCCCCAGTTTGCCAGCAGCTACCCATCGACCAAAGCGGTTGTGCACATCCAGCAAATCATTAGTGGTTCCCGAATTACCAAAGGTCCAATTGATTGCGTCCGACGTTCGCAGGACCACGCCACCATCGCCGACAGCAACCGTCCAATCTCCGTAAGAATCGACTGCATTTAAATTATTTGTGGTCAGAGTAGCTACGGGAATCCACACATGGCCGGTTTTACTGATCGAAATTTTTCCGGAATCGCCCACGGCAATCCAGTAATCGTGAGCTGCATCCCAAACCACGTCGTTGATGTTGGATCCATTGAAATTTGAATTAAAAACTCGTTGCCAATAATCCAAGGTGCTGCGAGTGCTGATGGCCATCTTGCCACCGTTGGCGACGATGACGGCATAGGCGGGTTTTTGATTTACGCCTACAAATCCAAAGGGTGCTGAAAACGGATACTCGGCCTTGATCATCAAGCCAAAAAATATCATCCCCACAATACATACAGCAGGCCAAACCCTCATGTAATATAGGTTATTTTAGATTTTCCGATTTTGGAACACGATCTTTGAATGCGTACGTATATGACACAATTAGCAGCTTATTTTGGGACAGGGGTGGTGGATGGGTTCTGCAGTGATTATTATGAATCGTTTTAAGCAATAGCAGCAGACTTATTTATCTATTTTAAATATTTAAAAATTTTCTGTAATGTCTGATGCAAGAGGTACCTATGAAAAAACAATTACTGATTCATTTTATCCGCAAATGGAAGAGCTCACCACGGTTTCGTCGGAATGCAATTATTTTTGCGGCTTGCAGTTTTGTTGTCTTCACAATTGTTTCAGTGACATCTGTGTGGTTGGCTTATTCGGCACTGAAGACTGCTTACAATTGGGGTTCTGATCCCACTGTGCAAACCCAAATCGTTTCACAGGCGGAAAATTTGCTGAAACAATCTGATGCCGTCACAACTCAAGCTGCCAAAGAAATCGATTCCAGATTATCACAGCCGGGTTTGGTTCAAAGCTTGATCAGTGTGAATTGTTGGAACAAGGCTTTTTCGTTATTAAATCCGTTTTATGTTTTAGGAAAACCCCTGAGCAATCATTTTGAAGCCTTGAAAGAAAAGTGT
>JBIKLL010000075.1:0-13083 GCA_044359815.1 Pseudobdellovibrionaceae bacterium
ATTCCACAACATGCAAAGGGACTGGTTGGTAATTTGTAGGTCTAGTTGCGCGACTGACTTAAAATTAAATCCATTAATGCCGATAACTTAGCTATGAATCTGATGTTATCTTACATTGATAATTTGGGTCGCTCAGTGACCTCAAATCTGGATTACACTTTCCGTGTGTTGATGATGGTTTATTTATCCATCCGAGCCACGGTGATTGATCATTCACAGGGCATTCGCACAATATTTTCAGTGATTGCAACGCAAATTTATTTTACGGGCTGGCAGGCGATGCCGCTGATTTCGGTTTTGTCATTGGCAGCAGGTGCCGTTGTGATTTTGCAATCACAAACTCAGCTGTCGTTGTTGGGTGGTCAAGAAATGATCGGCAATCTGTTGGTTGTGATTATCGTTCGCGAGCTGGGTCCGTTGATTACAGCATTAATTGTTATTGCCCGCAGTGGGACGGCCGTTGCCAGTGAAGTCGGCAATATGAGAGCCAACCGCGAAATTGAAGCCCTAGAGGTTTTAGGAATCAATCCGCTGAGCTTTATTGTGTTTCCCCGAATCATTGGTGGAGTGATCAGTGTTTTGTGCTTGGCATTTTATTTTAATATGGTGGCGTTGGTCGGCGGATTTTTTATCACCAAACTTATTCAGGATATGCCGCTGACTTTCTATTTTAATTCTTTGGCTCAGGCCATTGCCTTTGAGGACATTTTTCTATTTTTACTGAAAAACACTTTTAGCGGAATTATTATTTTTGTGGTGTCTTGTTATCAGGGTCTCAGCGTCAAGCGCAGCACGACCGAGGTTCCTATTGTGACCACTCAGGCCGTTGTGAACAGCATTATTTATGTTGTTGTATTTAATATGGTCGTAACTGCTTTGTTTTATTTGAAACAATTAATGAAACTGGGGGTTTTGTGAGCCCAGGTATGGTGTTACCGCAAATAAATAAAATCAGTTTTGATAATTTATCATTTAGTTTTGAAGGCCAAGATGCTTTGTTGAAACAAATTAATTTTGAGTTTCCAATAAATCAAGTCTGCTGGATAAGGGCCGAATCAGGCATGGGCAGATCAACAGTGCTGCAGTTATTGGCTGGTTTGCAAAATCCCTCGCAAGGATTTTACAGAATCAACAACGAAGCCGTTTCAGAAATGAGTTTCGAAGAATTTATTCCTTACAGACTGGTGATTGGCTACGGTTTTGATTTTGGTGGTTTGATTGCCAATCGGACTCTGACTGAAAATCTGATCTTACCAGTTGTTTATCATAAACTGATGGAACCAGCTCAAGCGATCGACCTGGCTCATCATTATTTAAACGAGCTTGGCGGTTACAAACACCGTGATATGCGACCGGCTTTTGTTCCAGGTGGATTGAGAAAACTAGTGTGTTTGATCAGGGCCATCATTCATGAACCACAGATTTTGTTGTTGGACGATCCAACGGTCGGTGTGGGCAATGAAACATTCTTTAAATATTTTGAAATGATTCAAAATTTCAGAGCCAAAAATAAAATCAATCATGTTTTTATATGTTCTTATGACGAAAAAATAATGAAGCAAATCAATCCAACAGAGATTTTTATAACTGAAAAGACGTTGCGAAAATCTTTAGGAGAAGCAGCATGAGCGTAGTCAGATTTAATAAATTTGAACGGGTAGCAGGTATTTTTGTCCTGGTTGCAGTCGGTGGATTTTGTTTTGCCATGGTCGGAGTCGCGATCAAACAAGGTTGGTTTGATAAAAAGATTTATTACACCACAATGTTTCAAGCAGCCGATGGAGTTCATCCAGGCACGGCGGTTCAGGTTTCAGGTTTGAAGGCAGGAAGCGTTTCCGAAGTGGATTTATTGGCTGATAACAAAGTTCAAGTTCGATTTTATGTGCTAGCAAAATTTCAGAACAAACTAAAGCAAGATTCCAAGGCCGAGCTGATCAGACCATTTGTGATTGGCGAAAGAGTGCTGGATGTGACTGTGGGAAGCGAGAACTCGGCGCAGCTGCAGCCAGAGGCTGTCATGGCTTCCAATGAAACGATGGATTTAATGACCCTTATCAGCGGTAAACAGATAGGAACCTATTTGCATTCTGTCAGCGAAATGGCAAAAAATCTGCACGAGCTGGCTAAGGCCTTTTTGGATAAGGATCGCACGCAAACCATCATCAGTATGTTTGATAAGATTGATCCACTTATTAAAAATTTAAATTCAATGTCAGTCGAGGTCATCAAGCTTTCCAAACAAGCCACCGGCGATGAAAAACTGGGAAATGTTTTAGGCGAGCTGGTTGTGACCACAAAAGAACTTAATAAAATCATACCCGAAATGAACGCTCAGGCTCCGCAGATGGCCAAGGACCTAAGCCAAATCGTCAGCAATCTGTCGGTGCTGACTCAGGAGTTCAAAGTTTTCATCCCGGCCTTGCAGGCGATTGCGCCCAGTTTGCCAGCAGCCAGCAAGCGTGCTGTCGAAGCTTTGGATGAAGCTGTGGTTTTAATCAAAGCCATGCAGAGGACATTCTTTGTCAAGGGATCGGCCAGTGAGGTTCGCGAAGAAGAAGCTCAGCGTGACAAGAAAAATAGATTGCCTGCGGATTCCAGTGGCGAATAAATTGTCCTGAGTGACATATTTATTTTTAAGTCGATTTTTATTTTCAAAAAAAGCTGGCAGTATCATCAGATCGATTGCTTGGCTGACGCTTTCTGCAAATTTTATATCGGTGGCAGCATTGATTGTGGTCTTGAGCGTGATGACAGCCTTGAATGAAAACATCGAACAACGAACCTTGAGGGTCGAACCCCATTTAACCGTGACCTTTCCTGGAAATCGCAATCACACATTGGTAAAAGCAGACCCCGTAGTGGCTAAATTTTCTGATTTAGGTTTGACCACAGAGTTTTTTGAACGACAGGATGTGATTATTAAAACCAACGATGGTCGGTTTCGCGGCGCCATGGCCGTTGGTTTAGATCAACAAGGTTTGGTGGATTTTTTTAAAAGACTTAGTAAGCCAGAATTAATGCCAGAGACTATGGAGACCGACGACATTATCGTGGGCTCAGATTTGGCGGCATCATTGGGGTTGTTCGAAGGTGATATGATAACTCTGTTTCCACCGGAAAATCTGCTGGTTAGTTTGGGTGAGGCTTTACAGTTTGATCGGGCCAGGGTGGCCAAGATTGTGACCACGGACATTGCCGATGTGGATGGGCAAATGATGATTTTTGATCACAAAAAGTCTTTGGCAAAGTTAAGGGGATCGCCGACCAAGATTTTAGGATATAATCTGTGGCTTAAAAGTCCCAACAAGGTCGATCAAATTAAAAAAACATTAATGGGGTTTCAGAACGTATCCGTCGAAACCTGGAAAGAGCGAAACGCCGCTTTGTTGATGTCGCTGCGTCTGGAAAAAATGATGATCACAATATTTTTGTCTTTGGCGTCGTTGATTGCGGGTATCTCTATGATTTCGGCATTGGTTTTATTGATTTCGCAAAAGCGCAAAGAAATTGCCATTATGCAAACCATGGGTTTTTCGCGGGCCAATGTGCAAAAATTGTTTTTTAAGATGGGATTTTATTTAGCGTCGTCTGGATTGGTTGTCGGAGTTGTCATTGGCACCAGCATCAGTCTTTATTTGCAGTGGTTTCCATTACATATTTTGCCTGATATCTATTACGATGCCAGTATCGAGGCCTCGGTGCGACCTAAGTTTGTTGTTTCAGTGATGATGATAGGTCTGATTGTTTCAGCCGCAGGATCCTATTGGGTTTCCAAGCAAACCCTGCAAACCTCGATCCGAAACCTCCTCCAAAAGTAAAAAGAGACCGTGCGCCTTTTTCTGTCTACAGTGCAGAAAAAGTGAGACTAACTTTGCTGCATACAGTTTTCGGTAAAGTTCTAAAACTCCGATCAGATCCCGTTTGCCATTTACAAGAAAATCCAAATTCGTATCCTTAAAAACTCAAACAGCGGGCGCAAAGCTGCGCTCATTTAAGTCATAAATACATGCAAATCATCCGCGCAGCTTCACGTCCGAACTCGTTTTTAAGGATACGAATTTGGATTTTTTTAAAATGGCAAAAGGATTTGATTGAGGCGTTAGCACTTTATCATGCGCTGTAGACAGAAATAGGCGTACGGTCTCTTTTACGCTGTTGAAAGCAAAGTCGGTCTCACATTTTCTGCGCTGTAGACAGAAAAAGTCGTACGGTCTCTTTTCGATTTAGGCGATGTTGAAGTCTCGTAGGGCTTGGTTCAGGCTGGTTTTCAGATCGGTGCTGGGTTTTCGCTGACCGATTATTAAGGCACAATTTACGTTATAAGTTCCAGCGGGATATTGTTTCGGGAAACTCCCGGGGATCACCACAGAATTTTTAGGAATCACGCCAGAATAGGTTTTACCCTCAGCTGTGGTCACATCAATTATTTTTGTGGATCCCGTGATGGTCACTCCGGCTCCGATCACGGCGCCTTCTTGAATGTAAGCCCCTTCAACAATAATGGATCTGCTGCCAACGAAGACATTATCTTCGATAATCACAGGGCTTGCTTGCAGTGGCTCCAGAACTCCGCCGATGCCGACTCCTCCTGATAAATGCACATTCTTGCCAATCTGAGCACAGGATCCCACCGTCGCCCAAGTATCAACCATGGTGCCTGATCCTACATAGGCGCCGATGTTAACCAGTGATGGCATCATCACGCAGCCAGATTCTAAAAAACTGCCGTATCTGGCAATGGCGCCAGGGACTGCGCGGACACCATCATGGGCTGAAAAAACCTTTAAGGGGATTTTATCAAAAAATTGCCACTCGCCTTGACCCATGGGTTTTATGGTTTTGATTTTAAAATATAACAGGATTGCTTTTTTAACCCATTCATTGATTTGCCAAGGGCGATTTTGATCGCCAGATTTTTGGGCAACACGGACTTTACCTGAATTGATTTGTTCAAGGACCTGATTAATAACGGCTTCGTCATCCGCCGACAGAGCTGATTGATTGTCGAAAATTTTATTGATTCTATCTTGCATGCAATTTTTCCGTGACCTTTAGTGAATCCATTATGGCTGATATGTGCAATTTTAAAACATCTTTAGGTTTAGAATCTTTTTGAATTTCATAGGTCAGTGTGGGGATTCCATTTTCAATACCAGCATAGGTTCCAAGGCTTCCAGGTGTAGGGTAGCCAATGTCGTCAGAAATTTTGTAGCCTGTGTGTTTTGCCAAAACCTCGGCCTGAGCCAAGCAATCACCATTCACATTTAAAACAGGCTCCCATGAATGCAAAGTCAAAAGCCAAACAGGTTTGTGTTTTTTCAAAAACAGCACCAGTGCTTGGTTTTCGCTTTCGCTGTTGGCCGAGGGGCCAGGATTATATCTGGGTTTTGCTGCCACAGGATTCCAGTCCTTGGTGGGCAGATTTCGATTCAGGTCCACGCCGTTGCCGTTGGTTCTGTTGTGGTACAAAACCCCGTCAGGATTAAATACGGGAACTAAAGTGATATTCAGATTCAGATTATAGTTTTGCAAAAAAACTTCCATCAATCCGTTGGCAGCTGTAACGCCTTCGGGTTCATCGCCATGAACTCCGCCCAAAATTAAAACCTCAGGGCCTTTTCCGTTAAATCGGTAGCCCCACACGGGCAGATTCTGAGACGAAGTCGCAAATTTAAAAACTTCCATAAAAACCTCTTGATCCCACAGGGACCCTTCAATACAGTTTTTCTATGCCATCAGACAAATCAAAAAAACCACAAGCGGATGTGTCCTTGGATTACCTTAAGCAAAATCTTTGTCTTAATGGCAAATCACTGGCTCCATTTTTAAAGCAGGCACCTTGTTATGTCTATTCTAAATCAGCCTTAATGAGTCGAATCATTCAGTTTAAAAAAGCTTTGGGATTTTTGCATCAGACCCAGATTCACTATGCGATGAAGGCTAATTCTAATCAGCAGATTTTAAAAATCATTAAATCACAAAAACTAGGTGTGGATGTGGTCAGTGGGGGCGAGCTTCGACTGGCCCTAAAAGCCGGAGTTAAGGCTGATGATATTGTGTTTTCTGGTGTCGGCAAAACCAAAGACGAAATTAAATTTGCCGCATCCAAAAAAATCTCAAGCCTCAATGTGGAAAGTATCCCAGAATTAAAGCGTATAATGAGTCTGGCGCCACGTTCAAAAATTTTACTCAGATTCAATCCCGATGTGAACCCAGTAACCCATCCCTATATTTCAACCGGGTTTAAGGAAAATAAATTTGGAATGGCTTTGGCTGAAATCAATGACTGTGCCCAGATTTTAAAATCCCGGCCCGAAATGCTCAAAGGGATATCCATTCATATTGGCTCGCAATTGACTGATTTTGATGCTTTTGAAGAAGCTTTAGTAAAAGCCCTGAGGCTTTACAGTGATTTAAAAAAAATGGGATTTGCAGTCGACACATTGGATGTCGGTGGTGGAGTCGGCATAAAATACGATCAGGAAGCATCGGCTGATTGGGTTCATTTTGATAAATACATCGCGGTTTTAAAAAAGCATTTGCATGATTTCAAGGACACGGTGGCCTTTGAGCCTGGCAGATTTTTAGTGGCTCGATGTGGGGTTTTGATCACCGAGGTTCAATACATCAAAAAGACCGAGCACAAAGAATTTGTGATCGTAAATTCGGGAATGAATCATTTAATCAGACCAGCATTGTATGAGGCCTACCACAGGATTTTTGCATTAAAGGCTAATTCTGATTCGCAAAAAGTTGTGGATGTGGTGGGACCTGTTTGTGAATCCAGTGATTTTTTTGCTAAATCCAGATTGTTGCCACCATTTAGCGAAGGCGATGGGTTGGTGTTAGCGGATTCGGGTGCCTACGGAATGAGTATGGCCAGCGGCTACAACAGCTTTCAATATCCCAAAGAATTTATCGTTTAATCCTGGCGGCGATTGCTCGCAGCCACGCGACTGCATTATTGCAGTTGCTTAAATCACCAAAACCGCCTTCACTTTCCCCGGGGAAAGTGAAGGCTGGGAACATCAAGCTTCAGACAATGAGTGACTGTGCCCAAGCATTTATTTGTCTTCCTAAATTAAGTGCTGAATCCAAATCTTGTTCGCTAAGAACCTGTTGGCCTATTCAGTTTGGGAAAAAAGATTAACCAGCTTTGTTTCTTCTTATGTGGTTTTCCATCATAATTCGCATAAATTTTTGGTAATCAAGACCAAGCTTTTTAGCTTCGTCTTTAATGCCTTTGAGCAGTTCTTTGCTCATTCGTATAGTGATAGTCTCAGTTTTTGGTTTGGTAAGTTCAAATCGTGCCACTTTCCAGTCAGCATCAATCATCATTTCGCTTAAATCACCAGCCAATGGGTCGTCAAATAAGTTTGTTTTTTTACTCTTCAAGGAGCTTTTTCCTGATTTCTTCATAAACTTTTTCCTCTTTACTTCCTCTGTGTATGTGCCTTGCACTTATTGGTCTAATTAACCTGTCTGTGCCAACAGTTCTTATCGTGAAAGCTACAAAAGCAAACCTTTTAGGTTCAATTTCACCAACAGCAATCCATCTTTTTTCACTGCTGGTGTTTTTGGTATCCAGAAAATATAGTAATTCCTGCTCAAAAAATTTCTCTATGGCTTCAAATGCAATATCATGGTGTTGAGCATGTAGGAAGTTTCCATAATCCCAGTCAAATCCTTCATACTGTATTTTCTCTTGCTTCACAGAGGTAAGGATAACAAAATGCATAACAAATGTAAATACAAATGTTTTTTTAAAGCAAATAGACTAGAAAAATCAGCTGTTTAAAATAATAATTGGTATCAAGACAAGATGCCCGCTGTTCGAGTTTTAAAGTAAAGGCATATATATATTTTTGTCTGGTTAAGTTTCAACCAAACAGGATGTCACTTTCCCCGGGGAAAGTGGGGGACAGGGAACATCAAGCTTCAGACAATAAGTGACTTTGCCCATGCATTTATTTGTCTTCCTAAATTAAGTGCCGAATCCAAGTCTTGTTCGCTAAGAACTTGATAGCCTTCTTCATACCTACGAACAGTTGCAAAAGGCGTTAACGAGTCTAACAAATGCGCTTGCGGAGGCTTAACATCCTCGGGCAAACTTGCAACCAAGGCTTCCAAGTCATGAGAAGTTAAAATACTTTGAGTTTTATAGCAGCTGACGGCCTTCAGAGATTTTTCAATAGATTGTTGAACCAGATAAAGCACATTTTCGGGACGACCGCCAATTGCCTTTCTTAATAACTCAGCTGACTGAAGGTCACCGGTTGCAATTCTCAATAATTGAAAAGCATATTCAGTTTTATATTTTTTCTTAATAGGGCTCATTAGACCCATTTCCAATGGGGATAAAGCTCAACACCGTTATCCTTGATCTCAAGACATATCCCACCAATATTTTCGACATTGTTTTCAAACTTCGCCTTTGTAAAAATCAGCAAATCCGTAGGCCACTTTCCTAAAACTTTTTTTTCAGATAGTTTTTTTCTAAATTCTGTTTCATTAAAATCGTTTGATACAATTATGGCCAAATCAATGTCTGATTCATTGTTCACATTTTTGGTAACCATTGATCCAAACAGAATCACTGCGGCAGTTGGGTCCAGTTCAGCAACCGCTTGAATCAGATTTTCTAGAATATTTTTGATATAATTCAAATCAACTTGATCTGATCTTAGTTTATCTAAACTCATAGTTGATTTATGCCATGGACATTTTTTGAATTCAAAATAAAAAGGATCCACTTTCCCCGGGGAAAGTGAAAAAAACCTTAGGCAGACAAAAATAAATTTATGCCTTTGCTTTAAAACGAGTTCGGACATTAAGCTGCGCGGATGCTTATCATACTATGATCTTAGTAAATGCGCGCAGCTTGATGCCCGCTGTTCGAGTTTTAAAGTAAAGGCATAAATTTATTTTTGTCTGCCTAAGGTTTTATCAAACATCTGGATACTTTCCCCGGGGAAAGTGGGGCACATGAAAGCGCAAAAGAAAGCGCAAAAAAAAAGCCGCTTGGTAGCGGCTTTTTTGGAGTTGTTCTAATTAATCAACCTTGTCCTTCTTGGTATTCTTCAGGGCTTGTTGACTACCTTGATATCGTAATATCACAGGGGGAATCAGGTCAAAGTCTTCATGGTCCTAAGGATTTAATCCGTGGGCTCTTGATTCTGAGACTCCGTTGCTGCTCATTTCCATAAACAAAGCTTTTTCAGAAATTTCAGCCAACGCAGAGGCGTTCAGATAAGACATTCCACTGCGAATTCCGCCAGTTAGCTCTAAAATCACATCTTTTACATGACCCTTGATTGGTACAAATGTTGATTCGCCTTCGGCCGCCATTCCCTCTGGGACGCCGCCCCTCCATGACACCTGAGCAGATTTTGAAGCCATGCCGCGGTATTGTTTTTTGCCGTGTTTAACTTCGCCGGGGGTTTCCAAAGTTCCCGAAAGCATGGATCCCAACATCACTGTTGAAGCCCCAGCCGCAAAAGCTTTTACCATATCACCAGAAGTTTTTATCCCACCGTCAGCGATCACAGGGATTTTGTATTCGCGAGCGACCTCAGAACATAGGGCAATGGCCGTTAGCTGAGGCACACCACAGCCTGTGATAATTCTGGTTGTGCACATAGAGCCTGGTCCAATCCCAACCTTGATTGCGTCAGCTCCGGCTTGGATTAAATCATAAGCAGCCTCGGGTGAAGCAATGTTTCCGGCAATCAAATCCACCTGTGGGTATTGATCCTTCATCCATTTCATCACATCCATCATGGTTACCGAATGTCCGTGGGCGATGTCGATAGTGATTAAATTGCAGCCATTTTGAATCAGTGCTGAAGCCCGTTCTTTGTAATCATCATTCACGCCAATGGATGCGGCAACAATCGATGCTCCAGTTTTTTTAACCTCGGTCACAAAACCAACTTGATCCTGTATGGATGCAAAACGGTGCAGGATTCCTACGGCACCGACTTCATTCATGGCTTTTGCCATAGCTGATTCTGTGACGGTGTCCATATTGGCGCTGATAATTGGCGTTTTGATTTTTAAGTTTTTTGATAAATAGGAATCCAATTCCGGTTCCCGACGTGATCTGATTTCAGATTTTTTAGGCATCAACAAAACGTCATCAAACGTTAAGCCTCGTCCACGTGATTTAATTTGCTTCCAAGAAAATGTCAGTTCCATAGGCCCCTCTGGTTTTAAAAATTATTTCTAGCCGAGAACCTCTGAAAAAACCAGTTTATTTATGCTTTTTTCGGCAGCAGGGCTTTGTCAAATTGCAGGACCAAAAAGGTATACAGGAAGATATTTATTAATGTGTCGACAGCTACCAGCGGTATGGCCGTCCCGGGTGAAAAAGCAATTTGCTTGAATTCATTTAAGGGACTCATTAACAAAGGTAGCACGGCCGTAAAAAAAATCAAAATGAAGCATAGGGGCCAGAAAACCTTGTCAGACAGGGCTTTGGATTTTGCCAAGGCATCGACGCGTCCCTGATTGTATTCTGAGTCCGACAAAACGATCAGCGGTACAAACAAAAACTGCACCATCTTGATCAAACCTGGAATTATAAAAACTAATGTCCATAGCGCCGAAGTTCCCCAGGCACGCAGTTCTTCGATCACCAGCAGATTTAGTTTGTCAAAAACCGTTTGCAGCTTCAGGTTGTGGATGCCCGCATAAATTAAAACCAACATCATCAGCGGAAACAGAAAATTGACCAGTATGGAAACGGCAACCAAGCTCCATAAAAAAATCTCGTTGGTATTGGTTGCGTACAACTGAGCCTGCACTACCTGAGTGATGGTTTGATCAGACAACAGATACAAAAAAGTAACAGGGAACATAATGGCTCCCTGTTTTTTAATAACATTAATAAACATCAGGTTTAACAATAAGCTTTATGTTTTTCGCCGGTCAAGCCTGTAAAAAAACAAAAAAACTTATTTTTGTTTCAGATACCTAGTGCATTCAAATTCTTCAGAAATTTGTTCCTTGGATCTTTTGACCACGATCAAGGTTCCATCCACTTTGTCGCCGTGCTTGATGGGATTTGCATAGGTAAAATCCACTCTGAAAATCAGATATTTTACGTCAGATAGCTGTTGTCCCATAATCATATCGTATCTGGTACCTGCGTTGTTAGTGCGCAGATCAATCAAACCAGTGTAGGTCAAACCATCGCTGCCGATCATGCTGTGAGCAGTTTCAAATCGATAAATGGTTTTTTTGCCATCTACGTATTCAGAATCAGAAACAACCATCACTGCACCTGTGCGAGTGCCTTTAGATGGAGTCACGTGGTTATAAATTTGTACATACAATGAGGATTCTTGGCTTTCGCAGCGAAAGCCATCGGCATGGGCCTTGGTCGCAAACATTAATAGGGCTGGGACAAAGAGTGCATAAATTTTTGCTTTCATAAGGGTCTCCTTAGGTTAGTTTTTTGGATCAGCTGGTTCTAGGTCCAGACTGGGGTTTTGTAAAATAATTCTTGGGCATGTTGATATGCATTTTTTGAAAGACCGTTGAAAGGCCAGGGTCTGGATTGCGGTCCTAAAGCTCAGAACCTATGGATTTGGCTCAAGAATCTGCCGAAAAGTGAGAGGTTGAGGTGTGACCAAATGGGTTCAAATGCTAGCAGATTATTTATCGCCATGTCCCTGTCATTGTTGGGAATCGTTGGCACTAAATATTGGGCAATCAAGACCGCGCCTAAAAATTCTGATTCAGACAAAACCCCTGTAGCTACATTAGTTGAATCAACCAATGAGGTTCGCAAAAAACCCACTGACAGATTGGTTTGGTTTGCCATTGAACCCGGCGATTTTTTATACGCTGGTGAAACGGTAAAAACCTCGGACAATGCAGATGCCAAAATTAAATTGTCAGCGGTTGATGGGGATCTGGAGATGGATCCGGATTCCGAAGTGGTATTGGAAGTCGACGATGGCAAAATGAATCTGGATTTCCTGAAGGGAAACATGGTTGTTAAAACCGAAAAGCCCACAGAAAATCTGACCATCAAAGCTGGCGAAAAAAAGATTGCCGTCAATCAGTCAACTTTGAACCTAGCTAAATCTAAAACAGGTAAAGTGGACATTAAGGTTTTAAAAGGTAAAGCTGAAATCAAAATCGGCAACAAGGTTGTCGAATCTGTGAAGCCTGTTGAAATACCAAAAATTGATTTTGTGGCCATACTGCCCAGAAATCAGGATGTGCTGATTATTCAGCCACAGATAAGTGACGCTATAAATTTTGAATGGAAGCCCATTCCTGAACATTATTCTGTGGTACTGGAAATGGGTCCCACAAAACAAGACCTTAAAGAAATCACCAAAGAAAAACAAACAGCCGGCAATGTGGCAAAGCTGACTCAGGTTGTGAAGGTCGGCAAATACTTCTGGCGCCTTAAAGCTGTCAGCAAAGACAAAGCTTATCCCGTGTTGTCGACAGGCATTTATAGCAATGAATTTATCGAGGTCAAACCACCTGTGCTGGAGTTACCGCTGGCTGATCATGAAATCACACCATCAGTTTTTCCTGTCAGTATGAATTTTGCGTGGACCAATCCTGGGCAATTTAAAAAATTATCTTTTGAAATCGCAAAAGACCCATTGATGAAGGACCACTTGGTGGCCAAGCGGGTTGATAATGCTTTGTCGCGGTCAGAAAATATTCCCGTTGAGGGGACTTATTACTGGCGGGTCAGTGGTTATTTGGCAAACAGCACTGAGCCCGTTTCAAGTCCCATTTATAAATTCACTGTGGGCCCACAAAAACAATTGGAAACACCGTTTTTAGAATTGCCATTAAATAATTTTAAAATGACTTTGCGAGAATACAAAAAACAGTTTTTAAAAATGCGCTGGAAGCAGGTTGCTGATGCTGAAACTTATCGAATGTTTTTGCAAACTGTTGATAAAAACGGAGCTCGTAATCCGGCTTCGGATTCAAAACTAGCGGCCAAGTTTGAGGGTAGGACTAATGAATTTATGGTCAGGGATTTAAAACCTGGCAAATACATTTGGTCTGTGATGGCAGCCAGCGGTAAGGGGCGACCCAGCAAAG
>JBIKLL010000108.1:0-6799 GCA_044359815.1 Pseudobdellovibrionaceae bacterium
GAAGTTTAAAAATAAAGGCCTTAGTTTGGTTCAAAAAATAATTGCACTGACGCTTTCATTGCTATTGGTAGGAGCCTTAGTGAATGGAGTTCAGTTTTGGCTGGTTACTGGAAAGCTCAATGAAAGTCATGTCCACGAATTGACTTCATTTGCAAACAGTTTGTCTGATGCCGTCAGCGCACAGTTTTACGAAAGATACGGCGATGTGCAGGCTTTTGCTATGAACACAGTTTTTACCAAAGGTTCAAAAGCTGAAATGACAGAGACTCTAAATGCTTACGCTGTATTGTATGGAATTTATGATTTGATTGTATTCGCGGATCTGGAAGGGAACTTGGTTTCTGTAAATACTAAATCACCTGCTGGCAAAGATTTGGATTTAAGCAAAATCACTTCTTTGAATTTTGCAAAAACTGAATGGTTTAAAAAAGCCCTTGGCTCAGAGTTTATAGAAGTCAAAGAAAAAGGCTTAGTCGGAACTGCTTTTGTTGATTTTGAACTGAATTCACTGGCATCAATGGCTTACGGTCAGCACAGGTATGCCACAGTGTTTTCAGCTCCTGTTAAAGACCAATCGGGTAAAGTCATTGGTGTTATCAGCAATCATGCCAATTTTAAATGGGTGGAAGCTGAGTTTGTAAATCAATATGAAAAAACCAAGACTTTTGGTTTCAATGATGCAGAGTTTGCCTTGCTGAACAAACAGGGGTTGATGATAGTTTATTACGATCCATCAAAATACAAAGAAACCCTGGGTAATTACCAACAAAACGAAGAATATATTCTGAAAGAAAATATGATCCAGGAAGGATTTGAACCTGCAATCAGAGCCGCCAAAAATGAATCAGGTGGTATGATTGCTGTGGATCCTGTACACAAGGATGAGCAGATTGTTGGCTTCACGCGGATTAAAAGTCCAAAATTTATTGATGACATTGGTTGGACGGTGTTAGCCCGTGTACCCACCGAGGAAGCTTTTGCTGAAGTCCATGCTGCCAGAAACAAATTTTATGGATTTTTGGGAGCAATTATATTGTTAAGCGTTTTTGTGGCGCTTTGGTTTTCCAGAAAAATTGGAAGCAGTTTTTCAAAAGCCAACCAAAATGTCGAATCAGCGGTTGTTCATTCCTACGACATTTCAAAGGCATTGTCTGAGTCTTCTCAGGCTTTGGCCAGTGCCAGTCAAGAACAGGCTGCCGCCATTCAGGAATCTGTCAGTGCGTTGAGCGAAATTTCAAGCATGATCGCTCAAACGGGCCAAAATGTGAAATACGCTTTAGACACAGCTGATGAAGCTCAAAATCAAGCGTCCTTTGGCTCACAAGTCATGGAGAAAATGTCTCAAGCCATGGTATCAATCCAAAAAGCCAACGATCAATTGCAGGATATTTCTGCGGTGATTGAAGATATAAACACAAAAACTAATGTGATCAACGATATCGTGTTTAAAACACAACTGCTGTCGTTTAACGCCAGCATCGAAGCAGCCCGGGCCGGTCAACACGGCAGAGGATTTGCTGTGGTGGCCGAAGAAGTCGGAAACCTGGCAGAGGTCAGCGGTCAAGCGGCCAAAGAAATCGAAAGCCTGTTGGATTCAAGCCAAAAGAAAGTCAAAGAAACCTTGGGACTGATTTCAACGCGTGTTTCTGAAAGCAATAATGTTGCTGATCAGGCTATTAAAGCTTTTTCTGAAATTTCAAAAAAGATTAACGACATGAACACTCAAATGAAATCCATCAATGAGGCCACTCAACAGCAGCAAACAGGTATCGAGCAAACCAACGTGGCTATGAAGCAGATGGATCATGCGGCTCAGGTTAACAATCAGGCTTCAAACAAGACCCTGAGAAATTCTCAAGAACTGAAAAAAGAAAGTGATCAGTTGAAACTGGCCACTGACACATTGACTGTTTTAATCACAGGGGCTTCGCACTCTCAAACATTTAAGTCTGTTACTAAAAAAGAGTCTGCTAAGACCCTTGCTGATTCAGAATCAGTTTCTAATCATCAACTGGAAAGTCCAGATTATAAAGAGATCAATGCGAGCGACTATTCGGAAGCTGAATCGCAAGTTGTTTCCCGGGATCAACAGTCAAGTGGATCAGGATCCGATGATGAGCTTGAGGCGCTGGCTCGTGAAATAGTAGCCAAGAAAAATCAGGGTTCATCGGATGATGATTTTTTTAAGAGTGCTGTGTAATTTTGCAAAGTTTTAATTCAAAGGCCAGAGGGTGATATGACATTTTCAAAACGCGAAGAAGAAGTCATATTTAAGCTGGCCGAGGATTTAACAGGATCTAGCCAATCAGGCAGCTATCGCAAAGAAATTTTGATTTCTAATGTTAAAAAGCGAATCTACAAACTGGGTAAAAATAATTTAATCGATTATTTGAAAATAGTTAAATCCAATCCCCAGGAACTTCAGTCATTGATTTCTGATTTGACCATCCACACAACCAGTTGGTTTCGCGAGTTGCCACATTTTAGGGTCATTGAAAAATATGTTACAGATAATCGCGAGGTTTTAAAAAACCGCAAAATAAAAATCTGGTGTTCGGCTTGCTCTAGCGGTGAGGAACCCTATTCTGTGGCGCTTTATCTGGAATTTTTGAAGTTGAAAATGGGTTTTATTGAATACGAAATCTTTGCAACGGATATCGATCAAGTGGTTGTCGGTGTGGGTAAGCGTGGGACCTATTCAGCAGATCATCTGCGAGATATTCCCCCAGAATACAGATCTTGGATTACTGTGCACAATCAGACTCTACCACCTACATTTAGTATTAATGAATCTATCCGAAAAAAGGTCGTTTTTAAAAGGCATGATTTAAATGACAATCACAATATTGGTGACGGTCATTTTGACCTGATTCTTTGCAGAAACGTTTTGATTTACTTTGAGCCAAGCAAACTGATTCAGATTGTAAAAGATTTGTCAGATAAATTGATTCCAAAGGGTTTGCTGATTCTAGGGCACAGTGAAGCCTTGAACGAAGTGCCAAAATCTTTGAAATTTGTGACTAATTCGTCTTACAGAAGATTTGATAACAATGACAGTCAGGCAATCAAATCATCTGCCCTGCAAAGGGCTCAAGGCTTGGCTTCTAAGGTAAACTCCGCAAAAAGTTTCGAGTCAAATAAAACTGACACAAAAACAAAACGTAAAATCTTAATTGTCGATGATTCTAAAACCGTTCGAATCAGTCTGCAAAAAGCAATCAATGCCAATTTATTTGAAATATTTCAGGCAGAAAATGCTGAGCAAGCAACATTCGAAACTCATAAGAGGCACTTTGATCTGATCACATTGGATTTAAATATGCCTGGTGAAAATGGTGCCAGCTGGCTGAGGCGGTTTCGCAGTGAAGGTAATAAAAATCCCGTTGTGATTATTAGCGATTCATCTCCCCAGGAAGCTGAGAAAGTTTTCGGTGCATTAAAAGACGGTGCCCAAGAGTATCTGGTTAAAAGTGATTTAAGCCAACATTCTGACAGATTAAATGAGCTTTTAGTTGCATTAACTGGTCGTGAAGCAGGCGCCGCTCAAGCTAATTTTAAGATGAAAGAATTTTCAGCCAGCCAGTTTAAACCGGAAATAATTGTAATCGGCGGCAGTACAGGTGGACCTGATGCCTTTGAAAAAGTGCTGACAGATTTTCCAAAAGACACTCCGCCGGTGGTAATAGTTCAGCATATTTCGCCAAAGTTTGCTAAATCATTTTACAGTCGTATGGTCAGAATATCCGGTTTGAAATCCAGCGAAAATAAGGATCAAGAAGAACTGTTGCCAGGGCATTTGTACATGTCGCTGACTGATGCTCACGTCCAAGTAGCTAAAAAATCTGGCCGTGGGATTTTAAAATTCAGTCATTCAGAAAAAGTCTATGGACATCGACCCAGTGTCGAGATTTTGTTTAACAGTGTAGCCGAGAGCGGATTTCAATCCATCGCAGTGTTACTAACAGGGATGGGGATCGATGGGGCGCATGGTTTGGATAAAATATCTAATAACACCAGGTCTTATTGCATAGCTCAGGACGAAACTTCTTCGGTTGTTTTTGGTATGCCCAAAAAAGCATTGGAACTGGGATCAGTGCACTTTAGTGGTGATCTGATAGCAATCAAAAAAACTGTCATCAATCGAAGTAAAGGCAAAAAAAATGCTGACGCTGCATAATTTGATTCAGTATGTGCCTGGATATTTTACAGCTTACACGGCGCTGATGTTTGTGATGTTTGCCTTGGCTATTTGGTATTTAAAATTTCGCCGTGATGAATCCCTAAAGCTTTCTCAGGTATTGATCCTATATTGGTTTGTATCTTCTTTGCTGCTAAACTTTTTCTTAGATGTGGTCGTTGAAAAAACGGAAGAAAAATATCTGGGAGTGGCGCCGATTTTATTGTCAACCCTAGATCATTTTAAATACTCCGAACGGTATCAAAAATTCAATGAGCAAGATCCAAATTATCATTTGATGATCGATCTGCAAAAGAAATGGCTGCAAGCAAATCCTAAAATCACTGACGTATACACAATGGCAAAAAACGCCGAGGGTAAAAATATTTTTATTGTGGATTCTGAAACGGATTATGATCGCAATGGACTTTATGAAGGCGAAAGCGAAATTCGAACGGCAATCGGTGAAGTCTATGAAAAAAATCTGCCAGAAATTGAAAAAGCTTTTTCAGGTAAAGAGGCCTTTACGATAAATCCCTACGTGGATAAATGGGGGCGTTGGATCAGTGCTTTTTATCCCATCAAAGACTCTGTTGGTAAAACAGTTGGAGTTTTAGGTGTGGATCTGGTGGCCCAAGATTTTGAGAGTGAAATCGAATTGTTTGCAGGGATTTGCTTTTTGTTTTTTGCGCCTATGTATGCGCTATTGATTTCGTTTTTCTATTTCAGAGGAAAGCTTAAAAATACCTTGGACGAAATCACTGCTTTTTCCAGACAGAAAACCAATTTTACAGCCAGCGTCAGTCATGAATTCAGGACACCCATCAACGGAATCTTGGGGGCCACTAATTTATTGGGCGATACTTATCTGAATGAAGAGCAGCAGTCCTATTTTGATATGATTAAAAATTCTTCTGATGTGTTGTTGACCCTTGTGAATGACATTATGGATCTGTCCAAAATCGAAAGCAAAAAATTGCAGCTTGAAACCGTCAAATTTGATATCAAAGAACTTTTTAACAGTCAGGCAAAGTCTTTTGAGTTTATGGCAAAAAACAAAGGCCTGTTGTTTACCTATCAATGTTCCTTGCAGCAGACATTTTTTGAAGGGGATTCCATCAGAATCAAACAAATCCTGAATAATTTTGTCAGCAATGCAATTAAGTTTACCAATGAAGGCGGAGTGCAGCTGCACTTGGGTCAAAATAAACTGGATGGTGAAATTTACGAAATTCAAATCAGTGTGATTGATACAGGAATTGGAATATCACCTGAGAATTTGAAAAAACTTTTTAAAGCCTACAATCAATTGGATGGTTCGACCACCAGAAAATACGGTGGTACGGGATTGGGACTAACGATTTCAAAACAGCTTTGTCAAATGATGGGTGGTGAAATCACCGTCGAAAGCGAACTCGGTAAGGGCACAAGTTTTTATATCAGGATACCTTTGAAAGCCACTCTGTCTGAAAAGGTGGTTGATAATAAACACGAAGAAGATCTAAGTCAGCTCAGCAATCAGTATCCTATCAGGATCATAATTGCTGATGACGTTCCCGTGAATCTGACAGTGCTTAAAAAATTCCTAGAAAAATACGGTTATTCGCCTGAGGTCGCTGAAAACGGCCAGCAGGTTTTGGAGGCATTGAAACATAAGACTTTTGATCTGTTGTTTTTGGATTGTCACATGCCCGAGATGGATGGTTATCAGGTGGCCACAGCCCTAAGGGGGCAAGCCAATAAGCCATTCATAGTTGCAGTGACTGCAAATTCTGGTGCCGATGAAAAACAAAAATGTTTGGCAGCTGGTATGGATGAATTTTTATCAAAGCCTTTTAAGCCTGCCGACATTGTTAAATACATCAAACATGTAGGCATGCAGAAAAAATACGTCAAGGCGGCCTCATGATTAATGCAGCATCGTTTTTAGAAAACATGATGCAGGACCGGGATATGGCGATCGCCACGGCTGAAGCTTATTTTGCAGGGGCGGATGATCTGATGGCAAAACTGAAATCTGCTGTGATATCAAAGGATTTTCCAGCTCTTAAAAAAACCATCCATGCTTTAAAAGGATCAGCCAGTGTTTTTGGTGATACACCCTATTTGGAACATTTAAAAAAGCTCGATCAATTGTCAAAGGCTGCAGATTTTGAGCAGGTTTTGAAACAGATCAATCAACTGTATGATTTCAGTCAAAAGTTTGATGAAAGCCTCAGGCTGTTTATAAAAGGCAGTGCCCAATGACAGAGCTCAATCAACAGCAGGTCGAGATTTTGTATTCAATGATCGAGCAGATCACGGGCACAGCTCAGCAGGGCAATTACCGCAAAGAAATCTTAAAAGTTTCAATTGAAAACAGAATGACGGCTTTGAAGTTGCAAAATGTGACTGAATACCTAAACTTGATCAAAAATGATCCTGTTGAATACAATGTGTTTTTACACTTGATCACAATCCACACCACCAGTTGGTTTCGAGAGTTCAACAGTTTTAATGCCATCAGAGCTCGCCTGGAGTCTGATTCGAAATCTGAATACGCTGGCAAAAAATTAAAAATTTTGTCAGTGGGATGTTCGAGCGGTGAAGAAGTGTTTTCTACAGCCATGTATTTTGAAATGA
>JBIKLL010000111.1:0-6081 GCA_044359815.1 Pseudobdellovibrionaceae bacterium
TCAACGGCTGTGAATTTTGACTATGAAATTTACGGCATTGATCTGGACCCAATCAGTATTAGCAAGGCTCAAAAAAACTGGTTTCCCATTGCTGATCTGAACTCCATCCCCGTAGAATACAGACAGTATGTAAAGCAAAATAATAATGGCTTTTCTGTCAACGATTCTGTGTTTTCAAAGTGTCATTTTCACGTACTGGACGCCAATCAGACTGATAAAATCAAAATGCGGTTTGATGTTGTGATAAGCAGAAATCTGCTGATCTATTTTGACCCCATAAAGGTTGAAAAGCTGGTTTCAGATTTTGATAAATTGCTGGTTGATAGTGGCATCATGGTGCTGGGGCATAGCGAAAGCTCAGCTATGGCGGGGCTCAGTTATAGGCCTATGGGTAGCTCTTGCTACAGAAAGCTGAAAGCGGCTGATGTTTTGCCGATTAAATCCGGTATGCAAAAGATTCTGATAGTCGAAGACGTTCCGGCAATCCGTGTGCCGCTAAAAACAGTTTTACAAAAAGGTGGCTTTCAGGTTTTTGAAGCAGGTTCTGCCGAGGAGGCTGATGCTTTGATGGCCAAAAATAAATTTGATTTGGTCAGTTTGGATTTGCAGCTTCCTGGTGAAAACGGTGTGCAATGGCTTAAACGCCAACGTTCGCTAGGTTTCAAATCACCCATAGTGATCGTATCGGCATCGGATCCTTCAGAGGCAGAGGCTGTTTTTGGCGCACTGGAAAATGGAGCCCAAGAATACTTCACCAAGGACACATTGTTTCAGAATCTTCCGATTTATTTAAACACAATCAGGGCATTAACAACAGTCAGAAATCTTTCTGTGTCCAAAGGCTATGTGACTGGCAGAAAATTTGATTTTGAACCCGATGTCATTGTTGTCGGTGCATCAACGGGAGGTCCTGATACAATTTGGAATTTGTTTAAGGACATTAAAAAGCCCTGTCCTCCGGTAGTGATCGTCCAGCATACAAGTCCTTATTTTGCAAAACAGTTTGCTGAAGCAGTGGCTAAAACTTCTGGTTTAATATTGGGAAAACTGGATGAGCCCTTGCAATCAAATCATGTTTATCTGTCGACCGGTGATTACCATATCGAGGTCAAAAGTTTCCAATCAAAATTAAGAGCAGTTTCATCAGACACTCAGAAAGTTCACGGTCACAGAGCCTCAGTTGATGTTTTATTTCAATCAGCCGCTGCGACTCGGAAAAATATTTTAGCGATTTTGCTCACAGGGATGGGGGTTGATGGAGCCATGGGAATGAAGGTCATCAATCAATTGCCTAAGTCATTCACCATCGCACAATCTGCGGATTCTTGTGCTGTCTTTGGGATGCCCCGAGAGGCTATCGATAAAAAAGCAGTGGACCTGATCGCTGATCCAAGGGAAATTCGAGAGCTTTTGCTCAAGTTTTTAAGTCAGAAATCTAGAGCAGCTGCTTAAAATCCAAAGGCAGTTTGTTGCTTTGGAAAACAAAAATACTTACCTGCAAAAACAATTCTAAGATTCCTAATCCTGAGATGCTAAATGCATGCGCGTCGCACTACTGGGTGTTTAAGTTTTTGACAATCAGGTGAAGTGATTACAAAACCCCATTGAAACAGTGAGAGGGAAGTTCTGTTTTTGTATAATTTGTGGGGGATAGATCATGCAGGTAAAAAAAATATTCGAGCACACTAGGGGCAATAGCCAAAAAAAGCCGGTGAGAATGAAAAATCATTTTAGCAAAATTCTCAGAATTGGTTTTTGCTGTTTGGTTTTTGCATCGTTGATTTTTTCTTCTGTCAGCTCTTTAGCATTGCACGATAAAGATTTGATTTTCACCGAGTCCCTGAGACAAATGGGTATAGAAGCTGATCCCATCACTATCGTCGATAAAAAATCAGGCATAGTCACAAAGGGCTATGAATTCAGATTTATCGGCAAGATCATTGATCCCTCAGCCAAGGGCCTTGTGATGATGCATGGCTGGCATTCAAATCCCAGTGAGTTTGTTCATTATATTCAGTTTGCCCTCAGATCAGGATTCAGACCCCATGCTTTTTCGTGGGCTGGTCATGGGTGGGGAACTGAAAATGAAGCTTTAGGTAGCGGTAATAGATCTTGGGTAAAAGGGGCTGCTCCACAAGATTACAGTTTCGACATTAAAATCAATCAAGCAGAAATTATTTCTGATTTTATGGTCCAGCGAACCAAGGTTTTTGTATCAATAGGGCATTCAATGGGAGCCATGATGACAGCCGCAGCCAATGCTATGGGCAAATGGAAGGCTCAGTCGATGGTGCAAATCGGTGGGCCTGCACATTTTGAATTTATCAGTCCATTTTTAAAACCACTGGCTTGGTTATTGGTTCTCAGAAATTCAATTTCCTTTTTACGTTCCAATGAGCCACTGGAAAACATCATTGGATCTGTCGAGGATCAATCAAAACCATTATCCAGGGAACGGTGGGAAATTTTGCGATTTATTGCTAAAAATTGGAATGTTGGTATTGCACTAGGTGTGTCGCCTTCTTATGTGGGCACTGAGACTGAATTTTTCAAAGCTTTCACTGAAGGCTATAGATTTCAGGGCATGAAATTTAAATCGCCAGCCATGTTTGTGACAGGATCTTTGGAAGAAAAATTTCAGATCAAAGGCATTTTGGAAGACGCCGAAATTAGGGGAGCCAAAGCAGGCTACATCACAGCTAGACAGCAAGGAGCAGATCATTTTAGCCAGGTGTTGAATTATGGCATCGCTAAAAATACTTGGGAGCTGATGGATCGATTTTTCAAAGAATTTCATCCTGCAGATTCTGGCAGTCACTATGAAATCACGCAAACTGGATACAAACTGACCGAGATCAGGAAAATGTCAATCAAGGGTGTGGAAAAGCTTTCAGCTTTGGAGTTTCAGTCTAGCTCTTGCCATAGGGTGTTTAACGGACTTTAGTCTTTTAGTTGATTGATTAAAATTTGGTTGATTGAATTTTGATCAGATTTTTTTAAAATAAAAATCTGCATCATGGTAACACTCACACTGGCTTTATTATTGTCGTCATTTTCATTGGCTCAGACCGATGATGAGATCAATACCGTACCAAAACATAAGGTCGAGCAATTCAAACGAACTCACAATAAAAAAGTAATCCGAGAACACAGTGAACCTAAAAAACGGCAACTGAAAAAGGTTCGTGATAGCGAATTTCAGGGAATGATACCTTCTGAACCCGAGACTAATAAAAACCGATTAAAAGTTTTAAATGTCAAAGAGCGTTCCAAATACAGAACCATAGACAGCTCAAACGTTTATGTTTGGTACCGAGGATTTTCCGTGGGATCCTCAATTTCATCGCAGGTAAAGTCCCCAGGTTTTGAGTATGCGGGATCCAATTACAATGCAATCATGAGCTTTTCAAACGCTGCTAATATTGAGCTGAGCATGATGTATCTTAAAAGTTATTCCTTAGGGTTACATTTCGGATTTAAGTATGATTTTGCCAGACAAATGAAGGGTGGAAAGTTTGGAAACAATTTAGGTTTTGTTTCATTGGACAATGTTTCACCCATGCCTGAGTTGCAAGTGGCAACATTAATCGTTGGTGGATCCTATATGCTAAAAAATGTTTATTTTCCCTTTGGATTGAATTTCAATATAAATGGAGCTGGCATGGGCTACCAGGTTGGTGGGGGATTTTTTTTCAACAAAACATTTATGCTGGATTATTTGTTCAGGGTTGAAAGAATCGCCTTTGATTTTATAACTCAGAATCAGAATTTTTCGGTCCGCACGGGTTCATTGATCACCAATGGACTGACGCTGCGTTGGCTGTTCTAGTCGAAAGTCTGTATTGATCTGTCCGCCAAGGATGGACTGTCTGAAAAGATTATGATGAAATAATCAGATTGGTATGTTGATTGATCGGTGGGGAAAAACCCCTGTGTCAGCAGCTAAAAGCATTTTGCATTCCATCTGTGATCAAGGAGGATCCATTGAAGTTTTTTGTCATTATTTTTGCATTGATTTTGTTTGGATGCAGTCATTTGTCAAATTTCCGAATAAGTGCATATGATGATGAAAATAATTTTAACCGAAATGTTGCCGGCGAGGCTGGTTCCAGTGATTCAAAACCTGTGAAACCCAATGAGCCAAATTCACTGCAAGGTGTTCGTGTAAATCCGGGTGAATATTCTATGGCTCCTGAATGGGAGCTCAAGATTTGGGTTGCCGGTGATATGGAATCAGCATTAAAGCCCATGCATAAAAAGAAATTCATTTTAAAAGATCCCAAGCAAGTGGCTTTGCTTAAAGATGCCATTAACCTGACTCTGAAAATTAAAAAGGATTTCAAAGAATCCGACGTGGTTCGCAAAGATGAAAACGATATTGATCCTTATGCACCGGCTATGAGTAAAAGTGGCAAACGAGCCCTGGATGAGGCCTTGCGATTAATCGATGAGATTCAATTTAATGGGGCCAACGAAACCTTGGATAAAAAAGATGCGCTATTTCATCTGTTTGAAGTCGTCGAGGCTTACAATCTGACCTTTAAATACCCTGTCGATCGTGATCATTGGATACTGGCTGCCATTCCCTATGCTTCATCGCAATTGGGGAACTATATCGCTACAATGCCAGCAGATCGTAAAGCTGCAAATCTGGAAGTTCATAGCAAGAAAGATGATTTATCAAAAGTTGACCCGGTGGATTCCTCATTTTGGAAAAACCCAGTTAATATTTCTAGCCGAGATCTGTATTATGGATTTGGTCGCAAACAAAATATCACCGTCGATGGAGCTTGTGAATACAAAAAAGCCAAAGACAGTTACGGGATTCACGGTGGTTTCAAAATCGACTGCAGACAAAAAACTTACTCTGTAAAATTTGGTTCAGAGGTTTATTCCGAACCCTTCAATGCCAGAGTTTTTTGGGCCTTGGGATATCCAGCGCAACCAGTGGATTTTGCTAAAGAGATAAAAGTGAAATACAACCGAAAACTTTTGACCGAGTACAATCGGTTTAGAAAAAGTTTGTATTACAGGGTTACTTGGCTTCCGCGAGGCGAAGAGCTGATTAAGTACAGCATTCAGACTTACTTGAATCCATTTAAAGAAGCCATCAAGGGCGTTGTTTTAAAAGACGGTAAATTTATGGACGTGATTGATTTGCGAGCTAATTTACTCAAAGCCACTGCAGAAAAAGCTGAAGAGCTGGATGAAAACTACAATACAGATTTTGAAAAGCAAATTGATGCCTTTGTACTAAGGCCTACTAATATTGAATTGGATGACCCAGAAGGCATGGATAACATTGGGCTGTGGGATTATAATTCATTGGCCCACCACGACCGTCGAGAAGTCCGCGGAATGGGATTGTTAGCAGCTTTTGTGGGCTTATATGATAATCGATTTGATAACAATAAGCTGAGGCTGACTGATGGCAAGGCTGGCCCGCGACAACTGATTCATGCGGTCTCGGATTTAGGTAGTGGGCTTGGCAAATCCTCATCAGTAGTTTTTGGTTATACAAATTCTGATGTTAATGGTTATGAGTGGGATTTTATATCTGCAAAAAACAGATTAAATCCCAATGATCCCGAAAGGTACAGGCGAAATAAATATGCTTATTTTTACAATTACACATCAATATTAGGAAATCTGGCTTTCAGAATGATGAATAAGGACGACGCCAGATGGATGGCTCGTAAAATTTCTGAAATAACCGAAGAACAGTTTAAGCAAATGCTGATAGCCTCGGGATTCAGTTCAGCAGAGGTATTTTTATATGTCGAAAAAATATTGTATCGACGTGATCAAATGATCAAGGTATTGGGTCTGGCTGATATCCCATTGCTAAGACCACTGAAAAACAAAAAGGTGAACTACAATCCTGAAACCGATGGGGCCATGACGGTCTTTGTGGATGGCAAATACATTTCTGCGCCCACTGAAGGCACCCTCAAAGTCAAAAACGGCGAGGTCGTCTCGTATTAGCAAGCAAGCCTGCAGTAAATTTGGATTTGAATTTGAAAAAATATTTCTATGCTTTATATCTTTGGGATACATTTGCGAGCGCGCATGGCATATCTG
>JBIKLL010000076.1:0-12702 GCA_044359815.1 Pseudobdellovibrionaceae bacterium
TAATCCATTTAAATATTTTTGGAAACAATACCGCGTATGCCTTTGCTGATCCCAAAAAGCTGTTTGAAGTTTTTTAAATTCAAGTGTTCGATTTTAATGCTCTTTTTCCGTGGGATTTGAGTTCCTTAGACCAGGTAGCAATATTATTGATTGGTAATATCCCCCAGCATTTTGTTATTGTCGTGCCAGTTGAATTGACGAACCACTCTGGAGGGACTGAAGTTTGTTGTTACTCAAGATTCTAGCCATTTTAAATCAAATGCTGTTTGCCGATGTGTCTGCCAGATTTGTAGGCTCGGATTTGACTAAAAATGCCGAAGTTATTTGTCATATTTATGGCGAAAAAATCAACGGTAAGTTTAATCCCTATTCAACGACGGGAATGTTAACCGTCAAAAAAAATCCCAAACTCAAGTCGAATTTGAAGCTAAATATTTATTCTGACCTGCAAGGAACTCTGTTTAAATCCCACGATGTAGAATACGTTGAAAGCTCAGTGTTTTTAATTTACCGAGGAGAACACGAGCAAATCGAACTATCGGCCCATACAGGTGCTGTGCGGATGAACAATGATGTTGTGGATGGCTATATTGGCGTTTTGACTGATAAGACCTCTGTAACAAAACACATTTATTCGATTCAATGCATAGACCCCAAAGTAAGACATATTGATTCAGAAGATTTCGAAGATTAAATTTTCTTGATTGATCTTAGTTTAAATTCCTTTAAATTCTTTTGATTTATTCAGTCGTTTAGCGGGTTCTTTATTTTTAGTAATTCTGACAGAAACCATCAAAAGTTCGACAACGAATACTACCCTTAGGGTGCCTTTAATCCTCCGCATTTCCATCCTACACCTGCTACTGCTCCCAGCCTGTTGTTGCACGGCTATTGCAATGATTTGGCGTTGTGAGTACCAAAACCTACTTGAAAATATGACCTGCCTAAGGATTTTGATAAAACTTTTCATAAATTGATTCAAAATTTTAAAAAATCAGCATCGCTGACCTGTGTTTCCAGTGGTTGTAAAACCATGCTGGATTTGGGTCTAAACAATCACATAGACAAAAAATACGTTTTACCTCTCAGTATTCTCAAGCATTTTTTTAATCTTAAACTGCAAAATAAAAATATCGAATTTATTGTTTTAGGAAACCCCATGGAACACCATATGCAAAGCATTACAACTCATCAAAGACTGGTGTTAGGTTTTTACTCCAGCATCACAACAATTATGTCAGTGGCAGGCCTGTGGGCAATCGCAATGTGAATTCAGCTGTTCCAGCGCCCGTTGCAATATTTGTGACTTCAATTCATCTGTTGCAATATCAATAACCCCTAGTTACAGTTTTAAAATGAAAACCATATCATCACTGATTTTAATGTGGCTTTTTGTCTTTGGATTAACTGGCTATACTAAACCCAAAGAAATTGAACATAAAATCTTGGTTATAATCGGTGATGAAAAAACAGTTTTTACCTTTGTCCCAGCAAAAAAGTCTGTCACATTAAAGGACCGCGCAGGTAAATTCAGTCAGTTCACACTGAACGATGAAGGCCTAAAACATTTTGAGGGTTTGTTTTCGCAGGATTTTGGACCCAATGATGAATTGGCAAAATGCCCACAAAAATATGTTCGTTATTCATCGGGCTCAAAGGTTGCCAAGGGCTGCATCGGTCGCCCTTCAAAAGCCGCCAGGGGGTTGACTGATTTAACCAACGCCCTATCAGGCTTGTTTGCCGACTAATTACCCTCGTGTTGTTCCAATCCCAATGGCACCTTTTGGATCCTTGATGATGGGATTACTTTGCCCTGGCGGAGCAACATTGTTTGGTGCGGGATCAGCCACAGGTGGGCATTGGTACAAGATTTCTAAAGTATGACCCACTGGAACTGGGAAATCTAAAATTATCTGATCCTTTTCAATCCTAAAACCATCGAAAATTTCGACCCCGTTGTCTTTTACGGTCACATCCACTGTTGACGGATCACCATCAATGTCTTTGGGTACGCAATTTAAAATAAAATTCTTCTGAGCCAGTTCGGCGGTTCGGGCACCGATGCGCGACAACTGCCCCGCCCAATCGGTTTTACAAACATCACCCAAAATCCCACCTGTCATATTGGCAATCTGAGTGTAAAGCTGACCTGGGTTTTCGTTCCTGTTTGGCCGACCTCCGCAATTGCCCACATCTGGATAAGGCACGGTGATGGCGTTAAATACAAATCCCTTGGTATTACCCAAAGTGTTTTTAACTCCGTCCAGTAAATACTGTCCCCTTTGAACCAATGGTACGTGTGCGGAAACATTACTGAGGTTTTCATCTGCGTCAGAAACTACAATGATAGAAAAAGCAGCGTCTTGTCTGAAAAATTGCAAGCTTGGATCAGAGGCTGGATCCCAACCAGCTGTTTGCAGCCAAGGTGTTTGCACATTTTCCGCTGATGAAAAGCCCTGATCTAATTTGTTTTTTAAATCTGTCGCAGCAGCACCCATGGTGGCTGACAAACTGGTACCTTGATTATTAAACAGCACAGATGAAATTCGACTGACTGTCATCATCCCCGATTGGCCCATAATATTTTGATTAGCAAAGCTTGCTCCAAACTGAGTCCAAATTGGCGTGATTGCGTTGTTCACGGCAGTCGTCAACGACAACGGTGATTGCTTTGCACGCAACATATTCAGCGTGTTTGATATCGAACCCATTTGAGAACCAATACTTGGACAATGGTAAGCTGCCCTGTCATAGCTTGTCCGAGTCACAGACCTGAAACTAGCCAACAGTGTTTTTAGCTCAGCCAACAAAGCTTGAACCTGTAAAATCTGGGCTTGGAATTCTGCCAGTGTGATCACTGGGACTTCAAGCGCTTGCTGGACCTGAGTGATTTTTGCATTGATTGGTGAAATCAATCGGCTAACAGTTGCAGATTCTAAATATGTTCGATCAGAAACACAGTTATTAAAAAATGACTGGGCCTGGTCCACTTTGCCCATCAAACCGCGGATGTTATCTTCCATATCCCGCTCTTTACTTTCGTTTGATGCCACAACTGCAGATAATAAACTACTTATAGAAGTTTTTATATTTGGATTATTCAGATGTCTGGAGTTTCCAGCAGACTGCCTCATTGTTGCAAGATTGTTGGTAAAAGCTGTCAAGCCATCTTGAATTTTTACTATAACTGCTGTGGTTTGTTCTTTTAAATACTTTTGTTTGCTTTCAACAGCTAGCCCCTCGCTCAATCTGCGGATTGAATTAACAGCTGCCATCACTCCCTGCTCGCTACCACTGCCTCCAGTTAGCATGTCCAAGGTAGCATCAAAAGCTAACTTTCGATCCGTGGGATTCATGGTTGAATCAATATAGTAACCGTCAATACCTGGTCCTTTAAATTTTTTTAATAAACCACTGATCAAAGGAGTTGTGACATCAGTGGTAGTGATTGCCAGTCTCCAACTTAAGCCTTCTAGTTGTTGAAACATCGAAGACAATCTTTGCTTGATACTTTGATATTCAAATCCCATGGACCCAGAATCATCAACCACTAACAAAATATCTAATTTGTTGTCCCCACCTACGATGACCTTTGATTGAAATCCCAATGGAGTGAAAACATTGTTTGTAGCGGGTGGAGCTCCTGGTATGACTTCAGCTAATTCTAATTTTGTAAACTGAGCGGGACTGCAGTTTTGAAAAGCAGTCAATGAAACCAAGACTGATGTCAAAATTGATACACGCAAAACCGACGGAAACCTAATTGAATTGACCAAGTGTTTTACAGACATAAAGCGCTACCCCTTTTGAAACCATCCTACAAAAGTGATAGTGCAGGTTCTGGACCACTTCCAAATTGCCCAAGCGCAGACTTGGAGTGAAACCTTTTAAACATGAAAATTAAATATCCACTGTTTCAAACTGAATCAAAATTCTCGACTCATTTTGCTCAGATTCTCAATCCTAAGGCCTGAATCTCCGATATAGAAACTCGTCACCTTTTTAAAAAATGCCGTCGAGATTTTGGAAGACAGAATTGGTAACGACAATGGACTTTGCGAAAGTAATGAAGCTTGCGTTTACGCCCCCAATTTTGGGGCCTACCAGGGACACGGCTCGCTATCCAGCGGGACCTGCACCTTTAGTAGCGGTGGCACCGTTTCAGGAGTTTCAATGTATGGTTGGTCCACAAATGGCGGATAGCAAAACTATTCTCGCACCGAGACTGTTACATAAACTGATTTTAAAGATCTGACATTGTGCTTGTAACCCACAACTCCGATTTGTTCAGCGCACACTGTTTTGTGCAAATCAACCACCCTGTAAGTCTGTATACCTAAAGCTTCAGCAGGAATTGCTGCTGGCCATACATTGCCCTCGGTGTCTCTGATCCAAAGCTCTTTCAGCCAAAATTTTGCGTTGGCTGAACGGCCTTCTGCAAAAGTTTTCACTCTGATTTGGTCAAAGCATAAACCCTGAGCCTCAAAACTGACCAATCGCAGATTTGATTTGTTAAAAACCACCACGCCCAGATCCATCCACTGATGAGAAGGCTTGTCAGTTTTTTTAAAAACTTCAGCAAAAGCAGATATTGATACAGAGCAGATTAATAGGGCACAAATGATGGTTTTCATTGGAAATCTCCTTATAAAATTAAAGTGCTCACCTCGTACCATAATGATCCTAAAGAGCAAGCTATTACCTGTTTAGCAATTTGTTTTCATTTGCTAATTGCTTAAAAGGCCTTACACTAATTTAAGACTATGAGTATCAAAAATCAAAAGGGCTTATCCTTAATTGAAGTTTTAGTTTCCCTTCTCATTTTAGGACTGCTGACCGCTGGTGTCCTGTCCATGCAAAAATTAGTTTTTTCTAACGATTCTCGTGAAGTCAGTCTGTGTCGCAACACTTTGACAACCATGTTGGAAAACCTGAAAAATCATGGACAAGCTGGGTTTATTTTTGATTGGCAACCTGGGTATTTTGGAACTCGGTATGTGCCGCTGCAAAACGGATCCTATCCCTATCCGGCCATGACCGATGAAACTATCGACAACAATTTTAGGTGGCCACAAAATAACAATTACGCAGTATTAACCGGCGGTTTTGCCACGCCAGCACCCTCTGAAATTGGCTCTGGAAGATGGGTCAGTTTACCGACCACCTCGACTTCAACCACTCAGAGGACTCCAACAATGGCCGCCACAGGCTCTGAAGAAGTTTTGAAAAGCTCCATACTAATTGATTCTTACATGAATCAATTGCTGGCTCTGTATAATTCAAACACCGAATCCTTTTGCGAAAGTGAATACGGCCATGAAATTGTTAAAAATGGCGCTCTGACTGGGTTTCCAAAATGGGCCTTGGGCAACGTTGAAAATTTACCGGGCAAAGACAGCTTTAGTGTTAAACTGCATATTGAACCCAGATCTTTCACAGATCCCAACTCATCTTTGGCCTCAAAAAAATGTCCAACCAATTTATCCATTGTGCCGATGGGGTTTTTCACTCAAACAGCCTATGATGATCCCTCGGCTGATTTAACCCAACCTTACAACCAAGCTTACGTCCACTATGCAAAAATCGTAAGAGGTTTGAATTCACTGGCAAACCTGTCTGACAACAATACTGTGCGTGATGTGGGACTGCATGTATCACTCCGCGGGGAATTTAATTCAACAGCTGATGCCAACAACAAAGTCGTATGTGAAATTTCAGATTTTTTAAAATACGACTCTGATATCGGAAAACCAAAATCTCCTAGAATCGAAGTCATTGAAAATTCCAGCTTTGATTCCTATTTGTCAAAAATCGAAGACTGCACAAATTCAGCCCCTAACAGCAAAGTGAATTCACTGCGAGTCAGAGTAAACTCACCCGCAGACCAAGAATCAGGAACTCAATTACTGTGCTTGGATAATTCGTTTTACATCGTAGGCACCGAGGGCTGGACCTATCAAAATACAACACTGGGGAGCTATTTCAATTATCCCAACACTGAACCTTTCATCACAGCGGGTGTAAACAATCAGAACATAAAATTACCTCCGAACGATGGCTCACTATTCAGCTACAAAAAAATCCGCATGGTTCCGCCTAAATGGGTGGGATGTGAAAGCGTCACTGCTTGTGGGGTGCAAGCTTACGGAGTAATGATGGGTGAAGGCGATAATCGCCCCTGCCCTAACGAAAAATTTTGCATCGATTTATTGTTTAATACCAATGATGCCAACCGGGTATCCAGGGGTTGCTATGTGGATATTAAAGCCGTGGCCGTCGATACAGCCGGCAATATGTCTGAGATAATCTCGATGCCTGTGTCGACTGAAATTCCAAATTACATGTTTCCCTATGGTGGAGCTGCTGATTTAACTGCTTGTGGTGATTCGTGCGCGGGTTTGACCTATTACCCCGTTGCCACAGTTGATATCCCAAACACCAGATATCACTGCCCGGGCGGAGCGGGCACTTCCCCGACGACTTCAACCACCCTGGCCAGCACGACCACAGTGCCTGTGGGCATACCAACAACCACAGTGCCCACTGGAACCACCTCGCCTACGGGAACCACTTCACCCACTGGAACGACTTTGCCTGGCCCAACCACAACAGCAGCCACACCAACGACTTCACCTCTACCAACCTCACCGCCGCCCACATCACCACCGGATGACCTGCCACCCGACTACGATATTGGGTGCTTACCAGCAGATTCGAAAATTTCATTGGCTGATGGCAGAGTTAAATCCATAGATCAAATTCAAAATGGTGATTTAGTTGTGGGATACGATGAAAGATTAAATCTGCCTGTGATTCAGAAAGTGCAATCACTGATTGTTCATGAACCCAGGATGCAAAGGTTTTTTAAATTTCATTTGGCCGATGGGACTGAATTTGAATCCAACAGCATTCACCCGGTCTATATTCCCAAATATGGTACCTACAGATTTGCTCAGGATTTATATTGGGATTTCTTCCATGATAACAATCTTCAATTGTTAAATTCCCAAAAACAATTGGTCGGCGTTGTCAGCGTATCAATCACGGACCGTTTTGAGTCTGTTTACAATTTACACTTAGCAGGGCAAGACAATTTACCTGCTAATTCGCAACTATCCCCCAATTACCAATTAAGCTGGGGATATGGCCATAGTTTTTTTGCAGACGGGATTTTAGTGCATAATTCATGGGCCAGTCAGTTTGTTTTTATAAATGGGATTTTAAAACCTCTGCCCTCACAAGCTTTCCGCTTTTGCACTCGATCCGGCTGCGTAAAAAATGTCATTCCATAGTTGGTATCTGTCCGCTTATCGTGTCCTTGAAAATAAAATTTAAAATTCTAATTAATTGATTTTTCAAATTCAAGGCCTGCGGCACAGTCTGCGGCCGAATAGAATTTATTAAGACCTTTTGTACAGTGAAAGAGCCTTATCCCTTTGGACCGAATGATTGACTATGGGTTTGGGATAACCCCCAAGGCTTCGATCAGCCTCAGGATCATGCAGATCAGATGCTGGAATTTTTGATAATTCGGGAATATATTTTCTGATATATTCCCCAGTAGGATCAAATTTTTCGCTTTGTAACCAGGGATTAAAAATTCTAAAATAAGGCTGCGGATCACAACCCGTCGAAGCCGCCCATTGCCAGCCCCCATTATTGGCGGCCAAATCGCCATCCAAAAGCTGTTTCATAAAATAATTTTCACCAAGCTTCCAGTCGATCAATAAATCCTTAGTCAAAAAGGACGCCACAATCATTCGTACCCGGTTATGCATCCAACCCGTTTGATTGAGCTGTCTCATCCCCGCATCCACAATTGGAAATCCAGTTAAACCCTGGCACCATTTTTTAAAATAGGTCTGATTATTTTCCCATTGGATATTGCGAAACTGTGGCAAAAAACTTTGTGATTCCACATCGGGCCTGTGATGCAAAATCGAATAATAAAATTCACGCCAAGCCAGCTCTTTTAAAAACACCGACTGACCCGTCCCGTCCTGAAAATTTAATTTATTCAGTTGCAATAGGTTCATCGCTTGAACTGCACTTAAACTGCCATTTTTAAAATACACTGATAATCCAGAAGTTCCATTTTCAGAGGGAAAATCGCGATGAATTTTGTAATCTGAAATTCTGCTCTTAAATTGCTCAAGCCTGTCGTAAGCCACTGAAAACCCAGATTCTGGAATGGAAATACTGACGTTTTTAGAATTTTCAGCAATAAATGCATCCAAAGAATCTTTAATAAACCCTGAATCTAATACGTCAGTCCATTTTAAATTAAAAATTTGCTTGGGTGATTTTGAATTTAAATTTTCTAAATATTTTTTACCACTGCTGCAATTTTGAATACGTTTTTGAATATTAGGATTTTGCAACAGTTGAAACCATTTTTTGGCATAGGGACTGTAGACCTGATAAAAACCATCGTCTTTTGTAACCTCCCAAGGTTCAAACAAAACATGATCTGGCTCGGTGATTAAATTTATTCCTAGGCTTTTAAAATAGTCCGACAATTGTTGGTCGCGGTCGTTTGCAAAAGGCTCGTAATCCCGATTAAAGCTAATCGTTGACGGCATATTGTTTTGAAGCTTTGAAAATATCAATTTAAAAGCTTCCAAGGGTCTGGCATCAACCACCAACAGATCCCCACCCAAACTTTGCATTTCGGATTTAAGTTTTTTGAGACTGTTTAAAAAGAAGGCGAAACGGTTGTGTGAAAAATCACTTCTGGATAAAAACACAGAATCAAAGCAAAAAATCCCCAATACCCTAGATTGATTCAGACCATGGTTTTTCTTGAGTGCCAGATTATCAGGTATCCTCAGATCCCGTCTGAACCAATGTATTCCCCATGATTGATTTTTTGATGTATTCATCGAAGCATTTATATATCAATTACCAACAAAGTAAATTTTTTTTCTGCACCCATCTACAATTGGCCCACTTGTCTGTTGTAAATTTGAATTTTAAAAAAATATTTCTATGATTTTACACCTTGTGAATACTTGCTAACGGCCGCAAGCTCATCTCTCGTATTGCATAAATGCAAAGGTAATTTGTTTTTACTGTTTTTAGACACATACAGCGAGCGTGCGGGGCATATCTCGTGTTGAGTCATTATATAAAAGCAAAAAAATTGCTTTTATATAATGACTCAACACGAGAGATGAGCCCGCGGCCGTTAGCGAGTGTCTAAAAATAGTGAAAAAATTATGTTTGCATTTACGCAACACCAGATATGCCATGCGCGCTCGCAAATGTATTCACAAGGTGTAAAATCATAGAAATATTTTTTTAAAATTTAAATTATCCGCAGAAACAAACCACAGACAAGTGGGCCAATTGTAGATGGGTGCAGAAAAACCAGTCGGAACATAAAAATATTTGTATTTTTCAGATTGACAGTATCAATCGAGTCATCGCTCTAAGTTAACTTCCTAAAATAATTCAAATTTTTTCTGACCGAAAGCTTTATCATAATAACCAAAAAAAATCCTAACCGAATCGGAATTGAGTCTTTATCGTTTTAAGAACATCAATGAAAAAACTTCAGGAGGTTCTATGATCAGTACAAAATTAAATTCCAAATCAATGGCTGAGGCAAAAAACAGCAGCCCGATTTCAACCAGAAAAATTGTTTCACCCGAGAACCTGAATCCTAACAACACATTATTTGGTGGAGCTTTAATGTCCTGGATTGATGAAATTGCCTTTATGTGCGCGCGCAGGTTTTCAGAAAACTCCAGATGCGTAACGGTTAATATAGATAATATTTCATTCAGAATGCCCATCAGGTCAGGGGAACATGTGATACTGACAGCATCTGTGGTGTCTGTTGGCAAAACTTCAATGGAAATCGAAGTCGATGTGTCTAAGGAACTGCACAATAGCGGTGAGATCATTCACACAAACCGGGCTTTTTTGACTTTTGTCAGTTTGGATGAGAAATCAAAACCCATAGCCGTGCCTAAACTGAAACTAGAAACCGAGGATGAATTTATTAAAAACCAGCAATCACTGATTCGAAAAAAGGTCAGATTGCGGCTGAAGAATTTCTTTTATAACAAAATGAAAAATCAAACTTATATAAATCAAAAAGACTCTCAAAAAACTTTATCAAAAATATCACTGGAGAACATTATTTCTGAAATCAGCAAATACACTTGGCTTAGCAAAAACATGCAAATCTTCAGGAAGTAAAATTTAACTTTAAAAACCAGTGAGATATTTTAAAGAAATATTTCTTTAAAACATCTCAATGGTCGGGTAAGTCTAATTAGAGAGGGTTTTCTGGAACTAATGGTGGGAAGAAATACAGTGAGCCAAAGGCCCGCTCGTAGTTTGCCCGTGTGTTCACACCATCAAAATAAGTTGGATTTTGTCGACTCAAGCCAATCACGTGGTTTCTTAGCGTCACGACGATTTCCTTTGAAATATCTCTGTAAGCAAATGGCCCACTAGTCGGCTGGCAATTGGCATCAGTGTTCATCAATGCTTCTGAACACCACCTATAGTTTTCAGCAGGTGTGTTGATAAAATATCTTACAGTTACACTGAATTTTAACGACGACGCCCTTTGGGTGCTGGGTTGCAAAACCACATCAGCTGAAAAATCAACCAGTCTGTCTACAAAAATTCTGCTGTAATCAGCGGTCAAAACCGTATCAGCACCTGGATCAAAAAATAAAACTCCAGATTTTGCAGGGGTTGGCTTCATATAATAAAGTGCTGTTCGCCTGAAATCACTAACACCATCAGCAGACTTATTGCCCTCTTCTCGGACCCAATAGGCAATGGCATCGACATTTGCCCCTGTGTTCAAACCTGACAATGAATTTGCCCCAGTGGCATCATCCACGGTGTCCAGAAATTCATTCATTGCCGGCACTCCTGATTTAACTATTCTCAATCCGATGGGCAGGCTGGTTAAGTCTGCTGGGTTTTCCAGAGTATTGTCACCCACAGCATAAGTAAAAAATCTTCTTAAATAATACTCGGATCTCATTAGACTATCGTCTGCTGCCGACATTTCTGAATTTTTAAAATAAACATTCTGCGAACGCATGGTTAATTGCGAAGCCAGCAAAACAAAAAAGCCCAAAATACCCAAGGCAACCAATGATTCAATTAAAGACAAACCTTTTTGATTGTTGAGACCATTCTGACTGCTCAGATACTTTAGAATGTTCGGGCACTTAAGGTTTTTCATCGTATAGATACTTTCGGTCTTTTGAGTAAAAAACTAGACTCTTATCCAAACGAAAATATTTTTGATGAGCTCCCCTTGGTTTTAGGTTTTAATTTGATTGATGGATGCATGTCTCAGATTTAGAAATATTATTGTTATAGTGTCGTTGGCGCTCTTGTCTGGCTGCAAGTCCGTCGACACACCTCCAAACCTGACCGAGCATGAACAAAACCTCAAACAGACTCAGTCCATAATGTGTCATGATGAAACAGATGTTCAAAAGCTGCAACCCTTGGAAACCCAAATTCTGAATCCCATTGCCTTTTACCCCATGGGGATCACCAGCAGTCAGGATAGCACTGTGTACACCGAACAAATTAAAAGCCGGATCCTCAGTCACAATGGCTCTGAAAATTCTGAATTATGGAGCCTTACGGGCTGTGGCCCCTCGTCAATCGAATCAGATAACGAAACCTTTTTAATCACCTGTTATCAATCCAGTTCATTGATCAGAATCTCAAAATCCTCTCCAGTAAAAATACTGGATACTTATTTTGGTTACCGCAACGCTTATGGCCTGAGCTCTGATGGCAAAGGTGGATTTTATTTTACCTCAGCAGGAACTTTACAAAAAAACTCGCCCAAAGAGGGTGAAATTTATTTTCTGGATTCAGACAAACGCATTCGCAAAGTTGCCGATGGCATTCATTACGCCGCAGGTCTGGCCGTAATTGAAAAAGGTAAATTTCTGCTAGTGGCAGAACAGCTGCAAAACAGAGTTTTAAAATATAAAATTCAAGAAAACGGCGACCTAATGCCAATCTATGATCAAACCACCATCGCAGATCCACAAAAAATGGAATCCAAAAAAACTAAAGGCAAAAACAAAAAGGCCAAGCCCGTCAAAACCAAAACTGCAAAAAAATCAGGTCTAAAAAAATCCAAACGTCCCTTAGCTGTCACCAGCGTTTTTCTGGATTTGGATGATTTAAAATCCCCCTACCCAGATCCCACGGGGGGACTGAGGGGCCCTGATCAAATCTGGATGAATACAGACAACATGATTTTTGTCAGCCAGTATGCCTCTAGCAGAATTTTAAAATACCGCATGGAACGCAAAAAATCCAAATTTGTAGGATCTGTGGTGATCGATTCTGAGTTTCAGAACCTGACTCATTTTCTGGTGCAAGGTACAAAGATTTACCTATCAGCATCACAGATAAACCCAGCAAATCAAAACCAGGGGATTGTCTTTACCGTCAACGATCCCATTTTGAATTCTCGTCGAAAACTGATTTGTTCGCCCAATAAATAGATCTATTGCTTGAATACAAAGCTGAATTTCATTAGGCTAATCAGGTGGATTCGCACTTTATTACTTGGGTTGAATACCTGCTCAGATTTTCTCATCTGGTGGCTGGCATCTATTGGATTGGCAGCTCATTTTATTTTATCTGGCTGGATTCATCCTTTGAGCCCCCAGAAAAACCTCAAAAAAACACAGATGG
>JBIKLL010000077.1:0-12578 GCA_044359815.1 Pseudobdellovibrionaceae bacterium
GGGCACAGCCCGAGCAGAGAAGCAGGAGATGTGTTATTTTTAAATAAAATAATATAATTAGAGTTTTGAAATTCAAAATCAGCAACGTAGAAAGAGTTCTGCTGGATCACTTCTGCCATTGATGAAATCGTTTTAGTAAATCCATAATCCAGGGTTTGGTTTGGCTGCGTTTCCAGACGCCGGCCGCGTATTTGTTGCCCTCGGGATAGGTTGGATAGATATGAATGGTTCCCAAAATTTTATTGAGCCCTATGCCGTATTTCATGGCCAAAATAAATTCTGAAATCATGCTGCTTGCTTGCGAACCAACTATTGTAGCCCCTAAAATTTTATCACTGCCTTGGGCCGTTAGAACTTTAACAAACCCATAGGCTTCGCCGTCAGCAATGGCTCGATCTAAATCATTCAGGTCGTATTTTGTAACAGTGAAGGGGATATTTTTTGCCAGAGCCTCAGTTTCACTGAATCCCACACGGGCGACTTCGGGGTCCGTGAAGGTGCACCAGGGGATCACTCTGTAATCGACTTTGAATTTTTTCAGCTTACCAAACAAGGCATTCACCGCACAAAACCAAGCTTGATGTGAAGCCACATGTGTCAATTGATAGGGACCTACGCAGTCACCGCAGGCATAAATATTAGGAAACCGTGTTTGCAAATACTCATTCACTTTAAATGTGCCAGCGGCCGTGGTTTCAATGCCCAGTTTTTCCAGTCCAAATCCTTGGGTATTTGCAGATCTGCCTGTGGCAAATAAAATTTGATCAGCAGTGACGGATTTACCTGATTTTAAACTGAGGGATTTTTGTGAGCCTTCTTGCTTAAATCCACTGACGGATTCAGACAGCAAAATATTTATCCCTTGATGCTTAAAGTGGCTAGAAACCTCCATCGAAACATCGGGGTCTTCCTTGGGCATAATCCTGGATTCGTCCTGCACAATCGTGACCTGGGATCCCAGCCTGGAAAAGGCTTGGGCTAATTCGCAACCAATGGCGCCTGCACCCACCACAATTAATTTTTTGGGAATTTCAGTCAGGCTCCACAGGGTATCGCTGGTTAAAACATCTGAATCCTTCATGCCGGTAATTTTGGGCAGTCGTGGTCTGGCCCCTGTGGCTAAAATAATGTTTCTGGCTGAAAAAACTTTTCCATCGACCTGAACCTGCCAGGGCGAAATCAATTGGGCTGAACCCATCAAACACTCAACGCCCAAGCCTTGGTATCTGCTGACAGAATCGTGGGGTTCGATTTCAGAAATAACTTTGTGAACCCTTTGCATCACTTTTGCAAAATTAATTTCAATGCCTTTTGTGGTTATCCCAAAATCTTCAGATTTAGAAATCAGATTTGAAACTTTGGCTGATTTAATCAGAGCTTTGCTGGGGACGCAGCCAGTGTTTAAACAATCACCGCCCATTTTGTGTTTTTCAATCAGCAGAACCTTTGCCTTAACCGCAGCGGCTATATAGGCTGACACTAATCCAGCCGAGCCAGCACCGATGACAATCACATTGTAATCAAAATTTTTAGGTTTTTTGAATCCCGAATAAACCCGCAGATTTTGAATTTTGGATATAAAGGATTTTGCAATCCACGGCAGCAGTCCCAACATTACAAAAGATCCCAGAATTTCAGGACTGACAATGCCAGAGAGTGACTGCAGATTGCCCAACTGAGTACCGGCATTAACATAAACAACTGTCCCCGCCAGCATTCCCAACTGGCTAACCCAAAAAAATGTAATCACCCTGATGTTTGTTAATCCCATCAGCAGATTGATTAAAAAAAATGGAAACACCGGGATCAATCGCAGACTGAATAAATAAAAAGCTCCATTGCGAATAAGCTCTTCATTTATATTTGCCAGTTTTGAGCCAAATCGCTGACTGACCCAATCCCTGAAAATATATCTGGAAACCATAAAGGCAATCGTCGCACCCAAGGTGCTGGCAAAACTGACCATTACAATCCCTATCAAATTTCCAAACAAGGCTCCGGCTAAAACTGTCAGTAGTGTGGCTCCGGGTAAAGACAAAGCCACCGACAGCACATAAATTCCAAAAAAAGCACTCAAACACAGTACCGGATAGTTTTGATAATATTCATCAAACAAATTTTTCTGAGATTTTATAAAATCCAGATTTAAATACTGAGTCAGGTTGAAATAATAAATCAAAACAAACACTGATCCCAAAACCGACAAAAAAATTAATTTTTTAAAGTTTTTCATATTTTGGACTTTCTGAGTGTTGGTTTGCAAACATAAGGGTATCAGTCAGTGGTTTCGTTAATGGGAAACAAATAGGTCGTAATAAATCCTTGATCAGCATTAACTTGATAAATTTCGATGACCTCACCTGTAAACGGCAGTCTGCGTTCTTGAATCAGCTCCATGGCCTTGGGATAAACTTTGTAGGGACTGACAGAGGGCGATCCCAAAAACACAGCTTTCACATAATTTTGTTTTGGACGACTGATCATTTTGAACTGCGCTGGTACTTCAGTTATCGGCTGATCGATCACGCAACCGACCAGGCTTCGCAGCCTGACTTCTTCGACTTTTTCTGGATCATCCAAAAACATTCCAAAGGTTTTTGGACAATTGATTTTGTTTTCTTTGGCAAATTTTTCGACTACCAATATGGAATCCAGGATTTTATGGTAGGGCCCCAAATTTTCAATAGCCAATAAATAAATATTATCGACTGGTTCATAGCTGATCTGTACAGGTTTAAAAATCCCCAGATGCATTAACAGATACACCACAAAACCAATAAACGATGCTATTACTGCAAGTATTAAATATTTTATCGAGCCCATTTGATACTGCAGCCCATGGAAGGTGTTTCTTTGAAACCGATTTTTTGACGGTTTTTCAATGCCAAAGCGGCTTCATACAGTTCGCGCTTTTTGACCTGGGATGGATCTTTCCAAGAATCATCCAGACGGCCACGGTATTGCAGACGCAAATCATGATCAAACAGAAAAAAATCCGGAGTACAGACAGCGCCAAAATCCTGAGCTGTTTTTTGAGTTTCGTCATGCAGATAGGGAAACAAATATTTTTTTTGATTCCAGCGCTTTTGCAGATTTTCAAAACTGTCTTCGGGGTAGCCATTGGGGTCGTTAGAACAGATTCCAATCGTGTTCACAGACTGCAGCTTTAAATCAGCGGCTAATTGTATCAACCGGTCTTCGATGGCTTTTACGTAGGGACAGTGATTGCATATAAACATAACCAACAGGGGTTGATTGTTTTTAAAATCTTTCAGCGAATAAGATTTTCCGTCCATGGCCTTGAGGTTAAAATCAGGACAAACAAAATTGCTGTCAGGTCCCGGAGTGTGAGTCAGTGCCATATATTATAAATCCATCCAATTTAAAATTTTGTTATCCATCTGCAAACTGGCATCGGGCAAAACGGCTGTCAGATTTTTAAAGTCAGAATGCTTTTTAATCGCAAAAAATAAATCTTTGCATTGAGAGTCCGATAAAGGTGTTTCTGGTTTTAGGGCTGATAATTGTTTCCACCAGACATCTAAAAAAATTCTCCATTTATCGGCGTTTACAGTGGTGTGGTTTTGCAAACACCCAGCATGATCCACTGGGGCTGCTTGCATCACATTGATGCCAATGCCAATCAAAGTGTGACAATGGTTTTGCACAATGTTTTCGATCAAGATCCCGGCAATTTTTTTATTGCCGATCCAAATGTCGTTCGGTGGTTTCACGGTCAGATCCAAATCCGGAAAAGCTTTTTCCAATGCCGTTAACAAACACCAGCCTACTTTTGCAGAAAAATTTAAACTGACTGGAACATCAAAATTTAGGGTCCATGTGGCCATCAAGGCTGAACCCGATTTGGGATTTGTCCAAGTACGGTCAAAGCGGCCCTTGCCACTGGATTGTTGATCAGCCACTGTTAATCGAGTGTCTAAATTTTGTTTTGCATAGGACTGTGTGGAATCCATCTGATTTGCAAAATGAGATTTAATAGATAAATTTTGAGCCCAAGTTTTTGTTTCGTTAAATATATTCATGGACCTATTGTTAATTGGAACTCAGATGCCAGTCAAAGAGCATCGACATGTCGGCACTTGGCGCCGAATGAGTCAGCGCACCCACAGAAATAAAATCCACACCCAATTCGGCTACAGACTCCACACGGTCGATGGTCATGTTGCCACTGGCTTCGACCTCTATGGAATCAGGGATCATGTCCAAGGCAGATTTCAGCATTTCGTTATTCATGTTGTCCAACAGGATGCGATTAGCCCCCAGGATCACACATTCATTGACCTCTTCCAGAGTCCCGGCTTCTATCTCAATCGGTAAGTCGCAGTTTTCGCGGATGCGTTTCACCGCTTTTGAGATCCCACCCATAACAGCAATGTGATTGTCCTTGATCAAAATCGCTTGGCTCAGATTCATGCGGTGGTTTTTACCGCCGCCATGTTGGACTGCGCGTTTTTCGATTTCACGATACCCTGGGGTGGTTTTGCGGGTGTCCAAAATAATTGTGTTATAGCGGATGACTTTTTCAACAAAGGATCTGGTCATGGTGGCGATGCCTGATAGGTGCTGCATAAAATTTAAAGCCACTCGTTCTGCTTTTAATATTTGAATCAGATCGCCTTGGATGGTGCAGATATTTTGGTTTTTTAAAACCTTGGAGCCATCATCAAAATGCCATTTGATTTTGGATTGTTGTTCCAGCAAATGCACAGTTTGTTCAAAAACAGCCGTGCCACTTAAAATCAAATCCTGTTTTGCCATGACTCTGGCTTTGCCAAATCTTGGTGGTAAGGCCAACGATTCGGTAGTCAAATCGCCAGTTGGCATGTCCTCTTTCAAGGCAGCTTTAATCAGTTCAGATAAAATCATGGCGCATGATCGTCTTCTTGCATCAGGCGGTCAATTTCATCTTGAATAACACGCTCTGCGATATTGGGAATGATTTTCCATGCAATGTCCCTGATCACTCGGTGAATTTCTTCGCGCATAATTTCTTCGATTTTTTCAGTTTGAATGTATGAACTCATATCAGCAAAGCCTTGTTCTGATTTGCGAGGACGGTCTTCGTTTTTGCTGACAGGTCTTGCCGATGGCTTAACACTGCTGACAGGGACTTCCTCGGCCCCAGAGGACAGCATTATGGAGTTGCTAGAGATATCACCATTTAGCATTTCTGACAGTTCAACATCATCAGGTAGGGGATTAATCTTAACCTTGGACAAATCAGTTGATGACCAAGATTCAGATTCAGAATCACGAGCTTCGCGAACAGCGGGCTTCTGAGATTTTTTATTTTTTGGCAATGGCACTTGCTGAAAATCTTCGGGGTCTTCCAGATCCATGCTGGCCGCCGGAGAATTTTTGGAATCACCCTTGCCCTTGGCAATGGCTTCATCAGGACCCGGAATAATATCTGGCAGTTTTGGAAAGCTCAGATAATTTGAAATTTCATTGTCTTTAACTGAAGGAACATATTTTTTAACTAAGGATCTTAGTGTTTCAGCATCAAAAGGTTTTTCCAGTCTGTCATTGGCTTTGCACGATTTGAACTTGGCTTCGTCCAATTCCATAAAGCCACTCCACATCAAAACTACGGGAATGGATTTCAACAAATTGTCTTTTTTAAGGTCATCACAAACATCATAACCTGATCGTTTGGACAGCAGCACATCGGCAAAAACTATATTAGGTTTGAAACTTTGAGCCACAGACAGAACATCTAAACCCACTGGAACCGCTTTGACCTCGACGCCAAAATCCTGCAATGCTAACTGCATCACTTTTTTAATATTTGTGCTTTCATCAGCCAATAAGACGCGAAGGGCCATGCTGTCAGTACACATGCTTTTATTTATGGAGTCAAGATAGAATCAAGTCATGCTTGGAACAAAAATTGACCGCTACCTTTCAAAATTGTTTTTCGGATTTTTTATTGGTGGTTTATTGGTGTTTGTGACCTTGTTTTTGGCCGTCGACGCATTGTCGACAATGGTTTCATACCAAGGGGTGCCAGCCATTTCGTTCATCCAATATTATGCCTATCTGTTTCCAGACATCGTGTACAAGATGGTGCCAGTGGCCTGTGTGATTGCCACGGTTTTTACCCTATCAACAATCAACAAAACCAATGAACTGATCGCCCTGCAAAGTGTGGGTTTTAGTTTAGTCCGAGTTTGCTATCCCATAGTTTTTTGGATCTGTGTCCTGTGTTTTTTAAATTTATTTTTAAGCGATAGGGTGATTCCCAATTTCACCAAGATGAAAAATTTTATTTTTTATCACGAAATTGCAAAAAACCCTTCGATGTTTTCGATAGTTAAAAATGAAAGGATTTGGTACAGGTCCCACGACAAAATTTTTAATATCAAAACACTGAATGAAAAGAGCAATAAAGCGCAGGGTTTGACGCTTTATTATTTTAACGAAAATTGGGATTTGATCCAGATGATGACGGCCACCGAGGTCGAAATCAAAGAAAGCACCTGGGAGCTGATTAATGGATCGGTCACCATATTTACCGAGGATTCCAGCTTTCCGCAGACCAGCGAATTCAAAACAAAAACCATTCCCATCGAAAAAGACACCAAAGATTTAGCTTCTTCTGGCAACACCTCGGACATGCTGAGCATTGGTGAGCTTTATCATTTTATTAAAACCAATCGTGAGGCCGGTCTGGACACAGTCAGGTACGAAGTGGATTTTCATTCAAAATTTGGATTTGCCTTAGCTCCGTTTATTATGGGCTTGTTAGGAATTCCGTTTAGCGTGACCCGGGGTCGATCGGGCGGCTTAAAGCTGAATTTGAGTATATGCTTGGGGCTGATTTTGCTGTATTGGATCAGCTATTCGTCATCGATTACCTTGGGCAATTATCGACAGATACCACCCATGCTATCGGCATGGCTTCCCAATCTGATCAACCTGGCTCTGGCCGTATTTCTGATCCGCAAAAAAATCCAAGTCTGAACCGAGCCTGCGGTTATTATGAACTTTAAAAAATATTTCTATGATTTTACACCTTGAGAATACATTTGCGAGCGCGACGGTTAATTTATCGCCGCATATCTCGTGATGCGTAAATGCAAAGATAATTTTTTTCACTATTTTTAGACACTCGCTAACGGCCGCGGGCTCATCTCTCGTATTGAGTCATTTAGACTAATCACTTTTACGATTAATAAATTATCTTAAACCTGATTAGTCTAAATGACTCAACACCAGATATGCCCCGCGCGCTCGCTGAATGTGTCTAAAAACAGTAAAAACAAATTATCTTTCCATTTATGCAATACGAGAGATGAGCTTGCGGCCGTTAGCAAGTATTCTCAAGGTGTAAAATCATAGAAATATTTTTTAAAGTTCATAATAACCCCAGGCAAGTGGGCCGATTGTTGATGTTTTTTTAAATCGGGCTGGCTCCTGCGGGCGTAATCTGATAGGATGCCCCTATGATTTTAGAGGTATTAAAATTTCCAGATCCCAGGCTCCGCGAAGTTTCTAAAGAGGTCACTCAGTTTGATCAGAAACTCAAAACCCTTTCTGAGAATATGCTTGAAACCATGTACGGTGAAAACGGTGTGGGATTAGCGGCGCCACAGGTTGGCGAGCTGATCAGAATGCTGGTGATCGACACTAGGCCGCGGGATACGGGCGGCAGGTATGAGGAAAATCAGCTTGAGCCATTGGAATCTATGGTTCAACAACCTTTAGTTATTATTAATCCCGAAATAGTCTCTCACGATGGTAAAACTACCTACGATGAAGGCTGTCTGAGCGTGCCTTCGTTTTATGAAACTGTAGACAGATTTAAAGTCATTGAACTTAAATATTTTGATGTCACGGGCAAGGAATGCCGGATACAAACTGACGGTCTGTTGTCGATTTGCATTCAACATGAAATGGATCATTTGGAAGGCACTTTGTTTATCGATCATTTGAGCTTTTTGAAAAGCAACAAAATTAAAAATCACATTAAAAAATACGGATATCCACCAAAAGGTTCTCGCTCACGGGGCGATGGAAAAAACGCAGAAACCGAGGACGAGTTAGAACCAGTGGAAGGAAAAAAGTAATCAGTGAGTCGGATCAGGACTGTTTTTCTTGGGACTCCCGATTTTGCTGTGACTTGTCTGCAAGCCATGCTCGAGGACGATCATTTTGACATTGTAGGTGTGGTCACACAACCTGACAGACCTTCTGGTCGTAAGATGCAGCTGACAAAAAGCCCTGTGCGGATATTGGCTGAAAAACACGGTCTTAGGATTTTAACACCAGAAAAAATGAATTTACCAGAAAACCAATTAGAAGTGGAAAAATGGGGAGCCGAAGTCGCCGTGGTCGTGGCCTTTGGACAGATTTTAAACACTCAATTTTTAAATATGTTCACCCACGGCTGCGTGAATGTTCACGCAAGCTTATTGCCACGTTGGCGGGGAGCCGCTCCGATTCAAAGGGCCATCGAGGCCGGTGACAAAGTCACAGGCGTGGCTTTGCAAAAAATGGTCAAAGAATTAGATGCCGGTGATGTTTTGGGTGTTAAAAAAATCCCAATCACTCAGGATATGAATTCCAAAGAGCTTCATGATGCTTTGGCTCCACTGGGGGCAGAGCTTCTTAAGGTCGATCTGATGGATTATGTCCGCGGCAATTTAACACCTGAAAAACAAGACCCACAGTTTGTTACCTACGCTAAAAAAATTGATAAGGCAGAAAGCCTGATCGCTTGGGATAGCGCTGAAAAGGTTCACAACAAAGTGCGAGCCTTTGTGTGGGGGCCTGGGACTTATATGGTTTGGAATCAACTCAAGGTGAAAGTTCATAAAACTAAAGTCATTGATACCAATACGACTCCAATGAAATCTGATTCTATCGGCAGCATTATCAAGGTTTCCGATGAGGGCATCGATATACAAACTGGCCTTGGCATTGTGCGCCTGCTTGAATTGCAACCGGAATCACGCAATAAAATGTATGCAACTGAATTTATCAAAGGCTACGGAATTAAAGCCGGTGATAAAGTTTAGTACAGGCAATTGACTGTAGCTTGATTGCTGAAAGGTCAAAACTATGAATCAAAAATTAATTGCTCCATCAATCCTGTCAGCAGATTTTGCAAAACTGGGGCAGGAAATCACTGACGTCACAGCCGCCGGAGCTGATTGGATTCATGTGGATGTGATGGATGGGCATTTTGTACCTAACCTGACGATTGGCATGCCTGTGGTGGCTGCGTTGAAAAAATTCTGTAAAATCCCATTAGACGTTCATTTGATGATCGATAAACCCGAAAAATACATCGCAGAGTTTTGCAAAGCAGGCAGCGACAGTCTGACAATTCATGTAGAAGCCACTGATCAACCAGATAAAGTTTTACGAATGATCAAGGATTTGAAAGTCAAACCTGGGATCAGTCTGCGACCCAAAACAGCTCTGTCCAAAATTGAACCTTTGCTGTCACAGGTGGATTTAGTGTTGGTTATGACTGTGGAGCCAGGATTTGGTGGACAGGGTTTTATGCTGGATCAGGTAGCAAAAATAGACGAGCTGAAAAAAATCCGTGAAGAAAAAGGTTATAAGTATTTGATCGAAGTCGACGGTGGTGTCAGCGATCAAACTGTAGGGCATTTAAAAAATGCAGATGTGCTGGTGGCTGGCAGTTTTGTATTTCAAAAACCCGGATCAATAGAAAAATATCAGGAACAAATCAGAAAGCTTCGGGCATGAGCCGAAAATTTATTCTGGGCATAGTCGGCATTTTGGTTTTAGTGCCAATCATTTTAGTAGTTCATATTGTAAATCCAGTTATAGCCATCAGGTTGAATAATTATGATTTTAAAGCCAGTCCCGAGAATCTGAACAGACATGTGACTGAATTATCGGCAAAGCCTTACAGAAATGTTTCAAACATTCAGGGTACAGAAAAGACTTTGAATTACATAAAAGCTGAATGGTCCCGACTGGGTTTGTCTGTGACCGAGCAAGAATTTGATGTTTATAAAAACAAACATAAAAATCTGATCACTCGCATTGGGGACAGCAGCAAGCCATTGCTGGTGATTGGGGCTCATTATGACGTTTACAGTGATTACCCAGGGGCTGATGACAACGCTAGCGGCGTGGCGGGGATTTTAGAATTAGCCAGGTTATTGACCGAGAATTCGCATCTGGTAAATCATCCCATTGAGCTTGTGGCCTATGCTAACGAAGAACAGCCTTTTTACGATACAGAATTTATGGGATCCCTAATTCATGCAAAATCGCTAATCGAAAAAAAATCCTCTGCGGATCTGATGATCAGTCTTGAGATGATAGGGTATTTTACTGATGAACCAAAGTCTCAGATTTTTCCGGTCCAAATGATGAAGGGCTTTTATCCAACTACGGGGAATTTTATTGGATTGGTTTCAAACAGCCTCAATTGGTGGACAACCAGAAAAGTCAAAAGCCTGTTTACTAAGGCTGCTGATATTCCTACGTATTCGATCAATTCACCGGCTTTTGTGGCTGGGATTGATTATTCTGACCACAGAAGCTATTGGTCCCAGGGCATTCCGGCTTTGATGGTCACAGACACGGCTTTTTACCGAAACCGCAATTACCACACCGCCAATGATAGGCCCGAGACCTTAAATTATGACAAAATGGCCGAGGTCATTAACGGAGTGACATCTGTCGTCCTGGGTTGGTAATTAGTATCTGGCAAAATTTTTGACAGGCTCATAAATTAGGTCGTTATTGGTTATTAATGATAGATTCAGTAATTAATAGTTTGTGATCGGTAATACGTAAAATCCGTATTAAGGAAAATTCGAAAAAGTAAAAATCAAGGGCAAAGAAAAAGGCAATGAAAACGACAATGAAAACGACAATGAAAACGACAATGAAAACAAAAAATGAAAAGAGCACGAAAATGAAATATTCCCGAAAACCCCAAAATGTTATCGCTAGATTGTTGTTTTTTGTTGTGGCGTTTATCGCAGGGCTTTTGACCTTTGAAACTGTTCAAGCAAATTCGATGGATACATTGATGTCAAAACATGTTCCTAATTTTAAAAATGGCACAGTGATTTGTTTTGAGAATTCGGTAGTGGCCTTGCCTAAATTAGCGATCAGATTTCAGGACAACAAAATTCAAAAAATCGCTTTAGCTATGGGCGAAATCGAAATGGGATTTGTGGACCACGAGGAAGGGTCTGTAATTTTGCTTGGTGAAGGTTGGTCCAGGGGCGGCACATTGGGAATGAAGTTTTTTATCCAAATCGACGAACCCAGCAGCGTTTTAAATAATCAAATCAGAAATAACTTTATTTCGGCCCGTATGCGAATCAGCCATCCAGCTCAGAAAATGGTTCATTATTTAAATGGCAATGAAAAGAAATATAAAATGTATTGCAACTCTTATTCAGCCAGCGAAACAGTCGCCATCGAATACGATGATGGTTATGAAAAAACCGAGCTTAAGTTTTAGTTTTATTAAATAACCAAAAAATCAATGACAGCACGACACTGATTAATATCGATGTCGTGATCGGAAAATAAAATTTAAAATTTTCTTTTTCAACCGCGATATCACCGGGCAGTTTGCCAAAATTCAAATAGGGTCCTAAAAGCTGCCAAACCACGGCCCCCAAAACCAGCATCAATCCAACGACAAACATCAATTTAGGCCCTTGATCAAAATTTATATTCATAGGCTTTCCTACCAAGGTAAAAACATTAATACTTACATCCACTGAATACACAGGTTTACCTGACCTAGCAAAAGTTTTAGTTTTATATTTGTAAAAAGAAATCTCATTTTTAATTTAAGGTGGCACAGCTCCTGCTTCTCCGCTCGAGCGGTGCTCCCGTCGTCCAGGCTCCGCGGAGGCCACCTTAAATTAAAAATGAGATTTCTTTTTACAAATATAAAATTAAAAATTTTGTTGGGCAGTGAGCCTGGACTTAGATCTGAGGGGGTTGGCGATGGCGTTACATAATGCTTTTTTCTGATGGACTAAAACCAGATCTTGTCTTGTCAGAAGCTTGGAAAATCATAAAAATATTATTGAACAGTAAAAATTGAAATCTGAAAACTCAAGAGGAGTCATAATGAAAAAGGGAATTTTATTTTTAACATTGGTAGTAATAGCAATCGCTTGTAGCAAGAAAAAAACGGATGAAGAATCCGAAGGCATATCAGACAATGTCAGTAATATCATCGAAAGCGCACTGAGCGACGTCACGGCTTCAGCAGACAACGTTGATGGCTCAGTCTCATCAATGGTGGCAGATGGATTTAATTTATTTGGCAGCGAAATCAGACCATTGGCGGCTTGTTCAATCGGTACTGCCAGGTCTTCTTGCAATACAACAGCTTTAACCAGAACAGTTGATTGGGCTGAGTGTTCAATCACGTTGTCGACTGGGGATGCCACATTGGATGGGACAGTAACTGAAACCTACAGTGGTTTTGGTGCGGCTTCTTGTACTATGACAGGAAATAATTCGACAGTGAAGCGAGCCATCAGTTCGTCTGACCCAGTGATTTTGACTTTGCCTTCTGGCGCAAAAATCACCAC
>JBIKLL010000078.1:0-12500 GCA_044359815.1 Pseudobdellovibrionaceae bacterium
CAATCAATCAATCAATCAATCAATCAATCAATCAATCAATCAATCAATCAATCAATCAATCAATCAATCAATCAATCAATCAATCAATCAATCAATCATTTCCTCAAATCCCCTACCCACACAACCACCTAGACTCGATTTCGATCTGAACCAATAGTCATATTAATCAGAGTAATCAAACATTCCATATCAACCTTGGTCTAGTTCAGACATTTTGATTGCTCCACCTAAGAGCACTGCTAAAATATTTTGATTAGCAGGAGGCTATAATGAAACACCTTATCATGATTTCTTTGGTTCTGATTTTTTCAAACGGCGCATTTGCAAAAGGCGGAGGTGACATGGGATTATCATTCGGAATTGCCCTTGCGACTCCTTCTCAAAGCGATCTGGAAGCACATATTTCAACTGTTAATACCGCTAGTTCCTCAAGCATCAGTAAATTTGGTGCGGGAACTGAAATCTTTGCTGATTTTAGTTTTAACTTGGGCGGTTCGATGTTTAACATTCTGTTCAGACCCAGTTATTTTATGCAGTCCACTTCTTCAGGTACAAATAAATACTCGCTGTCAGGATTGACGTTTTTTCCGATGATGCGATTTGTGCCACTGGAAAACAATATTATTAAATTTTTCCTGCAAGGCGGAGTCGGATACGGCAGACTTTCTGGTTCAGTGGAAAACGCCAGTGGTAAAGTTGATTTTGCTGGTGGAACATTTGGGATGATGGGGGGCTTGGGAGCTTTGTTTTGCTTCACTCCTGCTCACTGCATGGGCGTTGAAGGCAATTTGCGTTATTTGCCCATTGCCAGAAACACTGTTTCAAATGTGACCGGAGCTCACCCTCAGTTTTCACAAGCTATAGCTGACCGCGAGCTGGAATTTGACGATTCTGACGTTGCGACTTCGATGTCAGGCATTGTTGGTGCCGTTTACTACACACTCATGTTCTAATTTAGAACATGAGATTTATAGTATTTGGAATCTTTTTTGGCCTTTTTGGCCTAATACAACTTTTTTCCCACCATCCCACATATAAAGTTTGGGGAACAGGCACCGATCATATTTCACATTCAATGACGGTGTTTTTGTTTTTAGAACACCAATTTGAAATTTACCGCGAACCTGTCACAAACCTTTGCCCGATCAAAGACTCAGAAAAAATCACTCAGTTCAAAGAAAAATATAAAATCCCCGAAAAAGATCTGCGCAACGTCTGTCAGATTTCACCAGACTCACGGGTTTTGTTTTTTAGTTGGCCCGAGGTTGTCAGAAGCTATCCCCCAGGCGAGCTTTTGGTCGGAGTTCCCGGTGCCATATTTTATGCGATCTCGGATGATTTTGATATGACAGCCATCTTTTTAGCTGTGATTTATTTTTTAACCGCAGCTGGGTGTGCGTTGTTGATTTTGTATGCCCTACGTGATTTAAAAACCGAAGTCGGTGATATTACCCTAGCATTGATTTGCGGATTCTTTTTACCCATGGGACTGGATGGATATTATGACAGCATCCCGGCGCTGTTTATTGTTTTGAGTATTTTGTACGCGCTGAAAGAAAACAATCCTGTAAAATCATTTTTATTTTTTGCGCTGGCTGGATTTTTTCATTTCAGATACTTTATGTATTTTCCATTGGCTATTTGGCTTTTTTATCGAAACCGAAAGGCCATGAACACTCCAGTTTTTTGGGTGGCTTGCTATTTGATTTTATTCACTGTCTTTACGTTGTGGTTATCAATACCTGGGATCAAAAGAATCCCTGCTCAAAATCCATTTTTAACCAACCCTCAGGCTGCTTGGTATCAAATCACATTTATTTTGGCAGCCGTTTTTAGTATTTTGATTATTACAAAACGCTATTTATTAGCTTCGGTTTTATTTACCCTAATCATTGGTATCGCTCAGTCGCCAGTGGCTCAACCCTGGCATATGATGGCATTACTGCCTTTGCTGCTGTTTCCAACCTTGGACAAAAAACCAAAATTGCTTTCAACCTATGTGATACTGGTGGTGTTTTTACTGGCCTTGGATCAAATGCTTTTTCATTCCTTTTTGGCCTTTGGCAGTTTTTTACCATCTTATTTGCTGGAAACAATTAACAGATTTTGATGTATTTAATTTTGGCTTTTCTAATTCCGTTTGCATTGTTTTTCCTGGGCCTGGCCCCATCGTTTACATTTGAGGATTCTGGCGAACTGATCACTGCAGCCTATCACCTGGCAGTTCCTCATCCGCCGGGATATCCACTGTGGGTGTTGCTGGCCCATCCCTTTACAGTTATGTTTTCAAATCCTGCTTTTGGTGCGAATTTCTTTTCGGCATTTACCAGCGCCTTGGCCGGTCCTTTTATGTTCTTGTTTTGGAGAAACATTTTCAAACAATTTAACACTCCACAATTTTTGGCTCTGTTTGCAGCCTTATTAGGGATTTTAGTACCGCACACATTCAGACAATCGGTAATTACCGAAGTCTACGGTCTGCATAATTTAATTTTTGCCATAGGATTATTGTTGATCGAAAGAATCATTTCATCAGAAAAACCTAAATATTTACCTTTTATCCTGGCATTAGTTCTGGGACTGGGACTTAGCAATCATTCAATGACTCTGGTTCTGGGATTAATTTATTTGTGCGCACTGCTGATTGCAAAAATTGATATCTTAAAACAGCTGCGGTTTTGGTTGGGTTCATTTTTGGGTTTGGTCATTGGCCTATTGCCAAATTTTTATTTGCTCATCCGCGGCAGATCACAGTGGATTCTTAACTGGGGTGAAATCACAAATATAACAGATCTGTGGCGACACATGTCCCGGTTTCAGTATCAGCCCAGTCTGTCACGGGATTGGATTGTCGCCATGGAACAGTTTCGACAGCAGATAATATATATTTTTGATCAGTATTCAGTATTGGTGCTGTTTGGAGTTTTTGCGATTTTGATACTACTGAAGTTTCAAAAAAAATGGGGTCAGATTTTATTAGTTTCACTGTTGGCAACAGGTCCTTTGGTGGCTTTTTTAACCAATTTTAGATTTGTAAGTCTACATGAACTATTGTTTAAGGATCTTACTGCTATCGCAAGCGTGTTTTATTTGCCCTATTATCTGATTTTTGGTGGCCTGATTGCCTTTGGGATTTATCAAACTATGAATCTTAGATTTTCAAAGCCTGTTTTTTCTTTGCTTCCACTGATTTTATCGACTTCCGTGATGGCGGGAATCAGTTTTTATACCGAAAGAAAAGACAACTATATCGCTGCAGAGAAGTTTTTTGAAAATGTTCAAACTGTGATTGGCGATAAGCCCACTGTGATTTTAACCAACTGGGATCCGTTTTCCTTTCCGATTTTTTATCTGCAACAGGTAAAGGCGCAAATGAAAAACGTGGTTATGGTGGATCTGGAAATGCTCAAGGCACCTTGGTTTTTAAATCAACTCAGTCACTGGTATCCAGAATTTTACAAATCACTGGGGGATCTGCCTGAGTATTTAAAGCAAGAAACCAAAGTTTGGATGGACACTGAAAAGGATAATTCAGAAGCTATTGGTGTTATGTATTACAGTTTGGTCAGAAGAATCATTGAAAAGGGTAAGGCCTGCTGTCAGGTTTATGTGTTGATGTCTCGTGATTTTGGCAGGCTTCCGGCGGGCTCAGAAATTGGCTCGATTATTGAGCCTTATTTTGTTGGTGCCTTGGTGAGTAATCAAAAAACCACACAGTACGATCCCGAAATTTTAGAAAAATTAGATCTAACTGGATTTGAAAACTCAGAATTGAAATACGACAGATTGATGTTGATGCTATCAAAATACTACACCGATATTTTTATGGATATGTATAAGGCACAAGAAAACAAACCAGAACATCAAGCTTTGCGAAGCAAACTATTAGAGAAAGCTTTGATCACTAGCCAATTGATTCCTGAACTGCACGAAAAAATTAAAAAGGAGCTCCGCCCTTAAACTGTGGGCTTTGCAAATAGGCATCTGCTGCAGAGGTAGCATCGACTTCAACCTGGCAAGACGCCGAAAGTGCTTCCGCATTCGGACCAGGGCAGCAAAAAACCCCATAAGTGTTGTATAGGGCACCTTCACCACAATTGTTGAATGTAGCACCACCACCAGTTGGTGATGTATTACACCTGTTGGATGAATTTGATGTAGCTATACCAACGAAGTTAGAAGTGTTCGAACTCCATGTCGAGCCTGAGCTGTAGGAAATTCCCCAAGATCCAGAATTTCCTGAGGTATCAAGGCCTGTTCCAGACAATTCAACCCAAGCTGAGCCCGACCAATTAGAATACCCGTAAGGGCTGGTGCCCGGATAGTTAGCCTGGAACTGAGACATGGAACAAACAGTGTAACCGTTCACACAACTGCTACTTCGATTCGAATAGTATGCGTAGTCACAAACAACCATGCCGTTACCTAAGTTTGTATAATAGGACGTGTAGCTGGCGCAGTGTTTCCCTGTCACGTGATTGGTTTGAGCTTTCGGACCTAAAAATAAATTACTCTTAGCAAAAGTCTGCGTCCCAGATTCATTGTAACATTTTAAATTATAATTAACTGTCGAAGTTCCACCATTCATTAATTTAATTCCCGCATCTGATGAACCTGTTGATGTATTGACCGGAATAGTTACCTTGCGGGGGGCGATTGCAAAAACAAACAATCCAACTGTTAACATAACGGAAATGATTCCCAAACGGGCCATTGATCTTTTGAATTCAGAATTTTTAGACATTTATAATTCCCTTTTTTAAATAACTAGTAATTTTAATAATACGAAACCTGAGTCACAGAAGGCAACACTGTGATTCCAACTGGTACTAAATCGCTGGCGGTGACCTCATAAATGGTACCCCCATGATCTAAGGCATACAATTTGTTTCCTCGACCTGGACTAATGGATTGCACCCAAACAGGTACCGAACATGTGGCAAATGGACAGGTGTAGGATGAGCTGACGGTTCCACCTGGTAAAACCTGATAAATCAAACCTGATTCATCCATAGCGTAGATCTCGTCTTCGTCAGGCTTGCGACTGAACGATTTTAAATAACGTTGAGCTTCCACATCACTGAAAGTAATTAGGGAAGAATTTGTCACACCCGAAACATCAGATGCCGTTAAGGATCCAACGACCAATTCAAAAAACCATTCCCAAAAAGGTTTCGCAAAAGCCAACGCTACATCTGGATTGGAAACGATATCCACCAGACTTCCATCTGATCCCATCGTTGCATGCAAAATGGCTGGAGGTGGAGTCGACAAACAGGCATTGTTTCCACTGAGTGTTCCCACAGAATTGTCGATTCCAGGGTAGTTCAAAGAAATACTAATTGATTCATCATCATTGACCAGATTTACTTGGCCACTGGTTCCAGACAAAATAACTTTGTCATAGTTTTTCTGATTGGCTTCAAAAGCAGAATCCCAAGAAGGACATGTACTGCCCAGTTCAGTAAGGTACACATACAATTCGAATATTCTGCCTGAGCCTTTATTGATCGACATAGTGATCGATTCACCTTCAGCCACAAAACCTGCGGTCTGAGAAAAATTTCCGTGGCAGCTCGTCGCTGGCAATGCAACGGGAATATCAGATCCTGAAACATGAATGCCATAGCAAACACGTTTATCCGAGGGCAGAGTCACATTTTGCGAAATCAACGACTGAGCTAGTTCATTTCTGGAAGGCATTTTTATTGAAATGCTGGACTGATCTTTTGCGGAACCTCCACCAGAATCTCTTGAACAGGCAGCTGCCACACAAACGATGCCCAGATAAATAACCTTTTTAATCATAGATGACTGATCGGCATCTGGTCTGATGAAATTGAAAATTATTACTGTCTTATTTTGAGACCCTAGAGCTCAACCCAGGAGCCGCCTATTTCGTCTATATAAAAAGCCTTGATATCATTAAACCAACTTCCCAAATTGATACCTCTGACCTGACGACCAGTGGGTTTTGTGTAGGTGTAGTCGTCACGAACATGTATGTGCCCTGATACCAAAAAATCAAAATCATTTTGGTCAGATTGTTGCTTTACATAGGTTCTGAACTTTTCGCGCAGATAGTCCTCTAAATCTATGCGTTGCCTTTGGCTGTTTGCCCTGCTTTTACCCGAGGCATACTGACCTAACTCATACCAAAAAACACTGGGCAGATTCAGCGCCAAAAAACGCATCCATCCAGATCTCATAATCTGAAGCCACTTCAGATAAGTCGTGTCTTGGGGATTTATATAATCCCCATGGGTCAGTCTGAGTTTCCAAGAATTCACATTGAAACTGTGAATCCCTACAAAAACAGGTATATCAAATCGTTTCCAAAATTTCTCAACATAGACATCGTGATTGCCCTCAAAATAAATAACCTCAACACCACGTTGTTTAAGTTTTCGGATTTCTTCTACGATTAAAATAAATTTTTGTTCAAAGGCTTTTCCGTGACCTACCCAAACATCAAAAATATCACCCAGCAAATACAAATGTGTGGCTTTGCGACTAACACCAAGGCTGTGCAAAAAACTTAAAAAGGTCACCGCTCGTTGATCGGTGACCTCTTTGATGTGAATATCTGAAACAAACCAAGCATGCATGCTTAGCTATTATTTGTCTTGCAGATCAAAATTCTGTCGTTTGCGAATAAAAGCAGGAACTTCAAAATTCTGATTTGAAAACGGAGAGCTCAAAACTTCGCGCGCCATTCTGCGAGCCTCTTCCAGAGTCTGAGTATCTTGATTTTCAACGTTCAATGAAAGCTGCTCGGGATGAGAATGCTTTTGTTTGATTTCTTGGCTTTCCTTAAATGCTTTGGCTTTGGCAACCAACATATCACGAGCATCCTGTGAAGACTGTTGCTGTTGTTGTTCGTTGCTAACCTGAAATGACACCTGTGGTTTATAAGTCGATTGCTGCATGGGCATCGGCTGTTGTTGCTGCATCTGTTGTTGTTGCATCTGTTGTTGTTGCATATGCTGCTGCTGCATTTGTTGCAATGGCTGAGCAGGCATCATTTGCTGTGGCATCTGAACGTTCTGATATGAAGGCATTGCTGGTTGCGCATACTCTGGTTGAATAAAATCATTAGGATTAAATGGTTGCTCCAATGGAAACTCAACTGCAGGAGCCTGGGCCTCAATCGGCATTGGCTTAACAGGCTCTTGAGTTAGAAAATCCTGCATCTTATTCAAGTTTTCATACTGCATTTGTCGGTTCAGAACTTGAGTTTGAGTGTGTCCATGCAAATGATTGTTGTTTGGATCTTGAAAGCCCGTCGCAATCACAGTAACACGAACTTCATCTTTGATTTCGTCGTCGATGACCGCACCGAAAATAATTTCTGCATCTTCGTGAGCCGCTTCTGTGATCAGAGTCGAAGCTTCGTTGACTTCGTACAGACTTAAATCATGGCCACCAGTTACGTTGATAATGATACCTGTTGCTCCGTCAATTTTAACATTTTCCAACAGAGGAGATGAAATCGCAGCTGTCGCCGCTTGGATAGCGCGGTTTTCTCCGCGAGCAGATCCGGTTCCCATTAATGCCAATCCCTGTTTTGCCATCACTGTTCTGATGTCCGCAAAATCCAGATTGATCAAACCTCTGATATTGATCAGATCAGAAATACCTTTCACTGCTTGCAATAAAACTTCATCAGCTTTTTTAAAAGTTTCCAACAAAGGAGTTTTATCACCACTGACTGACAGTAATTTTTGATTTGGAATCACGATCAAAGTGTCTACGTTTTCTTTTAGCTCTTGCAATCCAGCATCTGCATGTTTGGATCTGCGTTTGCCTTCAAAAACAAAAGGTCTTGTCACCACACCAATTGTCAGTGATCCCAGTTCTCTGGCGATTTTGGCAACGATGGGTGCGCCGCCTGTACCGGTTCCGCCACCCATTCCGGCTGTGACAAAAACCATGTCAGCGCCTTCAAGAGCTTCAACGATTTCGTTGTAAGACTCAATGGCTGCTCGTCTGCCGACATCAGGGTTTGCTCCCGCGCCTAAGCCTTTTGTTAAGTCTTTTCCTAGCTGTATTTTGCCAGGGGCTTTATTGGCATTCAATGCCTGGATATCAGTGTTTGCAACAATAAATTCAACACCGCTCATTCGACCTTCGATCATGGTTGCAACTGCGTTGCTGCCTCCGCCGCCGACGCCGACAACCTTGATGTTGGCTCCTATGTGTATGTTTTCTTCAAGTTCAAACATGTTACCCTCCTGAGTCTTAAGCTAGACGTTTCCGCCAGCAGAAATTAATTTCTTAAAACAAGTTTTCAAAAAATCCTCTGATTTTTGTCCCCACAGAATTTATTGATTCAGCTAAACTTTCCTCTGATAATTTTGTGGCTCTGGTAAATCTTTTTTGAGCCAGCCCGTATTGCAGCAACCCAACTGATGTGCTGAATGAAGCTGATTTCACAACTTCGCTTAAACCTAAAACGTGAATCGGAGCTCCCCTTCTGACGGGAATGTCCAAAATAAATTCGCCCATTTCAATAAATCCAGAAAGCTGCGAAGCCCCTCCAGTCAGAATCACTCCTGATCCTAACAATGGCATCAATCCGCTCATTTTTATATCATGTGCAATCAACTGCAGAGTTTCTTCGGCTCTAGGTTCAATGACTTCAGCCAAATCTTTTCTGAGCACGGTTCTGGATTTGCGTCCACCAACGCCTTCGACCTCGATCATTTCATCAGTAGAAATCAAACTGGCCATGGCACAACCAAATTGCTTTTTCAATTCTTCGGCGGCAATTTGCGGAGTCCTCAGACCAATCGCAATGTCGTGAGTGAAATGCTGTCCACCGATTGGCAGTATCGATGTGTGCGCTACACTGCCGTTTATAAAATACACTAAATTACAAGCTCCCGCTCCAATGTCAGCGACACAAACACCCAAAGATTTTTCGTCCTCACTCAGAACAGACATGGCGGATGCCAATGGGTCCAGCACCATACCAACTGATCTGATACCAGCTTTATCCAAACATTTTAAATTATTTGAAATCGCCGTTTGGCTGCCAGTCACTATGTGAACATTGGCTTCCAATCTAATGCCAGACATTCCAACGGGATCTAAAATTCCGTCTTGTCCATCGACTTTAAATTCTCGAGGAATCACGTGCAAAACTTTACGATCAACAGGGACTGCAACAGCTTTTGCGGCGTCTATCACGCGCTCTACATCGTGGGGATTGATTTCGCGTTTATCGCGAACAGCTACCATGCCTTTTGAATCAAAGGATTTAATGTGTGAGCCAGAAACACTCATCCAGACTTCGTCGATGCGAAATCCAGACATCAGCTCGGCTTCTTCTCGAGCTTTTCGAATGGCTTCCGCCGTTGCTTCAATGTTAACAACGACACCCTGTCTGATTCCGTAATTTGGCGACTGACCAACTCCAACGATTTCGATTTTTGATTCGGCGTTGAGAGTCCCGATAGTGACCGCCACTTTTGACGATCCTATGTCCAGTCCAGCTAAAGTCGGAGTGCTGCTTTTCTTGATGTTCATGCCAAACCCCTGTCCTTGGTCTTTGGGATAAAAGTCCTTACAATAGGTTACGGAGCCTTACGCAGCCTGACAAGGACTTTCTTAGATAAGTTTGCATCAATGACGCGCGCTTGCAGTTTCTTGCTATCAAGATACTCGAGCACTTGTGATGCTCTAGAAATTTTTTGTTCAAACATTTCTTCACCCAATCTGACGACAGCAGAATTTCCAATCAGCACTAATTGAAAACCTTTTTGATTGTCATAGCGAATTTCAGAAACTTTTGCTGAACTGATGTTACCAGATTCAGGTAATGATTTATAAAGTTCGATCGCTTTTTTTCTGATGTCTTTGTTTTTTTCAAGCACTTCACCGATCAATAAAATTTTGTCTGGCAATTTTAAATTTGTTGTTACGGCCAACAAATCTCCATCCGCAGTCACTGGTCGATAACCACCGCCGCGTTTGACATAAATCAACGCAATTTTTTTGGGTTTGATTTCTATCAAAACCCTTGCTGGCCAGGTTTTCCGGACTTGATGATCAGCGATCCAATCTTGGGTTTTAATGATTGAAGAAAAAGATTCCAGATTGATTTCCCACAACGATTGCCCCACAAACTGTTGCAGCAGAAATTGAAGCTCATTTATTTTTGGCGAAAAAAAGGAATCCCCGATATCAGCTTTTTCAAGCTGCCAATTGATTTCGACAATTCTAAAAAAACCTTTTTGATTTAAAAAATAAAGTCCGCCCAAAAAAACTGCTGGAAACAAACCAAGCACCAACAAAATAACTGCAATTCTTTTGATCCAATTTTTTTTCATAAAGGTTCCCCTTATAGTTTTGATTTTAAAAAGGGCATCAATCCAGATTTTTATGTTTCGAATCTAAGTTTCTGGATTTTTGTCTGGTGAGCACAGCGTTGTGCTTATTGGCCCGATAAGATCTTATGTTAAGCACAGTTAATTTTTGCAAAAATCCCTGAATCTTAATCAGAGAATCAGTTTTTATTTCCATTTCCATTGGGAGGGTTTAGATTTTTGTCTTTCAAAAGAGGGGACCTAATGAGAAATAATTTTTTGCAGTTTAATGTTTTGGCTCGTGCTTTGGCTTGTGCAGTGTTTTTCGCAGCATCGATGGGCTTTATCAGCAATGCCACGGCCGCTGATTTAAAAAGGGTCGGCCGCGAATTAGCGATTTATTTTGAATTCAAAAATGTTTTAGCGGAAATTACTGACACAGATTCTGACGAACTGGATGAAGACACTTCTTTGCAGCTGTCAGGAAGCCCTCAGCAAGTAGCAATGCTTTTAGTCACTCGCCTGGGTACCAAAGAAGATTCAAAAATTTCGATGATAGATTTTGACGTGCAAGAATTTGGCAATTCCATTGCAAAAAACTGCGCCGACACCAGCCGCGTCGTCTACACACCCATGTGCCTTTTTGATTCCCTAAAGGAATCTCTTTAAAACAAAAAAGAATTTTTAAAAGCCGAATCATAGATACAAAAATTTTAAAAATATTAGATGGCCCACTTGGCTGCAGTAAATTTAAATTTTAAAAAATATTTCTATATTTTCATACCTTGTGAATACATTTGCGAGCGCGCATGGCATATCTGGTGATGCGTAAATGCAAAGGTAATTTTTTTCACTATTTTTAGACACTCGCTAACGGCCGCGGGCTCATCTCTCGTATTGAGTCATTTAGATTAATCAGTTTTACGATAATTTATTAATCGTAAAACTGATTAATCTAAATGACTCAACACCAGATATGCCCCGCACGCTCGCTGCATGTGTCTAAAAACAGTAAAAACAAATTACTTTTGCATTTATGCAATACGAGAGATGAGCTTGCGGCCGTTAGCAAGTATTCTCAAGGTATGAAAATATAGAAATATTTTTTAAAATTTAAATTTACTGCAGCCAAGTGGGTAATCTGTATAAAAACGTATAACTTAAATTTTTGTATCTAAGATTCGGTTTCTGCGATTACCAAGTCGTGGGAATAAATCCAGGAGGCAAAAAGAACACGCCGGTCTGATACATGATGTTTATCGTCCTTCCGGTTGTGCTGCGCAGATCGCGCCCCTTTGGCGAACCATTGTCGACGATAAATCTTCCGCTGTCACCTGCAGCTATGTATGTATGCCCCGGTGAATTTCCTGTACCATTCATTAGAAAAGCTCCGATTGGTGGTCGGTACTGAGTTGAATCCCATGGGATAAAACCTGCACGGCTCAGATACATTGAAAAATTCACGACGGCAGCTGCTCCATTTGAATACGTCAGTTTGTTATTTTTTGCAGAATTAAAATCATCTGTGTGCTTAAACCCAGCTCTTTTATATGCCTGCCTTAAAAGCTCAGACATAAATTCTGCGCAAGGTACATTGGCAAAACCATGCCTGGTCGCTGTTCCCAAAACAGCCACCGACCAAGCACCCCACAAGGGCACTGTGCCTTTTTGTTCGAACTGCAAAGACAATTTTTGAGCTTCCTTTTTATCAATCGCTAAATATTTTTTCATGGATGCCTGAGTTCTGTTTGAAACAGCAACAAGCTCTTTCATAATTTTATTCCATTTACTTTGTTGTTGAGTCGGCAACTGACTCATTGGAATGGCTTTATTGACCAATCCGGGGAATCGTTTTCGAATGCTGCTTGAATAGCTGAATTTTGGCTTTCCTGTGATTTGATAATACTGCAAAAAGCCTTCTCCAGGTTGAGCCGCACTGAGTGGTGTAAAAAAGCTTCCAGGTCCCAACAGCTCCGAAGCTATTGTCGCCGTGATAAATAATCCGCCGGGTGTTTGCTGAATTTCTGCAATTTTTCCGGCTGACAGCTTTGCAGGATCACCACTTTTTATGATCACTACATTTCCAAAAAAACCTGTTGATGAAAACGCAACCTGACCATTGTCTTTTCTGTAATTATAATTAACTGGCGAGGAATTTGAGGGAACTTCAATTTCAGTTCCAGCAGGAGC
>JBIKLL010000079.1:0-12482 GCA_044359815.1 Pseudobdellovibrionaceae bacterium
CTGTTCATAAACCGCTGCGGCTTCATCGAACTGTCCCTTTTCTTCGTACAGCTCAGACAATTTCTGCAAAGAATCCGCATGAACTGCTTCATTGACTGATCCAGAATCCATCATAAGCTGATTGATTTTTTTAAGCGACTCGATGGCTTCATTTTTTTGATTCATTTTGATTTCCAATTTTGCCAAATTGAAATAAGGATCAGCGACCAGCTTAGGAACTCCACTCCAGGTTTTTACCAGTTCGGTTAAATATCTGAGGGCAGTTTGGTTGTCGCCACGCTTTTCCAAAATATCGCTGGCGATGACGACCCTTTCAACCTGATCAGCTTCAGAAAGCTTTTCTGGATTTTTGATAGCTCTTAAAAATTCATAAGCTTGAGTGTATTTGTTTTGCGCGTAAGTCACAGAAGCCAGCCTCAGGTTGATTTCGTCTGTCGCTGGCAATTGCTCGAAAACATTTCTTTCTTTTTCAGCCTGAGTTCCTTTGATTGAGTACAATTTGTTCAACGTATCTTTAAACAATGATTCCGCTTCTGAGTAAACTCCGGCTTGCTCAAAAGCTTTACCCACATTGTATTTGGTATCCATCCGGTTTGCGCCTTTTAGCCAAGTCGTCGCAAACTGATTGTGTAATTTCAATGCGTCGATAAATTTTCCCTGGCGAACTCGGTCCCTTAGATCCTCATTAATAAATTTAACAATACGGTTTACTAACAACTGAGTGTCTGCGGTCGTGGGATTGGCCTGATAGTATTTGATCATCAGGCCCACTGATTTTTGATAATCACCTCGTTTAGCGTATCCATCGGCGATCATGACTTTTGCAAACTGTTCAATCTTTGAAAGTGTTGAATCCTTGGCCAGTGATTCAATGTCATTAACTGCTCTTTCCAATTCTTTGGGTTTCATTGTTGGCATTCTGGAGCTGAGCAATCGCAATCTGGCAACCACCGCACCAGGAGTTTCGCCATATCTAAAATAAGTTTCCAAATAAGCACCGACGACTTTTGATTTATCTGCACCCAAAATGTCCAGCAACTCGCCAACCCTGGTTAATGCATAGCCGGCATATTCATGGGAAGAAAACTTTTTCAAAAACTCATTGTAAACACCCAGGCTTTGTTTGTATTTACCCAGCCAAAAATAGGCTGCACCTTGGTTGTACAATGCATTTGGATAGTTCGTTAGTTCGTTAGGGTATTTGGCAATAGCTTCTTGGTAATGTTGAATAGCACCTTCAAAGTCACCTTTTTGATAAAAGACATCACCTTTTGAAAATGTGGCTTTAATTTTGTGTTTGTCTTGTCTGGCTTCTTTTTCAACATCAGCATAAGCTCTTAAAGATTCATCATATTTATTAAGTTTTAATAGTGCTTCTGCCATTGCCAATTTAGCTATTTCAGCATTCGGAGAATTGGTTTTAGTTTTCAAGTGATTTTGAAACAGCCTCAGTGCACCCAGATAATCTCCTCGATCATAAGTTGCAAATCCCATCAACATTGATGTGCGCTCAACCAAGTTTGAATTTGGATATTTATCCGTAACCTGTCTGTATCTGAGCATGGCTAAATCAAACTCATTGGTATTTCTGGATTCTTGCCAGATAGCAAAGTGACTGTCTGCCCACATGTATCTGATCATTTCGTCATATTTTGATTCAGGAAATTTTTCCATAAACCATTCAACAGTCTTTAAAAACACATTGTATCTTTTGTTTTGATACAAAGTTTGCAAAAGTCTGGCTTGTTTGTTTTCCTCGTCATCCTGAGGATGAATCTGATAGACAGGCTGTTTGGCCAAAATAGTTTCTAGTAATTTGTCACTCACTCGCAATGTCGGAAAATCCAGATAAACGTTTTCCTGACTAGCTATGATTGAATCTTCCTTAATTTCGTAATCTTGAATCGAAAATCTTTCGAAATTAGGATCCCCACCATCCAGAATGCCAACATTTCTTTTGGTTTGCTCGGTAACTGTGGATTCGATGGCCGCCTGAGGACCTAGGGTTAAAATGTCGGTTGTGGCAGGTTTTCGTTGATCACTGGACGCAAACTCTGCAGTAATTTCTTCCGACGCAGAATTAGTATCCTGATCCTCGGCTTCATCTTTCTTTGCTTTTTCATTGGCTGCTGTTTTTACTGCCGGTGTTTTCTTTGGTAAAGGATTGCTGTCAGCTTTTTTTGCATTTGATGCTGGTGCTTTTGTCGTGTTGGCTTTCTTAACGGCTGGAAAAAAATCCACAATCAATCTGGATGGCTGATCAGTCAGGTAATCAAATGCATCTGTACTACCAGATTTAAATTTAAATGAGATCTGGTCCTTTCCGTCAGAAACATTCTGAGTCACTGTGATTTCCTGGACGATTTCATTTTTAAACTCAGACAGTTTTTTACGAGCACCCTCAGTCAATGGATCAACAACCAATTTAAAATAATCAGAGCCTTTGATTGCCTCTTTTTTAAGTTGATATTGCCACTGAGCGTTTCCGCTAAGCTCCAAATGCAAGGTATCCCCTTGAATGTTGATTTCAGACTCAACCTTAGCAAGTGCGACAACAGGAATTAGTAAAGCTATGATCAGTAATCTAGACAAAAGATTAATCCTCCCTAAATATGAGCTAAAGCATTTCCAATGCCAGTTTGGTGAAGCTTTAAAACAAATAGGTTTATTTTAAATAGGATTGTCATGTGAGTTTACCGTCAGGACCGCCAATTTCTCGACATCATCTTACCAAGGTCAGATATTCAGAGTTTTCCTACTTGTTCCGAAAACTTAACCAGGAAAGACAACAGGAATGTCAAATTTTTTGAGATGGAATTCATTTTACCGCCTTTTAATTATTTTGCTGTTTGCATTCAGCAGCTCGTGCGTCTCTGTTAAATTAGGACCTTCCGAAAAAAGAGTGCCTTCCAAAAAATATTCATTTGCAGAACCCAATCCAGTTTTTAAGGTCTTAAACACTGATTTTGCAGACAAAGCTTGGCAAAGTTCCATCACTGCCAATTCACTGGTAGTGATTTCCGAATGCGGCCCCATCGGTGACCAAGATCTTAAAAAAATAGCCCTAGAACATTTCTCAGCACTGCAGTCTCTGGAAATCGAAAAAGAACAAACACTGCCGTATTCGGGTCGAGAAGCATTGCTAACAATTGCAAAAGGCCAAGTAGACGGAGTGACGGTCAAGATGGCTGTCCACACCGTTAACAAAAATGGCTGTAACTACACGATCACCTATTTAGGCCGATCAGAAAAATTCGCACAGGAGATTTCATTGATGGAATCTTTCATCAATGGATTTAAAATCCAATGATCAAAGGGCGCCTGAACCATTTTTTTGATGCCATGGGAAGCTTCTATCTGTTTTGCAAAGAAATGATTATTCAATTTCGCAGTACCAAAGGCCTGTGGGGACTGACTGCAGAACAAATTTATCAGATTGGTTACAAGTCTCTGCCCCTGGTTTTAATTTCTGCCATAGCCACAGGTATGGTCATGACTTTACAGTTTGGCTTGGGACTGAGTCGATTTGGCGGAACACTTTATGTTCCCAGAATCGTAACGCTGTCTATTTTCCGAGAAATGGGTCCCGTGTTTACTGGCTTAATGTTGGTAGCAAGAGTCACTGCAGGTATCACTTCTGAAGTCGGTTCAATGGCAGTCACTCAACAATTGGATGCCATTCGCGCACTGGGAACCAGTCCGATTCAAAAAATAGTTTTGCCCAGAGTTTTAGCCTGTCTGATCGTAGTTCCAATCTTAGTCGGCATTGCAAACGCTGTTGGATTTTTAGGTGGCTTGATAGTTGGTGTTCAGGAATTAGGATTGGATCCTATGTTTTATGCCCTAAAAGCTCTGAATAATTTAAGACCCGGGGATTATCTGTCAGGTTTTGGTAAGGCAATTTTTTTCGCATTGTTTATTTCGATCCCCGCTTGCCACTATGGAATGAAAGTCGATGAGGGCACAAGAGGCGTCGGCAAAGCCACGACCAGAGCGGTTGTGTTTTCAGCGGTGTTGATTTTAGTGGGTGATTTCTTTTTGACGAAACTCTTTTACATTCTGGAAATGTGGTTTTAATGGAATTATTAAGAGTTTCCAATTTTAACAAAGCCTTCGGTCAAAAAGTCGTGCATCGAAATGTGAATTTCACATTGAAAAAAGGCGAATGCCTAGGTCTGATAGGTGGATCTGGAACGGGAAAGTCTGTTTTATTGAGAAGCTTAATTGGTTTGGAAAAACCTGACAGCGGTGAGATTTATTTTCATCAAAGCAGAGTCGATAATTTGGCTGAAAAACAATGGTATCCGGTCAGATTACGAATAGCCTATGCCTTTCAGGGTGGAGCGCTGTTTGATTCGATGACGGTTTTCGAAAACATCGCCTACCCACTAAGGGAACACACTGATTTGGACGAACAAAAAATTGCACAAAAAATTATGGAGACACTGACCAGATTTGGACTGGCAGATTCGGTTCACCTATATCCTGGCAGCCTGTCAGGTGGAATGCAAAAACGTTTGGGATTGGCCCGTGCCATTATTTTGCACCCAGAAGTTATTTTATACGATGAACCCACTGCAGGATTAGATCCAGCAAACACCCGAATTATTGAAGACACTATTTTGTCACTTAAAGGCTCCAACAATGCCTCTATCCTGGTGACTCACGACATGCCCGTGGCATTTGAAGTCTGCGATAGGATTGCATTGCTGCGAAATCAGAACATAGAATTTATTTGCGATTTAAAAAATCCCAATGATCCCAACTTGTCCACACTCAAAAAATTTTCAACGGGGAAAAACTAATGGAAGCAACACCTGACAGAAAAATCAAAATGGGAATTTTTGTAACTGTGGGACTGACATTTATTTTGATCTCCATAATGTTTTTAGGTGGCGATAAATTAGTTTTAACTAAGAAAGCCACGATCCGGGCCAAGTTTCCTCACATTCAGGGTCTGTCGGTAGGCAGTCTGGTTTCATTATCTGGTATCGCTATTGGCAATGTGTCTGAAACAAAACTGCTCTCAGCTACTGAAATTGAAGTTCGTATGCGGATTGACGCAAGCTTTTTGGATAAAATCAAAAAGGGATCAACAGCAGAGATCAGAACCCAAGGGGCCTTAGGTGACAAATTTATATTTATCGCCCCTACCGAGGAATCTGAGTCGATTGTAGAGGGTGATTTTTTGGACACAGCCATCAGTAAAGACTTTATGTCGACATTGATGGAAAAAGGCGATGAAACAAAAAAAGTTTTTGAAATTATATCCGAGGTTCATCTGTTATTGAAAACTATGAATGAAAATAACAATCTCAGAAACACCATCAAAAACATTAGCGAAGCCAGCAATTCATTCAAGGGTGCCAGTCAAGACATCCAATCGATTGTTAAAAATTTAAAAAACGAAAATGAGAAAAAGTTTTCAAGCTCAATGGCTCGACTGGATAGCATTCTGTCCAAGATTGATAAGGGTGAAGGCACTTTGGGAGCTTTGATAAATGATCGCGGTTTGCATGATTCGCTGAAAAACATAGTCGGCGGTTCAGATCGCAAACAAAACTTGAAACAGATCATCCGCTCATCCATCGAAAAATCTGAAAAATAAAATTCTGTCGGATCAATTTATAATTTTGGTAAAAGTATATGAGCTATTTTGAAATCTTGCTCAAAGAATGCTTGAGCTGGGCGACCTGTTCGGCTTCGGTTGGCAACTGATGTTTGTTCAATGTGTACCTGATTTGGCTCACGTAATTTTGATTTAAAAACTTATTAACTTTGGCCTTCATTGGATCAATCATAAAAACCATTTGTTGCATCCAAGTCGATGATTTGACCCAAATAAATAGGGTCCCATTGATAAAACCCACAGGCTCACAAACCGTAGCCATAGTTGGGCCTACAATTTCAGGCCATTTCCGCCACAGTTTCCACCTGATAAATTGCAGGGACAATGGGCTGTTGCCATTTTCAAAAAGACTCTGTATGACCTCAGATCCCAGTTGCAAATCCTCTTTGCTCATAGATATTGGAGTACCAGTGAAGCAAAACTTTGTCCATAATCATAGCAGTGTCACAGTTGTTGGTGCAGGGCTAGCGGGCACTGAATGCGCATTGCAACTGGCACACCGTGGGTTGAAGGTTAACTTAATCGAGATGAGGGGCATCAGGTCTACGCCCGCCCATAAAACTGCAGATTTTGCTGAATTGGTTTGCTCGAATTCCTTTGGCAGCCTGAATCCCCTGTCAGCACCTGGATTGTTAAAAATTGAAGCCGAAAAACTGGGATCATTTGTTTTAGCAGCCGCCAAACTGTCTGCTGTTCCGGCAGGACAGGCATTGGGAGTCGATCGTCAAAAAATGTCGGCCATTTTAAAATCATGGGTTGAAAACAATCCCGCAATCACAGTCGACAGAAAAATAGTTTCTTCTTTGGACGAAATCCCAAGACCAGCAGTTATCGCTACAGGCCCACTGACCGATCAAGATTTAGCTGATAGTCTTCGTAAAAATTTTGGCAGCGATTTTTTGTATTTCTTTGATGCTATCGCACCAATCATAGATGCCGATTCTATCAATAACGACATTGCCTGGAGGCAGGATCGATATGATAAAGGCACCGCAGATTATCTGAACTGTCCCCTAAGCAAAGATCAATATTTTAATTTGGTATCCGAAATCAAGAACGCCCGCAAAATTGATCCAAAAGATTTTGAAACCACAGAATTTTTTGAAGGCTGCATGCCCATTGAAGCCATTGTCGACAGAGGGCCTCTGACACTCAGATTTGGTCCCATGAAATCAGTGGGACTAAAGGATCCTAAAACACAAAAATCACCTTTTGCCATCGTTCAGTTGCGCCAAGAGAATCTGCAAGCCACCTCATATAATATGGTGGGATTTCAAACCCGAATGGCCTACAGCGAACAAATCAGAATTTTTAGAATGATCCCTGGTTTAGAAAATGCGGAATTTTTAAAACTGGGCAGCATGCACAGAAATTTGTTTATCAACAGTCGAGCCATGCTGAATGCAGATTTATCTGATAAAAACGATCCCTTGTTGTTTTTTGCAGGCCAAATTACGGGCGTTGAAGGGTATTTTGAATCTGCCTGTATTGGATTATTGGTAGCTCAGTTTGCTCATCAAAAAATTTCCAATCTATCTGTTTCGTTGCCACCGACGACCACTGCCTTAGGAGCTCTGTTACACACGATCACTGATTCGACCCGGTCTGAGCATTTTCAGCCTACTAATATTAATTGGGGATTGTTCACCGATATTCCGCAATTTAAGAATAAAGATGAAAAACGAAAGTTTATTGCAGACAGGGCCCTTGCTGACCTTGAAAATTGGTCAAATCCATCAGAAAAAGTTTCAGAGATTTCGAAATCTTATCAGTAACTTATTCAATCTGAGTGCCATTTATTGCTTAAAATTTAGGCTGCACTTAGATTGCCTCTTATGCTTACCAAAAAACTTTTACTGTTCGCCATGGTTCTGTTTGTTGGCAGTTGTGACAAACAAAATCTAGTACCGCAGTTCGTAATTCCCAACCTTAAAATTGTTTATTTGGAATCCTCTGAAGTCTCGTTTGAACAGCATCTTATTTCTAAATTTTCTGGAGCCATCAGCGCCAATCTGAGTTTTATAAAAGCCGAATCCTACCAAGAACTCAGTAATTTACTGAAAACAAAATCTGCAGACATCGGAATTGGCAGGTTTCCACAGGCGAAAGAATCAGATGTTCTGCAATCAGAACCCTACGAAGATTTTAACAGTCCTTACGTGGTTTTGTTTTCACCTTATCAAGAATCATTGAGAACAGAGTTTCATAAATGGCTGCATCTGTCGTTCAGAAATGGCAGCTTGATGTCTGCTCGGGAACTGTTTGTGAAGCCTATAAAAAATCTGACACCTTTGGATAAAACTTGGCTTAAAAAGCGCTATGACCGCTTTAAAGGATTTAAAAATAAGGTCAAAGTTTTTGCTCGTAAATACCAAGTGCCATGGAAATTAGTCGCAGCCGTGAGCTACCAGGAATCCCAATGGAATATCGATGCCCGCAGCCACACCGGCGTTAAGGGCTTAATGCAAATCACAGAAGACACCGCAGATTTTTTAGGAATCGATGATCGTACTCACCCACTACAGAGCTTATACGGCGGTACAAAATACTTAAAATATTTGATCAGCCAACAACCAAAACATTTAGCAGAACGCGAGCGGATTGCCTTGGCTCTGGCCGCTTACAACATGGGATTAGGCGCTTTAAGACAAACTCAAAAATTGGCAAAACAAAATGGCCTAAATCCCTACGATTGGTTTCAGATCAGAAAGTTTATTCCAAATCCTAAAGGCAAAGAGACAATCGCCTATGTCAGTCGCGTTTTAGCTTATTGGGATTTTATTAAAATCGGAAATATCTAAATCTATTCAACGGTCACTGATTTAGCCAGGTTTCTGGGTTGATCAACGTCATTCCCCATACCACGAGCCAAATGATAAGCCATCAATTGCAGAGGCACTACCGCCAAAATGGGATTCACACTCCAATGAGCTGCTGGCAAACCAATATACCGATCACTGATTTTTTCGACCTTGGGATTGTCACCAGTTCCGATGGCGATAATTTTTCCGCCACGAGCTTTTGCTTCCTCGAGATTACTCAAAGTTTTTTCAAAATGTTCATCATGTGGAATGACCGTCACTATTGCCATTTTGTCATCAATAAGCGCCAGTGGGCCGTGCTTCATTTCACCAGCCGCGTAACCTTCAGCATGTACATAGGCAAGCTCTTTCATTTTAAGCGCACCCTCTAAGGAAATCGGAAAGCTGACTCCCCGGCCTAAATACAAAAAACCTTTAAATTTTCTGAGTGATTCAGTCGCCTGTAAAAAATATTTATCATAGGACAGAACTCGTTCCAGCAAACTGGGGGTTTTTACTAAAGCATCCACATGCTCAGAGACTGTTTTTTCAGAAATAGTTTTTCTGAGAATGGCAATTTGCAGTGCCAGACAATTTAGAACACCCAGAGTTGATACAAAAGCCTTGGTAGAAGCGACGCCGATTTCGGGACCAGAGTTCATATACAAATGAAAATCTGCTTCACGGTCAATGGTGCTATTTTTAACATTACAGATACTGAGTGTTTTAACACCTTTTGATTTTGCCAGTCTGATTCCAGCCAAAGTATCCGCAGTTTCGCCACTTTGTGAAACAGTGATAACAAAAGAACTTTTATTCAATATTGGCTGCCGGTATCGAAATTCGCTGGAAAAATCAACTTCACAGGGGATCTGAGCCAATCTTTCGATTAAATATTTTCCAACCATACAAGCGTAGTTGCTGGTACCACACGCAATCAATGTGATGCGATCAATGGCTTCAACACTTCCACGCAAATCACAATTTGCCAGTTTAATTGAATCCGCTGAATGATCAATGTGCTCTGCAATCGCTGAAGAAAACGCCTGAGGTTGCTCAAAAATTTCCTTGAGCATAAAATGGGCGAAACCTTTTTTCTCGGTTTGTTCGATATCCCAATTTATAATGGTAGGTTTTTTGGTTATAGGCTTTCTATCTGTACTAAAAAACTCAAAATTATAATTCTTGATACAAACAACTTCGCGATCCTCCAGATAAATAAATTCTTTTGTAAACTGTAAAGCGGCCTGCACATCACTAACAATAAAAGTTTGCTCTTTTCCAACGCCAACAATTAATGGCGGACCATCCTTAAAAGCAATCAGTTCATCAGGCTGAGCCTCGCAGATAACCAAGACTGAAAAAGCCCCTTTAAGCATAGGTAGAACTTTGAAAACGCTATCTTTTAAATCTTTTGATTGAAGGTACTGCTCAGAAATTAAATGTGCGACCAGTTCAGAATCAGTTTCTGATTTGATCTGAGCCCCACGTTTTAATAATTGCTCTCGGATTTCCAGATAATTTTCAATAATACCATTGTGAACGATGCTGATACTGCCGACCTGATGTGGATGAGCGTTGGTTTCATTAGGCACTCCGTGAGTGGCCCAGCGAGTATGTCCAATCCCCAAATGACCATCGAAATTTTCAGTCTTCAGTTTTTCCTCAAGATTGAGAAGCTTTCCTTCTGCACGGACTCTTTTGGTTTTACCCTGGTGAAGGATTGCCACTCCAGCGCTATCGTAGCCCCTGTATTCCAGTTTTTTGAGACCATTTAGAATAACATCTTTGGGATTGAGGGGCCCCAGGTAACCTACAATTCCGCACATTTTAAGCTTCCTTATCTGAATCTTTGCTTGAATTTAATTTGTCAGAATAATTTTCTTTGATGAACTGCTTGCCCCTGGCCACAGCCAGAGCTTTCGCCGGGACATCTTTTGTAATCGTAGATCCTGAACCAATTATGGCATCGTCGCCAACTTTAACAGGAGCTACAAACTGTGAATCACTGCCAACAAAAACTCTGTCTCCGATTTGAGTTTTATATTTTTTGCGATCAACGGCATAGTTGCAAGTGATGGTTCCGCAGCCAATGTTAGTTTCTTGTCCGATCTCACAGTCACCTAAATAAGACAGATGGCCTGCTTTAGCTTTTTTGCCCATTTTAGCTTTTTTCAGTTCAACAAAATTTCCGATATGAACCTCGGATGCCAGTTCAGAGCCCGGTCGAATGCGAGCAAACGGTCCCACCGAGCATTTCTCGGCGATTTTTGCTTCCTCGATATAACTGCCGGCTTTGATCATCGTGCCATCACCGATTTCAGAATTATTGATAAAACAATTCGATTCGATCATCGCAAAAGAACCAATTGCTGTGTCCCCTTTGATAAAAACATTTGGATAAATAACTGAACCTGAACCAATCTGGACAGTGGGTTCAATATAAGCGGTTTTGGGATCTAACATTAACACGCCCGAATTTAACAATGCTTTTGATTTCATTTTATAAATGTGACTGGTCGCCTGTGAGAGTTCATCTTGGGTGTTTACCCCAAAGGCCACTCTGGAATTAGCTTTTACAGATCCAACCTTGTAATTGTATTCAAGAGCCAAAGAGACTATTTCGGTCAGATAGTATTCACCCTTTGAATTGTGATTTTTAATTTTTGGCAAAAGTTCTTTTAGTAAATCAGCTTTTACAAAATAGATGCTGGTGTTGACCTCTTTTATTTTCAAAGTTTCTGCGCTGGCGTCTTTGGCCTCAACAATCGCTCGAATCTGACCACTGCTGCGCACGATGCGACCAAATTCTTTGGGATGCTTTAGTTCACAAGTCACAATGCAAAGATCCATTTTTTCTTCATTGTAGACGCGGTAAAATTCTTTGATATCACCAGCTGTTAATAATGGGTGATCACCTGCAACGATAAAAATATCGCCTTCAAAAGTTTCATAGCTGGCTGACATCACAGCATGAGCAGTCCCTAATTGTTGATTCTGAACAAAAGTACTGAGCCCCCACGGAACCGCCACCTGTTCAACCAAACCCTGACCATAGCCAACAATCAATCTGATTTCGCTGCATTCGGCTTGCTTGCATGCGTGCACGACATAATGAAGCATGGGCTGCCCAGCTACAGGATGAAGCACTTTGGGCAAAGTATTTTGCATCCGAGTGCCTTTTCCAGCTGCCAGGATAACAGCGGTCCAATTTTTCTGAGTTTCTTTGGTGGATTTTTTCTGTAAGTTCATGAGGCAAATTAAAGCACAAAACAGTTGGGCTTGACCAGAATTACTTACTTTGGACTAGGATCTTAAAAGCTTCTAAAAACCTTGGATAGGATGGTCAGTTTGGTTAAACTTTAAGAATGATTAAATGGATTGTTTGGGACTTGGACGATACCCTTTTGGACACTTCGGCATTGCTGTTGCCCATTGCTAAAACGCCACAGTATTTTGAAAGAATACAACAAAAGCTGCCTTTGATCGATGGAGCAGCGGACAATCTGCAATATTTAGCCAGAATATACTCGATGGCCTTACTGACACAGGGAAATACTCAGGTGCAGAAAACCAAAGTAGAGTCGCTGGGAATAAAAGATTTTTTCAAGGAATTGTTTTTTGCAGACCTTGAAAAATCTGAAACAAAAAAACTTTATTTTTCAAGACTGGTGGCTCAAGAAAAACTGGCAACCGGAGAATTTCTGAGCATAGGCAATCGATTGAGCACTGATATTCGCGAGGCCAAACAATGTGGAGGCAAAACCTGTTTGTTTGTTTACGGCGAAAATGTGTCAGAAAAGCCCAGTTTACCCGAGGACCTGCCGGATTTTAAAATCAACCATCACAAAGAACTATTAACAGTATGCAAACTGTAACAAATAATGTTTTAGCAATTGATTATACAAAACTGATGGAAGCTGATCATGTTCAGGATTTTTCTCAAGCGGCCGATGTTCTGCAGCGAAAATCCTATGATGTGATTGTCATCAATACCGCCAGGATGCGCACTCAGGATTTTTCAAAAAACTTGGTTCCGCAAAACAGCTTAG
>JBIKLL010000080.1:0-12431 GCA_044359815.1 Pseudobdellovibrionaceae bacterium
TGATTCATAAATATCGACCTGGATTTTAGATCTTATTTTTTCCAGCAGCTTGATGGGATGAACGGCACCGTCCTTCATATACCGAATCCCACCGACAAACTCTTGAGCCCCGAGTCTTTTTCTGATCCCAGCTGAATCAACCACTTCCACCGGAATCTGCAAGCCCTTCATAATGTCAGAAACTTTTTTTAGCTCTGTGAATTCGGTTTGACTGGCTGCCAGTGAATAAGCCCCACGCTGTTCAAATTGGATCTGTGATTCTTCACCTTGAATAATATGTTCTTTTAATAAAGCCATGTTTTCTTCGGCAAATTTCCAAATTTCGGTGGCTTGTTCTAGACCATGTTTTGAAATCATTCGGTTAAAATGCTCGACACTGCCACAGGTGATAAATCCTGCGTTACGACCACTGGCCCCAAATCCAATCCTGGATTTTTCGATTATAGCGATTTTTAAATTGGGATCTTCTTGCTGCAACCAAAAGGCCGTCGACAAACCGGTAATTCCCCCGCCCACGATAACAGCGTCGTAAGATTTAGCTTTGCTTCCAGATCTGTCCAGCCAATAAGAAGTGCTCATATTAAAATATCCTTATTTTAAAAATGGTCTATTGATCAAATTACCTCACAAATATTCTGTAACAATCAATGCAAAAACCTGAGTGAATGCAGCCCGTCTAAACTTTGAGCAATCGCTGGCCTAAAAGGTCACTGCTAAAGCCGTTTTCCCAAAGGATCCCCTGCAATTGGTAAAAAACCCGCAACCAATAGATTCTGCGGGAATATTGATTGCATCTTCTGATTCAGATGAAGTCTTTAATTACCCTGATTATTTTAACCCTACCTGCATTAACCTTCGCCGTAGGGACAGCCGATGAAAATGGTAAAGACAGATACACTTACACAAATTTTATAAATTCTTACCCTGCACAAATTGAAGCCATCGAAAACGGAGAAATCACTAAACCTGCCATGGTTTTTATTAAAAAAGCTCTTCCTATGGATACCAGTTCACTGATCTGGTTATTTAAGGTTACGGCACAGCACTTTCCAAAGTTTCAGGCAAAAGGACGTCTGAAAGAAATTAACGAACTGATAAAAGCCAGGACCGACAAAATCACCATTGATAAATTCACTTCGGTCCATCTGGAACTACGCAATCTTATTTTTCAGCAAAAGTCCGCCACCGAACACCGATTAGTACTTTGGGAAATCATGTCCAAACATAACCTTTGGCTACCCCGAGATCTGCCCCATATTTTAACTGGCTATAGTTTGCATAAAAACTTGGGTCACAATCACCAAGTCTATGAGATTTTATCATCCATGATTTTTAAACTAGATTCCTATCAACAACAACAAATCCTGGACAGAATGGATTCCAGTAAAAGTTCAACGCTTGAATACTATGAATTGATGTTTGCCATGAATCGTTTGGATTTAAAGGGCGTCACGGCCCTGTTTAAACACATAGCCATGAGATATGCCGACATCGAACTGGGTTTATTGCCTGATAATATTGCGACTGTAAAATCAGGGCTGCACGAATGGGTGCTTCTTAAAATCTTGAACGACTATGGCAAAAATCCTCAGCTTGAGCGCTGGAAATATGATCAAACTAAATTACTCAAAATCAGACTGCAAAATGGCCGGGTTAAAAGAACCTTACAGCAACTTGAAATGGAAGCTCCCATTTTAATCGATCTGATTGAAGGCAAAATGCCACCGGTCATCACCAAACACCGCTACCCCACCCCCCAAAAAGCCTGCGAAGCCTCGCTCCAATACTAAAATTATAAATCAGAAAACTAATTAAAATTTATTTTTAAATACCTCTATGATTTTACACCTTGTGAATACTTGCTAACGGCCGCAAGCTCATCTCTCGTATTGAGTCATAAACTTAAAAGCAGTTAATCAATCTAAGGTTAGTTTACCGAAGCCAGATTTTGTATTTTCAAATATTCCTTTGTTTTATACCTTTTGAATACATTTGCGAGCGCGCATGGCATATCTGGTGTTGTGTCATTTATATTAATCAGGTTTATGATAATTTATTAATCGTAAAACTGATTAATATAAATGACACAATACGAGAGATGAGCTTGCGGCCGTTAGCAAGTATTCACAAGGTGTAAAAACATAAAAATATTTTTGGATACAGTTTTTAAAATTTTCTTTTGCAGATCTTGAGCGGTTACATTTTTTCGGGCGATGGGATGCCAAGCAGCGACAGACCTTTTTCAAGCACTTGGCCGACGGCATCGGCCAGGGCCAAACGAGCCGATTTCAGCTGAGGGCTTTCGGCAGTGGCAATGGGACAATCGTGATAAAAGGCATTAAATTTTTGCGCCAACTGAAACAGATAGGTGCACAAAACCGAAGGCCTGTACTGGGTCGTTGCCAGCACCACTGTGGAATTAAAAAAGAACAAATGCCCTAGCAGATTTTTTTCGGTCTTATGAACCAAACTGCTCAGATCAGATTGTCTGTAGGACTGATCCGTTGAAATTTTTCGTTTAAGGCTTTTGATCCGCGCCACCGAATACTGGATAAAGGGGCCCGAATCCCCGTCGATTTTAATCCATTCGTTCATATCAAAAACAATTTTTTTGTTAGGATCGATTTTTAGCATTCCGTATTTTATGGCACCCATGGCAACCTGTTTGGCGATTAACTGAGTTTCCTGCGCAGTCCATTCGTTTTGAAACTTTGCCAAGTAAGTCGATTTAATGTGGTCCTGCATGGTTGAAACCAATTTCATCAATGGAACTATGTTGCCTTTGCGGCTACTCATGGCCCCATCAGGAAGCTCGACAAAATTATACTGTAAATGAAAACAATCTTTGGCCTGCTGAAATCCCAATTTGTCCAAGGTTGCAAACACCTGTTTAAAATGCAATGCCTGTCGCATATCCACGACGTAAATATTTTTCTGGATATTAAAATCCTCAAATTTTCGGCGCGCCAGTTCTAAATCCTTGGTGGCATACAATCCGGTGCCGTTTGATTTCAGCAACATGCAAAATCCTAGATTCTGATCAGACAAATCCATCCCAATGGCGCCTTGGCTTTCGATCAGTTTTTTATCCTGATAAAGCTTTTTTACATACTGGATGCTGACAGCATCCACATCGGATTCCCAATACCATTTATCAAACTGCACATCGATCCAGGCATAAACATGATTCATCAAATCCACTGACCACTGACGGGTTTCACGCCACAGTTCAAAAAATTCTCCGCGGTGGGCCTCGATCTGTTTTAATATTTCAGCCAATTGTTTTTGGTTTAGATCATTTTTTTCGGTTTTTTCCTCATCCTCGAGCTGCAAATTGGCCTTGGAATAAATTCTGCCTAACCATTCACCCTTATTATCAGTGGGAACAGCTTCTGTGTTTCGAAATTTCAAATACCACAAACATTTGGCCACATGAGTGCCCACATCACCAGGAAAGGTTGAACTGATAATTTCGTAACCGCAATATTTATGCAGCTTAACCAGACTGTCGCCCAAACAGGCGTTTCGCATATGACCCACGTGCAGTTCTTTGTGAGTATTAGGCTGCGAAAATTCGATCATAGTTTTTGGGGCCTGAGACACCCACGGACCCTTAAAAGCTTCTTGATTAAAAATCCCCTGAACCAAATGCTTTTGATAAAACCCTGGAGCCAATTTCAGATTTATATAAGGCCCAACATTTTGTACGTTTGAAAATATATCTGATTTTTTTAGCAGTTCAGATTGCAGTTTGATGGCGACCTGGGCCGGATTGGATTTTAAAATCTTGGCCGCCTGAAAACATCCAAAAGCGATTTCGCCCAAATCCAGATTAGGGGGCTCGACAAACCCTGGGCAGTGGTCCGAAACCGAACCACCTATAACGTCGCATATTGTTTGAGCTAGTAATTTTCTGATCGGATCAAATTGTAAAATCATTTTTTATTTATAATAGATTTTTTTGGTGTTGGTTAGTCTGTTCTGCCATTTCGAGAGCTTTTTTGGCGTTCAAAACACCATTGACCAATGATCGTTTTAGGATTTGTTCGATCTGACCGGGCTTCAGATCAGGATAAATGCTCTTAATCAAACCCACTACCCCAGTCACAAAAGCCGCAGACATTGACGTCCCCGACAATTCCTGAACCCCGCTGGCCTTGTGATTAAATTCAATAGACCAAGCCGAGCCAGAATCGCGTAATTTTTGTGCTGTCTGCTGACTGATCACCACGCCCGAAATCGCCAGTGGGTCAGAGCCAAAACCCGTATTGATAGGACCAATCCCAGAATCCAGTTCTAACAAAAAACCCTTAAAGCCAAAGGCCATGGCAATTTTGATTTTTCTGAGAGCACCGTCAACGTCTGATTGAATTAAAACAATTTTGCCCTCTGGTGCCACGCCTTTGTAATCGGTAATTTCACCCCGATGGACATCAATCAATTGCCCCTTCAGATTTAAATCTGGTTTTGAAACTCCAATAATTCTGGCAAACCGAATCTGAAAAATTTCATTTTTCCCATGGGCAAACACTTCAAACACATTGCCCAGATTCAAAGGAAAGCTTGAAAATATCCCCACACCCGGCGCCAATAAATCTACTTGATCGCCACGATTAGAAAATTCGGCAACCTGCGATTGCCCGGTGCTGGCTCCAACTGAAATCACATTTGGATACCGAGCGGGATAAGTCACCTGGGACGCCCCCTGATTACCAGCTGCTGCGACCACTGTGATACCCAAGGAAATCAGTTTTTCGATGGCTGATTTTTCAATCGCATTGGTTACAAATCGGCCCAGCGAGACGTTGATCACGTCGACTTGGTTTTGGATTCCCCATTCTAAGGCTTCGTAAATTTTTGATTCGGGACATTCGTGATTGTCACAGACCTTGGCAACAAACAATTGCGCCTGCGGGGCCACACCAATCCCATCATCACCTGCTACCAACCCCGCAATATGGGTCCCGTGGCCAATCTGATCAAATCCCTGATAAGGCAAATTGGCTTCAGTCACAAAAGATTTAATCGAAGCAATTTTACCACTCAGCACAGGGTGATTTTTATCCACCCCAGAATCCAAAATCAAAATTTTAACATTTTTCCCCAGCGAATACCGCCAAGCTTCGCTGACGTTAATGGCTTGTTGCCCCCAATTGTTAAATCCCCCAGTCCATCCGACATAAGAATCCAAATTTGGGTTTTCAGTTTGGGGTAAATCAAAAATCCCTTCTGGCTGTAGGGATCGATTTAAAAACATCCGTCGATTTTGAGCCGTGTCGTCTAAAATCAAAATCCCCAGATTTTTTAAAAATTTCCCACCCAAAGTCTGTGTCTGATCAAAATGCTGACCGCTTACCTTTACCAGGAGCTTTGCTGGCGACAAAACTGGCAAAAACAGAATTAAAAAAACTAAGAAACCCCTCATAAAAACATTGTTATGTGCAACCAAACCCCCTATCAATCACAAAGATTTTGCGCCAAGTGTCGCTGTGAATCTGCATTTTGCACACTGCAACAGGCTGTTAAGCCTAGCACTGACAAGAACTTGTGATTATCCTGTAAGCCGATGAAACCCCAGGATATTTCAATTTTAATCGTAGATGATGAACCGGATGTGCGCGAGGTTCTGAAAGAAACGTTTGAGGCCTTTGGATTTAACGCCAAAGAAGCCCAAGACGGCAAAGACGCTTTGGCAAAAACTGAGGCCGAAAAGTTTCATCTGGTTTTAACTGATTTGCGAATGCCCGTAATGACGGGGCAAGAGCTGATCAAAGCTTTGCGCGAAAAAAATCCTCAGCATCCAAAAATCTTGGCCATCAGCGGATACACCGAAAGCAGCGTGGAAGAATTGTTGGACATTGGATGTGATGGTTTTTTTGCAAAGCCATTTAATTCGGAAGCCATAAAAAACGCCATTAAATTTAGCTTACTCAGACGCGATGACGGTTGGAAAACCCCGCCACCAAAACCCATCAAAACCATTATTGAAAAACGTTTTGCGACGTTTGATAAGCTAACCGAATCAAAAGAGGTTCGTTTTGGTCGCAGTGGTCTGTACCTGTTTCATAAATTTGATTTGCCTTTTCAGGGCGAGCACGTTGAATTTTCGATAAAAATTGCCGACCACAATCCCTTTCGCGAATTAGCTGGTGTCGGAACTGTCCGATGGGTTCGCGATCAGGATACTAATGGCCTGACTCGTGGGATTGGGGTTGAGATCGTTCATCTGAAGCCTGATTCATTACCCAGTTACTGCGCCTGGTTGGATAAACAAAATTTTAAAGCCTCTGTACCTAAATAAATTTTCCTGACAGATCTTAAATTGAAAGTTGATTTACAATAACCTGCCCGTTTTTTGACTAATTTGAATTCTAAAAAACTCCCCACTCTGGCGGCCGCTGTCCGTGTGAAATCCCGCCGGTGATCCGATTCCCGAACCCATTTATATGTCTGTTAGTCATTAAACGCTGTTGTCCTTGGCATTTTGTTTGCCCAGCAATCATTAACAAAGGACAAACACATGAACCTAAAATCATTTTATCTGGATAGGCGAAAACTCAAACCTCTAGAAATCGAAATCAGTTTGCTGCCGGGATTACCAGGCATTCAATTTTTGGGTTTACCAGATCAGATCGTTCGCGAAAGTGCAGTCAGGATCAAATGCGCCCTGAAAAACAGCGGATTTTCAATCCCTGCCAATCAAACTATTTTGGTGAATCTGCGCCCCCAACATTTACGCAAAAACTCGCGGGGCCTGGAGCTGGCCGTGGCTCTGGGGATTGTTTGGGCCACAGAGCAGGCTTCGCCCTATGCGATGGATGAGACCACATTTATCTACGGAGAGCTTTCGTTAAACGGTTTTGTGTTAAAACCTGATGATCTGGAAACACATTTGCTGAAAAATGATTTCAAAATAATTACGGGCATCAGCGCCCAACCCAGCCGCCATCAGTTGCTGCAGGTGACTGAGCTGAAGGACAAATCCCCCCTGCCAATCAATGAAAGGCTGCAGCCTAAGGATTTTCAGATCAGACCCAGAAATTTTGATAATTTTAAATTCAGTGATGAACAAAGAAGGTTGATCGAAATTATTTGCGTCGGCAAACATCCCATTTTGTTGGCGGGACCTGCTGGCAGCGGAAAAACCTTTTTAGCAAAATCGACTCATTCATTTTTACCGCCTTTAAAGCCCGACGAGATTTTTGAAATCAGCGAAACCCTGCTGATGACACCGGATCAAATCAACTGGAGGCCTGTGATTGCACCTCATCACAGTATACCTCCGGCGGCTTTTTTGGGTGGTGGTATACAAAATTTTATTGGCGAACTGGCCAAAGCCCACAAGGGGGTTTTGATTTTGGATGAATTGCTGGAATTTAAGCCAGCGATTTTGGAATCCCTGCGCGAAATCCTAGAGACTTCTCAGTTTACGGTTTCACGCAGTGGAATTGCCAAACAGTACCCGATTGAAATACTGCCCATTGCGACCACAAATTTATGTCCCTGTGGCAGCTACACACCGGTTGCCCGCCCTTTAAATTGCAGATTTTCGGCTACCCGTTGCAAAGGTTATTTGCAAAGGCTCAGTGGACCGCTGGTGGATCGATTTCATTTGATTCACTACACGGATCAACACATTCAGAAAAAACATTTGGGTTTAAGAATTTCCGAAAAGCTTGAGCAAGTTTATCAGTACAAGGCGTCCATTAACCACGAAATGGAGTTAGAGTATTTGGCGCAAGAGCTTTTTGATAAATGGATTTTTACATCAGAGCGCCGAAAGCTAGCTGCCAAAAAAGTAGCAGAAACTTTGGCACATCTGGACTTTTCCCCGGAGGTAAAGCTGAATCACGTCGAGGAAGCCCTTGATTTGTGTGTAAAAAACTTTGATCGATTAAACGAGCCTTAGCGCTTAAATCGGGCCATGACAGTTGATGATAGGGACTCTGACATTGATTGACATCAAAGATTCAGAAAGCTAGATTTCGGGCTTAACACTGACCCACGGGGTGACGTAGTCAAGTGGTTAGGCAGCGGTCTGCAAAACCGTTTACGCCGGTTCAATTCCGGCCGTCACCTCCAATTCACGCAAAGACTCTACAGCATTGTTGACTTCATGGGATTCGCGACTTGCGACGTAGCGGAACTACGCCTCAGTCGCTCACCCACTCGTCGCCTCGCTGTAGAGGCTTTTCGTGAATTGGACCTGTGATTGTGGTGGAAGTTGGGCTGTCAACGTACTGCCGGTTCGCAAAAATGCCATGAAGGCATTTTTGCGCGACAGCCCCGAGCGCCCGCGAGTGGGTTGAACACAGGATGTGTGAAACCATTCCGGCCGACTCTGCCACCTGAATTAATGATGAACCTTGAAATAGTTCAGCTATCGATAATGAATTGATTCAAATGAATCGAATGACGTTCTGATTGCGACTTTGGTCGATGTTTTGTGGCAGCTACTAGACTAGATTTTTAACTGCCTTTTTCCGAAATAAACTAATGATGATACTCATATTTCTTTCTATTACTTCTATCGCATTTGGATCTGTAGAAGATATCAATAACTACGACTCTGTAATGGGCTGGTTCGGTAGCGAAAGTCAATGCGCCCAAACCTCTCCCGAGGAACTCGAAACTTTGTCAAGGCAATGTAAACTCTCGAACGGCAATAAATCTTTACTTGAAATAGAAAATACAATGGAAGAAGTTATATTCCAACAAGTTGCAAAAAACAGTGATGAAGCGACTCAATGTCACGCTAGATTCCTAAATGGCTATTTTAAAGATCCCAAGCTTGCTTCTGAACTGCAGCAAGTAGCTTTTGACGAATTTCAACGTGTACAACCTGTTATGTCTGAACTGGTTAAAATGCGCACATCCCTTATTGAAAAAAAACGAAAATTGATGCTGGGCACAGCACCGGGCGAGAAAGGCAACTCCGCTCGATACTTTTTCAAAAAAGAAAACGAAGTTGATGAGGAAATAAATGCAGTAAACTATGCATTAAAATCTATGGCTGCCCAAGTTCCAATGGGCGGACGCGACGAAATGATCGAATTACTTGTTGGTATGGCAAGCGAACCGAATATGACTAGCGAAAAATTCAACAGGAATTTTAATGATGGAATGACAAAAGCAAAAAATAATATCAACAAATCAGTAGCCTATTTTGGTGATCGTCGAAAAAAAAATGGAACTTACAATCTTAGTTCAAATGATAAGGCGGCGCTAACAAGTTCAGGCCAAGCCCTTGCGTACGTAGATTCCTATGGAGAAAAATTGGCAAACGGCTTACAGTGTCGATTAAAATCTCGGTACGTAAAAGGACCGGCAAATGCGGAACTTGCTGCGACAGTAGGATTAACCTTTGGAGGCGGGGCTAGCCTGTTGGGAAAATCTTTGTGGCTCGCTAAGGGCGCAAAAGCTACTAGCACGGTCGCTCGTATTGGCTATATTGGTATAGAAGCGCTCGGCTGGGCATCTGCCGCTGGCTCAATTGGACTTCTGGCTGAACAGATTCGTAAAACCTGTTTTAATCCGGAGTTTTTTGCCAGTGCACAAAATAAGTCATGCGAACCAACGACTCAACTGCAAGGTATTTTTGTAGAGGCGTCTACTGCAGAATGCACAACCAACGTGATTTTTGCATCTGTCCCCGCCCTCATTGGTCTCCGCGCTGTTCTAAAATTAGCAAAAACTCGTCCACCAACTTCACTATCAGCCGGCGATTCAAAAGACGTACGTATATTCAAAACGGAAGCGGCTGATGATCTGAAGAACAGACCACCAAGCCAGTCCCCGGAACTCGCTGCGACTGTGAGTGCAAATGAAAAAAAATTGGCTGGGATAATTGGCGAGATGAACGAAATTAAAAAATCACCACTCACAGCTGAAAGTAAAAAAAGACTAAACGATTTAAATAATGAAGCTTTAGAAATCGTAGGCAAAGAGCTTGATAAACAGGGTATCAAATATCGAATCGAATCACCTTCGATTGGTGGCACGCCTGCAAAGCTGCGAGAGTCCAGCTCAATTATGATAGATGCTCGCTTAAAGAATGCAAAAGAGTATCTTGAAAAGGCAAAAGCTGATCTCAATTCTACAAATGAGCTTCTTAAAAAGTCGGCAGCTTCCAGAATTTTTGAAAATGAAGAAAAATTAAAGATTCTTCAACGATTGAAGGAGGAAATGTCAGCGCTACCTGATGAGTATTTTACTAATACAGGAATGATTCAAAGGAGCCAAGATAATACCACAAGAGAAATTCGAGTTCTGAAAGAATTTAAAATTGCTGCTGAAGCCGAATTGCCCAAAGCCTCAGCAATCGAAAGACAACGAATTACAGAGAGAATAAAGATTTACGAAAAGGAACTAGATGATGCAGAAAAGCGTCTGCAAATGGAATTAAAGTTTTTTGCAGAATCAAAACCTAAACCATCCGCTGCGCCAGCTGAAGCAAAACCCGTTGTATTAACAGACACAAAGATGCTCGGGACACTCCATAGTCTTTTTAGTCGACAGCTCGTTATAGAATCAGGACCCAATAATCCAAAGGTCCTGCAAAATATTATTGATAAGTATAATGTGAAAATTGTCGTATCACCACAAATGAAATCTTTAGAACAGAATATGCTTGGCGGGGTCATCCCCGGCGAAAAACCCACGTTTCTCTATCCCGTTGAAGAAATCCTAAGCGGCAATACTGCCCTTAACGGCACGTTGCTACATGAAACTACGCACCTTCGCCATCTACAGATGCGAGCGCAAGGTGTAGATCTTCCGTACTACATTGATGTTAAAGCTGCCAAAGGAATGAAACTTCACACCCAAAATGGTTTTTATGACGAATTTATGTCTTTTGACGAGCTTTCCACCTGGAATAAAGATTTGAACTATGTGGATTCAAAAACACTTGGTGGACAAGTGAAACGGGCTTATATCGACGGCAGAATAGAGCAACAAACTGGATCCAGCGGAGTTCGGTATCGGACGGCAAAGGGCCTTAAGATTCTTTCGGAGTCAGCGCTTGAAGCTACTCAATCAGCACGTACAGCTATGTCCAAGTCCCCCGAAAAATTAGTATTTCGAATTTCGGACGATCCAAAAAAACCATCAACTGTTACTGTTCCGTATTTGCGTGACGGAAATCCAGTAGGAACTATTGACGTTACACTCATTAAGTTAAACTCGCAAAACGCTGCCGACAGAATGAAGGTACTAAAGGAATATTTAGATCGTGCCGAAAAAATCGCAAAATTTCATAAACAAAAAGCTGAAGATGCCTTGTCAAAGTATTCTGGAGCGCCAACCGAAGGAGGGTGGCAACCAGTTTATTCACCTGAAACAAAATCGACGCCAACAAATTAGATTTTAAATTTTTGATCTTGCCAGTTCACAATTCTTGGAGAAACTCAGCCGCTGAAGTTGCAATTGCATGAGGTGACAAGGATAGAACTCCCTACCCGAGCCTGATGCGAGCTCGTAATTCTGGTCGATGCCTACTCACCCAGAACCGTCACATTAGTTAAAAGTTATACACCTATGGTATCCTATATCTAAACCCAGATGAGTCCGCATTTTGCTTATAACAGTTCTAATTAGAAAGGAAATTTTATGAAATCAAATCTTAAACCGTACTGGAATCAAGTTTCAAAACTTTCTAATGATATCAAACAAAACATTGCGCTTTCTGCTGACAAAATTAAAAGCTACCTAAACGATGGTGAATACGAATCGGACCTGGACACTGTGATCAGCGCATTATACATGCACAAGCCAGACGCCGTCCCCAAGTTTGCTAATTTGGCTGACGCTAAAGAAAGACTTTATATAAAAACAAACTTTGTAAAAGAGCAAATTGCCCTATTTATTGCAGCCAGTGGCGCAACAGGTATGAAAATCGGAACCTATTTCGGTAATTCTGAATTAGGATTTATCATCGGTACTGCGACTGGGACTATTATTGTAGTGGTAGTTTGCGGAGTTGTTATCGTAAAACGAATTTCAAAACCCTGTTTTTTAACTAAAATCTCTGCAGGCTAAACTAGCGATTTATAAATCTCATAATCGGCTTGCTCAAAACAACAAAAAATTATTTCTTGTGGATATTTACCATTCCAATTTCGACAAGCATCTATCGCAATATTTGCGGCCTCTGTCTTTGGGTATCTGTAAATGCCAGTCGAAATGCATGGGAATGCGATGCTGGATTGGTGGTGAAAAACTCTGGCTTCTCTCTGCACGCAGGTGTTGCCACCAAAGCTCTTGAGCGCACGAAGCTTGAAAGAATCTGCAGGTACATCGCCCGTCCTGCGGTCAGTGAAGAAAGACTCTCGCTGTCTGCCGCCGGAGACGTGATCTACAAGTTCAAAAAGCCTTGGGATGATGGGACGTCTGCTATAAAGATGACACCCATGGAGCTGATGGAAAAGCTT
>JBIKLL010000021.1:0-36451 GCA_044359815.1 Pseudobdellovibrionaceae bacterium
AAATTGTAGATATCGACATTGGCACCCAGCTCTCCGCCCTTTGCCAGCCTTCGAACTACAATTCTTGAAGCATCCACTTCCTCAACGATACCATCATTTGTAGCAACAACTGATGTTCCAGAGTCTCTAGCAACAAGTCTTTCTACTCCAGTTCCAACCAATGGCGCACGAGATCTCAACAATGGAACTGCTTGCCTTTGCATGTTCGAACCCATTAAGGCTCGATTGGCGTCATCGTGTTCCAAAAACGGAATCAAACTGGCTGCGATTGAAACCAACTGACTCGGCGACACGTCCATCAAAGAAACGCTTTCCTTTGGAGTGTTTTCGTATTCACCGTTGATTCGACAAATAACTTTTGGTGCTTTGATCTGAGAGATTTCACCGTCTCTTGCTGCTTGAGCAATTTTATGTCCTTGCTCTTCAAGTGCCGACATATAAGTGATTTCCGATGATACTTTTGCTTCTTTCACCGCACGGTAGGGAGTTTCAATAAATCCATAGCTGTTAATTCGCGCATAAGTTGCCAAAGAGGCTATCAAACCAATGTTTGGTCCCTCTGGAGTTTCAATTGGGCAAATACGGCCATAGTGAGTTGGATGCACGTCTCGAACCTCGAAACCCGCACGGTCTCTTGTCAAACCGCCTGGGCCCAAAGCTGACAATCTTCTTTTGTGAGTGATCTCAGAAAGAGGGTTCGTTTGATCCATAAACTGTGAAAGCTGAGAAGAACCGAAAAATTCTTTCACCACAGCGTTCACTGGTTTTGCGTTCACTAAATCGTGAGGCATCATTGTTTCAACGTCTTGCAGACTCATTCTTTCGCGAATGGCTCTTTCCATTCTGACCAAACCAATTCGGTATTGATTTTCCAGCAATTCACCAACTGATCTGACACGTCTGTTACCTAAATGATCGATATCGTCCACAACGCCTCGACCGTTTTTCAGGTCAATAAGCATCTTCACAGTCGACATGATGTCTTTTAATGTCAAAGTTCTGTGTGATGGAGGACATTCTTCCATCGAAATACCGAACTTGTGATTGATTTTAATCCTACCTACTTCTGATAAATCATAAGTTTCTGGATCAAAAAATAATCTCTGGAAAAAGCCAGTAGCAGCTTCCAATGTTGGAGGCTCGCCAGGTCTTAGATGTTGGTAAATTTTTAATAAGGCTTCTTCTTTGTTGTTAACTTTGTCTGTTAATAAAGTGTTTCTCAGATAAGGACCTACTGACAAACCATCAAAGAAAATTAAATAAAATGCATCTATCCCAGCCGCAATAGCTTTAAAGATGTGTTCTTTATTTAACTCATTATTGGCATCAGCAATGATTTCACCAGTGGATTCGTCAATAAGTGGTTTTCCTAATACTTTGCCTTCCAAATCCTCAGGAGTGACTTCTAATTCTTTTAAACCCAACTGTTGAACTTTTTTAACAACAGCTCTGGTGATTCTTCGTCCAGCCTTAACTAAAGTTTCGCCAGTTTTTGAATCAACGATATCTACTTGGGCTCTTTGGCCAGCCATTCTTTCGATATCTAATTTTCTGTAGAGCTTTTTGTTTTTTACATATACTTCGTCAAGGTCATAAAAATACTCAAGTAACTGTTCGACATTGTAGCCCAATGATTTTAATAGGATTGTCACTGGGAACTTACGGCGCCTGTCGATTCTGACATGAATCAGATCTTTTTGATCAAATTCAAAATCCAACCAAGACCCACGATAAGGAATCACTCGGGCTGAATAAATAAGTTTACCCGAAGTGTTGTTTTTTCCACCATCGTGATCAAAGAATACGCCCGGAGATCTGTGCAATTGAGAAACAACAACTCGCTCTGTGCCGTTAATAATAAAAGATCCGTTAGCAGTCATCAGAGGGATTTCACCCAAGTAAACTTCCTGCTCCTTAACATCTCTGATGGAGCGAGCCTCTGTTTCCTCATCAACATCAAATACGATCAAACGCAATGTCACCTTGATTGGAGCTGCGAAAGTCATCCCACGCTGACGGCATTCATCGACGTCGTATTTCGGGGGTTCTAATGTGTAAGATACGAATTCAAGGCTTGAGGTATTATTAAAATCCGAAATTGGAAATACAGATTTGAAAACTCCGTTAAGACCGGCATCTTGTCTTCTGTCAGTATCAACATCTTTTTGCAGAAATTGTTCATAGGAACTCTTTTGCAATTCTATCAGGTTTGGGATGGTGATTACCTGCTTGTTTTTAGCAAATGATTTTCGAATTCTCAGATTCGATGCTGTAACAGGGGCATGCGTTTGCATGAGTACTCCTTAGATAGCGCTACAGTTATTAACCGTAGGTTAAAAAATAATTCATACAAAGCTCTTTTGGCGGAGGAAGCTTTAAACCCCACTGATGGAAATCTTTCCAGCAGGCAGAAAACAACTGTTTTCTGCCTAAGCAAAGATTCAATTATTTGACTTCTACTTTTGCACCAGCTGCTTCAAGCTGCTTTTTCATTTTCTCTGAATCTTCTTTAGTCACGCCTTCTTTAACTGTTTTTGGCGCGCCTTCGACCAGAGCTTTAGCTTCAGCTAATCCCAAACCAGTCAATGCTCTTACTTCTTTGATAACATTGATTTTGTTTGCACCAGCATCTTTAAGGATTACATCAAATGCTGTTTTTTCTTCAGCAGGTGCTCCACCAGCTGCTGCACCACCCACTGCTGCTACTGCAACAGGAGCTGCCGCGGATACGCCCCATTTGTCTTCAAGCATTTTTACAAGTTCTGCAATTTCCAGAACTGTTTTCTTTGATAACTCTTCTACTAATTGATCGTTTGTTAATGACATATAGTCTCCTTTAAATCTTTCGGGCAAAGCCCCATTAAGTTAATTAATAAATTTCTATTCTTTTTTAGCTGCAAGCACGCGCACGAGCGAAGCCGGAGCTTCTTTCAATGTACGAGCCAGTTTTGTCGCTGGAGCCTGCAATACGCCCAATAATTGCGCACGCAAAACGTCCTTTGAAGGCAATGTTGCCAAAAACTTGATTTTGTTTTCATCAAGCTGCTGACCGTCCATGTAACCAGTTTTTAGCTGGAACATTTCGACATCTTTTGCAAAAGCTGAGAGCTCTTTCGCAGGCGATGCCACATCACCATAAGCAAAAATCAGGGCATTAGTTCCTACAAAAGCTTTTCCAATTGCTGCATCAACTTTTGGAAATTCTTTTACAGCCCTTCGAGCTAAAGTGTTCCTGACAACCTTCATTTCGGCTTCCAACGGGAAAAGTTTTTTGCGTAGGTTTGTGACCTGCTCAACTTTCATACCTTTGAAATCGACAAGAAAGGCAGCCTTTGATCGACGAAAACGATCCGTCAATTGTTGAACCTCTTGCTCTTTATCTGCTCGAGTAATCATAGCTTTCCTCCTTTCATCAGTTTTGCCGTCAGTAAGGTCGTCTTTCAACTTCCTGCTGTCTCGGTAGGGTGAAATTTTTAAGCTTTTTAAAGCCCCAACTGTCTCCGACGGCGGATTTTAATTTATTTAATCAGCACTCTTTTCTGAAGTGTACTGACTGGTTTCAATTTTAATTCCAGGGCCCATTGTTGAAGCCAAAGAAATGGATCTCAAATAAATACCTTTGCTGGTTGAAGGTTTAGCCTTAACCACTGAGCCCATCAATGCTTCAAAATTTTCCTGAATTTTCTGAGCTCCCAAAGATTTTTTGCCGATACCTGCATGCACGATTCCCGCTTTATCCACTCTGAAATCAAGCTTACCTTTTTTTTCAGCTGATACTGCTTCACCAACATTCATGGTAACTGTTCCAACTTTTGGATTTGGCATCAAACCCCTAGGTCCTAGGACTTTAGCAACTTTCGAAACAACAGCCATCATATCTGGTGTTGCAATTGCTTTATCAAAATCCAACCAACCATCGTTGATTTTTTGAACTAAATCTTCAGCTCCGACGAAATCAGCTCCTGCATTTTTTGCTTCAGCTTCCTTAGGACCTTTCGCAAACACGATCACTCGAACTTGCTTCCCAAGACCGTGAGGCAATGCAATAGCTCCTCGAACCTGCTGATCACCTTGTTTTGGATCAACACCTAGTCTGATTGCTGCTTCAACAGTTTCATCAAATTTCGCTGTTGCAGTTTCCAGCAACAACTTAATTGCGTCCGGAGTTTTATAAATTTTGTTTTCTACTTTTTTAATTGCTTCTTTATATCTTTTTCCCGCCATAATTACTCCTGAACCTCTAGGCCCATGCTTTTTGCTGTGCCCACTACCTGTGACATTGCTGATTCAATTTTCATGCAATTAAGATCAGGCATTTTTGTTGTGGCGATTGCCTTTACGTCTGTCATCTTCACTTTTCCAACTTTGTCCTTCTGAGGCATTTTAGATCCTGATTGAATCTTAGTTGCCTTTTTCAGCAGATTTGACACTGGCGGAGTTTTTGTAATGAAGGTAAACGAACGGTCTTGATAAACAGTGATGATGATCGGAATCACATCATCGCCCAACTTTTGAGTTCGGGCATTAAACTGTTTACAGAATTCCATTATGTTTACCCCATGTTGTCCGAGTGCCGGTCCAACGGGAGGCGCTGGATTTGCCTTCCCTGCCGGAATCTGCAATTTGATCATCGCAGTTACTTTTTTTGCCATACCCACTCCTACATTAGGGTTGCGCTAAAGATTATTCCTTAGCTTAAATAATAAATTTCAACGCGCTTTCGGCGCTTCACACTACTGACGACTAAGCCTTTTCCACTTGGATAAAGTCCAATTCAACAGGTGTTGGTCTGCCAAATATAGAAACCAAAACCTTAACCTTGCCTTTTTCTTCGTTAATTTCTTCAACGGTTCCATTAAAATTACTGAATGGTCCATCAACAACCATAACGTTTTCACCTTGTGAGAACTTGATTTTTGGTTTTGGCTTTTCAGCGCCACCAACCATCTGCTGAGTCACACGTAAAACTTCTGCTTCAGGGACTTCCGGTGGTTTGACTTTGCCACCTACGAATCCGCTGACTTTCGATGAATTTCTGACCAAATGCCAAGTTTGATCATTCATAACCATGTTTACAAAAATATACCCAGGGAAAAACTTTCGAGATTTAGTTTGTTTCTGACCTTTAACCAACTGAACTACATTTTCGGCTGGGATTAAAATTTCGCCAAAAGATTCTTCTAATTTATGATTTCTAATTCGTTCTTCGATGGCTGATTTGGCAGTGTTTTCACAACCAGTTTGAACGTTAATAATGTACCATTTTTTATCCATGTTCACTCCATTACCTCATCAACACGTTCAACACATAACCAGACAAAAAATCAAAGCTGGTTATGATCACGCTTGAAATCAACACCATAATCACAACTACAATAGTCATTGCTGTTGTGTCTTTACGTGACGGCCATACTACTTTTCGAATTTCGCTAACGACTTCATCCCCCCAGGCCAAAACCTTGGGATTAAACTGAAGAGCTACAAACATCGCCAGACCAATACCGACAGGCAGTCCGTGTCTAACTAAATCTGAATCTGCAAATCTGGCAATAATTCCAAAGGCTCCCGCAAAAGCTTTGATCAACAGATGAATTGAAAGTCCAACCAGTGCTGACGCTATCGCAAAACACAAAGTCATTAATTTCGAATTTGTTTTATCCATTCATTCTCCTAAACAACAAACAATCACTTAAACTGGCAGGGCAGGCAGGATTCGAACCTGCAACCTAACGATTTGGAGTCGTTCGCTCTACCGTTAGAGCTACTACCCTGTTAACCCCTTAAATAGCTATGGGGATGCCTGATTTAGCACCCCCACAAAGCATTTTTTACATCAAATTGGGCAATAGATTACTCAACGATTTCTGTAACAACTCCTGCACCAACAGTTCTTCCACCCTCACGAATCGCAAATCGTAGTTCTTTTTCCATTGCGATTGGGGCGATAAGTTCTACGTTCAATTCAATTCTATCACCGGGCATAACCATTTCTGTTCCTGTTTTAAGAGTCACAACACCAGTTACATCCGTAGTTCTGAAATAAAACTGAGGTCTGTATCCGTTAAAAAATGGAGTGTGTCTTCCACCTTCTTCTTTTGTAAGGATATAGGCTTCTGCTTTGAATTTTTTATGAGGCTTAATGGTTCCTGGCTTAGCAAGAACTTGTCCACGTTCAACTTCTTCTTTTTTGGTACCACGAAGTAAAACACCGCAGTTGTCGCCAGCTTGACCTTCATCAAGAAGTTTTCTGAACATTTCGATACCAGTCACAACTGTTTTAGTAGTTGGCTTAATACCCACGATTTCAACTTCTTCATTCACTTTAACGATTCCTCTTTCAACACGGCCAGTAACAACTGTTCCACGACCAGAGATTGAAAAAACGTCTTCGATAGGCATCAAAAATGTTTTTTCGACAGCCCTTTGAGGTTGCGGAATATATGCATCGCAAGCTTCCATCAATTTCTTGATTGCAGGTCTGCCAATTTCAGATGTGTCGCCTTCAAGCGCTTTAAGAGCCGATCCTTTAACTATTGGAATCTTGTCGCCAGGAAATTCGTACTTAGTTAAAAGCTCACGAACTTCAAGCTCAACTAGATCCAAAAGTTCTTTGTCATCAACCATGTCTACTTTGTTCATAAACACAACAAGGGCTGGAACACCAACTTGGCGAGCCAACAAAATATGTTCACGAGTTTGAGGCATAGGACCGTCAGCTGCTGAAACAACTAAAATTGCTCCATCCATCTGAGCGGCACCAGTGATCATGTTTTTCACATAATCGGCGTGTCCTGGGCAATCAACGTGCGCATAGTGACGTTTTTCTGTTTCGTATTCTACGTGAGTGGTAGAAATTGTGATACCACGCTCTTTTTCTTCAGGGGATTTATCAATCTGGTCGTAGCTAAGAGCTTGCGCTTTACCTTCCGCTGCTAAAGTTGATGTGATCGCCGCTGTTAGTGTCGTCTTACCATGATCGACGTGACCAATAGTACCGATATTGCAGTGGGGTTTGTTTCTGTTGAACTTCTCTTTTGACATGTAAATCCTCCGGTTGTTTTTTCTAAAAACAAATTTATTTTTCTAAAATTTTTAACCTTTTGGTTCTATAACCAAAAATTTCAATCCTCAATCATAATTTTAGCCAACTCTGCTCAAAATCCTAAGTTCCACAGATTTGGAGCCCATGATCGGAGCCGAACCGACGACCTCACCCTTACCAAGGGTGTGCTCTACCACTGAGCTACATGGGCCATATTTGGAGCGGGAGACGGGTCTCGAACCCGCAACCCTCAGCTTGGAAGGCTGATACTCTAGCCAATTGAGCTACTCCCGCTCTTTTTCAAAACTTCGAACCCACATTGCATCCCAATATTGGTGGAGGGAGAAGGATTCGAACCTTCGTAGACGTAAGTCAGCAGATTTACAGTCTGCCCCCTTTAGCCACTCGGGCATCCCTCCATGTTTATTAGGATGCCGCTTATTTTTAAAATTCCTTTGAGATTTCACTCTCAAAATAACTGGAGCTGGCTATGGGACTCGAACCCGCAACCTGCTGATTACAAATCAGCTGCTCTACCAATTGAGCTAAGCCAGCACCACGAAGTGACAATTACTAAAGAAATTAGATGGGGTAGTCAAAGATAAAAAATTAAGGCTTTTTGAACGCTTGTGCTCTGAATTTTTTGAAATATTCAAAACAGACTAAACCAGCAGTGACCGAAACATTGAAGCTGGCGTTGGGATCAGCTTGAGGAATGCTTATAAGTTCATCACATAGTTTTTCAGTTGTTGTTCTGAGACCTGAATCTTCGGCCCCTAATGCCCAAACTATTTTTTCAGGAATCTGCACATCAAACAGAGTTTTTTTAGCTTTATGTGAAAGACCAAATACCCAAAAACCTTGTTCTTTTAGGTCCTGAATCGTGGGTGAAAAGGATGGGACTTGTAAAATGGGAACGTGCTCTACACCACCGCAAGCTGATTTGTGAACGATGGGTGTTAAACCTGTTGCTCTGTCTTGAGGAACGATGATGCCACTAACTTTCATAAGCCATCCCGTTCTGAATATTGCACCCAGGTTATGAGGGTCTTCAATCCCATCGAGCATCAGTACTTGGCCATCAGCACCATATATAGACTCAGCGTTCCATTCTGGCTGATCTTTGCAAAACAAAGCCACCCCTTGATGGGTTTTAGCGAACTTTTCCAGTATCTGTGAATTTTTAACTTCAGACTTTATATTAAGTTTTCGAGAAGTTTCAAAAATTTTGTTCAGTTCGGCATTGCGTTCGTATTTATCCTGAAACCATATGTTCGAAACAGACCGTGGCCTGATTTTCAAACATTCATTCACTGCATGTATGCCAATAACGATTCGCTCTTTCATAGGGGTTGGGATTATCAAATTTTTCACTGCTCTAACAACAGATTAAAAAATCAGTGAACAGGTTTCAAATTTATTAATAGATTGCAGTCATAAAATCAATGGCTGCCTCCCTGGGAGAAGGAGCCTCTATTATGGGTCTGCCAACGACTAAAACATTAGAGCCTTTTTTAATGGCTTCCATCGGTGTCATCGTTCGGCTTTGGTCAGACGTTTCTTGCAAATCAAATCGTATCCCTGGAGTGACTGAATAAAATCCAAAGCTTTTTGCTATTTCCAATTCAAGGGCAGAACAAACCACAGAATTCAAACCCGCATTTTGAATATCTGAACACAGGCTCTTGACTAGGTCTGATGTTGTTTGAAACTTGAAGTTGTTTTGAAGATCCGAATCAGTCCATGACGTTAACACTGTCACAGGAAGGATTTTTAAATCCTGGTACTGGCTTTGTATTTTTGAAAGAGCCTTCATAGCTTTAATTCCTGACAAAGCATGAATAGTGATCAAAGAAGCGCCAGCATCAGCCGCTGCTTTCACAGAAGCTTCCATTGTCGAAGGGATATCAAAAAACTTGCAATCAACAAACACAGGTAGTTTGTGTGACAATTGTTTGATGATTTGAGCCCCGTATTTAAATACGAGCCTGGGGCCAATTTTAAATCCACCAACTGTGTCGGCCAAGTCTGCGGCCAATTTCAGTGCCACACTAATATCATCGACATCTAAAGCCACGCACAAAGGATTTTTAAGCGGAGCCGATTTGTTATTTAGTTTCATAGGCTTTCTAAAATCGCCAAAGTTTTTTGAAATACCTGATTGGGATTTAGTTTATCAACGTTCTTAGTTTTTCTGCTTACCACTTCGATTTGGCCTGCTTCAAAACCTTTTTTACCTACAACTATTCGGACCGGGAATCCTAACAGATCAGCGTCTTTAAATTTCACACCCGGACGCTCGTCCCTGTCGTCTTCAAAAACTTCCACACCTTTGGATTCCAGCTCTGCTGTCAGTTGCGCACAGTAATCAGAAATTGATTTTTCAGAAGGATCCAAGTTGCAAATATGCACATGAAATGGGGCTAAGCTTTTGGGCCAAATAATTCCATCGGCATCATGGCATTGTTCGATGCAGGCCTGCACGGTACGAGTCACACCAATCCCGTAACAGCCCATTTCAACAGGGGTAGCTTTGCCGTTTTTATCCAAGTAGTTGGCATTAAGTTTTTTTGCGTACAAAGTTCCCAAATAAAAAACATGCCCAACTTCGATCCCTCGATAGGATTTCAAACTGCCTTTACCAGATGGGTCTTTGTCACCCGCCTTGGCCATTCTGAGATCAGCCATTTTAGTGATTTTAAAATCCCTTTCGTGATTAACATTTTTTATATGAAAATCGTCTTGGTTGGCGCCCACAATATAGTTTTTAAATCCTTTGATTCCATTATCCGCATAAATTGGAATTTGTAAGCCCACTGGGCCGCAACTGCCAGGCAGAGCTCCCGTAACTTTTTTTACCTCTTCATCCGTCAGCATTGGCGGCGGATTAATAATGCCTAACAAGTTTTTTAGTTTTATAGGATTAAGTTCGTCAGAGCCCCTCAACAACACAGCAATTGGTTTAAAAATTTTATCCTTGGGATCTGATCCATCATTGGCATTAAAAAATAAAGTTTTGACCAATTCTTTTTCTGGCACCGACGTAAATTTGGACAAATCCGCTATTGTCCTTTGTTTTGGCGTCGCAAATTTTTCTGTCGGTTTTTCGGCTTCAGATGAATTGTATTCTTGAGCATCAATGGCAGGACAGACTTCCACATTTGCTGCAAAATCTGAACTGTCGCTGACCAGCAAGGCGTCTTCACCAGCTTCAGCCAGCAATTGAAATTCGTGGGTCTGAGAACCCCCGATATTTCCAGCGTCTGCCTGCACGATTCGATAGTCCACACCGATTTTGGAAAAGATGGCTTTATAGGCATCATACATTGATTGATAGCTCTTAAGAGCGCCTTCCTTGTCCAAATCGAAACTGTAGGCGTCCTTCATGATAAATTCACGCCCTCTCATAAGTCCAAAGCGAGGTCTGATTTCATCGCGGTATTTTGTTTGAATTTGATAAATATTTTTAGGAAGGTGTCTATAGGATTTCACATCATGTCTGACATAATCCGTAACGACTTCTTCGTGCGTGGCGCCCAAACAATACCAATGGTCATTGCGATTTTTAAATTTCAGAAGCCCTGCACCCATTTGGTCCCACCGTTGTGATTCATCCCAAATTTCTCGGGGCTGTACCATAGGCATCAAAATTTCTATACAGCCACGTTTATTAAGTTCTTCACGAACTATGTTTTCAAATTTTCTAATGCTTCTAAGCAATAAATTTCCGTAGGTATAAAGCCCAGGCCCCAGCTTTTTCATTAAGCCGGCCCTTATCATTAATTTGTGTGATGGAATCTCAGCATCCTGAGGGGCCTCTTTGAGTGTAAAAATAAAAGTCTGTGACCATTTCATGTTTCTTCTTGTCCTTTTTGTACTTCGATACCGAAAGATTTAATCTTACGGTGTAAATAACTGCGTTCAAGACCGATCATTTCAGCTGTGCGGGAAATATTTCCGCTATTTTCTGCAATTTTTTTAACAAGGTATTCCTTTTCAAACTGTGCTCGGGCATCACGGAAAGACGGCAGCTCATTGCCAGAGCCTCCCTTGGCCTGTAAATCCAACCCTGCAAATCGCAAATCATGCACATCTATAAATTCTGTTGGAGTTAAAATATAAGCTCTTTCAATAAAGTTTTTTAGTTCTCGCACATTACCTGGCCAAGAATGCTCCATCATTAATTTCAGAGCAGCTGCTGAAAAATCCTTTTTATCAAACCCGCCTTCTTTTGACGTAGCATCACTAAAATGCGCAACCAAAGCCGGTATATCTTCTGGGTGATCCTTTAACAGCGGGACTTGAATTGCCATCACATTTAACTTATTTAACAATTCCTCGCGAAACCGGCCTTCAGAAACCTTTTTCTTCAGATCCTGAGACGTTGCTACAATGATTCTGACATCGACATTGATGGACTCAACCCCACCAAGCCTTGTGAATGATCTTTCAGTCAAAATTTTAATAAATTTGTCCTGAGCCGTTAATGACAAATCAGAAATATCATCAAGAAATATTGTTCCCCCCTGCGCTAACTCCAGTTTTCCCTTTTGAGTTCTTTCAGCACCTGCGAAAGCGCCTTTTTCAAACCCAAAAAGTTCTGGATCAATCAAGTCCTCGGCCAAATTTGAACAATGAATTTCAACTAAGGGTCTGCCTGCACGCTGACTGAGGTAATGAATATTCTGTGCGATCAAATGCCTGCCCGTTCCCTTTTCACCAGTCAGCAGGATCGGAACCTGTAAAGGCGCACATCTGGCAATGGATTGTTTGAGTGAAACCATTTGAGATGTCTCACCAATCAGCGCAATACTTTTGCGAAGCTTATTTAGCAAAGTTTGCTTTTCTTCTTTTTCACCCTGCAGCTGTAAAATGTTAGAAATTACGATTGAAATCTTATCCATCGAAAGAGGTTTTTCGATAAAGTCCCAGGCGCCAAGTTTAGTGGCCTTAACTGCTGTTTCGATAGTTCCATGTCCCGAAATCATGACAAAATCAATGTTCGGAAATTTACTGCGAGCTTGATTTAAAACTTCGATTCCATCCATGCTTCCGGGCATCCAAATATCCAAAAAAACGATTTCAGGATTGAATTCGCGCATAGCTTTTAACCCAGCTTCACCATCAGCTGCAGACATCACAACATGTCCTTCGTCGCGAAGGGATCCAGAAAGCACCTCTCTGATGGGTTGTTCGTCATCGACTATTAAAATTTTTGCAGGTCTGACTTTGAGACTCATTTTAGACTCCGATTATCCTGATGTTCGCTCGCCTGGTTTCCAGGCATCGACTTCGCTGACAGGCAATTCAATCAACATCCTTGTGCCTTTGGGCGAATGAGCCAATGCTCTGATAAAACCACTGTGATCTTCAATAATTCTTTTTACTATAGCTAACCCCAGTCCTGTACCATTTTCCTTGGTGCTGTAATAGGGCTCAAAAACACGAGCCCTTAACTGTGCCGGAATTCCAACACCCGTGTCGCTCACTGTGATTTTTAAGATCTTTAGATCTGCGTCAAAATTGGTGGCGACCTCTACCCGTTTCTCTGCCTCACTCATAACAGCAGCAACGGCATTGTCGACCAGATTAACCAATGCACGTTTTATTTGATCAGGGTCAAACTTAAAGTCGGGAATATCGTTCTGTGGTTCATAAACTATATCTACACCAGACTGTGCATTTTTATAAACAGCAATTGCTTCAGTAATAGTGTTGTTAATGTTTGCGACTACCGGTCTGGCCTGAGGCAGTCTGGCAAATTGTGAAAATTCATTCACTAGATTTTTAAGATCCTCAGTTTGCCTGATAATCATGGTCGTGCATTCTTTGAAAACAGGATCTGAAACCTGATCACCAAATTTTCTAAGCAGTCTTTCTGCTGATAACTTGATTGGCGTCAGTGGGTTTTTAATTTCGTGAGCGATTCGGCGGGCGACTTCTGTCCAAGCAGCTGACCTTTGCGCGCTCACTATCGGTGTCATATCATCGAAAACCAAAATCTTTCCGACTTCGACACCCCTGTCGTCCTTCAAAAGTGACAACGTTAACTGAAACGGAATGGACTCACCCTGAACATTGACCTTAACTTCCTTTTGGACACTTTCGATTTTGTGCTCTTGCATGGTTTTAAGCAAAGCTGAAAAAGTTCTAAAATACTCAAGGGTTAACAATTCACGCACAGGTCTGCCGATAAATTTTGTTGGCTCAATTTTTAACAGATTTCCAGCTCGACGATTCAATGTGGTGATCTTGCCGTTTTGATCAACCGAGATCACACCGGCGCTGACGTTTTTTAAAACCACTTCGATGTATCGATTGTATTTATCCAGATCTGACAAAGTCTGCTTCAGATTGTCATTGGCATTTCGAACTTCACGTTCAGATTTAGCCAGATTATCCGTCATCTGGTTGAAGTTTTCGACCAAAGAATAAATTTCTTCGCTGCCTGTTTTAATCAACACAGGAGTGTAATCTCCAGTGGCAACCCTTTTGGTAGCCTTGCCCAACTGGACAAGCGGAATTGATAATTGCTTGGCCAGATAAAATCCAAACCAACTGCCCGCTAACAAAATCACTAGGGTCATTAATACCAAAACGATCAGATAAATTGATTTGATGGGATATTCTAATGGATTTATGTCTTTGAATTCGTCATAGGCCGATGAAATATCATTCATTTTAGCCGTCAGCGAAAGAGGCACAAAACTGCTGACCACGATGGCGCCTTTTTCAGATTTTTCAGCAATGGGCACGATCACACGCACCAGATTCCCATCACCAAATTGATGAATCAAACTGGCATCAACCTTGGCCTTGACGCCTTTTTGCAGAAACTCCAGGGAAACAGGCGGAATCAAGGGGATGGTTTCGTCATCAGAAATCACTAATTCTCGAGATCCTAACAATGACGGGTAGTATTCAACTGAATCCAAACTGTACTGGTGCCTCAGTTTTGAAATTGTTTTTTTAATTGGCTCCCTACCCGAAATGCCCCTGACCTGCGATGCAATTTGATGGGCAAAGTGGTAGTTCTTTTTTTTGGCGTTAAAATAATATGCGTTTGTGACTTCCAAGGAACTTTTTAAAACTCCAGCCATCTTGACGCTAAACCATTTATCAAAACTGGAATTGATGTAAAACACTGAGGTGATAAACAACAGCATCGTTGGGATTGTGCTAAAAGCAACAAAAGCCGCAATCAGTTTTGCTTTTAGGGAGCTTCCGTAAATCCGCCCACGCCTTTCAACAAAAACTTTTACGACGTTTCTGAAAATTAAAAACAGAAGCAGCAACAAAATGACAATATTGAAATTAACCAAACCAAAGAAAAAAATCGAATGCACAAAAGGCAGTTGCTGACTGATACCAAAAAGTCTGATTTCAAACCAAGTCAGCAACAAAAACAGCGATGCCAAACAAAAAATCACCACAACTTCGCGCCGGCGTTTTTTGCTTTCTAAAAGCCACGCCGTCGTCGAAAACGGTTTTTCGTCAGAATCATTAGAGCTATTTTGCATTGTTTTTGATTTCTTTAAGAACCTTGATCATTTCAACTGCGACTTCAGCAGCTTCTGCGCCCTTGTTACCCATGGCTCCGCCTGCGCGAGCCAATGCCTGATCCTCATTTTCTGTGGTCAGAACTCCAAATCCAATGGGCTTTTTGTATTCAAGCATTAACTGGGTAACCCCACGCTCTACACTGGAACAAACATAATCATAATGCGAAGTTTCACCGCGAATCACGCAGCCCAAAGCAACGACCCCGTCATAACCACTCTCAAAATAAGCTTTGCAGGCCAATGGGATTTCCACAGCTCCGGGAACATTGCTTGAATGAACTATTACTTGTTTACCCAATCTGTGCAGATAAAAAAGCGCACCTTGCTGAAGTTTTTCAGTGATTTCGCTATTGAATTTGGAAGTTACCACTCCGATTTTTAGAATCTTCTGACTTTGCTTGGTCTTGCCCTTGGCTGCTTTGCTCATCTTTAAGAAATTCTCCACTTTCGTTGTTGTCTAGTGAAATTGTTCTGACAATTTCAAGGTCAAAAGCTTTGATGCCTACCTTTTTTTCTGGCCTGTTTGACAGAAGTTTAATTTGCTTAATACCAATTTGTCGAAGGATTTGAGCGCCCACTCCATAATCCCTTGCATCCATATCCCTGTGGCTAAAGGTTTTAATTTCACTAGTTAAGCCACCAGTTTGATTATTGCCTCGAAGCAGCAACAAAACACCCCTGCCCTCTGAATTAATCTTTTCCAAAGAAAGCTTTAAATTATCTGGGCCATTTTGCATAAACGTCAGCAAATCCCTGGTGTAGGAATCAAGCTGCACCCTTACCAAAGTTTCTTCGTTTTTTAAAATTTCGCCCTTTTGGAACACTAAGTGTTCCTGATCATCAATTTTGTTTTTAAAAACCCTGACCGTCCATTGACCAAACTGAGGGCTCTCAAAGGGCGCTGTATAAATTTCTTCTACCAATATTTCGCGGGACAATCGGTACTGCATCAAATCAACAATGGTGCCGATCTTAATACCATGTTTTTTAGCAAACTTTTGCAAGTCAGGAACTCGGGCCATTGTCCCATCGTCATTCATAACTTCACAAATAACAGCCGCTGGATTGCAACCAGCCAACTGAGCTAAATCAACGCTTCCCTCTGTGTGGCCGGTTCTTTTTAAAACACCACCTCGTTGTGCTCTGATCGGAAAGATATGCCCGGGCGTATGAACATCACCGGGTTTTGCCAATGGATTAGATGCTGCCCGCACCGTTCGAGCCCTGTCTGCTGCCGAAATCCCTGTGGTGACCCCAGTTGCGGCTTCGATACTGACGGTGAAGGCAGTTTTATTAGGTGTGTGATTTTGTTCTTCACGGACCATCAATGGTAATTGCAACCTGTCGATTTGCTCCTGAGTCAAAGCCAGACACACCAAGCCACCAGCTTCTTTGATCATAAAATTAATTTTTTCAGGTGTCACAAAATCGGCGGCAAGGACCAAATCACCTTCGTTCTCCCTGTCCTCATCATCAACCAAAATAACCATTTTCCCAAGTTTCAAATCCGCAATCAAATCATCTACTGCATCAAACTCATGTTTCATTAAACACCCTTTTGGTAAATCACTTTGGCATAATAATCGGTTTCAAGATTGATCAAATCACCTGTTGAATACTGGCTTAGATTAGTTTTCCGTAAAGTTTCAGGTATCAAACAAACACCCAATTTATTTTGATCAATGAAATTGATTGTTAGAGAAACTCCGTTGATTGCTATAGAACCCTTGGACCAAATATTTTTTTGAATTTCATCTGGAACTTTCACTTGAATTAGCAAACTGGAGCCTTCATTGACCAAATGATCAATCTGCCCAACAGCTTCCACATGACCCGTAACCAAATGCCCATGAACCCGATCCCCATATTTAAGCGACCGCTCCAGATTTAAATCTTTGGTAAAGTAATTTTCAATTGATGGACCCAAAACCTTTAAAGTTTCAGCACCAAAAGTAAATTGCATGCTGTCAGTATCAAAAGCTTCAACGGTTAAACAAGTCCCGTTAACGCTGACACTGTCACCGATTTTAAGATCATCAAAAATTGTCGGTTTTGAAATACAAAAAGTGATAGAGTCTTTTTGACGTTTTATTGAGCTTTGTATGACTTTGCCTGAGGCTTCAATTATCCCTGAAAACATGGACTGCTAAGTACCATCCCCAGGGATAAAAAGCCAAATATATTTAAGGAACTGCCTGCTTTGGTTGAGTCGAAGTTTTTTTAGGTTTTGGATCCACCAGTTTATGCACATACACCCTGGCACCTGGTTTTATTTTCACATTTGGATCCTGCCAAATAGCCTTAGCTTTTGAAGCCTTGGTTCCCACAACAGTGACCTCAAAAATTCCGATAGGAGCCGAGGACTCTGGCATATCCCAATTAAGCTTAGAATTGCAAATATCACCCGACCAATCGTAAACAACGTTGTAAACCTCGAAAGTGTCCCCCACCATTAAACCTGAATCATAAGCTCCACCAGCATTGATAAAAATGTCATCGTCACAGTTTTTCAAAACAGTGGCCCACCAAGATTTAGTTTTGTCGGCAAATGAGGCCTGTTCGTCGAATTGCTTTTTAAGCGAGCTCACTGCTGTATCAAGTCCCTTGCGAACTGTTTTTCCTAAAGTGTCTTGATAGTAATAAGATCCGCCAATTCCAATTAGTCCCCAATTAATACTGCCATTGACGTCAAGGGATTGTTGTTTAGCACTAGTATCGATAGTTGCAACCATGTCGCCACTGACTGGATGAATTGCGTTCATGCCCAAATGCAGCCTGGCCGTTTTGATTTTCGCATCAGCGCCTAGCTGATAGAAGTTTGCAAACTTAACACTGCCACCAATGACTTGCTCCAATTCAAAATCGTAAAATGCTGTGTTGATAATAGCCTGAGGCATTTTGATCATGCAGGCAGCTGTTGCTGACATTTTATAGGAACCCAGCTTACCGAAAACTGTGACAGCAGGTTCTGAAGTTTCAGATGCGTCTCTGCACTGATGAAATTCTTCTTGAGAAATTTCATCCATCCCATCCAGATCAAAATTGTTTTCAAATTGATTGTCTATCGTGAAACCTTTTGAAGTTCGCAAAACATCAGACATCTGTACACTGGCAGCAAATCCGAAATCAAATGTGCCTCCACCAGGTAGTGGCATCTGTTGAGCTTGAATTGTTCCCAGAGCCACTCTGCGCTTAAGCTGCCTAGGACCTTCGTCCTGTGCCTGTTCTTTACATGCCTGGTTTGATGCAAACAGTGCTGCCATCGCTAGAGCGCTCAGGCCTTTAGTCGCGGTTCTTAGAAGTTGAATCATATTGGGCATTATGCCCTCCTTAGTAGTTGATTTCTGATCGGCATCTAGACCTAAGGCTACATCTGTTTAGCAAATTCACAAACAATCGCGCCAACCCTTGGAAAGCACTCTGATTTGATGGCGGATGAATGTTCTTGAGACAGACTATGTCTTTGAAATCACTGTGAATGGAAATTTGAATAATTTTAAAAAATCTTTTTGCTGAAAATCAATTCAACAAAATAAAAATCATTTTTGCTTAAGTGTTTTACAATTTGATCACAAAATCACTGCAGAGCAACCCGAGGGTTCACGCTGTCAACAATGTCCCGGCCGATTTTTTCGACTTCTTTTTTAAACTGTGGATGCTCTGGATGTATCAGTTCCTCGTTTAACTTCTCTTTCAGTTTGCGAACTCTGGCATGAATACGATCCATGTTTTGTGATATGTGATGCTCACGAGTGTCGTAATGGGCAGTGGTTCTGGCCGTATCAATCAAAGTCAGCAAGGACTCCAATTCGCGAATCATTTTTTGCCGACTTGGATCTGACGACAATTTTTCAATTATGGAATCGACTTTTTCAGCAGGTTTTAAGGCCACATTCTGACATTTAAGCTCCTCACGAAGTTCATGCTTTGCACACAGCTTACTGGGCTTATAAGACTTGGCTTCCTGCTCAGCAAAATACCCTGCAACAGTGTTAGATTGAAACAAAAAGCTGACTGTCAACACTGTGATCAGATGTTTATTGATTAATGACACCTTCATATTAGCCCCCTCAATTCTTGTCGCTGAAGTTCTGTTAAAATTAATAGTTCGAAATTCATGCCAAAATACAACCCCGTAAATATGCGAAACTTCTGCAAAAGCAAACTTCCTGTCTTTACTTACTACCGTCAGTGCTGCAAAAGTCATGAGTGATATGAGTCTATTTTTGAAACATTCTATTTTGCTCCTATTGATAGTGATCTTTAGTAGCTCAAAAGGTGAGGCTATTTGGGGATGGTTTTTCCATTCGAAGCCGAGTTTGAATCTTTGCGATTCTGTTTTTACAAGCCCAGCAGAAACGGATTTTTTTAAGTTACTGGATGGCGACAGAAAGCATTTTAATACTTCCAGAAATTTTGCAACTTACAATTTTGAACTCAGTGGCAAAGACCTGACTCGGGACAGTTTTGAAAACACTTTGTTGAATCTAAAACCTGGATCAATTTATTTTGATTCGGGCTCAGGTGAAACTCAGGCTATTTCGCAAATGATAAAATTAAAAAAGTTTAATCACATTTCTAGTTTTTTAGCTTTGACCTACAAATACCCCACCATTGATACCTATGTCACTCTTGCCAAAAAACAGGGAAAATCCAGATTTGATTTTTTGCATGGCAAGACTCTGGAAGATTTTTATGACAGTGGTCGATTGAATAGCTATATCGGTCGCATCGATTTTATATCGGATTTGTATGGACCAGCAGAGTATTCTTTGGATCTCAGAAAAGTTCTTAGTATTTATCTGAAGCTTTTAAAAACTGGTGGAAAAATCAGACTGCAATTTTCTACCGTTCGAAATAGATTGGTTGTCAACAAAGCGGATAAGTTTGGGGCCATCGATTGGATGTTTTATTTTAAAGCTATTTCTGGAGCCCAATCCCTAAAAATAAACGAAGACCCCGAGGGCTTTAATTATGTCATTGAGCTTACAAAGTCCGAAGATCACTTTGAATTACCTGAACTGGAACACATTGATTACAGAACAGAGTTTCGCGGGCAACCACACAGAACCTTTTATTTTGCTGATTACACAGCTGCTCAACACTGATCCTTATCGTTGAATTCATAATCTTTTGCCATACAATAGCCAGTAGCTTTAAAAGAAGGAGACCCTATATGATGACAATATTATTAAGTTCACTGATCTGGTTTAACCCTGGCGCACAGGCCTGCGATAACAAAGACCCTGAGGTCGTGGCGGCAGTGGATCTGCAACAGTATTCTGGTTTGTGGTACGAAATTGCTCATTCACCTAACTTCTTTCAAAAAGACTGCGTCCGATCGACGGCTGAATATAAGGTGTTAGATGCTCAGAAAGTGTCAGTTAAAAATGTTTGCTTTAAAGCAGATGGCGACACAAGTGATATTTCAGGGAAAGCAAAGGTCGTAAATCCCGAAGTCCCTGCCAAACTGAAAGTGCGATTTAATTGGTTTGCACGTGGTGACTATTGGATTGTTGACCTGGATCCGGATTACCAATGGGCTGTTGTAAGTGGTCCCAAGAAAAAGAACACATTTATATTAGCACGCCAAGCACCCATGGAGCCTGACTTGTTAAACAAAATATTAAACTCATTAAAAGCCCGAGGCTTTGACACTGATTCCCTGATTTTTGATAAATACTAAAACTGCAATCCACTACAGTTTTTCAATTTTGATTTTTTGATCAACGCTGGAGATTTTAATAGAATCTCCGGCCTTAATAGATCCATCAATAATTTGCTTAGACAATGGATTCAACAATTCAGTTTGCAGAACCCGCTTTAAAGGTCTGGCTCCATAATCTGGATCAAATCCTTTTTCGCCTAAAAATCGAATTGCCGAAGCATCAAGGCTGATTGAAATTTTCTTTTCGCTCAGACGTTTTTCAATCTCAGACATCTGCACCCTGACAATTTCAAAAATTTGATCTTTGCCTAATGAATTAAAAATCACCGTTTCATCTATGCGATTTAAAAACTCTGGCCTAAAATGACCCTTTAAAACTGCTTGAACAGCTTGGTTTCGATCAGCATCACTGATCGATGGATCTGTCATAAACTGAGAACCTAAATTGGATGTCATTATCAACACTGTGTTTTTAAAATCCACTGTTCGCCCTTGTCCATCAGTCAGTCTGCCCTCATCCAAGACTTGCAATAAAATATTAAACACATCTGGATGGGCTTTTTCGACCTCGTCAAGCAGCACAACACTATAGGGCTTTCTGCGAACGGCTTCGGTCAACTGCCCCCCTTCTTCAAACCCCACATACCCAGGAGGCGCCCCGACCAATCTGGAAACAGAATGCTTTTCCATATATTCACTCATATCAATCCTGATGACCGAGGCTTCATCGTCAAACAGGAATTCTGCCAAAGCCTTTACGGTCTCGGTTTTACCAACCCCAGTAGGGCCTAAAAATAAAAATGTCCCAATAGGCCGGTTAGGGTCCGAAATCTCGGCACGGGCTCTTCTGACAGCATCTGCAACGACTTGCAACGCCTGCTTTTGCCCAATCACCCTCTGTGACATTTTGGCTTCCATTTCCAGCAATTTTTGAGATTCGCTTTCAAGCATCTTAGAAACAGGAACTCCTGTCCATTTTGATATTACTTCAGCAATTTCCTCAGGACCGACTTCTTCTTGAAGCATTTTTTTAGATCCTGTTTTTTCAGACAGTTGCTTTAGTTTTTTTTCTGAATCAGGAAGCTTTCCGTATTTAAGCTCAGCGGCTTTGGCCAAATCACCACTGCGCTCAGCTTTTGAAATTTCTGTCTGCAGTGATTCAATCACGGCTTTCAGTTTTTGGACCTCATCGATACCTCCGCGCTCGGCCTCCCACTGCTCACGCAGATTTTTTACATTTAACTGCAATTGCGAAAGCTCGCCATCGATCACTCCTACCCGATCTTTGGCACTAGGATCTTTTTCTTTTTTTAAGGCTTCTTTTTCAACTTTGAGTTCCAATATTTTTCTGTCAATTTCGTCGATTTCCTCGGGGACCGAGCTGATTTCAATGCTCAGCTTTGATGCGGCTTCGTCTATTAAATCAATGGCTTTGTCGGGCAAAAACCTGGACGAAATATATCTGTGTGATAATTTAACCGCAGCCACCAGTGCCGAATCAGTGATCCTGACACCGTGGTGAAGTTCGTATTTTTCTTTGAGGCCTCTTAATATTGTGATTGCGTCTGTGACTGAAGGCTCTGCAACCAAAACGGTTTGAAATCGCCGCTCCAGGGCTGCGTCCTTTTCAATGTATTTTCGGTATTCATCCAACGTGGTCGCCCCGATACATCTGAGCTCACCCCTGGCCAATGCTGGCTTCAGCAATTGACCCGCATCCATTGCACCATCTGTTTTACCTGCCCCCACAAGTGTGTGAAGCTCATCAATAAAAAGTACTATTTCACCATTGGCAGCAGTGACTTCTTTGATCACCGCTTTGAGCCTGTCTTCAAATTCACCACGGTATTTTGCCCCTGCCACTAGGGCTCCCAAATCCAGAGCAATCAGCTTTTTGCCAATCAGGCTTTCAGGAATGTCCTTTTTAACAATTCTAACAGCCAGACCTTCAGCTATAGCGGTTTTTCCCACACCGGGCTCACCAATCAAAACGGGATTGTTTTTAGTTCTTCTGGACAAAACCTGTACGACCCGTCTGATTTCCTCGTCCCGACCAACCACCGGGTCTAGCTTTCCTTCAGCCGCTAAAGCTGTCAGATCCCTACCGTATTTTGTTAAGACTTCATATTTGTTTTCTGGATCATCGTCTGTCACTTTTTGATTACCCCTTATATCTTTTAAAGTCTTATTTACTGATTCAAAACTGAGCCCCAGATCTTTCAGCACACTCAAAATTTCAGTGTCAGAAGTTTTGAACATTGCTAACAAAAAATGCTCAACCGATATGTATGAATCCGCCAGCTGAATGGCTTCCTTTTCCGCAGCAGTAAAAACCTTCACCAACCGCTGTGAAGCCGTAACTGTAGATGGTCCCGAGACCTTGGGAAATTTCTCGATCTTTTGTTGAACCTTTTGAATGGCAGTATCAATTTTAATCTTATTGTGCTCGAGCACTCTTTTAACAGTGCCGTCTTGTTCAAGCATCGCCAGCATTAAATGCTCCGGCTCAACAGATGGATTGGAATTTGATTCCGCCATCTTGGCTGCTGATTGCATGGCCTCTTGGCTCTTACGGGTCATTTTGTCTAGGTCGTTCATATCTACCTCGCAATTAAAATGTGAGCTTTAGATTTATTTTGTCAACCAAACATGCTAATTCGGGTTTGTAATGAATGAAAAAACAAAATCCAGACTCAAAACGCCTAAACCATTAAGAGGCACTATCCGGCATGACGTCATTAACCCAGTGGATTATCTGAAATACCGCTTTCCCATAGCTTGTGAAGAATGCAGTCACTTTGATTCAGTCAACACAATATGTACCTTAGGGTACAACCCGAAATGGCATCTGAATGCTTATCAAAAAAAATCCTATGAATTGTCCGGTAAAGTAGCACTTTGCCGCTTTATGGAGATAGACTGAAGACTCAAGGCATCTAAAACTTGTAGTCATTTATTGCAACTTAAGCCAAAAAAACTAAAACACTTTTAAAATTTTAAAATTATGAGAGGCGAATTAGAGCAATTGATCGACTTTAGTCGTTTCATAATAACCGCAATTCCTGTAATTATTATTTGCTTTAGTATGAATTACTGCTGTTTTTTAAATTTTTTTGCACTGGTTTGGTAAAACAGCTTCTAAAGTGAGCCAATTAAAAATAATATGGTCCATTACAAAACAGTTAGTTCTTTGGTTTTAACAACAAACACCAATTAGGAGGTATTAATGAAGCATGACGGAATCGAGTTTGAATACAAAGGCTCAAATCCTGAAAACGAAATTAAGCAGGTTATATCTGCCATAGTTGAAAAACTTCATTTCAACTCTCCTTCAGACTCAGCAATGAAAATGGTTTTAAACAGCACTAAGAATATTTCTAAAGCGACATGCAGAATTGCTTCACAAACAGGTGTGTTTATTGCTGAAGCTACAAACAAAAATCCAGTGACAGCAATCACAATGCTGGAAACAAAGATGCGTAAGCAATTTGAAGAATGGCGAAAGAGCCGCTTCGTTTAAAAGCCTCGCTGTCAAAAAAATTGAATCACAAAATAGTTAAAGTTAAAGCTGGAGCCAAAATTCTTTGGTCCAGCAAATCAACATTTTAGTCGGGCAGAATTCACTTTCTGCCAGTCACAAAGACCAGTAATCAAGACCACTGTCCCCAAGACAAAAGGATTTTACTGGATCAACACAAAGTCTAAATCGCTAAAAAAAATTCATTTCAGTTCTTCAGTCCTGTCAACTTCACGACTGAACTGTCGATCAGTCAGGTGTCAGAAACACAACAAGTATCTGACGAACTATAAAGATGAACTTGCTTGATGGATCAAGCCTAAGAGTAAAAGGTCAAACTCTTAAGAAAGTACGAAAGGAGGCTTTCAAGGACGAAGAAAAATTTAAAGCTGTTAGAAGTGAACAAATTTTTAAGCCAAATGTTCATTAATATAAAGGCTCGGAAGCCGGCTCATGATAGAGCAAAAAAACACGGAGGAGATTAATTATGAAAACAAAAGATTAACAAAGTTTAACGGAGGATAAGAAAATGGGATTAAGAGTAACGACAAACATAGCAGCGATCAATGCTAATAGAAATTTGATCGGAAGCCAAAGAGCACTGGGTAAATCATTTGCTCAATTGTCTTCAGGTAGCAGAATCAACATCGCAGCTGACGACGCTGCTGGATTAGCAATCAGTGAAAGATTGAAATCTGGTATCAGATCAGCTCGCCAAGCAAATCGTAACGCTAACGATGGTATCTCGATGGTGCAAACCGCAGAAGGCGGATTGAACGAGATTTCAAGCATCGTGACTCGTCTGAGAGAACTGGGAATCCAGGCCGCTTCAGACACAGTGGGACCAGTAGAACGAGGTTTCCTAGATAAAGAGGTTCAACAGTTGAAATCAGAAATTCAACGTATCTCTTTGTCAACTAAATGGGGATCTACAAACTTACTGGATGGTTCAACACCAGCGTTTGATTTCCAAGTTGGTATCTACAATAACCCTGAAGAAGACCGAATCACATTCAACGCTAGCGAAAACAACGCTCAGTTGGATTCTTTGGGTCTAACAGGAATTGATTACACAACTAAAGAAGGTGCTCAAGAAGCATTAAGCCTTCTGGATGTTTCTCAAAACCAAGTAAATGGAATGAGATCAAGCCTGGGAGCCCTTCAAAACAGATTGACATCAACTGTTGATAACTTGGGAGTATTAGAAGAAAATATGTCTGCAGCAAACGCTCGAGTACGTGATACTGACGTTGCACTGGCTTCTTCTGAAATGACAAGAAACAACATCTTGTTGCAAGCTGGTACAGCAACTTTAGCACAAGCAAATCAAGTTAACCAATTAGCTCTTAAATTAATTGGCTAATAGATTGAACAGATAAATTGTTCGAAAACCCTCTGCGGGTAACTGCAGAGGGTTTTTTATTTTCAGCGATCAATAACTCAAAACAAGACACCTCTGATCCGTACTGATACAGCGAGACAGTAAAAGTTTAGTGCAGATTTGCTAAGGTTGACACCACGTTCGCAGTCCCCTGAAACCAGGACCCTGCCAACAACGGAACCAATTTTGCTACTGTAAGTATGTGAAACCTGAATCAAAATGGAGCGTACATATGAGATCATTTAGAAGTGTCAATGCCAACAACGAAGTCGAAATAATCCTTAAGGACCGCAGGATGCGATCACGGTCACCATGGAAGCACAGACTGCAAATCACCCTATTTGTTGCATCCATGATCTTGCTGCTGATTGCGATTTCACAAGTGGTTACTAAGTAGGATTTTTGCGGATTGATGCTGCCGTTTTAAAAAACTGCACACCAATCTTGAAAAGTCTTGGGATAGCTCTTTTATAAAATATCCATGTGCTGCAATTTTTGCGATTTCATCGTTGTAAAATTATTTAAAAAATGCAGAATTGCCGGCCATGAAAACACATTACAAATTAATTATTTCACTTTTTCTGGGCGCTCTATTGGGCACCCTTATGCATCAATTCGGTAGCGATCAGGAAATCTTGGTAGCTATCCAAAAAAATCTGATCGAACCTTTTGGGCAGATCTTTTTAAGACTGATTTTTATGATTGTAGTCCCTTTGGTTTTTTCGGGCCTTGTTTTAGGTGTCTATCAGCTGTCCCACCATCAAGGATTAGGCAAGGTTGTCAGTCGCACATTGATGTTTACCCTGATCGCCAGCACAGCTTCTGTGCTGATTGGAATTTCATTGGTAAACATATTTAGACCAGGGGATGGATTGCAGTTACCTCCAGAATATATGGCGGCCCAAACCGCTTCGGTCGAGAAAATTAAAACAAACGCTTCCAGCACAAAGCCTTTAACTCAAATCATTATCGAATTGGTTCCCAAAAATCCCATTGATTCAGCTGCTAAAGCACTGGATGGGGAAATGATTGCCCTGATGTTTTTTGCTCTGTTTTTTGGAGTGGCGCTGTCACGAACCATCAAGGACAAAGACGCCACAATTATCACATTTTTTGAACAGGTCTATGACACCAGTATGACTGTGGTTACCATGGTCATGAAGCTTGCCCCCTACGCTGTGTTTTGTCTGCTGTTCACGACATCATCAAAATTTGGTTTTGATCTATTAAAGTCTCTAGTGATGTATGTATTGTTAGTGGTGGGTGGTTTAGCTCTTCAGCATTTTGGAGTTTATTCGCTTCTACTAAAGATTTTCACAAAAATTTCGCCCTTAGAATTTAATCAAAAATGCCGTGAGGTATTTTTGTATGCCTTTGCAACGGCTTCTTCAAACGCTACCCTGCCCCGAACCTTGGAAGCAGCTACCGAAAAACTAAAGCTGAATCCTGCGTCTTCACGTTTTGTTTTAACAGTGGGCTCTACCGCCAATCAAAATGGCACAGCACTGTTTGAAGGCATCACAGTGTTGTTCATTGCTCAGGTATTCGGAAAAGATTTGGGCCTGACTGAACAGATTCAAGTCGTACTAATGTCGATTTTAGCTGGAGTGGGAACCGCAGGAGTTCCGGGTGGGTCCCTGCCATTGATCATGATTTTGCTGCAGCAATTAGGATTGCCACCAGAAGGACTGGGAATTGTCTTAGGTGTGGATCGCTTTTTGGACATGTGCCGAACCACAGTTAACGTGAGCGGTGATCTGATGATCGCAGCCCTGGTCGATAGCAAAAAATCAGATGTCTAGATTTTTTGTTTAAGTATTTTTCGGACGTTTTATTTTTTGAATAAGTTCTGTTCATAAACTTTGAAATCTAAAAATAGTTTCTTCAAGTTGGCTCAAACTGTCTAAGTTATTACCAATAATTTCAATAATTTAGCTAAAGACTTTGGTCCAGGCGTCCGTTACAATTAGTATAACCACCCGGATTGTTCGGGTATGTATCGACCAACAAAACAGTAAGCGACCAGATCAGCATTTTAAATTTACAGCTTACCCGGTTGGCCAACGGAGGAACCATGTTAAGACATCTTTTGCTAACACTATCTATATTGATTCTGCTTACTGCTTGCGGAAATTCGCCCCAAATGGGAGTTGAAACCAACACCACAGCTCTGACAAACGGACAGTCTGAAGATCCAAGCCAACAGCAAAACACCGAACAATGGAACAAAGTATCTTTTGACGGGTTCCCTCAGGGCGGTTCGTTTTTTAATAAGCTGGTTGTTAAAATAGACAAAGTTAAAAAGACCTTAGTGATGACTCTACCCATTCCATTGATCCCATTGATTCAGTTTCCTGAATATCAGATACCTGAAATTCCAGGTGCTAAAGTCAGCTTTGAGCAACAAACAGATGGGACAAAATTAATTAAGGTCGAAATCCCGCTCACTCACATTGTACGAGGCATTGAACTGAATCCTGGCACTGGAACATTACCTAATGGTGACGCCCTGCCTGGATTCCCTGATGGTGAAATGCCAGGGACAACGGTTTCTATCCCGGGCTTGGTCGGTTGGAACATGCATATTTATGTAGGAGCCGAAGCCTCTGCCGTGTTTATAGAAGTCCCCGGATTTACCATCCCAGGTGACATCGGTGGGTTTTTGCCATCTCAGTTGACCTACCCTATTAAAAACTCGGACAAAACTAAGATCTTAGGTTATCTATCCTATGTAGCCCCAAAAGGAACCTACGCTGGAGGAGCTTACATAGCTGCACAGCTTCCAAAAGATTTGGCTGCATTGTTAGACACGCTTTTGCCCTAAAAACTAAAATTAATAAAATGATTTACACTCCCCTGTTTTAGCTCTAGTTTATCAATCTGACTCAAGCAATTTCAGGGGAGCTAAATATGGCCAAAAAGAAAAAAGCAAAAAAAACTAAACCAGTTAAAAAATCTGCTGCTAAAAAAACTAAAAAGGTAGCAAAGAAAGCTGCAAAGCCAGCTAAGAAAAAATCACCAGCTAAAAAAGCAAAAAAAGCGGCTCCTAAAAAAGCGGCTCCTAAAAAGGCAGCAAAACCAGCTAAGAAGAAAACTGAAAAATTAGCCAAGGTAGCAGCCGTAGGAGCTGTAGGAGCGGGACTGGCAGAATCAGTTCATGATCCTTTGATGGATGAATTGGATGATTTTGGTGACGAAGTCGGCAGCCCAGAAACTGCAGACGCTGACAAAGCAGAATCCACAGAGGATGACAGTTGGGATGAAGAATCTGACGAACAGGTTGAGGAAACCAAAGCTGACGATGAGGAAGAATCCGACGAAAGCGATGAAGGCTATTTCTAGTAGTTTCTTTTAAAAATTTAAAATTTGAAAAAGCCTGTCATAACTGATGGGCTTTTTTTTTTAAAATTTGTAAGAAAATCCGATTTCACCAATGAAGGTCCTATTTCTAATTCCCGTTGATTCCTTACCAGGCCCACCAAAGGCATCGAATTCAAAAACGTGGGAATAAATTCCGGATATCAAACTTAGTTTCTGGCTGATTGGCAAAACAACATTTAATTTAAAACTGTATGCGCCGATGTTTTTGATAAGAGCATTTGTTGCTGCCGGAAAATAATCAATCTGCGTTTCTATGGATTTGCCTGATCTGAACCAACCCGTCCAATCCAATGCTAAATCTAAAATTCTGACATCTGAAAAACCATAGCGAACACCCACATCATACAGATCAGAATCAGGCACCCCTACACGCAGCCTTCTGAGTCCCGCTAAAAAATCTAACCTGTGTTGATCCCATGTAAATCTTTTTCCCAACAGCAGACTATAGGATCTAAAATCTAAAACTTCAGGGGCCCCTTGGTAATCAACGGACTCGATATCAACAACCCAGCTGTTAATCAGAGTTTCCAGATGTGAATGATACACAGAAAATGCCTTTCCATTGTTGTAGGGTAAATAGCTACCAGAGAATCTGAAGTTGGCATCGATCTGGATGGGCGCATCAGGCTTGAGCTGCAAGGCATCGATGGCGCTTTCAACGGCTGCGGGCTTTCTGACAATGTCCAGTTTCAAATTTTTAACTTCCCACAAGGATTCAACAGCCACATCAATGCGAACGAACTTGATCAATACCCTTTGCTTTAGATTTTCAGAGCTATAGTTTTTTAGTGCCAACACATCAATGGCGCCAATTGATTGCAGTTTCTCAAAAACCACTGACAGTGATTCAGTAGGAACCTCTGCAAAATACTGAAGCCTAGGCGAACCCGGATTATTGAGCTTCCAGTGCGAACCCATAAAATCAGAAAAATTAAAATCCGGTCGCACATAGGGTGTGACATCCACAATGACGTCATGACTGTAATCAGTTTTAATATCTGTCCTTTGAGGGAGTTTGTTGAGCTGATATTTGCGTGGGCTAAATTCTGCTTCAGGATGCAATGTTAAAATAAATCGCTTTCTGAGCGGAGGACTGGATCTGGGGTGTGCGAACTTGGTAACAGTAAACTGCCCAAAGCGATTAATGTATTTGTAAAATTCGGTGATTCGTTTTTCTGGCAAATGAAAATGATAGTAAGGTTTGCCGTCAATCACATCACCCATTTCGACCTGCCCAGCCTTCAGTGCAAGCCAGGTCCTAAGCTGTGTGGTCAGTTTTTCAGCTTCAATAATATCCGAGTACAAATGAATTTGAAAAAGAGGATCGGCTTTCACCATCTGTGGCGAAAAAATCAGGAACCAAAAAAATAAAGCAATAACTCTGGATACACTCATTCATCCTTTAGAATAACCTTGCTGAAAAAAATCGGTTGAAAACAAAAGACCAGGTCTTGTTAGACCTGGTCTTTGATAGAATTCTGTATTTAGAAATTCTTGTTTTTCAAGGGACTGGAGAGCCTTTAATGCCCTTAAGTCTTGGGTGTTTTTACGTGGATCGCGAAACGATCAAATTCGCCGTATTCGTGAAGCTTGTTGTACAAGGTTTTTATGGTGATTCCTAAAGCATTTGCAGCTTGAGTTTTATTACCATCAAAATGTCCAAGAGCTTTCAGAATATAACGCTTTTCCAGTTCAGCTAAAGTGATTGATGGATCATATTCTGCAATGTCATCAACGCCTTCAGGGTTTCTGATATTTTCTGGAACATCAGAAGGCATGATCGTGTGACCTTCGCACAAGATCTGTAATCTTTCGCAAACGTTTTGCAGTTCACGAATATTACCTGGCCATTCATAATTCATCATCAACTTCATTGATTCGTCATCCATCTGACGTCCACGATTTAAATAAGCGTGTGAACCGCTAGATAAAAAGTGAACGATCAACGCAGGGATGTCGTCTTTTCTGCGTCTTAATGGTGGAACTGTTGCAACGATAGTGTTGATTCTGTAGTACAAGTCTTCTCGGAAATTTCCTAAGCCGACTTCTTTTTCCAGATCACGGTTTGTGGCACAGATCAATCTGATGTCTACTTTGATTGGATCTTTACCACCGACACGATAGATTTCACCTTCTTGGATAAATCTTAAAAGCTTTGCTTGGATTGCCGGAGAAAGCTCACCGATTTCATCCAAAAACAAAGTTCCTTCGTTAGCAGCTTCTGCTAAACCAATTTTTTTATTGTAAGCGCCTGTGAATGATCCTTTTTCATGACCAAACAGTTCGCTCTCTAAAAGAGTTTCTCTAAGAGCACCGCAATTGATAGCAACAAAGGGTTTGTGCTTTCTGGTACTGCGTTCATGAACAGCGTGAGCAATCAGTTCCTTACCAGTGCCTGATTCACCCAGGATCAGAATGTTGGCATTAGACGGAGCCACTCGATCAATCATTTTCATTAATTGATTCATTCCTTCTGAACGATAGACAATGGTCTTGTTCTCGATGATCTTTTGGTTGGGTTGTTGCCACTGGATCTGGCTTTTGTTTTGCGACGTCGGTAAAATCGGAGAATGAGCTTCTGTAGACATACACGTACCTCTTTCTGTTCCACTATGAAACATTGCGTTATGTCGCAGACTATAATGTAAATTATGCGTCATTTTCAAGAAAAATTTTGCAATGAGTTATAATAAATTACAGGAAAACCAGCCGCAAATTGCGGAACACTATCTACTGTCTGTACAACAGGACCCCAGTGGTTATGTAAATAAGTATTTGAATTATTTAAGTAATATTGAATCTTCGAGCTATCATACTTTACGGGCTTATGCGTCAGATTTAGCCTATGCGATAAATGGTGAAGATATTTCCTGTTCAAGCACAGAACAGCTGTTTGAGGCCTTTACCAGGGCTCAGATCAAATGGGGAAACCTGAGTCCTGCCACCCGAAACCGTAAAGGAGCCGTCCTAAAAAGCTTTGCCAGGTACCTGTTTGATCAAAAAATCATCGACAGAGACCTCGCCATCCGAATCCATCTGCCCAAGGTGCCTAAAAAAATCCCTCATTTTTTGTCAGTGGATGAAGCCGTTGCCGTATTAAAAACACCCATGGATCAATACGACAGAATTTTATTTTTGCTGATGTATGGGTGCGGACTCAGAGTTTCAGAAGCCTGCAATTTGGCATTCAGAGAAATCAATCTTCAACAGCGCACATTAAGAATTTCAGGAAAAGGGCAAAAGCAAAGAATCGTTGTTATGCCCAAGATTCTAGAAAACGAATTATCAAAGATTAATAAAAATACTGAGTTTATTTTTGGCAATGGCCCGATGGATCCCCGCAAGGCTTTTGAAAAGATTCGCAAAATGGGACAGTTTGCTGGATTAACAAAAAATCTTAATCCCCATGCCTTACGCCATAGCTTTGCGACACACCTGCTGAGCAGCGGAGCCAATCTGAGGGTTCTGCAAGAGCTTCTGGGACATGAAAGCCTGCAGGCTACAGAAAAATACACCCATTTGGATATCAACCACTTGGCCCGCATTATGGAAAACCATCACCCACTGGGTGAATCAGAATAATACGTTTTTAGTTTTTGTTTCAAACAGATATCCGATCAAGTTCGCCAAGACATAAGCCGATAAAAGATTAGTAAATTCACCAGGAGTCAATATGACCAAATTACTGAGTTTGTTCGTAATTTTTGTTTTTTCAATTTCGGCATTTGCTGAAAATCCCCATGGGATTTTCATGGTCGTAAAAGGTGAGGTAAAAATCACTGGTAAGGACGGAAAAACCGATCCCGCAAAGGTCGGTAAAAAGGTTGTTCCTGGGGACAAAATTGAATCTGGCAAAGAAGGCCGAGCCAAAATCGTAATGTCTGATAAAAACGTTATCAACATTTCGCCAGACACCAAATTAATTATCGAAAAATATCAAAACGATGGAACCAATAAAAACGTTGAGCTGAACATCCTTGAAGGTAAGGTCCGCGCCAGCGTCGAGCAAAAATACGATGGTGAGAAAAATAAATTTAATATTAAAACTCCTAGCGCTGTTGCCGGTGTTCGTGGAACGGACTTTTTAACTGGGTATTCGCCCGCAACTAAAACCGCACAAATTATCACATTCAGTGGTACTGTGGCCGTGGGAGCTCCTGGTCCTAATGGTAAAATTGAAAATCCCGTGTTCGTACAACCTGGTCAAATGACTTCTGCTGGATCTGATGGAAAACCAGCTGCACCTGCTGCGGTTCCAAAAGAGCAACTAAAACAAGAACAGCAAGAAACCAATGCGGATACTGCCAAAGGTACAACTGACAAACCTGCTTCTGAAAGTAAAGAAGCCAAAGAAGAGAAAAAAGACGAGAAAAAGGAAGAAAAGAAAGAAGAAAAGCAGGAAGAGAAAAAGGAAGAAAAGAAGGACGAGAAGAAAGACGAGAAGAAGGAAGAAAAGAAGGACGAGAAGAAAGACGAGAAGAAGGAAGAAAAGAAAGAGTCTAAAAAAGAAGATAAAAAAGCTGAGCAAAAAGAAGAAGGCGGCGAAAAACAAGCTAAAAAAGAAGACTCTGCCACTGAAAAAAAGGCCGAGAAAAAAGATGAAGCCCCAGCTGAGCAGCAAGCTAAAAAAGAACCAGCTGGTGATGATGGTAAAAAATCAAGCGATCAAAATTCTGATAAACAAGCAGACAAACCTGCTGCTGAAAGCGGTCCTGCTAAAAAAGACACAGCCAGCTCAGAGCCTGCTGCTAAAAAAGACTCTTCAACAACTGATTCAGGCCCAGCACCAAAATCAGCTCCAGCTGCGGACACTGCAAAATCAGACTCTGGCAGTAAACCAGCAGCTGCTGCAGGATCAGCACCTGCCGGTGGCAGTGGCCCAGCACCAGATGCTGGCCCCAGAGCACCTGCCAGTGTGGGTGGCGCTCCGTCAATGATCACGGCCACAGACCTTGGGCCAGGCTTAAGCAAAAACATAAGCTTTGGACCATCTACGGCTCCGCAAGTACCAGTGGTAAATTTCAATCCTGGTGTCCCAACTGTGGTACCAACACCTGCAAACAATCAGTTTATTAACGACATTATTAAAAATACTAAATCTAGAGTTAATATTACGATCACAAAACCTTAAACAGGACCTGGATCAACAGATCCAGTGACAGATTTAATTTCTTGATAGGGCCCCATAAGGGCCCTAAAATTTTACCAAGACATCAAGGAGTTACATCTGTGAAAACACTGTCATTTTATAAGTTGCTTTGGATTGCGTTGATACTGGTCGGATCTGATTTATATGCACAATCAATTGAATCTGAAACTAAACAAAAAGTTGCCAAAAAGTTGCCCGCAAAAAAAGTCGAAAGCAATACCGCAAAAACAGATGCTTCAAGGTTGCTAGCACCGCAAAGTCCCGAATCAAAACCTGGAGTCACAGAGGAATTTAGTTTCGACAGACAAAACGTAAAAATCGACAGAAACAAACCCTTGACCATGGAATACCAATTTAAATCTTGGAACAAAAATCCTGCTGAACCTGACGTCGCAGCATTGTTAGTCCGTGATGGCAACAGCGGCAAAATTGCCAAAATCGAACTGAATGAAACCGCAGAAAACTCAGGGGTATTCCGAGGTTCGTTTGGCCTGTCGTGGGATACAGGTGCCGAAATTATCCCCGAGATCTACAATGCCCCACTGGAGATGATCAAAACCCCCGAACAACTTAAAAAAGTCTATCAAATGATGAAAGATGGCTCCATTGCCAGAAAACCATTTTTCATGAAGTCTGATCGCAGATCACAGGCCATCACGGTTTATGAAACCAAAGAACAAGCTCTTGAAGCTCAAAATCAATTTCGCAAAAATCTGCAGGGTAAACAGATTGTTGACCAGGCTGCCTTGGAAGCTCAGCGCAGGGCCCAGATGCTGGCCGAACAAGCTCGGTTGGCAGAACTGGCAAAATTGCAAGAAGAGCAACGTTTAAAGATGGAACAAGACGAAAAGCGAAAGCAAGAAGAGCTAAAGAAACAACAAGCGGCTTTGGATGCTGCCGAAAGAGCTCGTCGCAAAGTTGAAGCTAAAAAAATCGCAGAAGAAGCTTTGGCTCTTTACGGCCAGGGAAAATTTTTAGAAGCTGAAAAGATTTTTGAAAAAGCAACTGCGCTGGATCCTGAAAACACTTCTTTGTATTTCAAATATGGCGTAACCCTTTACCGATTGGATAAATTTAATAAATCAATTGTAATCCTCGAGCTAGCAGAAGGTAAAGACGTCAACAAAGTCGAGAGGGATTATTTTATAGCTTTGAATCACATGAAGCTAAAGGAATACGATACGGCCTACAAAGAATTTCAAGATCTTAAAAAATCTAACGATGCTGCCATTGCGCCCTCATCAGCGTTTTTTGCGGGAGTTATTGATTTTCAAAAAGAACGATATGACGATGCAAAAACTAATTTTGAATACACTCTTGATAAAGGCAATGATCCGACAATGGATTCTCAAGCTGAAGCTTATATTGAACAAATCGCAGCTATCAAAGCCTTTGAAGCAGAGAAAAAGAAAGTCTTTATTTTTACAGCTACTATTGGTTTAACCTATGACTCAAATATTACAACAGCTTCAAACACACAAATCGATCAGGGAACTGCCACGGGATACGAAGGTTACCGTGTCATGTACGGAGGCTCGATCGAATGGAGACCCATTTACAAAATGGCTCACGAGTGGTCTTCAAAAATTGCTGTTAATGATATGTATTCTGTGGATAAAAACTTTAAGGCATCAGAGCTATTGCAAAACACTGATCCCTTGGTCACCAGCATAACTGCCCCGTACAAATACAAGGGCATGATGTTTGCCAAAGCCTATCAAATGACACTGACCCCTGGTTTTGATATGATTAATTTAAATGCTTCAGCCACATCTGATGGCGTCGGAAATCGAGAAGTGGTTTCAAATTCTTCTTATGGAAAATGGGACAATACATTTATCATCAATGATGATTGGTTTTCGACAATTTCATTAGAATACAGAAGTGACGTCAATAAAATCGATGCGACCCTAAATACTGTGAACGACAACACAGCTACAAAAACTACGGTTTCAACTAGCAATACATTTTTTACTGATAAAAAGAAAACCACAGCTTGGATCGCAGAACTAGGATATTCAGATAATAAAGCAGCTGGTACCGAACAAACCTACAACCGAATCGATTTAGGATTAACCTATATGATGCCGGTTTTTAAAGATTCAGCGTTCACTACAAAATTGGGATATTATACTGCAAATTATTCGACTCATTCGACCGGCAGACGAGATGACGACATTGGATTGACTTTGGGACTGAGCAAACCCATCAGCCAAAGCTTAAGCGCAGTGTTTTCAGGTAACTACACAATCAACAATTCAACCAATGATTCCAATGCTTACAAAAAGTATTCGGTCATGAGCATGTTGGCTTGGAACGGCAGCCTTTGAGACTGTACGCGCAGCTTTTACTAGTAGCTGCGCAGTTCCTGTTGACACCATTCGTGGTAGGAAGTGATTTCTTCAAAATTGTCTGATGGAATGGATTCGCTAAGTTCCAACGGAGTCATTAAAAAAGGCTGCATCCAGTCTTTGCGATCCAAAATCCCCTGCTGGTGAAACAACTTTAAAGCAAACTGGATAAAATAGACTTCCAGATTTTTAGCCTGACTTAAGCCATCCAAAGAATTCTTTAGCAGCACAAAAAGCTTTTTGTTGTGATCATCTTCGATGGCGACTTTCCCCACACACTCGATAATTCTAAGACCCAATTGTATATGGTCATAGCTGCTTCTGATTTTAATAAAATCATCGATCAATTGGGCTGCTTGCAAAACAGAATGCTTTTCAGTGTCGGACATTTTATGTTCGG
>JBIKLL010000122.1:0-3395 GCA_044359815.1 Pseudobdellovibrionaceae bacterium
CTGGATAAATGGTAAATCCAATCGCACAGCAACCTAATCGCAGAGCATCGTCCACTCCTGAGGTCAGCGCTGATATGGGAGATTTATTTGAAATCAAAGTGTCTGAATTATTAATTTTTAAAATCAAAGGAATTTCGCCAGCAAAATCTCTGGCGCAAACTTCTAAAGCTCCCAGTGGTGCTGCGTAAGCATTGCAACCTGATTCAATCGCTAACTCAAAATGATAAGCTGGATCATAACCATCAGGATTTTTGGCAAAGCTGCGCGCAGGTCCGTGTTCGAAACCCTGATCCACCGGCAATATAACTAACTTACCCGTTCCGCGTAATCTCCCAAAATTTAACATTCTAGAAAGACTGCTTAAGACACCTGGATTTTCAGCTCCGTACCAACTTAAAATTTCACGAACTCGTGGGGTCATAGATGCTCCTCGATTTGATTTTTGAGTCTCCATTTTTAAAGGTTACATTGACTTTTGTAAAAGCCTCCCTATAAATGAAACGACTAGTCATATGAAAACAGCCCTTATGAAAACTGCCCCATTATGAAAACAGCCATAGTCACAAAAAATCTTTCCAGAAGCTTTAAGACTTACCAAAAACCTGAGGGTGTTTGGGAAAGCGTCAAAGGTTTTTGGAATCGAAAATACACCGAAAAACACGCTCTGTTGCCTTGCAATTTATCAATTGAATCCGGAAAAATCGTGGGACTGGTCGGCGCCAATGGTGCTGGCAAAACCACATTGCTTAAAATCCTATCAGGATTGATTCACCCCTCTGGGGGCGAGGCCCTGGTTTTGGGCTACAAACCCTGGGAACGCAACAATGATTTTTTGCGAAAGATGAGCATATTGTTGGGACAGAAAAACCAATTGTGGTTCGACATCCCAGCGACTGATAGCTTTAATTTGTTGATCCAGATTTACGATCTGGAAGAAGCTCCTGCAAAGAAACGAATCTATGAATTGGCTGAAATTTTAGATTGCACCCATGTTTTAAAAACCCAATTGCGAAGACTCTCTTTGGGCGAGCGCATGAAGATGGAACTGATCGGTGCGTTGTTGCACGAACCTGAAATTTTATTTTTGGATGAACCGACAATTGGCTTAGACATTGTTGCTCAAACCAGCATCCGAAAATTTTTAGATCATTACGTTAAAACTAAAGGGCCTACTGTGATTTTAACCAGTCACTACATGGATGACATAGCGATGTTGGCCAGCCAACTGCTGTTAATCAGTAAAGGCTCTATTGTTTACGATGGCACTGTGAATGATTTTATTAAAAAAGCTGATCTGAAGCAAAAACTGTCGTTCACCCTGTCTGAAAGCTTATCAGAAAATTTTTTGGTGAATTCAGAGATACAATTAAATGCGGGTCAGAAAAATTTTAGCTTTCAAGTTCATTCAAAAGAAATTCCCAATGTATTAACAAAAATCACCACTAAGCCCATACAGGATTTGAAAATAGAAGAGGCCGACTTTGAAGAAGTCATTCGTTCGTTTATGGAAAAGGAATCTCGCGTTTTTTAAGCTAGCAATTTTATCACAGCTTGAATACCGAGTGAATTATTTTGTTGATGCCATTGTTCAACCCAGCATCACCTCATGCATTGAAATGCTGCTTTGGATTTCTTTGTTTTCGACGGGCGTTCAAACTATTGGTGGATTTTCAAAAACTGAATATTTGTCCTACGTCATATGGGCCTCATTTATCGCACGGATCACAGTGAGCTGGATGTATGAATTTAAAATGCTCGAGGAAATCGAATCCGGCAGCATCAACAGTATTTTGGTCAGACCAATGTCTTTTTTTGAATACTATCTGAGCCAACTATTGGGCTACAAAGCCATCACAACCTTTATCAGTTTGCTGGTACCCATATCAGTGGTTTTGATTTTTGATCTGCCCACTGATTTTAAAAAATTACCTTTAGTGATTTTACTGGCACTTTATTACCTGATTTTTATTCACTGCTTAGGATTTTTTATTTCTACATTTGCGTTTTATCTGACAAAAATTCATAGCTTTATTGTGGCCAAAAATCTGGCTCTGTGGCTTCTCAGCGGGGAACTGATTCCTTTGGATTTAGCTCCGGAACCTTATCGCACCTGGCTTTACAACTTGCCCTTTGCGAACGCGGTTTACATACCCGCAGGGTATCTGGCAGGCCGAGTGGATGAAAAATTATTATTTCATGGTTTTACGACAGTGACTTATTCAATTGCGATTATGTTGGTGATCAATCATTTTGCATGGCGGCTCGGAATCAGAAAATATGTAGGTACTGGTGCATGACAAAATATTTTAAACTGTACTTAGCCATGGCAAAGGCCAGCTTTATTGCTGATCTGGAATTCAGAGCCAATTTTTTAGCCAGATTTATTTTGGACATTATCTGGTATTTGGCTCAGATCACGACCTTTGAAGTTATTTTTCAACACACAGATCGAATCGGCACCTGGGACCATCAACAAACCAGAGTTTTTTTAGGAATGCTTTTTGTGATGGATGCCGTTTATATGATTCTGTTTCACGAAAACTTAGACCGTATGGGTGAACACGTTCGTAAGGGAAGCTTGGATCTGCTGCTGGCAAAACCGGTCAATTCGCAGTTTATGCTCAGCTGCCAACGATTGATAACCTCCAACTTTGGAAATCTGGCAATCGCCATTGGATGGTTGAGTTGGTCCATTGCAGGACTTAAGGATTTTGATATAGCCAGGCTGTTGTGGCTGTTGATTTTGATGCCCTCAGGCTTGCTGGCGCTTTATGCTTTTAGATTTAGTTTTTCGGCCACAGCCGTGATTTTTACTAAAAACGAAAATATCCAATATCTTTGGTACCAGCTGTACAAACTGGGAATGAGACCTGATTCCATCTATTTTCCTTGGCTCAAGTTTATGATTTTGACGGTTTTGCCTGTGGGATTTGTGGCCAGCGTCCCTGCGCGCGCGATCCTAGAGGCACCTAATTATCTGTTGTTTGTGTGGGCCCCAATCTGGAGCCTCACTTTATTGTATCTGAGCAACCGCTTCTGGAACTGGGCCCTTAAGCACTACACTTCGGCCAGCAGCTAAAGTTTTATAAACTCGAAAGACTTAATTTTAGATTTTAACAATTAGCCTTCAAGGCTGCATTCACTTCGAATTTTAAAAAATATTTCTATATTTCTATATTTTGTGAATACTTGCTAACGGCCGCGGTCTCATCTCTCGTATTGCGTAAATGCAAAGGTAATTTGTTTTTACTTTTTTTAGACACATGCAGCGAGCGCGCGGGGCATATCTGGTGTTGAGTCATTTTATAAAAGCAAAAAAATTGCTTTTATAAAATGATTCAATACGAGAGATGAGCCCGCGGCCGTTAGCGAGTGTCTAAAAATAGTAAAAAAAA
>JBIKLL010000081.1:0-11818 GCA_044359815.1 Pseudobdellovibrionaceae bacterium
TCAGATCACTACAAAAAGTGACAAACTTTAGCACATCAAATGAAAAATTTGGTTTTGAAGAAATCTTCAACTGGAAAAATTATGAGAATCGAACCTTTGGGTGTAGAACCAGAGTTGGGAAAATTATTTTTCGGGGCGGAAAATGAAAGACTTCTTAAAAAAACTCAAAACTCAGATGGCAAATTCGAAAGCCATAAAGTCCATTTCAAAAAATGAAGCTGTTCGTATTTGCCTGGCCGTGACTTCCTTGGTGATAGTTACGATGCTGACAGGCCCACTGACTGAAACCAATAATCACAATGACTTGATTTACAGTGCCAGCACAAAATCTGTTCCCACTGGTGCCATTAATATAGTTTCTTTAAATCAACAGGCCAAAATCAGCGCCGATGATATTTCAAATGGTTTTTCAATTGAAAGACCCCAGTCTGAATTGATAAATAACAATAAACAAAAACCTCAACCGCCTCAAAAAAAGAAACTTAAAAAACCAAGTTCAACAAAAAAGAACAAAGCGATTGCTGAGACCTCTAAAACTAGGATTGGCAAATTTTTTGCTTTCTTGAAAAAAGACGAATCTAAATCCAAAAGAACTAAAAAAAACCTGTCAGCCACTGCTAAAAAAACCTAGCTAGAAATTAAATGATGTTCCAACCAGCATGGTGAAAACCTGCTGTGATTTTGTGATGACTTCGTACCGTTGGTTTAACCTCTGAACACTGCGGCCCCATCCCCCAGTGTAGTATCCCCCAAATGTGTATTGGATTCTGCCTGATCTTAAGGCTGCATTAGCCGCAAATCCCATTTGATCCACTCGGTCCCCTTGGCCCTTGACCTTTTCGACATCGGGATTTGGATGGCTGGAAAAATTTGTAAAACCACCGGCTCTGAATCTGAGCCAGTTGTTCCAAGCGTACTCAAGCCCCAACGCTGCATTGATGACTTGGATGTGTTCAATTAATTCAGCCCTGTCTGTGCCTTCCAGATCACTGTAACTTTCTGGCGTGAACAAAGACAAATCATAGCTCACTATCCAGTCAGCGTTAGGTCGCCAAGCTATGCCAATGGCATATTTTCTGGGAATTTTAGTTTTGGTTTTTAGATCTGGTAAATTAATAATGTAATCAGTAGTACCCGCCGTATCAATGAGGGTCTCGTAATATGAGCCCGCCCCAGCTATATGCATGGCGGGAGTTCTGATAGATGCACCAAAACTCCAATTTTCTGCAAACCGATATTGATAGCCCAAAATAAAAACCAAACTATTTTGTGTGAACGCTTTTTCCTCGGAATACAAAAGCTGATCCGTGGCTCCAATGGTGGATCGATCAGTGACTGATTTGGTTAATGAGCGGGCCGTGTAGTAAAACGTAAGCCCAAATGATTGGTCTGTATCAGTCTTTTTCGAAATAGATCCACCAACCCAAAGGGATTCATCAGTCAGTGTCAGCGAAGACACTTCCCCTTCTGAATTATTCACATCGCCCTTAAATGTATCGTACTCGGGGACAACGATTGAAAATGCAAAGGTGTATTCCTGCAAAAAATCTTTGAGCCTTATTATGGAACCCGTGGATGACGGAAGGGCTCTAAAAAACCCCTGATTCACTTGCAATGATGCCTTTGTGAAATCCTGCTCACCGCCGTAGTGTGTGTCAAATTTTTTATAGATTCCCACGGCCGCAGAAAAGCTCTGCCCCTTTAAAAAAGCCAAACCGGCCGGGTTGTACCAAGACAACGCAGAAGCATCTTCCGACAGTGCAACGTAGGCCCCGCCCATACCCGCAGCCTGATCGCCCACCAAAATAGAATTGTAATTTCCAAACGCAGCCAGTGCATTTTGAGAAAATAAAATAGATAAGGCTAAAAACCAATTATGCATTGATGATGTCTAAAAAGCTCCTTGGCTCTAGACTAGCACCACCAACCAGAAAGCCGTCAACATTTGGGATTGATAATAATTGTTTTGAATTATCAGCTTTGACGCTCCCTCCATACAAAATCAGAGACTTTTTAAAGCCCAGTTTATTTAAAAACTGTCTGACAAATGCATGGGTCTCTTGCACCTGCTCGGCGCTGGCGATTTTACCCGTGCCGATAGCCCACACAGGTTCATAGGCAATATGCAATTCAGAATCAGGCAGACTCAGCGCCAAGCTTTCTGTTAGCTGCTTTTCCAGAATCGCAAATGTTTTGCCGGATTCTCGTTCATTCAAAGTTTCCCCGATACAAACCAGCGGAATCATTTTCAACTGCTGCACGGCCTGAGATTTTTTTGAAATTTGCTCACTGGTTTCTGCAAATAAGCTTCTTCTTTCACTGTGTCCTAATAAAATCCACTGCCCACCGATTTGTTGAACCACTTGCGCAGAGGTTTCACCAGTAAAGGCACCCGAGTTTTGCCAGAAACAATTCTGGGATCCTATTTTAATGTGTGAGCCACTGACAGAATCGACCGCTGCCTGCAAATTCGTTGAAGGCACAAAAAACACAGTTTGTTTATCAGCACTGGGGCCAGTGCTTGGCAAAAACGCTTTAAAAAATTCTTGGGTTTGTGCAGGGTTTTTATTGAGCTTCCAATTAGCCGCAAAAATTTTCATCTGATTTTTGTCCTTAAGACTTCTAGTCCTGGCAGTTTGTCACCTTGCAAATATTCAAGACTGGCTCCGCCACCAGTTGATATGTGACTCATTTTGTCCGCAAATCCTGATGCTTCGGCAGCTGCTGCAGAATCTCCGCCACCTACGATTTTGATTCCTGACAGCTCTGACAAACATTTTGCAATAGCAAAACTGCCTTTGCTGTACACAGGTCTTTCAAAAACTCCCATTGGTCCATTCCAAAACACTGTGGCTGCTTTCTGCAAATACTCTGTATACAATTTGATTGTTTGTGGTCCGATATCCAAACCCATAAATCCATCAGCTATTGTAGCACCAGAAGTTGTTTGAAAATCATCGGACTCAAATTTGCTTGCAATCAGATGGTCCACTGGCAGCAACAAAGCTTTCCCGCGCGCATCCATTCTGGCAATCATTTCTCGAGCGTAATTAAGTTTTTCGACTTCGACCAACGAGCTGCCTACTGAAAACCCCTTGGCTTTCAAAAAGGTGTAGGACATAGCCCCGCCAATAACAATACCATCAACTAAATCGATTAGCTTTTCAATGACAGGAATTTTATCAGAGACCTTGGCCCCACCCATCACAGCCACATAGGGATGCTTGGGTGATTCTAATAATTGATCCAGAAAATTAATTTCTTTCTCGATTAAAAATCCAATCCCCTTGTCCTTCATCAGTCTGGGCATAGCGTCTATGGAGGCATGAGCTCTGTGTGAAGCACCAAAAGCATCATTGACGTAAATATGGCAATAGCTGGCCAACTGCTGAGCAAAGTCCTCGGCATTTTTTGTTTCTCGCTCATCAAATCTGAGGTTTTCCAGCAATATGACCTGGTCTTTTCTGAGTCCCATCAACAGGGCTTTCACAGCATCACTTCCAGGGTCTTCAACCAAAATCACTTCCCGCTTTAAAAGCTCAGTCAATCTGGTCGCCACAGGTTCCAATGAATATTTTTTGTCACCTTTTGTTTTTGGTCTTCCTAAATGTGAAGCCATAACCACTTTTGCACCCGTTGCCAAAACGTGATTGATGGTTGGCAAACTGGAGGTGATTCGAGTTTCGTCAGTGATCACCCCGTTCTCTATTGGAACATTCAAATCCAATCGCAGAAAAACAACTTTACCCTCTGCAATAGGCAACTCAGAGATTTTTTTTATGCCCCTCAGACCATGTGCCATTATAATCCTTTACCAGCGATGTAAGTTGCCAAATCCAACATGCGATGTGAAAACCCAGTTTCGTTGTCATACCAAGACATAACCTTGCCCAATCTTGGGTTCACGGCCATTGTGCATTCCAGATCCACAATAGAACTGTTTGTGTTGCCATTAAAATCAATGCTGACCAGTTCCTTGGGCTCAACAGCTAAAATATTTTTTAAACTGCCGTTGGCAGCATTGGTTAATGCCTGGTTGATGCTTTCTACAGTGACATCTTTTTTAGGAACAAAGCTAAAATCCACTAAGCTGACATTGTCTGTTGGGACTCTGACTGCCACGCCATCAATTTTACCCTTTAAATCTGGCAACACTAATCCCACTGCTTTTGCCGCGCCAGTTGAAGTCGGAATCATACTGACCGCACCCGAACGAGCTCTTCTGAGGTCAGAGTGAGGAGCGTCTAAAATTCTTTGATCGTTCGTGTACGAATGAATGGTGGTCATCACACCATGTTCGATACCAAAGGTGTCGTTAATTACTTTTGCGATAGGCGCTAAACAATTGGTAGTGCAGGAGGCATTGCTGATCACATGATGTTCTTTGGAATTGTATTTTTCATGATTGATTCCGTAAACAATTGTTAAATCTGCGCCGTCTGCCGGAGCTGAAACCATGACCTTCTTGGCGCCGCCTTTAAGATGCAGCATAAAGTCTTCCTTTTTCTTGAAAGCCCCCGTGCATTCCAAAACAATATCACATCCCAAATATTTCCAAGGAATTTCGGCAGGGTTTTTAGATTTGCTAACTGGGATTTTTTTGCCATTCACAATCAGATTTGATTCGTCATGTGAAACTTCGGCATTAAAAATACCATGAGTGCTGTCGTATTTCAGCAAATGGGCAATGCCCTCGATGCTGTCCAAAGTGTTGATCCCAACAAAATCATATTTATCAAAACCAGCCCGAAACAAAACACGACCGATTCTGCCAAAGCCATTAATACCTAGTTTTAATTTTCCCATTCGCTCTCCTTTTAAAAATCCAACTTTAATATTTATTTACCTACATAAACAAAAACACTAACGTGAAATCTAAAACAAAATCACACAAACATTCGCCCGTATTTTTAAGACTCTGGGATAGTATAGATTCAGTGGTTAAATTTCAACTAGCTTTGGAAAAATCTGATGAGCATTTTTTTGAGTCTGCAACTCCAGTTCCGAGACGCTGACTTTTTTAAGTTGCGACACAAAAGCTGCAGTGTGTACGACATAGGCTGGTGTGTTTTTTTTGCCCCGCATGGGAACCGGTGCCAAAAAGGGTGCGTCAGTTTCTACGTGCATGCGATCCAGCGGCACATACTGACAGGTTTGCCGAAGATCTTCGGCATTTTTAAATGTCACTATGCCGCTAAAAGAAATATTAAATCCCAGATCCAAACATTTTTGCGCCAGCCACTGAGTCCCGGTAAAACAGTGAATCACTCCGGTAACCTTGCCGCGGTAATTTTCCAATATGTCGACGGTGTCTTGCTCGGCATCCCTGGTGTGAATTTCAACTGGCAAACCCAGCTCTGCAGCTAAATCCAATTGATCCGAAAATGCCTTTTGCTGCTGGTCCTTGGGGGATTGGTTGTAATAATAATCCAAGCCAATTTCACCCACAGCAACCACCGTTTTTTTATGATGATGCTTTTTTATGAACTGACCAATTTCGGGTGTCCAAACAGAGCCTTGATGGGGATGCACACCCAAGGTGCAATAAACAAAGGGGTAATGTTTTTCAGAAATTTCTAAAACAAAATTGTGATCAGAAGGATCAGTTCCAATGGTAATGAGCTTTTCGACACCACTGGCTTTAGCTAAATCAATTGCTGCCTGAGGCCCTTCTTCAAGCATGTCTAAATGACAGTGGATATCATAAAGTCCCATGTGAATTTCCAGTTCTTTGCCAAGAATTGATCCAAAATCTTTCAAGCACCAATTGGGGATCAAAATTTTGGTCCAATTGAATTCTGGCCTGATTGCTCAGCCATGCTACCTCTGTCAAATGACGAGGATCTAAATGATTCACCTGCCCCTTACCAAAAACAGAGGCATGCAAATCTTCAGTTATCATTTCAAACAGTTTTTTACTGGATTCTTTGTCATTAAATAATTCACGCACAGAAACCTGCAAATACCCAAAGGGGTCAGCTGACCAAATCTTTAGAGCTTGGCTGAGCTGCCCCTGATCATCATCAACAAAGACTTCGCTGCGCTTGAGGGGCTTAAAACGAATTCTGATTGTGCGGGATTGAATGGTCGGAAGCAGAGCCTCCCCCGAAGGAGCCACTAAAATAAAAAAACAATTTTCTGGTGGCTCTTCCAGTGTTTTCAGCAAATGATTGGCGGCCTGCGGATTTAATTTCTGAGCCTCATCGATAATGATCACTCGGGTGCCACGGTCAGTTCGTAAATGCAAAAAATCCGTGGCCATTTTAGCTTGATCCAGTTTGATCATGCCCTTTTCAGGTTGAATCAGCAAAATAGTTTCACTGGGTAAAGTTTCTGCCCTAAGGCAGGTTGCACAGGTTCCACAAGCGGTTTCATTGATCCGATTATTTTCGCAAACAAAAAACTGTGCAATCCCGTGGGCTGCTAAAAACTTGCCCACACCTAAAGGTCCCTCAAACAGCAAACCATGGGGAAGCTTCCCCTGCTGAAAAGTTTTTTGAATTCTTTGAACCAGGGATTTGTGTCCCCTCAATCGGCTTAAGATTTGAGCCATTTCAATCCCTTAAGGCGGTCCAATAAAATCTGCAACAATTCTTGAATGGGTTTTGACGCATCTAAAATCAGCCACTGATCCTTGCCACTTTGAGCTTGGCCTAAAAAAGATTTTTGCACTCTTAAATGAAAACTGTCGGCCTCGGATTCCATTCTGTCTTCACCAACTCCAATGGCAGACTGCCTGTTCTTGCGGCGCTTTCGGCTTTCTTCAACCGACAAATTTAACAAGACTGTTAGATCAGGCTTTAGCCCATCGGTGGCAAACAGATTTAATTGATCCACCCAGTCTTCGGAAATTTCACGTCCACCAGCTTGAAACGCCACTGAGCTGGCCGTAAAGCGGTCACATAAAACCCATTTGTTTTTGTCTAGACCTGGTTTGATTATTTTATCAACGTGCTGAGCTCTGCTGGCTTCGTACAAAAGCAATTCAGTCCTGGAGGTGGGGCTTTCACCGCTGGTTCGCAAGATGAGTTCTCGGATCTGATCACCTAATTCAGTGCCACCAGGTTCGCGCGTTTTCAAAACACTCAGACCTTTTTGAGTTAGCTCAGCGTCCAAGGCTGACATTAATGAACTTTTTCCCGAGCCATCCAGGCCCTCAAAAACTATAAACGGCATAATTTTTATTAGAACTGTCTGATGCAAATGTCACTATAAAATCAAAGTGGAATTGTCATGGTTTTGCCAGATTTGTAATCCACAGGTAAGCGCTCTAGATACCCACCTAATTTCAGATCTTCGGCATTCTTGGGATAAAGACCTTTTTGCGCAAAATATTCCTCGGTTGCTAATTTAAGCAACATTTCCCCCATGCGATTCATTTCGTCTTTCATGATCTCGATATCTTTGGTGGACCACATCTGAGTCAAAAAATCATAGTCTTTGTCTGGGATATTTTGTTTTTCTTTGCTCAACAATTCGGCGGCGGTTTTATAGGGGTTTTGCTGAAGCTTGATTGCCAATTTTTCAGCGACCTGCATGGATTTTAGTTTTAAAAATCTTTTTGATTCAAACAGAACAACCCTATCAACTGGCCATGGCAACCGCAGGTTGGATAGCCATGCCTTTAGATCTTTGTTTTTTGAAATTTCACTCTTGAACTGAGTTCTGATTAAATCAATTTCATCAAACAACAGGGATCTGATCAAACTGGCTACACGCAGTCCGACCAATGAGGATTCCTCATAGACTAAATTGGCTGAATACTGCGACCAAGGATTCAATTCTAAAATCACCTTATGCCATTCTTTTTTGTTTGCAAAATTTCTGACCATGATTGCGCTCAATTGAACCAGATGGATCAGCTCGGACAAATGCTTTTCGTTTTCTATTTCGCCTCGGATGTACTGCACTTGATTGACCGAATCCGTTTTAAATATCTGCAAAACTGTCAGATTGTTTTTTATTGCATTTAAATCCTGTTCACTGACTTTTTCTGTCTTTGTTTTTTGATAGATTTTTGAAATTTCTTGAACGGCTGCTGGGTTCTGGTGGTATTTTGACAAAGAAACTTTTTGTTGCACGGTGATCCCACCAGCAAAGGCTTGGTTGCCCAAATAAAACGCATTGAACTGAAGCCAAACAGTGAAAAAGATAGTCATCACCCTTTTAATATTACTTGAATGCAGGAAACTTGCGCAAATTATACGACGCATTAATAGCTGTTCTGGACTCTACGTAAGGGATTTAATATACGGATGAATCTGACTTTAGGAGAGTAAATGGAAACCTTTGTTACCGTCGTGCACATTATCGTAGCCTTAGTTTTGATTTCGTTAGTCTTGTTGCAAGACTCAAAAGGTGGAGCCGGCGGAGCTTTTGGTGGAGGCAGTTCTCAATCTATCTTGGGCGCTACTGGCGGAACGACGTTGGCCCAACAATTGACACGATGGGCGGCTGTGGCCTTTGCCGGAACATGCATTTCGCTTTCAATGTTTGCTACAAAATCCAGTAAGAGCGTTATCGACGGGGCAATAATTCCGCAGGCCGCTCCGATTGAATCCAGCGCCACGCCTGAGTCCACCAGCACCACTGTACCCACTAAGTAATAATGAACAGGGAGACCAAGGCTTTTATTATTTTACTGGCCCTGGGTCTGTTTTTTATAATTTTAGCGACCTCATTAAAAAATATTTTTAAAAATTCAGGAAGCACTAATCCAATAGGTACCATTTATTCGGACTTAGACAATGTCACAGTCTATCGCAAGGGCTACACCAAAAAACAAACTGCCAACCCCAGTTTACCAGTTTATGACTTTGACACCATCGAAACTGCTGAAAACGGCACTGGCCGCCTGGTATTGGACAATGGACATTCGGTAAAAATCCTATCCAAGAGTTTGATTTTTGTAGGGGTCAAAATCACTGATGGCTCACTGCAAGTGATTTTACAAATCAAAGAAGGTCAACTGGAAATTGAGCAACTGGGTAAACCCAAGGAACTGTGGATAGAAAAAAACTCGGAAAGAGTTTCGGCTGAACAATACAAAGATTCTGATTTATCAAAACAGCCTGTCAAAGAAGAATCCGAGTCAAAATCAGCGACCTTGTCCGAGGACGAAATTTTTAAAGTTGTAAACCAATCTAAGAATTTGTTTTTTAAATGCTACACTCAGCTACTCACCCGATCACCATTATCAAAGGGATCCGTGCAGTTGAGCTTTATGATTGAAGCCAAAGGAAAAATCACGCAGTCAAAAATTCAATCCAGTTTTACTGACGACGAACAATTTGCAGATTGCCTAACAGAAGTTCTGCGCAGGATTCAGTTTAAGAACTTTGAAGGCGACCCGATCAATGCGGTCTTTCCGTTAAAATTTGAATAAGCATTTCATCTGTAATCGTGAATGTAATCGATGCGATCTTGCACCCAAGGTTCAAATTGACCTTCCAATTGAAAAACAATGCCTCGCTCAACCAGGCTTTCCTTCAGAGGAACTATCGTTGGCTTAAAGTCTTTATCAAATAAATGTTTTTCTTTGAAATAACTGATGATTTTTTCTGCGGCTGTTTCACCCAGAGCATGTCTGCGAATCAGATCGTCAAAGGATCTGACTAATTCTTCTGGAGTGAAATCATAATTGATTACCATATCCTGGGCCACGCTCATGGTTCCTTCCATGCTGAGTCTATTGCTCTGAAACAAATCACAGGCAACTTGAAAGGTATTGTATGTTGGCAAAGTCCTGCGCCCAAATTTTAAATAATAATCAGGATCAGTATCCACAGCTAAATTAATATAAATTTTCTCTACCGGATCATTTTCAGGAATCTTGGATTGTAAACTTAAGATCGTATCTGTCTGTTCGGCGGTGACGCTGTAATGTTTCAAAATATTGCGTAAATCCTGAGGCCCCAAACGCCGGGAACAAATATCAGAATATAAATTGTAAATTATGGCGTCGGATTCACTGTCATCGCCCCAAAAAATCTGTTTAACTTCGGGGCTTAATTTTGATCTTAACTGCAAAAGCGCTTGAACCTTGTAGCCTACTTGCTTGGTCAATCGCCAAAATCGAGCAGGTGTTAAATTTCTGAGATTGTCTTTGTAAAAACAGCCGAAAGGTTTGATTTCATCCACCGAAAATTTCTCGGCAATCCGTTCCTCCATCTGAGGAGGAGACGCCGAAATAAAATACAGTGGCAATCGGCTTTGGCCTTTTTTATCAGTCCAATCGCGATTCAAAGCCTGCAGCAGTTTACCAGTACCAGGAACGTTCTTTTTATTGAATCCTCTTTCTAAAGCAGCCGACAACAATCCTGCCAAACTGTCAATCGAAGTGTCCAGATAGGTTTTATCCAAATCCCAAACAAAAACTTCTTCGGCATTTTGCTCAAGACCTGGGGTCACGTATCTAAAAAATACGACATCATCATTGATTTGACATCTGAGTTTCCAATCATCCATAAAATCATTTTGACTGACTTTGATTTTAATTTCTAGTTAATTGTTGCTCTTAAAAGATGCACTGTGTACTGTCCCCAAATTATGACTGAACTTGATAAAAATCTTGTGCCACAATTGGTACCTTCAAAAACATGCAAAAAAGACCTTTGCTTTATCAGCAAAGCTGTGTGGCCAGTGCAACTGCCATCAGTTGCTGTGAATGGCTTTTTAATTTCGGGCTTTGAAAACCACTGGGCCTTTAACTATCAAACTGATTCCATGACATCGAAAATTCTGTCGGATGTTTTCAAAAGCTTTCATCCTTTTTTAGGCTATCTGGAATTAGCTCAACTGTGCGTGCCGTGGAATAAAACTTTTGGCTTTCCATTTGCCGAATTAGCTCAAGCATATGGATTTAAGTGGACTCAAAATGATGACAATATGTCAGTTTATTTTTCAGAATTTTCTGTAACTGAAAAACAATGGCTTATTGAAAAAGGGATCTCAAAAAGTGAATTAAGTTTATTGTGGGAAATGGGCTCCACAGCGAAACAGATTTTAGCCTTCGCCATGGAACACAAAATTTCTAAATCTGAATTTGTTTGTGGTGCCGAGATTTGTTGCCATTTAAAAACTGACAAAGCTTTGCCTCATAACGGAGACACCTATCAAAGTTGGATTAAGCGCATTTCGTTATTGAGATACCCTGTCACCATGAACATGGATAAATATTTTATGGACAAAATTAAATCATTGCCTTGGCAAAAAAACACTACAGCAAAGTGGAGTCGTTCGGGTGACAAGTCTGGCTTAGAAATCAAATTTTTTGTTAGCCAACCCTCTGAGCTGAAAAATCAAATTAATTCACTAACTAAAATTCAAGAAATACTCGAGGCCGATAATGAATGGAATATTTCCAAACACTGATTTTAAACAGGTGTTTGTTGAAGAATCTGCTTCGAAATCGGATGTATCGGAGCGGTTAAAAAAATACTTTGGCTCGGTCCAGATCATTGCTGATGACAGCTTGAACCACCAATCCTTGTCCTATGATGATGGTAAAGAGATTTTACTACTGAAAAATCACAAGGGAGCTTTTTTTAAGCGTTGCCCAGGAGCCAGCCAAAAAAAATCATTGGCTTGTTGCAATTACTTTATTTTGAATCTGGGATCAGGATGCAATCTGAACTGCAGTTATTGTTATCTGCAGAGCTACCTGAAAAACCCAGTGACAACCATTTATGCAAACATCGATCAAGCCATACAGGAACTGCAAGAAATGTCAGTTGCCAATGGTCATTTACCTTTTAGGGTTGGCACCGGGGAAATTGTGGACAGCCTGAGCCTAGACCCATTGACTGGGTATTCGCAG
>JBIKLL010000004.1:0-88243 GCA_044359815.1 Pseudobdellovibrionaceae bacterium
ATTCATTCCAGAAGAAAATTGATGCGAAAAGTCATTATACATTTTTTGCCTGTGATTTCATATAGTTGCATAAAAATCACAGTTGCTATTTTGACCTTAGTCCAGTTACACTGACTTTACGGCGAAGAATAGGAGAATGTATGAAGTATACCCATATTCGACGCTGTCATGTCTGTGGGACAGTGAACGAAGCAGCTAATTCGGCGGTACATAAGTGCCACATATGTGGAAAGCACCTTGCCCCGTTTTATTATTTCGACGAAAGTAAATTAGATGGTCTTAAAGAAGGAGACGCTTACCTAAGCACTTGGAAGCAATCACCTTCATTCAATCCCATCTATGGATTAAGCAGTTATTGGCAGGAGTCTAATGAAAGTCCAGTTGCAGGACATACTTAATGCTCAGCAAGTTTTAAAAAATGTCGCTAGGCTAACTCCTTTGGAAAAAAGCATAGCGGCTTCCCATGTTTGTGGCAGCGAAGTCTTTTTTAAACTGGAAAATCAACAGTACACCGGCAGTTTCAAACTGCGTGGTGCCTACAATAAAATCTCAAAACTCAGTGCAGAAGACAGAAAACGCGGAGTCGTTGCCAGTTCGGCAGGGAATCACGCTCAGGGCGTGGCTTTCAGTGCTCGCGAAATGCAGGTTTCTGCGACCGTTGTGATGCCTCACCGGGCACCTATGGTTAAAGTTGAAGCCACAAAAAACTATGGTGCTCAGGTGATCTTGCACGGAGATCATTATGATGAATCCTATGATCATGCCCGCTCATTAGAAAAAGACAAAGGAATGGTTTTTGTCCACCCCTTTGAAGATCCCGATGTGATAGCAGGGCAGGGAACCATTGGCCTGGAAATTTATGATCAAATGCCAGACTTGGATTCAGTGATCGTATCAATCGGTGGTGGTGGGATGATTTCAGGAATCGCCACTGCTTTAAAAAGCAAAAATCCAAAAATCAAAATTTATGGCGTGCAGGCGGAAGTTTCCCCCAGCATGGAAAATTTATTTCATAATAAAAAAGCCGTAGTCAGTTCGCTATCGACCATTGCAGATGGAATTTCGGTCAAGAGGCCTTCGCAGATAATGTACGATAGCTTTATCAAAAACTTAGTCGACGACGTGGTATTGGTTTCTGAAGACGAAATTGCTGAAAGCATCGTTTTTTTATTAGAAAGATCCAAAACAGTTGCCGAGGGCGCAGCGGCTGCCGTTGTTGCCGCAGCGTTTGGCAATCAACTTAAATTGGGTGAAAAAACTTGTTTGGTTTTAGGCGGCGGTAATATTGATTTAAATATTATTTCAAAAGTGATTGAAAAGGGCCTGATCCGCAAAGGCCGATTGATCGAACTGTCGGTTTTGGTGGATGACGTTCCTGGTATGCTTAATCGATTAACAAAAGCCATTGCTGATTTAGGTGCCAATATCTTGGAAGTCCAGCACGACAGACTGTCTGAGGGATTATACCTGCGGGAAACAAAAATCAAATTTGTGCTGGAAACCAAAAGCAATGAACACATCAACGAGATCCGAAAATCTTTGTCCAAAACCGGCGCCCGCCTGGTCTGAGCAGAGGCTTTTAGTTTTCAGTTTTAAACAATTGCCAGCTGTTAAGATTAAAAATGTAAGTAAATAATTTTATTAAATTAGGTCACAGCTCCTGCTTCTCTGCTCGGGCCAAGCCCCCGCCTCCGCAGAGGACCCAATTTAATAAAATTATTTACTTACATTTTTAATCTTGAATTTTATTAACTGGCAAATGTTTCAAACTGAAAACTAAAAGCCGCCGCTCAGGCAGGTGATGGTGTCGCCGGATTTTAATTTAAGCTCGCCGACTTCATCTGACAATTCGGTGGTTTGATCTTTTGATTTTATAAAGATTTTGGATTTTTCTTGGTTTTCAGATTTAAAATCCACTCCCACAAATTTGGGGTGTGGCAGAATCCAGCTTAGGGTTGCGTCCTGGGTCAGTATGTATTCTTTAACCAAGCCTTTGCCGCCTTTGAAGCCAGTCTTACTGCTTTCGCGAGTTTTTTCTTTCACAATTTTTAATGGATATAGTTGTTCGTTTAATTGGACTGAATTTGCCAGCGTGCTTTTGATCCAAAATGGATGAGCCGAAACTCCCGGGCTATCAGCAGTGGCACAGACGCCACCAGGGATTTGCTCAAAGTATTCTTTATCGCCAAAATTTAAATTAATCATTATGGGCTGATGAGTGTTGGGAACCCAGTTTTTTCTGTGAGCCAGTTTGGTTAAACAGTATAAAACACCGTCAGCAATAATCTGAGTTCCCAACAGCATACCTGTGGCTGTGGGTGAATTGGCCTTGGCGTGCAAAAAACTGCCAGTCGGCGACGAGATCTGTACCGATTTTATCAATGAATCAATCATCCAGGGTCTGGAGTTTGTAAACGCAGACAGGGCAGCGTAACAACAGCCTTCAACTGCAGCAGTAGTTAAGTTCATTCCTCGGGATTCAGATGTGCCCGAAAAATCCACATGGCACATTTTTGAAGGAGTGATTTCAACACGTACTCTTAATTTTTCGCCAGAAGCCATATTGATTTCTAGTTTTTGATCTGCGGGCTCCAGTTTATCAATCCATTTGTTCCTGTAGGTGGCTGAACTTTGTTTTAAGAAAGCTTCAATCTGTTTTTTTGAAAACAGATCAGGGGCTTGTTTGATAAGGTTTTTGAGCTTTTTTTCTTTGTCCCAAACTTGATGAATGATGCTCACCAGTTTTTCGGTCATGCCCTTTGGCGCCAATTCATGAGACGTGATGGCCTCAATGATTTGCATATTTATTTGATAGTCCTGAGATACTGGAGTGGGCGGAACGCGAATGCCCTCATTGCCTTTTGTAAAAGTGATTCCCCATCTGGGTTTGAATCCTAATTTACTGACCAAAAAAATTTGGTCAGTCAGACAAGTGAACAAATAAAAAAAGCTAAATATATGACCGCCACTAAAGGGATCATTGGTCAGAATGACTTCGCCGGGTCTGGGCGAAAAGTATTTGGACACAACCTTGGTTACAGTGGGCAAACATCCAAAATCAGCAATCGTTTCGTGTTTCAGTGACAAAACTTCGCCAGTGTCTGTAAATACAGCTCCTGCGACTGAGTCTTCCAGTAGCAAATCCAGGGCTAAATTGATGTTTGATTCCATAGACTCCAGCTTTCAGCAAAATCAGTCTCTGTCACCTTGTGAAATTTCAAAGACGGAAGTTTTTGTTTTAAGTACGGTTCCAGGATCGGAGCCAGTGTCCCGCATAATGCGACTTCACCCGTGTTTAGGGTCAGGCTAAGCTCAATGCAGATTCGTTCAATCAGGCTGCTAAAAATATCTTTCAAAAATTCTTTGCGGGTCATCTGCAGATTCTTACAGTAATTAGTCAAAGCAGTTTCTACTTTTGATTTTCCTGAATTATTGATCCACAGGCAGTCCCAATAAGCTGCGCTATAAATAGCGTCCAATAATAAAAACCTTAAGCTTCTGCCAAAGCACATAGGTCCCGGGTCGAAAGACTTTTCTTCCCCCCAGTAGGTTTGATTGTGCCTATCCACTAATAATTCAGAAGTGGGTTGAGTTTTTAATTTTTTATAAAATGGCGTGCAGATCGCTAAATTGCCCCAGGTTGTGGGTTGTTCATTTAACAAGCTATTTGAATTAATTAAATACCAATTTTCCAAACCTAAATACAAAACGAAACTGGTTTTGTCAGAGGCTTTCTGCATTGAATACAGCCATCCATAATTTAAAGAGCTTGCGCCTTCATCTGCAGAATCCAATCGGCTGTATCTGATGATTTCAGGTGGCAGTCCTAATTCTGTAACGGCTGTAAGAATATCTTGATCGATTTCCTTTTGCACACCGTAAAGACAAGCATCCAACAGGTTTTTCCTCCACATCGAGAGCTCATTTTCCTCGGCGGAATACATTTGATTAAAAACAGTGAATCCATTTTCTTTTAAATGTTGAGTGGCCTGTTCAATATGGATGGGGTTTTTCACAGAATTTAAAAAATTCAAAACAACTTTTTCAACCTTCTTAGTTTTCAAGGTTTCCGTTAGGGACTTTAGTTCTTCGATGTCCAAGGCCTTTTCAACATTGCCATCAGTACCGATCCGTTCATTCACTGTGAAAACTAATTCTGAACTGCCCAGGCTGTCGGGCTTAGTAGGCGACAGAGTTAAGAATTTTTCCAGAACGGGTTGTCTGATTGAAATCAAATCTTCAAAACCCTGTGTCAGTATCTGCGCCACGCTTCCGCCCAGTTTGGTTTGCAAGATTTTTTCTGACAAACGACAAGAAATCAAAATTTCTGAAATATTTTTTGATTGAAAATCTTGAAAGTAATCTTTGAAGGAGTCCTTCAGGTTTTTAAGAGGCAGGTAGTATCTCTGTTTTTTATTGGGGTGGAAGAATTCGATAAAATTTGGACTTATTGCGACACTCACTCTTTCGGCGTGGGCTTTTGTGCTGGTCTGTCCAATCGCTGTCGACATTGTGTCCTCTTCCTGCTAAACACATTGAATAACTTTAGTCATTGGATCAAGGATTTTTTAATGAATTTTGATTTTACAGTTTCAAAAAGCATTTCCAGTCTTAAGCCTTATAAAACCGGAAAACCAATATCAGAGGTGCAGAGAGAGTACGGCATCACTGAGGTCGTAAAGCTTGCAAGTAACGAAAATCCTTTGGGTCCAAGCCCGATGGCCATAGAAAAAATTAAAGAACATTTATCGAATGTAAATCGATACCCTGATCCTTCATGTTTTGAATTGATAGCCGCTGTAGAAAAAAAGTGGAAGGTGAAAAAAGAACAAATTGCCATTGGCAATGGATCCAATGAAGTCATTGATTTGTTAATCCGAATTTTATGTGAGCCTGGTGATAAGATTTTAACTTGTGAATCTGCCTTTATCGCCTACCAAATTTGTGCACAGGCGGCTCGCGTGCAAACTCAGTTTGTACCCCTGCTGCCGGGCTTTAAGGTTGATCTTGAACAAACGGCGCGCATTCTTGAGTTGGATCCAAATATAAAGATTGTTTTTTTACCCAATCCTAATAACCCAACTGGGACCTACATTAATGATGAAAGTGTTCGAAAGTTTCTGAACACAGTTTCAAAGCGCAAGAACTTGGTGGTTGTCTTTGATGAGGCCTATACAGAATTTGTACGGGCAAAGGATTACAGACCTGCGATCGACTATCTGTCCCAATATCCACAGGTAGCCAGTATCAGAACTTTGTCCAAGGCTTACGGGCTAGCGGGATTGCGGATTGGAATTTTGCTGGCAAATTCAACAATCATTGATTGGTTCAACCGAGTCAGAAATCCTTTTAATGTTAACGATTTAGCCCAAGCAGCCGCTATAGGTGGATTGCAAGATGAGGAATTTGTAAGCAAATCTAAAACATTAAATTGGCAGGGGTTGGATTACTTTTACTCGGAGTTTAAAAAAATGGGGCTTTCTTATGTGGAGTCCCAAGCCAACTTTGTGATGTTTGACACAAAAAGGGATGTCGTTAAAGTAAATGAGGAACTTCTTAAAAAAGGGATCATTTTAAGGCCAATATTAAACTATGGTTTCAAAAGCCACTTGCGAATCAGTGTGGGATTGCCCGCAGAAAACGAAAGGGCAATGCAGGCATTGAAGCAAATATTGCCAGAAATTGATGAGATGAAATGATGGGATTTGTTATTACAATAGATGGACCTGCAGCCAGTGGCAAAACCAGTGTCAGTCGCATGTTGGCGCAAAAACTGGGATGGAGCTGGGTCTCTACAGGTGCGTTTTATAGGGGATTGGCTTTTGTCGCTCGTGAAACGGGCTGTGATTTGCAAAGCGAAGATCAGCTGAGCCAGCTATCAAAATCTGATCGATGGAATGTTTCTATGGGAGAACTTAAAACCCATGTGTTTTTTGATGGTCAGGACGTCACTGATTCTATTTCTGAAGAGTCTGTGGGGTCCATTGCCAGTTTGATTTCACATTTTCCTAGGGTTAGGGCCAGCCTGCTGGCTGGGCAGAGGAAGTTTCAAGAATCCACAGAGGGACTGGTGGCCGAGGGCCGGGATTGCGGTACAGTTGTGTTTCCGACGGCAGAAGTTAAAATATTTTTGACGGCAAATTCTGAAAACAGGGCTCAGCGCAGAGCCAAAGAACTGGGTTTGAATGTCCAAGAAACTATTTTGGCTCAAAAGCAAAGGGACTCTCAGGATTCCAACAGAAAAGCGGCACCCATGCAGATTCCCCAGAACGCCTTAGTTGTTGATACTAGTTCGAAAAATCTGAACCAAGTGGTTGAAGAAATTGAGCAATACGTGACGGCTAAATTTAAAAATTTAAAGCTAACACACTCAACCACTGACAAAAAATAAGTCTTTGACATCCTGCGGGCCTCTCAATTATGACAATCAAACTCGCCAATTAAATCTTTAATTTTACTCAGGGTTTTAATGACGAGAAATTTATGAATTCCCATTCAATCGAATGGCCGAATTCGGTAGGAGGTATCAAATTGTATATGAGTAGACAACTAAACAAAAGCCAACAGGAAAAACTAAAGGTGTTAGCATTCTTAGACAGTGCTGACAAAGAGGTTCCCGCAAATCCGGGAAACCAGCTTGATCGCAGCAACGGTGAATTTGCCCAGCTGTTTGAGCAATCTGTAAAGGAACAAGATTTCAAAGTTGGTGATGTTGTCACCGGCACAGTGGTTGAAGTTCAAACTGACTATGTGCTTGTTGATATCAATTATAAATCTGAGGGATTAATTCCTATTGATGAATTCAGAATGGTTGACGGAGTTCGCTCGGTTAAAGCTGGCGACACAGTTGAAGTTTTGATTGATCGTATTGAAAACGAAAACGGCATGATTGGCCTATCTAAAAATAAAGCCGATATGATGAGAGCATGGACTGATATTTCTAAAGCTGCCGAAAACGAAGAAGTGATTGAAGGCACAGTGATCGCCAAAGTTAAAGGTGGTCTGAGTGTTGATATCGGTGTCACAGCATTTTTGCCCGGTTCACAGATTGATCTGCGACCCGTTCGAAACATGGACATCTACATCGGCAAAAAATATAAATTCAAAGTTATTAAATTTAACAAAAAAAGAGGAAACATTGTTCTTTCCAGACGTGCATTGCTGGAAGAAGAGCGTGAATCTTTAAGAACTCAAACACTAGATGCCATCAAAGAAGGTTCAGTGGTCACAGGTGTTGTTAAAAACATCACTGATTACGGAGCATTTATTGATTTGGGTGGTATGGATGGATTGTTACACATTACTGACATGAGCTGGGGACGCATTAAGCACCCATCTGAAGTCCTTAACGTGGGCGATGAAATTCAAGTAAAAGTATTGAAATACGATAACGAAAAAGAACGTGTTTCATTGGGCATGAAGCAATTGCAAACAGACCCATGGGAAAGCGTTCAAGAACAATACAAAGTCGGAACTAAATTTAAAGGTAAAGTGGTTTCATTAGTAGACTACGGAGCTTTTGTTGAAATTGCTGACGGTGTTGAAGGCTTGATCCACGTTTCAGAAATGAGCTGGACTAAACGAGTGAAGCATCCATCACAACACGTTAACGTGGGTGATGAAGTTGAAGTCGTTGTCTTAGAAGTTGATAAAGAAACTCGCAGAATCAGCTTAGGTATGAAACAGCTGCAAACTAATCCTTGGGTTGAAATGAAAAACACTTACCCACCAGGAACAATCATTGAAGGTGAAGTTAAATCTGTAACTGAATTTGGTATCTTTGTTGGTATCGAAGACGGTATCGACGGATTGGTTCACGTTTCAGATTTTTCATGGACTAAGCGTGTGAACCAACCTTCTGAAATGTACGCAAAAGGACAAAAAGTTCGAGCCGTTGTTTTAGGTGTTGATATTGAAAACGAAAGATTTTCTTTAGGTATCAAACAACTTGAAGGTGATCCTTGGTCAAATATTGAATCTAAATACGCAGTGGGAACTCAGCATGACGTTAAGGTCACTAAAGCAACAGACTTTGGTGTTTTTGTTGAGCTTGAAAGCGATATTGAAGGATTGATTCACGTATCTGAACTGAGCACTGAAAGAGTGAGCAAGCCAGAAGACTTTATTAAAGCCGGTGAAACTATTAAAGCAGAAGTTATCTCTATTGATAAAGATGCTCGCAAAATCGGATTGTCTTCTAAGCTCGTCAAGCTCAGAGAAGCTAAAGCTGATGTCGAGGATTATGCTAAAAAAGCAACTGCGACTTCAAAAACCAGCTTAGGTGATTTGTTTGGTGATCAGCTTAAAGGTGCCGGAAAACGCGACTAAAAAATAAAGGTGTGATTCAACTATGAAACGCAACCCGTGGTTTATGCTTCTTGTTCTTATTTTGATCTTTGGATCTCTATTTGCATTTATGGTTGGATCAGCTGTGACATCAATGTTTGGAGCTACCCAAGTAAAGGTAGCTTCAAAAAACTCTGTCCTGTTTATGAAATTGGATGGGGTTATCATCGATGGCAAAAAATTTTTAAAACCCCTTATTAAATACAGAAACCACGATCACATTAAAGCTGTGGTTGTGGAAATCAATTCTCCGGGAGGCGTCGTTGGACCTTCTCAGCAGATATATTCTGAACTCAGAAAAGTTCGTGAAGTTTATAAAAAGCCTCTGATCATCGTTTCTAATTCATTGGTTGCCAGTGGTGGATATTATTCGGCGTTGGCCGGTGATAAAATCTTGGTAGCACCTGGAACTCTGATTGGTTCCATCGGTGTGATTATGGAATTTATTAATTTAGAAGGTGTGTACAATTGGGCCAAAGTTCAAAGGTATTCAATCACTACTGGAAAATATAAAGATTCAGGTGCTGAGTACCGATCCATGCGTGAAGATGAAAAAGCTTTGTTTCAAGAATTGGCTAACAATGTTTTGTCACAATTTAAAAAAGCAGTTGTTGAATCCAGAAACCTGAAACCTGAAAGCGTGGATCAGATTGCTGATGGTAGAGTTTTTACTGGTGAGCAAGCTGTGAAACTGGGCTTAGCTGATGGCTTTGCCACTGTGGATGAGGCCATCACCATGGCAGCAGTTCAAGCTGGATTGACTGAGGGAAAATATGAAATTTTTGAACCACCCAAAGAACACCAGGGTCTAATTGACAGATTAGTTGGCTCAGAGGATGACGACGGTTATTCATCAAAATTAGACAAAGTTCTGGAAGCCTTAGCGCCGTCAAAGCTTAATAATCAATTGCTGTATTTGATGCCCGGCACGCGGTTATGAAATCTTCTAAAAAAAAGTCCGGTAAATCCAGTTCGCTTAAAACAATAAGTAAGAAAACTAGTAAAAAAATAAGCCCAAAAACCAAACAAAAAAACAAATCTGCTGGGGATCAGATTTTACTGAATCAACAGGTTTGGCCTATGGAACGGGATCTGTTGTTTAGGCCAGACAGGCTAAAGTATGTTAGAAAACTGATCAAAACTGAGGGTTGCGTATTTTGCCATGCAGCTAAAAATGAAATGTCCCTGGAATCCTTGTGTGTTTATAAATCTGATTATTCGATGATTGTGCTTAACAAGTTTCCCTACAATCCAGGACATCTGTTGGTATTGCCTTTGGACCACTGCGCTGATTTGTTAAAGCTTTCAGATAAACAGTACGAAGATCTGCACAATACACTGCGATTGGCGTTTAAAGCGCTCACAGAATTGTTTAAGCCTGAAGGAATTAACATGGGCTTGAATCACGGTAAAGTTTCTGGGGCTGGGATTCCTGATCATATCCATTACCATTTGGTACCCAGATGGTTTGGTGATCTTAATTTTTTTCCTTTGATTGCAGACACAAAGCTAGTTGTCATGACCCTAGAAGACTCTTATGATCAAATCAGGAGTTATTTTAAAAAATTTGAATGAACAGGGACGCTCAGTACCAATTTAACCTCAGCATCACAAAAACTGTGAAGTGGTTGATCATAATAACCTTAGGGATATGGTTTTTCGGTCAAATCATTGGTGAACATTTTTTAAGAATTCCTATATCCAGATATTTTGCTTTGTACCCCGCAAAAGTCATTACTGAGTTTCAGGTTTGGCAATTGGGATCGTATATGTTTTTGCATTCACTGCAAGTCAGCCACGTGGTCTTGAATATGCTGACCCTGTGGTATTTTGGCTCTGAGTTGGAAAACCATTGGGGGCGAAAGTTCTTTCTGACCTATTATTTGCTCACAGGTTTTGGGGCAGCAGTTATTTACTGTGTGGGCTGTTTGATTTATTTCTTTATAAATCCTCAAAGCACAGCGATGGTAGTCCCTGTAATGGGAGCCTCTGGCAGCGTTTTTGGACTGTTATTGGCTTTTGGTGTGATTTTTGGCGAGCGGACCATTCATTTTATGATGGTGTTCCCGATGAAGGCCAAATATTTTGTGCTTATTATTGGCGGGATTGAAGTGGCTTCGTTGTTGACGGCCGACGTAAATGGCGGAGATGTAGCCTATTTAGCTCACTTGGGTGGGATAGTTTCTGGATTTTTGACCCTGCAGGGGTGGACCTTTTTTAAGCGGTGGCAGTGGAACTACAGAGCGAAGAAAAGAAAAAATCTGAGACTGGTTGTTGACAATGATCAGAAAAACAATAGAAATGACCCCAAGTACTGGAATTAATTTAGTAATTAGGAGTGTTTATGATTTTTGATCAATCAATGAAAAAACTTAAATTCGATCAAAGATTGCTAGAGTTCAATTTAGCAAATGGTGTGATCACTAAAAAAGAATACGAAGAATATTTGAAATCACTGGAAGACAATTCTTCAAACACACAACCTTTGATGCCTGAAAATAACGACAGCCAAAGTCAGCATTAATTTTATAATTTTTTTGAAATTCAATTGGCTTACTTAATTCAGTACAAAGTGATCACTGATTTCTAATTTCCCATGTTTGTGCTGGAAGCTTGCGGGATCAGATTGCTTTTTAAGTTGATCCAGTCTTCACGGATAATTTTGAACGAATTATTATCCCATTTTGCGTGAATGGTTTTTTCGCCAAAATCTGAGTGGTAGTTTGATTGGTAGTTCTGAGTGAATCTAATAACAACCTGGTCTTGGTTTCGCAAAATCACTGGGTCGCTTATTTTGACCTTGATAAAACTGTACACAGATTTCAGCTTTTTCTTGTGGGTGTACCATTGATCATAATTCATTTCAGAATTTTTAAAAGTCGAATCATAAAATTTAATGTACTCATCTATATTTTGGCTTTCCCAAGCAGACCGCCAAGTTTCTAGGCTTTGCAACATTTTTGATTTAATTGTTTTGTATTCGTCATTGAATAAATAATCGATTTCTTCATAAATCAGCAATGGAGTTTCCGTGAGCTTTACAAATTTTTTCAGCTCTTTAATCACGTTGTCCCTGACCACTACACAGCCCCTAGATCCACGAGTTAAGGGGATTGAATCTGGCACAGCATGAAGCCAAATTCCTGATCCCGTTTTTGCCAGGCGCTGGTCAAAAATATTGGGGTAATCAGTCGTAAAAGCCATGCTACCGTAGAGATCAAATGGAATTTCTGGATTGTAGAGCTCTTTCATCAAAAAATAGATTCCCACTGGAGTTCTGAAATCGTTTTCCTTTTCTTTGTCGCCCTGTTTTTTGCCGATGTCTGTTGGGTACTGAGAAATCAATTTGGGAGAGCCTTCTGATGACTCATAAAGAAACAATATTCTTTGTTTTTTATCTACGACAAAATAGTGCTTAGAAAAAACTGAATCCTGAGACAGATGAATCAAGCCTGCAGGTATGGTGGGCTTTTCTTCCGCCGGTTTTTCAATAGATTTTTCAGCAGCAATTAAATTGGCGCTGATAAAAAATAAGGTTGTAAAAACGATGGCTTGGTAGACCATATTATCCTATCGACCTGTCTCAAAAATGGCTTAAGTGCAGTTCAGTATGTTCTCAATCACATTGTAGAAAATTGATCAATAGTTTGACGAATTTTAAAAAATTAACTTCAAATATATTAGGCAAAAGTCTTAAGCCCATGGTCGGGAAATCCGAATATTAAGTCATGGCAGACGCAAAGAAAGACAGCAAACAAGAAGGCGCACCCAAAAAATCCTTGGATGTTAAGGCGATAATGATGATTGCCTTTGCAGTTGTAAATCTGGGAGTGGTTGGTGGCGGAGCCTTTTTGGCTTACAGCGCAACATTGGGTTGGCATCCGGTTTCAATCACTGAACAGCAATTAAAAGCCGAACGTGAAAAAATGGAATCTGAAATGGATCACGCTGGCAGTGAATCAGGACCTTTGATTTACACCATGGATAAATTCACTGTGAATTTGGATGGAGAGCCCAAACGAACCATAAGAATTGAAGTGAATCTGGAAATGTTGGGCAAAGATGGTTTTGAAGAAGTCATTTCAAATGACACCAGGGTTCGAGCTCGTGATCGCATCGTCAGACTGCTGAATGATAAGACATTTTCGGAAATCGAATCCATTCAAGGAAAATTATTTTTAAAAGACCGCATCGCTTACGAGATCAATTCGATCTTGGATAAAGGCGTGGTCAAAGACGTTTACTTCTCAGAATTTGTTGTGCAATAATTCATGAACATTCCTTTTCAGGGAGCCTTCATGAAAGCGATTTTTTGCCTTTTGGCTGCAATCTGTTTAATCACACCAACAATCCATGCTGACTTTAAATTGTCAGAGCATAAAACTGAAGTTCCAAAATTTAGTTTTCCTGTTGAAAAATACACGCTGAAAAATGGGCTGACAGTCTTGTTGGTGCAGGACAGGTCCATCCCCATGATTAGTTTTCATACTTGGTTTAAAGTGGGATCGAGGAATGAACAAAAAGGCGTTACGGGCGCGGCACACATGTTGGAACACATGATGTTTAAAGGTGCTAAAAAATATTCGGGCAAAGATTTTGACAGAATTTTGCACGAAAACGGAATTACCAATAACGCATTCACAACAAATGACTTTACAGGATTTTACCAAAATCTTCCCAGCGGTAAGCTGGAATTAATGATGGATATGGAAAGCGATCGGCTCAGGAACCTGAAATTAGACCCTCAGGATTTAAAAAGCGAGCTTCAGGTTGTGGGCGAGGAGCGTCGGTGGAGAGTGGATAACAATCCCAATGGATTGCTTAGGGAAATCCTGATGGCCACTATGTTTCAAGTGCATCCGTATACCTGGCCAGTCATCGGTTGGATGAAGGACATCCAAGCATATACTTCTGAAAAGCTGAGATTTTTTTACGATCAGTTCTATGTCCCCAATAACGCGATTTTAGTCATCGTTGGTGACATCAAGATTTCAGAAACCAAAAATCTGATTGAAAAGTATTATGGAATTTTGCCAGCCAAGGAGCTGCCAAAGCAGGATTTCCCCAAAGAACCCGTAAGAACCAATGCGGTCCGTAAAGTCACAACCGGGGCAGTGCAAGCGCCCAGTTTTATCGTTGGTTTTCCTGGCGTGAAAGCAGTTGATGACGATAATTATCCTTTGGAAGTTTTGGCGACATTGCTGGCCGGTGGGAATTTTAGCAGACTGAACAAAGCCTTGGTTCAAAATCAAAAAATTTGTACCTATGTGGGAGCTGCCAATCAATCAGGAATAGATCCTGGGGCTTTTATGTTTTGGGTATTTATGAAGCCCGGAATGGGAACAGAAGCCGCCGAAAAAGTGATTCAAGCTGAAATTGAAAATCTGAAAAAAAACGGAGTGACTCAGGAAGAATTAGTCAGAGCCAAAAATCAGTTGATGAAATATTGGATCGATTCGGTCAAAACCATTGATGGCAAAGCGGAAAGCTTGGCTGAATACGAAATAGTGTTCGGAGATTATTCCAAGATGTTTCAGTTTATGGAAAGAATTTCAGCGGTGACGGCAGAAGACGTAAAAAACGTAGCCAACAAATATTTTGATCCCAAGCAACAGGTAACGACGATCGTAGTTCCCAAGAAATGAGAAGCAAAATGAAACAAATTATTTATTTTTTAGTTGTGGCTTTAAGTATCGGATGTTCTTCGGTCAGATTGTCCAGTGGGGAAAATTATTCGATCAGATCCTATAAACGGATGCAGCTCAGTAATGGAATGAATTTGATTTTGATCAGGGATAATTCGCTTCCAACAATCAGTTTGCAAATGCGAGTCAACGTTGGGCTGAAAGACGATCCCCAGAATTTACCAGGGCTGACTCATTTTACGGGAAGCTTGCTGGATCAGGGGACCTCGAAAATGGATGATGCGCAAATGGCTGATGCCTTTGCCGAAATTGGTGGGGAATTTGATACCATCACACAGAATGAATTTACTTTGATCAATGCGGCCAGTCTGTCCCAGTACAACGATAGGCTTTTAGAGTTATTTGTGGAATCTGTGCAGAGTCCTGCTTTTAGCGAAAAGGAAATCGAAAAAAACCGATCGCAAACATTGGCAGCCATTCAAAAGTTTGTAGAAAACCCTTCTGGCTATGCAGATTATCTGTCGATGAAAGAATATTTTAAGGATCACCCGTTTCAAAATCTAAATATCGGAACCAAGGAATCAGTTTCCAAAATCAAACGAACAGATATCGTGAAACAATTTTTTAGATTTTTCAGACCCAACAATGTTTCCTTGGCAGTTGTAGGTAATTTTGAAAAAGATTTTCAGAAAAAACTGATCGAAATTTTTGCAGGTTGGAAATCCCAAGAAATCAATCGTGAGGCTGAAAAGATTCCTGCAGCTTTGGATAAATTAAATTACATTTTGGTTACCAAGTCTGGACTTGAGCAAACTCAGATCAGATATCAGCTTAAGGGGATTCCCAGAAATCACCCAGAATTTCTGCCTTTGCGATTAGCCAACGTGGTTTTGGGCGGCAGTTTTGCCAGTCGGTTGAATCAGAAAATTAGGGATGATCTGGGGCTGACCTATAATATCTCCAGCAGTTTTAACTTTTTTCAGAATTTTGGCAGCTATTCGGTATCGACTTTTACCCGCAATGATAAGGTTAAGGACACATTGGTTGAAACCAACAAAATGTTGGAAAGCTTTATGGCCACTGGAATCACCGAAAAGGAATTGGACGCTGCTAAAGCATTGTTGATTGGACAGTTTCCTGCCGTGATTGAAACCAGTGAAAAATTGGGTTCGACGCTGTTGTTGCTGGATTATTATGGGGTTGAAGACGGTTACCTGGATCAGTTTGTCAGGAAGGTCAAAAAAATCAAATTGGCTGAGGTCAACCAAGCTATCAAAAACAATTTGGACTTTGCCAAAATGAATATCACAATTTTTGCTGATCAAGAAAAAATCAAATCCCAAACCGGCTGGATCAAAGATCTAAAAACCATCAAGTTTTAGCACAAAAGATCTACTAACTGACTCCTTAGCCTGCCGTTAATTTGAATTTTAAAAAATTTTTCTATGCCTTTACACCTTGTGAATACTTGCTAACGGCCGCAAGCTCATCTCTCGTATTGCTTGCATGCAAAGATAATTTGTTTTTACTGTTTTTAGACACATGCAGCGAGCGTGCGGGGCATATCTGGTGTTGAGTCATTTTATTAAAGCAAAAAAATTGCTTTAATAAAATGATTCAATACGAGAGATGAGCCCGCGGCCGTTAGCGAGTGTCTAAAAATAGTGAAAAAAATTATCTTTGCATTTACGCATCACGAGATATGCGGCGGTAAATTAAACGTCGCGCTCGCAAATGTATTCACAAGATGTAAAGGCATAGAAATATTTTTTAAAATTCAAATTAAATGCCAGCAAGTGGGTCAGCTACTATGATCTAAATTTTTTTAATTTATAAAAATGATTATTTGATGCTTATACGTCTTGTGTGGCGTCGCGGCGTTTTAATTAACCGCCGCGTATCGCTGGAGTGCGGCACTTTCTGTGAAGCACTCCGCGAGACGAAGTGCGGCCGTTAGCGAAAGACGTAGAAGTATTAAATAATCATTTTTATAAATTAAAAAACTTTAGTCTCAAGATTTTTTGGTTTTTAAGACCACGTAGGCGCCAGCGCCAATCAGCAAAATACCAATTAACAAAAACAGTGTTTGAGTCTTGTTGCCACTGCCAAACAGACCGTCGCTTTCGATTTCCTCGGAGGTTTCCATATCAGCCGGTACAGCCGCATTGATTGGGGCTCCCAGTGTTTCAGATCCGGGCCTAATGGGACCGACATCAGGTGATGCCAGCAGATTGTTGGTGGCTACAACTCTGAGTGATTGAACGGCTTTAAAAAAATCTTGGCTGTATTTAGTGTAAACGCTTTTGTGAGCGCTAAAGGTAACCAGCACTGCGATTTTTTCTTTGATAGTCGTTAGGTAGCGGGTGAAAAAATTTGGGACCTCGCTGGACATGTGCAAGCCATCAATCCACATGTGATCATTAATTTTATATTGTTTGGATGGATACATGACTTTGCTTAAAATCCCTGCGGTGGGTTTTGCGGCGACAGGGTGGGGAGAGTTTAAATATTTTGAATACTGCTCAAATGAATCGACGGGGCCGACTTCTTTAGCTGTAAGAATTATAATGGCTTCGCGGGATTCTTTTTGTTTTTCTGAGCGGCAAACCCATTCTGTATGCTCTAGAGTGCATTTCCATGTATCGGGAAGCTCAAAAGATACGTAAGCATTTCGAAATACTTTGGCAGATGCATAAGAGTTTATTATAGTGGCCAAGGCAAAAGCGAACAGGGTTAGTTTGGCAGAAATCTGCATAAATCCTCCATGACTTTAAGGCTGTTTCGGGTGGCAAATCATAAACCCCCAGGCCTTGCAATAAAGTATGGTGGTAAACGCAGATGAAGTCAAAAGCCAGGAAAGGGGATTTTTAGATGCTTAATCTTTATCAATTACAATCGTTTGTAACGGTGATCAGCGAAGGCAGCATGACCGGGGCAGCTGACAAGTTGTTTTTAACTCAGCCAGCGATCAGTCAACAGATCAGAAATCTGGAAGAAGAGCTGGGAGTCGAGCTGTTGGTTAGGGGAGTTCGTCAGATCCGCCCGACATTGCAAGGCGAAGTTTTGTATGATTTTGCTAAAAAGATTTTGCAACTGGCTAGTCAGGGTGAAATTGCTGTCAAAGCAATGGGCGCTGAGCTGAAGGGATCAATCAGGGTAGGAACATTGAATTCTGTAGGCGTTCAGTTGATGAGTCCTATTGTTAGCCGTCTGTTAAAATACAATCCCAAATTAAGCATTTCGATTGATTATGATAAGGGCGAAGAGTTGATCAAAACTTTTAACAGTGGTGATCTGGACGTAGTGATTTTGCCAGATACAGAAACCGAATACGGTGCGACTTTGAACTCTGCTGAAAAGAAATTTTTGTTTCGTGAAGAAATGTGGCTGGTCGGTACCGGTAAAGACACAGAAATGCCAAAACAAATCAGCCTGACTGAATTAAAAAAATATCCGACAATTTTATTTTCTGGTGAATACCCTCATTTTAGCAAAAAATTGGATGAAACAGTTCAGTCCTTGGGTGACCGAGTGGATCCGACCTTTCAGTCAACAAACGTGGGGACTTTAAAACGAGTTATCGAATCAGGACTGGGTTGGGGATTTTTGCCATCACTATCAATTAAAAAACAGGTGAAAATGGGCAGGCTCAATCACGTGATGGTGAAAGAGCTCGAGTACTCTGTGGATTTTTATTTTTATTCCAGAAAAGGCACGCCCACATTTAATATCACTGAAGTGTTTTACCAAGCCCTCCAACAGCGCGGCGGAGAATAGGTCAAAAGGCTTAAGCTTACTGGCTGATAATGCAGGTAGTGACATCTTTAAAAGGTCTACCTGACGTTTGAGTTTCTATGGATACAACCATTGGCTCGTCAGACGAAATACTAATTTTTAATGAGTCTGACCAAGATCCAGAATTATAAGCTAAATATTCTACATAATTTCTTCTGGCATATTTATAGACCCTTGCGTCCGAATAGATTCTTCTGGAAAAAAGCAGCTCTAGGTTTCTCAGATTAGTGTCTCCTCCATTGAACTGAATGGTAGTCTCATAGGCTTCATCGGAGTCTATGTTTTTAATGGCGATAGAACATTTATTACCGTCGATCATTTTTCCAAATAATTTTTCTTCGCCTAAAATTTTTGTCAGCTCTTTATAAAGAGTTTTACCATCAATGATTTTTTCTTTTTGCTGAGCGTTGCCGTTAAATGAAACCAAAAGTGTGAATAGTGTTACGATAAACATCTCTGTTCTTTTCAAAAAAAGTTTCCATTGAAAAATAAAGCACCTGGGGCAGCTGAACAACTGTAACAATTTTGACAGTTATTAAATTCATAGCTCTAGTCTGATTGCTTATCCGAAGGCTTTGGTTTCAATCAGTTCGGTGTTGGGAGCACTGGCTAACTTTTTGACAAGTTTGTCTTGTTTGCAAAGCAAACATAAATCACAACCACTTAATTGATCAGCAAAAGCTGGCAAGCCAGTCTTTAGCAAATTTTTAAAATATCGCGGAATCGGGCCAGCCCATGCGGGCGGCCACGATACGGGTGATTTCGGTGGCGGTTTCCTCAAGCGCACGCTCGGTGACGTTGAAAACCGGCCATCTTTTGTTTTGCTTGAAAATTTCGTGAGCGTAATCAATTTCTTTTGCGATGTGTGCCAGACTGGCGTATTCGCCGCCAGGGTCTTGACCAAATTTTTCCAGACGGCTTTTGCGAATCCTCTGCAGACTTTCCATATCAATAATCAGTCCCACAATTCGCCGTTGGTCGATGGCAAAAAGCTCCTTTGGCAAAGCCGTATTTAAAACTATAGGTACATTCGCAACCTTCCAGCCTTTATGACTCAGAAATACTGACAGCGGGGTTTTGCTGGTTCTGCTGATTCCAACCAAAATAATATCGGCCTGGCCCAAATCATTCAGGGTTTTGCCATCATCGTGTTTGACAGTGTATTCGATGGCCTCAATGCGCTTGAAATACTGTTCATCCACGGTTCTAAGGATTCCAGCCTGGGGAGCTACCGAATTACCACCGAAATAAGAATCTAAGGTGTTTAAAACAGGTCCCAGCAAATCAATGGCAGGAATGGCTTTGCCGTTAGCCAGTTCGCGGATTTTATTTCGCAGTGACAAACTGACGACTGTGTAAACGATCATGCCTCGGCGTTCGCTGGCTTCTTGGACAATGGGGACAACCTGATCCTCGGAACGAATGTTTTTACAACGAACCAGATTGATTTCTCGGTCTGAATACTGCACCAAAGCCGCACGAATCATGGTGGCAGCGGTTTCGCCGGTACCATCAGAAATAATATAAATGATTCCGTCTTGGTGACTCAATTACGAACCCTTATCAATCACTACTGAAACGTTGCCATCAAATTTTTGCGAATCAATTTTTTCTTTGAATTCGGAAAAGCTGTAATCACTGGGAGCCACAATCCTGATACTGGGTTTACCCAATCCCTGCCAAACATCGTTGATCTGATCCAACCAACTGACAATGGCTTTTGAGCCTTCAATATAATAAGTCCATCGGTTTGGCAGGAGTTTGTTTGAACAAATCAATATACCTAATTTTTTAGATTTTTTGGTTTCAACAAAGTCTAAATTTTTTAGTTCGCAGGCTTGCAAAATTTCTTTCACCCTGTCGGACAGTTCGGCTTTTTTATGATTGAGATACTGATGAATCTGAAAGTTCAGATACCAATCAATTTTGCGGCTGATGGGGCTGGTTTCCAGCTCGGGTATAACCCACAGTTCAGAACCAGGGTTAAAAGCATTTGCGGTGTTAAGGTTATTCAGTTTTGCCATTTTCGGTTTTTATCTGATCCAGTATTCCATTTATAAATGCACCAGATTCAGTAGAACCGTATTTTTTGGCAATTTCAACTGCTTCATTAATAGCAATATTTGGTTTGAGCACAGGGCTCATATAACACATTTCAAAGGTAGCAATACGCAGAATATTAATATCTACCAGGGGCATCCGACTGAGCTTCCAGTTTCGGCTGAGTGATTGGATTTTTTGATCAATGACGGCTTTGTGTTCGTTCACACCATTGATGATGACATCTGCGTAATCAATAATTTCTTTGTCAACACTGGATTCAAACACCTGCAGGATATCGTCAAAGGAAATCTGCGGAGCAAATTCAATTTGAAAAAGTATCTGTAATGCCAGTTCTCGGGCTTGTCGTCGCATGCAGGTCCTTTTTTGAACTGGAATCACTATCAATTCTGGGGTCTGTTGGCAAACTAAGTTGCAATCCTTTGATGGTCACGTCGATATTTTCACTGCCCTCAAGAGTTTCTACAAATTCCTGCACATCTTTGAAGGTTCGATAGACGCTGGCAAAACGAACATAAGCGACATCATCCAATAATTTTAATTCCATCATGACTCGGGATCCGATCAATCTGGATGAAATTTCTTTTTCACCAGTGTTTATAATCCATGCTGAAATTTGATCGACCACAGTTTCAACCTGCGACAAACTGATTGGTCGTTTTTGGCAAGCTGCCTGTATGCCTTTTAGGATTTTTTCGCGGGCATAGGGTTCACGCCTGCCGTCTTTTTTGATCACATAGGGGTAGGATAGATTTTGCTGTTCCACCGTGGTGAATCGGGCCTTGCATTTAAGGCATTCGCGCCGGCGCCTGATTGATAGGCCATCCTTTTGCTCGCGAGTGTCCAAAACACGGTCTTCGTTGTGTCCACAATATGGGCATTTCATAATCAAACCTTTGCCTGAACTTCGATCCAGGTCAAGGCAAGGGCAATTGACCACAGGGTAATTTCGCGATAAGTCATTTAAATGCGCAAATGTATATGGGTTTTGATAGCAATATTGGTTTCAAGTGTGTCGTGGGGAAAAGAACCCCTGGTAGGCCGTGAGGCTGCACAAAAGTATTTTGATAAAGAGCCTAGGACAACCACATTTTCAGAAGGCGACAGTTTGCTGATGTTGCATGTGGGTGGTTACGTTAATTCACAATCCTACCTGTGGAAGGGTTCTGAAAAACGCGAGGGCGTTGCTAAAGCTACCTATGGAATTACCTATCTGGTTGATCAATGGAGCGGGTTTGACGTTGATATCAGAGCTGATTTTACAGAATACGTTTTGGATGAAGTCCGCCCGACCAAATTGTCAGTCATGCCGCTTTTTACCTTTCCCAAAGCTGAATCACGTTTTCCGCTGTATTTTGGATTTGGAGCGGGCTTGGGGATATTCTTTACACAAGTCGAAGGCGAATCTAACCTGTCGATGGATTACCAGCTGATTGCGGGTACAAGATTTATAAACCTGATGGGAAATTTTGGACTGTTTGCAGAATATGGTTTAAAAAATCATCTGCACGTTTTGTCAGATGGTCAATTGAACGGAACTTTTTTATCGGGTGGAGCCGTTTTTTCTTTTTAATTTATGTCACTTCAAAAACAACCATGGAATCATAAACTACTTGCTGTATCCATTGAGCAAGCATTGAAAGATATTTTTCACAGCAACAGACATGCTGACAAAGTCATTGAGTCTTACCTGTTTCAAAACAAAAAATGGGGATCCCGGGACCGTCGGTATTTTGCAGAAGCTACCTACGACATCGTTAGAAATTGGAGATATCTGAATTTTCTGGCGGGTGGCGAGGGCAGTGATGTTTTTGATATTTTGAGGATCTATCATTATTTGAAAGACCAAACACCCACGTGGGGCACTTTAAGTGCGTCTGAACAATCCAGTATCAATCATAAATTAAAAATTCCTGTATCAAACGCCATCAAAGAATCTTTTCCTGATTGGTTGGACAATTTAGCTGAACAAGAGCTGCCAGGAACATGGTCGAATGTGATCAAAAAACTGAACACTGTGGCGCCGGTGGATCTGCGGGCCAATAGTTTAAAAACTGATGCGAAAAAACTGCGTGAGCTGTTGTCAAAAGAATCTGTCGACGTAGAAATTTTAAGTGATTTCACCTTGTCTTTACCCGTCAGGAAAAATGTTTTTGTCACAAAGGCGTTTAAAGATGGCTTGTTCGAAGTGCAAGACAGATCATCGCAGTTGGTGGCTCCGTTTTTAGATGTGCAACCAGGCCACAGAGTCATTGATGCTTGTGCGGGTGCGGGGGGTAAGAGCCTGCATTTGGGATCATTGATGAAAAACAAAGGTAAAATAATCGCCTTAGATATCAATGAAAAAAAATTAACAGAACTTAAAAAACGAGCTGCCAGAAACGGGATTGATAATATCGAAACCAGATTGATCGAATCCAGCAAGGTCATCAAAAGACTGCAGGATTCGGCTGACAGATTGTTATTGGATGTGCCTTGTTCGGGGTTAGGGGTTTTAAGACGCAATCCTGACAACAAATGGAAACTGACTAAGGAAAAGGTCGAAGAGCTTTGGCAGCTGCAGAGAAAGCTTCTGGCCGATTACAGCCCCATGCTTAAATCAGGTGGGCTGATGGTTTATTCTACCTGCAGTGTTTTACCTAGCGAAAATCAAAACCAAATAAAATGGTTTCTGGAAAACTTCCCCCAATTTAAATTAATAACTGATATTAAAATTTTGCCAGGTCCAAATAAGGGCGATGGCTTTTATATGGCGTGCTTACAGAAGTCCTAAGGGGACAGCCTGATTCCGCAACATGTTATAGCTAGAATCAGCTGAAACAATCATTGTCTGTGAAAGTTTTTTTGCTATCCTTTGTGCAATCAATCGCAACGACGCGATTTTAATAAAACACGGAGGTCCTATGAAACTAGCCCTTATTGCGGCATCACTGATTTCAATTGCTCAGCTTTCAAATGCTGAAGACGTTAATGGCGAACAAAGATATTACGAGATTAAATCTCCTAAAATCGAATTGATCGATCATTCTACCTATGATTTTCAGTCTTTTGCTGAAGGTATTGGTAAAGATTCTTGCAGCAAAAACGCTCCTTTGTTTATTGATGAACCGATGGATCCAATTGATGATATCAACATCATCATCGACAAAATTGTTAACTTGGGTAAAAAAGTTTGGAACGTTATCGAGCTGGGACGTCCAGTTGTTAACATAAAAACTGATATCGCCACTGCGATGCCTCAGGGTGCAAGATGTTGGATGGATTTGGCTCGTTGGAAAAATCCTGAAAGCAAAACCTACAAAGTGACTTTTGAAAATGGATTTGGCGCTGAAGTAGTTAGTTTTGAATACAGAATTGTTTATTTGTACGGCGGCGAAGTTAAAGGAAAAGGTAAATACATTGGTTACACGACCACTGTGCCTGCCAATATCCGAGTTCAGTTTGGTTTCAACCTAGAACTGGCTTCTAACGTTCCTACAGTTTACAATTTGGGTTCAAACTCAAATCCAGTAGGCGGATTGCAAATGGATCTTAAATGGAAAGTTTCGACTGTTATGACTGACAATCGAGGCGCCAGCTCATTTACAATTGATGGAAACGGAAATTTCAAAAAGTTAAATTAGAAATAAAAAGCCAGGCCTCCGTTAATGCCTGAACGAGAGGTCGAAGACACACTGGCAGTGTTGTCTTTGATCTCTTGTGTTTCTTGATAATAATTGCCAAAAATTCTGGTAGCACCAAAATCTACAAATAAGCCAGCTTCTGACATAGTCCCTGAAACCTCACCTAAAGCTAAATCCGTATAAGGTAAAAACGTTCTGTACAGCCCCAGTAAGCCAAAATGCCGACTGATATAAATATTTAAATCTGCCGACGCAAATTGGTTTCTGAAAAAATAATTTGTGCCCGAAATTTCTGTGGATTTGTTTCTGATCCCGTATTGCAAAATCAAATGAGTTCCCTGAACGGCATTACCCATAATGCGCAGATTAACTGATCCTGCCAGATCAGTGAATTTTTCCAGCCAATTGTTTTCGTATTCAGCAACTAAGCCTATTATTGTTGCAAAGGTTCCCAGTTTGCCGATCACGCTTTGACGGGTTTCCTGCAGACTGGATCCTGAATTAGTTCTGTTATAGGAAAAGTAGCTGGCGCTAATAAACGATTCGTAAGGACTGGGGGAATACATGGCTAGCCATAAATCCATCATCTTGTTGCGCTCTTTTTGATCGAGCCATTGTTGTAAGGTCCATCGGCTGCCTTCTTTGTTTTGCGCTTTTTGTCTGAAATCAAATTTTCCAGATCTGCCCGATCCGTCGAATGCAACAGAATTCAATGATAATGCTAAAAGCAGAAACATAATTGCGTATCGCATGATGACATCCATTTCTTTTTTGTTGTTCAGTTTTCATAGTAAAAGAGGACTCTACAGTTAGGGAGCAATTCTTTTATGGTTCACGATTTAAGTCCTTTTTTATGGCAAATAAAAGGTGATTTTGGGATTCGATGGTACGGACTTTCCTACATGCTGGGATTTATTGTTGCGTACCTGCTGGCCAGATGGATAATCCAAAAACAGAGAATGGGTTTGACCATAGATCAGTTGGGAGATTTTGCGACCTATTGTGCGATTGGTACTTTGGTGGGAGGTCGATTAGGTTATTGTTTGTTTTATGCTCCCGAATTGTTTTTGCAGTTTAAATCAAGTCTTCCTTTTTGGGGTGTGTTGGCTGTCAATGAAGGCGGCATGGCCAGTCACGGTGGAATCATCGGGTTGGTTTTAACGGCGATTATTTATTCAAAGCGTACAGGCATTCCGCCTTTGTATTTGTGTGATCTGATTTGTTTTGGTGGAACAATTGGAGTTGGCTTTGGTCGGATTGCTAATTTTATCAACGGAGAATTGATCGGCAGACCGGCCAGCCCAGGATTTCCCCTGGCCGTAAAATTTCCCCAGGACATGTATCAGTGGCCAGCCACAGACACCGAACGCTTATCACAAATCGCTGACGTGGTCGCCATGGTTCCTGGCAGTGAACAGTACCAACAAATCAGCAGGGAAAAATGGCTTGAACTGGTTTCACAGTACAAAGTTGATCCAGGTGCAAAAGCCCAGGTTCATTATTGGATACAAGCCACAATCGATGCCATTCAACATGGGCAGCAGCAAATTAAGTCAGCCATTGAGCCTTTTTTAATCGCCAGACATCCATCACAGTTGTATGCAGCAATGTCTGAAGGATTTTTGATTTTTATTATTTTGTTTTTAATGTGGCGCAATCCCAGAAAGCCTGGGGTAATTGGCAGTTGGTTTTTAATCTTGTATTCGATTGGCAGAGTCACTAATGAAATGTTCAGAATGCCTGATGCCCATATTGGGTTTCAGTTATTTGGTTTGACCCGGGGCCAGTGGCTTAGCATTGCGATGTTGATTTCGGGATTTGTTTGTTTGTTTTTGTTTGGCAACAGATCGGCTTTTGCCGTTCACGGTTGGGGACACGATCATTCGGTCAGACTGCATAGGAAATAATTGAAATCATGGAAATTGACGAGCTGACCGAGGTTAAAAATCATCGCTTAAAAGGGCCTTGATAAGGCAACCTTTGATTTTGTTTTTGAAAAGCTCAATCAGTTAGTTCAAAATTAATTTTTGGATCAGGTCCTCAGGTGTTTGCGAATGACTGTCCTGCTGGCCTGTTTTAAGGTTTTTTACCATAACTGTTTTTGATGCAGATTCTGATTCACCCAAAATGACGGCATGGGAAGCTCCCAGTTTGTCGGCTTTTTTAAGGCTTTTGCCGACTCCTTGAAAGGGCAGCAGCAAACAACTGACTGAATTTAATTTACTGACTTGATTTGCGGTCAATTCTGGATTCATCGCTCTGCACATAACTGATTTTCTAAAATCATGGCAAAAATTTTGAATCTTTGAAACAGATGCTTCATCGGCAGCAATAAACACTAAATAATTTTTTTTAAAATCATTGGCTGGCATCAGCATTGACAAACGTTCTGTACCAGCAGCCCAGCCCACGCCGGCCACATCAGGGCCACCCATTTCGCCAACTAATTTATCGTAACGACCACCTGCCAATATGGCGCTTTGAGCGCCTAGGTCCTTGGTTACAAATTCAAAAACTAAATGGTTGTAATAATCAAAGCCACGAACCAAATGATCACTAACTGTGTAAGCAATTTTCTGAAGCGTCAGTTGGTTTTGAATGTCGGCAAAAATTTTCTGACTTTCGGGATTTAAGCATCCTGACAGTTTCGGAGCCGCTTCCAAAATTTTGTGATCCTTGGGGTCTTTGGAATCAAAAATCCTGAGTGGGTTTTTTTCTAGTCTGACTTTTGAAAAATCTGATAAGTCATTTTTAAATTGATTCAAATACTGAACCAGTTTTTCGCGGTGTTTGGCCCGTGAGACACTGTCGCCCAATGTGTTGATCTGCAGTTCGTAAGAAGTGATTTTAAGATTTTTTAAAATACTGTCAGCTAGCAATAAACATTCAACATCGGAAACCACGGGTTCACCACCCAAAAATTCAATCCCGATTTGGTTGAACTGTCGGTAACGACCCTTTTGCGGACGTTCGTGCCTGAACATGGGGCCAGAATAAAAAAATCTCAAAGGCAAATTTTGTGTCAATCCATTAGAAATCAAAGCCCTGACTACTCCGGCCGTGCCCTCGGGGCGTAAAGTGATCGAATCGCCACCACGATCTGTGAAAGTGTAGGTTTCCTTGGACACCACGTCTGAGGTTTCGCCCAATGAACGATGAAACACGTCTGTGAATTCAATTATGGGAGTGATTATCTCCTCAAAACCAAAAAGCTGTGCCGTATTCAGGGCAGTGGCTTCAATATGTCTGTGCAATGAGCTTTGAGGATCTAAAATATCTTGTGTGCCGCGCACGGGTTGGGTTTTGTGTGACATAGTTAATTTCTAACCGGTTTGACCGTGTGAGGCAACCATTGAAACACCAGATTGGCAACGGCACTATTAGTTGATGCAAATGATGGCGTGGAAAATGAGTTCCAGAAATGTTCTTATAAGCCTTTTGGTTTTTGTTATTTCAGTCAGCCTAGGGGCGCTGTTGTACCACACCTTGGTTTATAAAGTTCACGGTGATTATCAAGAAGTCGATTGGTACAAACTGGGTGAACATGATTTTGTGTCAGGCATGACTCCGGATTCGCTTAAAATCCATGATGGTCAGAAGGTTAGGATTCCAGGTTTTATGGTGCCGCTTGAAGACAATATGCGAAAGGCCACAGTGTTTTTATTAGTGCCGTCGCCTCAAGCTTGCATCCATGTGCCGCCACCTCCACCCAATCAAATGGTGTTTGCTGAATCCGCGGATAACAAGGGGATCGAAGTCAGAATGTATGTACCCATTTGGGCCTATGGGGTGTTTCACATAAATAAAAAAAGACATCAGTTTGGTGAAAGTTCCTTTGAGATTAAGGTCGATAGAGTGGAGAATTATCAATAGATGGCAAAAGAAAAGAAAATCATTTTAGAACTGTCAAAGGTTCAGTTTAAATATCCGAATTCGATCCGAGATGTGTTGAGGATCCCCGAATTCAAAGTATTTAAAGGTGAAAAAGTTTTTTTGTTTGGTCCTAGTGGTAGTGGCAAATCCACTTTGCTTGAAATCATGGCAGGAATATTAAATGTGACCAGTGGTGATTTGAGGATTTTAGATCAATCGTTGGCGTCCATGAAATCCCATCAGCGGGACCAATTTCGAGCTCAGCACATTGGATATATCTTTCAAAGTTTTAATTTGCTGCCGTATTTGTCAGCCGAGGACAACATCCTATTGCCGTTAAGACTGCAAAATCGTGTCGGTGAGCTGGATGAAATTCAAAAAATAACAAAGGCCCTGGGAATCAATGATGTGCTTTTTAAAAAATCCAGGTCGTTAAGTATTGGTCAGCAGCAAAGGGTGGCTGCGGCCAGAGCATTAATAGTAAAACCTGAAATTTTGCTGGCTGATGAACCTACTTCGTCTTTGGATTATGATCACCGCGAGAAATTTATCGAATTGTTATTTAAGATTGCTGAAGAGCGGGGAACGACAATTATTTTTGTCAGTCATGATAAACAATTGGAGAAACTGTTTGATCGCAGAGTTTCAATTCAAGAAATGAACAAGGGATTTTGATGTATTTACTAAGTCTTGCTGTTGAATCTTTAAAAAATCGTATGATGACCAGTTTACTGACTGTATTTTCAGTCGGGCTCAGTTCCTGTTTATTGTTGTCAGTTGAAAAAATCAAAAGAACTTCAGAGGAAAGCTTTACGGGCTCTATCAGCCAAACAGATCTGATCGTGGGGGGTAAAACCAGTCCCATCAATTTGCTGCTGTACACAGTATTTAATATTGGCAGTCCATCGAATAATGTTTCAGCTGAAGCTTTTGAAAAATTTAAAAGCCACTCGGCGGTGGAATGGGCAATTCCGATTTCACTGGGGGATGGGCATAAGGGATTTAGAGTCGTAGGAACGAATCAGGATTATTTTAAACATTTTCGGTTTCATGGAGATAAGTCCCTGGATTTTCAGCAGGGTGGGATTTTACAGAGCCAGTTTGATGCCGTTATCGGTGACAAAGTTGCCAGTCAGTTAAATTATAAATTAGGTGATAAAATAGTCCTGTCACATGGAGTGACAAATACAGAAGGCTTTATTCACCATGACCAAGACCCTTTTGTGGTCGCAGGAATTTTGAAAAGCACAGGGACATTGATCGATCGCACGGTTTTTGTTTCGCAAGACGGACTGGCAAATATCCACCGCGAGCACAATGGGGATAGCCAGAATAAGGGCGAATCTGAAAAAGTTCAAAATGATCTTAATCACCCAGCTGCGGAATATCCCATCACTGCTTTTTTTGTGCGAACCAAAAACCGCATCGAAGTTTTAAGTTTGCAGAGAGAAATCAATGAATACAAAACGGAACCTCTGTTGGCTACCATACCCGGAGTGGCCTTGGCTGAATTGTGGCAGGGACTTGGTTATTTTGAAAATGCTTTGATGGGGATTTCTTGGATGGTGCTGGTGTCAGGAATGGTTTCAATGCTGATAGCATTGCTGTCGACATTGAATGAACGCCGTCGTGAAATGGCCATCCTGAGGGCTCTGGGTGCAAGCTTAAATCATATTTCTGCACTGTTGTTGATTGAATCTTTTTTGCTGACATTGCTTGGAGTTTTTTGCGGAGTAGGACTGCATTTGTTGTTGTTTAATGGATTGGCTGGGATTCTGGAAACTGAATTTGGAATTTACGTCACACAGTCTGATTTTGTTTTACGTGAATATTTAATTTTGTTCTCTGCTGTGGTGTTAGGATTTTTGGTTGGATTAATACCAGCTTACAGGTCCATGAAATTATCACTGAAAGATGGATTGTCGGTTAGGCTGTAAATGAGTGATGAGAAAAATTATATTACCCCCGAGGGTATTGCGAATCTGAAGAAAGAATTTGAACAGCTGTTTCACAAGGAACGACCTAAGCTGGTTGAAACCATTGCTTGGGCAGCCAGTAACGGCGACAGATCAGAAAATGCTGATTACATTTATGGTAAGCGCAGGCTTCGAGAAATCGATAAGCGCATCAGGATACTGACTCAAAAAATTGAAAACGCAGAAATCGTAGATCCTAAAACCATCAAAGCTGATAAGGTCCTGTTTGGAGCAACTGTTTCAATCGAAGATGAAGACGGAAATTTGAAAACCTATCAAATCGTGGGCGAAGATGAGTTTAAAATCGAAGAAGGTAAAATTTCTTGGAAATCCCCTTTGGCCAAATCATTGTTGGGCAAAAAGCTTGATGATGAAACGGTTGTTAAAAAACCCAGCGGCGAAGCCACCATCACTATCGTGGGCATCAAATATATTTGAGAGTTAGCAAAATGGAATTTTATTGAAAAAAACTTCGTCGGCTCCCTTTTGCTGCTGAAATTATAATTCGAATAAATAAATCTACTTAAAAAGACCACAGCTCCTGCTTCTCTGCTCGGGCCAGGCCCCCGCCGTCCAGGCTCCGCAGAGGGTCTTTCTAAGTAGATTTATTTATTCGAATTATAATTTCAGCAGCAAAAGGGAAGCGGTCTAAAATGGGTATTCCCATTCAATAAAATTTGATTGTTCTCAGGTGTGTGAGGCTGATTTGGGTAAAAAAAAAGCCGATGGTTTAGATCGGCTTTTTTGAATAAAAACAGGGTAAAATTACTTAGTTTTTTTACCAGCGTGTTTTTTAGCTTCTTTTTCACATTTAGTTTTTTCTGCGCCAGTTTTAGTTGAGCAGTCTGTTGTGTGAGCTTCAGCTGTTGTTGTTGCAGCAGCAGGTGTGCCTGTAGCAGTAGCAGCCGCAGCAGCAGGAGCGTCGTGTCCACCAGCAGCAGGTGTTGGGCTGTTTGCAAAAGCTGACATTGCGAAAAGAGCAACGATTGCAGAAGTTAATAGTTTCATGATTTCTCCTTTTGTTGTTTGAACTGCTAATGCAGTTCTTAAATGTTATTTAAACCGCTAGGGCAGTTCTTAATTATTTTTCTTTTAACGGGTAAAATTTAGGTTTCGAAAATTCGAAAGCTTTCTTTGACCGCAAAATTGGACTCAGAAATCTAGCACTATTTTTTTGACTTGCAATATTCATGGTAGATAATGCTGCTGATATGAATGCACTTATTTTATTAACAGATGTGGTTGAAAAGTTAGTTTTGCTAAGCCTTGTGGGCCTGTCAGTGTGGTCTATAAGCACTATTTTGGATCGTCGAAAATTCTTTCAAACCCAAGCTGACAAAGGCTTAGCGGCGAAACTGATAGAGCAAATAAAAAAATTAAATAACCCCAATTCAGAGCAGATTTCCCTGCAGTCTCAGATTTATTTTCGGGAAATTAAACCTGAGGTTGAAAAGGGTTTTACGCTGCTGGCCACATTGGGCTCAAATGCTCCTTTTGTAGGCTTGTTCGGGACAGTCTTGGGGATTATCAGAGCTTTTGCCTATTTGGGGAATCAGACGGGATCCACGGCTGTGATGAATGGTGTGTCGCAAGCGCTTTACGCCACTGCCATGGGATTGCTGGTTGCTATCCCTGCGGTGATAGCATTTAACGTTTATTCCAGAAAAGCCAAAGATCTGTATGCCAGTATCGAAAATAGCAGGGATAGATTTTTACTGGAAAATAAAAAATAAGAGGGATTTCAGGTGGGAGCATCCGAGCCAAATAACGATTCTGAAATGATTTCCTCGATAAATGTGACACCATTTGTGGATGTGGTGCTGGTGCTTTTGGTGATTTTTATTGTGACTGCCCCTATGCTGATGAAGGATGTGCTAGAGGTTAAATTGCCAAAAGCCACAAAAGGCGATGGATCCGTCGTCAGTACCTTGGGAATTTCAGTCAATCAGGCTGGGACAATTTTATTAAATGGCCAACCCACTGATGATGAGGGCCTGAAATTGGCTGCACAAAATGCCTTAACTGCGGATTCCAATGCTCAAGCAATCATTGCTGCTGATCAAGAGGTCGCTTACAAAAGCGTGGTCAAAGTCATCGATTTATTAAAATCCGCGGGGTTTGAAAGATACGCATTGCAGATTGAAAGCGAAACCAAGTGACTTCGTTGATGCAAAAGCCACTGGCTCAGTCAGTGATATTGCATCTGAGTGTTTTGGTTATTCTGTTGGTTCTGAATTTGGTTTCAAAAGTTAAATTCACCAAAAAAATTGAATTTGAAGTTTACAAACAACCTGTCGTAAGCAGCGCCGTTTTGAATCCAAAAGTTCTGGATGAGCCAACGCCGACGACCATGGCAGCAACCAGAAAAGTTTTTGGCATCAATAAAAAATCTTTAACTGCAGAAAGCACAAATGCCGCTGATGTTAAAGTGGGGAACACGGTAGCCAAGGAAAATGATGATTTGATCATGGACGCGAATGATGCTGATGCTTTACCCATCCCCACAGATGAATATCTGGTTAAATCAATGCCCGCAGTTATAAAAGAATTCAGAGCACAATATCCAGCTGAAGCTAAGCAGAAGGAAATCGAAGGTGCTGTGATATTGGAATTGTTAATTGATTCAAATGGCAAAGTCCGAGACATCAATCTGATTAAAGGCATGGGTTACGGAATGGATGAAGCCGCGATCGATGCATTGAAACAATTTGAATTTCGCCCAGCAGTGGGTCCCGAGGGGCCAGTCGCTGTCAAGATCAGATACACTTACAGATTTTCGCTAACGGAGTAGGAATGAAAAAAATATTTGTAATCTTAATATTATTTTTTAATTTATTGTTTAGTTTTTCCTCGGCCTACGCAATCAATGTAAAGGGGCAGCTATTTGAAAAAGGCACTAAAAAACCATTAAAAGCTTTTAATATTTTTTTACTACCACAAAAACTAAAAGCCACCACTGACGACAAGGGCAATTTTCAGTTTACCGAAGTCGAAGGCAATCAGTTTCAGTTAGTGGTTAATCAAACTGGATTTTTGAAATTGAAACAATCATTTTCTGAAGTCACTGAGGCTGAAGAAATAATATTGTATTTGGAAAAAGAGAATTATTCGCAATTTGAATCCACTGTTTATTCTAGAAAGAAAAAGCGTGATCAAAGCACAAAAACCATGACCCAAGAGCAGTTTTTAAATGTGCCCGGAGCTGGCGGTGACCCGGTTAAGGCCATTCAAAATTTACCAGGGGTGAATCGGGTGGCGGGGTTTTCGTCACAGGTTGTGATTCAGGGATCAGCACCCAAGGACACAAAGTATTCAATCGATGGGCACGAAATCCCGTTGGCATTCCATTTTGGTGGATTGACCTCGGTGATTACACCGGAATCCATCAGTGAAGTAGATTATTTGTCAGCAGGTTATGGATCAGAATTTGGCAGAGCCATTGGTGGAGTCATAAACCTGAAGACCCGTGATCCCAATAATGATCCTGATGTCACTCAAAAAGGGTTTGTGTTTTTTGATACCACCAAAACCGGTGGCTTGCTGGAGAAACGAATCGATGAAAACAGCAGTGTGTTGGTGTCGGGCAGGTATTCGTATATTGGATTTTTTCTGTCCAAAGTTTTAGAGGGTAATGAACAACTGGATTTAACTGTTGCGCCTGAATATTCAGATCTGAACGTGACTTACAAAAGCAAACTGTCTGATAAAAGTGATTTTAAATTGGTATCGGTGCTGTCCAGGGACACATTGGGTTTCTTGTTCAAAGAACCCAACCGTGATGATCCCAGCGTCAGAGGAAAATTTAACAATGAAACTTATTTTTGGCGGATCATTCCACAGTTCGTATACAAAATCGACGAAGACACTGAAATTGAGTTTTCCACAGGTATAGGTGAAAATAAAATTTCAATTGAAATAGGTGATTACTTTTTTAATCTGAAAAATTATATTTTGACAGTTAGGGGTGAGTGGCAAAAAAAATTAAACTCTAACTGGGTGACGCAAATCGGATTTGATAATCAATACGGGGCTTCACAGGTGGAGTTGAAGCTGCCTGTGTTCAGAACTTCAGGTGGTGTTAATAATCCTATTGGAGCATCAGAGGTTCGTCAGGTATCGCTGAATGCCCGAGGCAGTAATACAGCACTGTATTTTCGATCAGAATATGTATCTGATGACAAAAGTTTTTCGGCGGTCCCTGCATTGCGGGTTGATCAATTTAAATATTTAACCAAGGAAGCCTTTGCAGACCCCCGAATCAGTGCCGAATACAGCTTGAGTGAGTTTTTTAAATTCAAATCTGCAGCTGGGATTTATCATCAGGTTCCCGAACCTCCAGAAAGGGATAGGTCCTTTGGAAATCCAGAGATCAGAGCGCCTAAGGCGATTCACGCTTTGTTGGGATTTGAGAAAGATTTTAAAGAAGGCTCCAGTCGCGGTTACAGTTGGGGTGTTTCAGGATTTGATCGATGGTATGAAAAACTGGTGATTCAATCATCAAAATACGTCGAACGCGATGGGGTTATACAGCCTGAAATTTACAATAATAATGGTGCTGGCAGATCCTACGGAGTTGAGTCCTTGGTAAAATTTGATTTTGAACCAATCAATGGCTGGTTCAGCTATACCTGGTCAAAAAGCGTCAGATGGGATGATGTTGTTAGCGTTTATAATTTTGAATATGATCAAACACATAATTTGAATCTGGTGATCAGTTATAAATTACCAAGTAATTGGATGATTTCATCCAGACTGCGCTATGTGACTGGCAATCCCTACACTCCTGTTGTCAGTGCCAGCTTTGATGCCAATAATGATGTGTACATACCTAAACGGGGGCCGATTTATAGTGAACGTATGAGGGATTTTAACCAATTGGATTTGCGCATTGATAAAAAATGGATCGGCAATCAATCGATTTCCTCAATGTACATAGATATTCAAAATGTTTTAAACCAAGCCAATCCTGAATCAATCAGGTACGCTTATGATTATTCAACCAGTCAGACTGTTGATGGACTGCCTTTGTTAGCTGCTATTGGTATCAAGATGGAATTTTAATTAATAATTAAAAATGAGGATTTAAATGACAAAAAAATTAACTAAAGGTTTGCAAAAAATTTTGGTGCTGATTGTAGGAGCTTCGGTGATTTCTTGTGCGGATAAAAATCTGCCGGAATCATCAGATTTGACCAATCTGCGGATTTTGGGATTTCGGATCGAAACCAGTCCCGCCAGTTCTCGGGCCGAATTTTCAGCAGGGCAAACATTGACAGTGACCCCAATTGTTTCAGATATTCCTGGCAGTGGGTTAGAGTACCACGCCGATGCCTGTGTGGATCCCGGTGTGGCTTACGGTGCTGAGCCAACCTGCGATGGGAATGCTACCAAGGTTGAGCTTAACTCAGGATTCACGGCGCTGACATCGCCATCGGCAGCAAATAGTTACACAGGATTTGCAGATGCTTTCACGGTGACTCTGCCAGCCAGTGGAGTTTTGTTTGCTAACAGATCTGATGCCGAAAAATTTAACGGAGTTTCGTATTTGGTTGTTTACACTTTAAAAAGTGGCAATGCGTACAAGACTGGATTTACCAGATTGTTGGTTTCGACAAAAACGACAAAAAATTTAAATCCTGATATCACTGACATCAATGTCAACAGCAGTGCATTGACAACATATCCCTTTGGACAAGTTGTGAATTTAAGCGCTAATTTGGCAGTTGGTGCTGAAACCTATCAGGTTCAAAATGTTGATGGCAGTTTTTCATCAGCTACCGAAAGCGTGATCACCAGTTGGTATATTTCTGATGGCGATATTAATTATTTGCGAACAGACAGCAGTCAGCCCACAACTCAATACACGACAGCGGCCAGTGCCCCGATCGGTCGTAAAACTTTTGTTATAGCCATTACTCGTGACAATCGCGGAGGCAGTGATGCCGTTGTCTTTGCACAGTAAACGCATCGGGATTATGACCGGTGGTGGGGATGCCCCTGGTCTGAACGGGGTTATTGAAAGCTCGCTCAGAATTTTGGCCGAACACAATATCGAAATGATTGGTATCTGTGATGGGTTTGAAGGTTTTTTTGAGGGCCGAACCATGCCTCTGCATCCAGAAAAGCTTTTGTCCCTGCACGCTCAAGCGGGAACTCTGTTGGGGACTTCTAACAAAAGTGTCGTCAAGGGACGCGAACAAGAATTTATAGAGGGTTATAAGAAATTAAAACTGGATGGATTAATTGCAATCGGTGGTGATGGAACATTTTCGGGACTGTCGAATGTTAAAGATTTTGTGAAAATGATTGGTGTTCCGAAAACTATCGACAATGATTTGCAGGGAACCGAAGTGACGTTTGGTTTTGATACCGCGTGCAGTGTGGTTTCAGAAAGCGTGCAGGCTCTTAGAGCCACGGCAGATGCGCACAGAAGAATCATAGTGATTGAAACTATGGGGCGATCGGCGGGTTGGATTGCCCTGGGTGGTGGATTGGCCAGCTATTCGGATGTGATTTTAATTCCTGAAAAACCTTTTAGTAAGAAAGCATTGGTGGAATTTGTAAAAGACAAAAAAAAATCTGGGCGCCGAGGTTTAATGGTCGTTGTCGCCGAAAGCGCCATGGCCGAGGGGGAATCGCCGACAGTGGCATTCACAGTGGAAGGAAGTCCTGAAAAGGAAAGATACGGCGGTATTGCTGAAAAATTGGCTCGCTTTCTGGAAAAAGAAACTGATTGGGAGGCCCGTCATGTTGTCTTGGGTCATTTGCAGAGAAGCCGTTCACCCACAACCACTGATCGATTTCTGACATTAGCTATGGGTGTTGAGGCTGGAAAAATGGTTTTATCAGATGATTGGCATCAGGCCGTTGTATATCGAGAAGGCAAGGTGACAAGAGCTCCCGTGACAGATCTGATGAAACCAGTTAAAAAAGTAAACGCAGATCACAAATGGATCCAAATTGCAGAATCAATTGGGTTGTTTGTTTGATTTTTGAGTGAATATTAAATTTTGGTTTTTATAAAATTTAGGAGGAAATATGAAAATTCTTTTAACGGCAATTATGACGATTGTAGGTTCAGTGGCATTTGCTGCAACTCCAACGGTATCGATAGTAAAACTAAAGTCTTTTCAGGCAGCCGAGAATCCCTCGGGCTGGTGGATTTTTGCAGGTGGAAATGCCGGTGTTATAAATAGCGATATTCAAGATGGTCTGAGCAACGGATCCATTGCTGGATTCAGGGGGCAAATGGCTCTGTATGCTGAAGAATACGTTTTGGGTTTTGGTGCCAATGTAGATTCAATTGCATTAGATGCTGTGAAAAACCGCTTTTCTGCTTTGTCATTAGAGGCTAGTGCCAGGTATAGGCTTCCGCAAAGATTCAGCGTGGGACCAGAGATTTTAGCTTTTGTTAATCAAGGCGAAAAATTTGGGGACAACAATTACATAACACCTTACTTGGGAGCCTCTGTTTACAAGGATGTACCCTATGAGCAAAATATTGTTCGTGTTGGGGCGAAAGTTTTGACTGACGTCACAGTTAGTGAGGAAACTCAGACTCATTTTCAGTTATTGGCTGAAATGGGTTGGGGCAGTAGTAACCGGGAAGCTTCAAAACCCGTTGCTGAAGTCCGCAGATCCTACACACAAGAAGAGCTGAAGGTAGCAGAACTAAAATTTGATTCAGCATCAGCTGTATTGAGTATTGAGGAAAAACAGAAATTAAAAAATCTTGCTAAGGTGTTACAGCAAAATAAGGATTTATTTAAATCAGTCAGATTGGTTGGCCATGCGGACAAAAGACCTTTTTCCAGATCTAATCTGAAATTATCAAAAGACAGAGCCAGTTCTGTGGCTCAAGCTTTGAAATTAAATACTGAATTGATTGAAGGTGTAGGCACAGCTTATCCGATTTCAAATTCAGACCTCAGCAAAAATCGCAGGGTAGAAATCATGGCCAAAGACATCTCTGATGTCGAGGCTCTTAAAAAGGCACTTCAGTCGATACAATAAATCTTTGTGTGAATCAGACGACATTCTGATCTGGGGTTAGTTTTCTGAAGCTGGATTTTATATTTTCAAATATTGCTTTGTTTTATACCTTTTGAATACTTGCTAACGGCCGCAAGCTCATCTCTTGTATTGCATAAATGCAAAGATAATTTGTTTTTACTGTTTTTAGACACATGCAGCGAGCGTGCGGGGCATATCTGGTGTTGAGTCATTATATAAAAGCAAAAAAATGCTTTTATATAATGATTCAATACGAGAGATGAGCCCGCGGCCGTTAGCGAGTGTCTAAAAATAGTGAAAAAAATTGTCTTTGCATTTACGCAACACCAGATATGCCATGCGCGCTCGCAAATGTATTCAAAAGGTATAAAACAAAGCAATATTTGAAAATATAAAATCCAGCTTCAGAAAACTAACCCCAGATCAGTTTACTGATTCACACAATACAGTTTTATAAAACTGGGGCATCAGCTTAGAGGCCAAGGCAAAGTCAGGCAGCTGGGATTCTGAGAATCTGGGCTGCAATGTTTTTTCAAACAATTTTCCTGCGTTCTTACATTGTTTTGGTAAATTTCTGGCAAACTGAGAGGACATAATGTTGTTGATGATTGCATCTAGATCCAACAGAGCCTTTTCGCCAACTTCTTCAATCAGTATTCGGTAAGCTTTGCCTTCTGGCTTTCTGAATTTTTTGACAAAGGCATTTCTTTCGGTGATTGAGATATCTCTGAGAGGCATCCCTTGTTTTTTACTGTTGCAGTATAAGTAAGAATTTTTCATATAGTTTGCAAAAGTAATGGTGGCGACAGCGGTCTTGTTTTTAAAACAAGGTCTCAGCGATATCTCCTGTTCAGAATTCTCGGCCACCATTTCTGAAATCTGAAAATGATCTTCCAGATGTAAATCGTATTCAGAAATAGTTTCTTGAGCTTTAAGTTGTTCAAACATCAAAACGATCACTGAAAACACAACAGCAACAACGATCCAACGATTCATTTAAAACCTCCCCAAAGTATTTACAGATTAAATGGCTCTAATTCTGATTTGTAACCCTTTGACCCGGCTTTTCTGGACCAAGGTCCTAATTTTATTTTGATGGACAAGCTTCTGTTTCGGACAAAAAATATCAGTTCAAAGATTTTAACCAATCCCATTTTTGGGATTTATCCATGGAGGATTAATGGCAAAAAAGAAAATGGAATCTGTCGTCGTCAGCAGTAAGGCTAAAGCGATTTTAAAAAAATATAATATGAATGTGGCAAGCGATGCATTTGAAGGTCTGAACGGAGTTTTGTATTGGTATTTGGAGCAAGCTGCTAAGCGAGCCAAAGCCAACGGTCGCAAAACAGTTCGAGCCCATGATTTTATTATCGGTTAATTGAGTTTTTATTTGTGGTGGATTTGGAAACAAATCCACTTTTTCTTTGCGATCTGAAAAGAAGACTCTTAGAATTTATTAATGAAAACCATATTATTTATTTTGCTGTTTCCTGTTTTGACAATTGCTTCTACGGACGAAACCATCAGTGTATACGACACAGATTTGGGATTGGTCCCTGATCTGACGGCAGAGCAAATGTTTGTGCCTTCACCGAAAGCTGATGATTATGCAAAAACTCAGTTGGTTTTAAAAAGATTTGGAATATCAGACCGGACTAATACACCCGAGTTTTTAAGAGACTTACAAAACACCGCAAGCGTTTTGCAGATTCAGCATCTGCTGAAATTTTTTGATACTGAGAATGTTTTTAATCGGTTCGCAAAAATCCAAAATGACAAAATTTCAATGTACAAGGATTTTGGCTTTCAAAAAGTTTTGGATTTTAGTTTTCAATTGAATCCTGGTGACCAAGACTACAGAAATGACAAACCTCTGCAGGGCCTGAGGGTTGCTCTGGATCCTGGTCACATGGGCGGGCAGTATTGGGATAAGGCAACCGGCAAATACGTCACAGACGGCCGAGGTAATTATTTATCAGAAGGTGTCTTAAATCTGCAGGTTGCATTGTTGCTTAAGGAACAATTGCGAAAATTGGGAGCCATAGTGTTGGTGACTCATGAAAACTTGGGACCTGTTTCAAAGCTTGATCACAGAAATTTTGACATTACTCCATACGCAAAAAATGAACTTAGAGACAGTGTCTTATCGTCATGGTTTTTAAAACTCTTAAATGCTCACAGCCGCGAGGAAGATTTAGGTTTGGCTTTTGAAAACAGTCCTGAGCGGAAAAAATTGTATTCTGATCGACGACGGAGCGAGTACTTTATAAAAAGAGCTGATTTGTTTGAAAGAACCAGATTGATCGACGATTTTAAAGCTGATGTGTCGTTGATCATTCATTTTGACACTTCTGATCCAGCCTCTAACCCTAACGGTTTGAATCCCAGATCACCTAACGCCACTAAGATTTTTGTGGTGGGTGGATATGATTCATCGGAGCTGGCATCATCGGCTCAGAAAAAATATTTTGCCAGACATTTATTGGATTATAAATCCTGGAGGCAGTCATTAAATCTGTCTCGAAGCTTGGTCAAAAGCATGACTCAAGAATTAGGAACTAAGGCTCAGGTTTTAAGTCGTCCTTCGGTCATGGTAGAGCCTGGAATCATTGCCAGAAATCTGATCGTTCCCAGGATTAGCAAAACTCCGGCTATGGCCTACATTGAATGTTTGTATTACAATAGGCCTCAAGAATTTGTGGCTTTGTCGCAAAAACACCACGTGATGAAAATAGATGGGAAAGATTATTATTATTCTGATCGGTTAAAACAGGTATCAGATTCCATATTGGCAGGTTTGTTAGACTACGTCAGAAACTAAAATTGTTTGCAGATCAGATTTTGTTTGTGCAAATCCATTTTTCCAATCCCTTGCATAAAGGTCATCACTGTCATTTTCATGGGTATGGAATTTCTGGGTTCACTAAAATTAGCAACGTTTAAATGCAGATACACTCCGCGGGTCACCTGCCGGCCTGTATAGAATTTATCGTTTTTAACAGATACTAATAATGTGTCTGAGTTTATTTTCTTGAAGCTGGCAAAATAATCACCCTGAGGGATGGTGACAGAATTATTGCCTCTGAAGCTGTTTGAGATGCGCACACGGATGTTAGAGGTCTTGCCAGGAATCAAAGAATAATCTTCGATCAAAAACAGCACTCGTCGACCGGTTGAATCATCGCAAGCCATAATGCGTGCAAATGATTCTGTAGTTGATAACAATGCTAGAGCGAAAGTTATAAATATTTTTGCTTTCATGGTTATGCAGTTTAATGCTTGAAAGATCACAACACAATAGGGCCAAATCATTGGTGAATTGTTGACCGTGCCAGTGACAAAAGTGGGCTGTGTTGTAGCTAGATTGTATAAGAATAATTTTTGTCAGCTATTCAAGATGAACACGGCCCAGAACATTCACAGAGCATTTGCCAGTGAATGAATGCTTTTTTGCTCTGGAGTCTGGGGACTCTGCCAGAAATTTTCTGATTCCCGGGACATTTTCTTGAATCATTTCCTGCATGTTTGATTCGCTGGGCGAATGTGAAACTCCCATTTCAAACAGCAACGACCAAATGCCGTGAGCCCAAAAGGCGTAGTCTTCAAAGGTTCCGTCTGCAGCATACAGCACTTCGGTGGAGTTCCCAATCTGGTATTGACTGGCGACCACTGCTTTTTTTGATAAATCTATAAACTGTGAATCGTATTCTGTTGAAACATCGTTTGTTGAAATTCCCCAAGGATATAAAACTGCAGGCCAATAGGTATGCAGTGTCGCAGAGGAAACAATATTTTTTTGATCAATTAACTGTGCCAGGGCCAAGGTTGCTTTTGATTTAAAGGGACCTTGCGTTCCGCAGGGGCCTGGATAGTCGCGATTAGGGTCAATGCTGCGACCATCGATCTGTTCATATCTGAGCGAATTATTATAACCATCGATATTTAAAACCGGGATGACATAGACTGTTCGATTTGCGATGGGATTTTTAGCAAACTGTTCGGCAGCTCCCATGGCAACAGCTGTTGATCCGTATTCGTTCCCGTGATGGGTTCCCACGACTAAAACATTGACGTCACCGTTGCCGATTTTAAGACCCCTGATCGGTCTGCCGAAGTTGTCTGTGCCGATTGTGATCAGTTGTGCATCAGTGGAATATTTTTGCTGAATTTCACTCAGAGAATTTAAAATGTAATCGTATTTTGTTTGCTGATTTTGTGGCCACAGCATGAAGGCCAAAATTGTTTCAATCATTTATTTAAAACTAGATCACTAAGCATTAATGTCAAAGTCGCTAAATCGGTTGACCCAAATACTGGATCAAGGTCTTAATAGTTACATCCCAACAACATAAACACAGGAGGAATTTATGAACAAGAAAGCAATGTTTTTAGCAGCTGCAGTGGCAGGCATTATGACGGTGGCTCACGCTGAAGACAAAAAAGCAGCAGCACCAGCCGCAGCAGCTCCAACAGGGGAATGTTCAGGCATGAATGAATGTAAGGCCAAAGGCCAATGCGGCGGTGGCGGACACAGTTGTGCTGGTAAAAACGAGTGCAAAGGCAAAGGCTGGGTTACTAAAACTGAAGCTGAATGCAAAGCAGCCAAAGGTAAATGGAAAAAAGGCTAATGACATTTAACGGTGGGTTGGGATTACGTCCCACCCATTATCCTTATTTAGATTCTCATCGACCCCGTCTGGCAAAATGGTTTGAGGTCATCACCGAAAATTATTTTGAGACTCAGGGGCGACCTCTGACAAAATTACTGAAATACCGATCTGATTTTCCCATCGCATTACACGGGGTCAGTTTAGGCATTGGCAGTCCGGATCCTGTTAATTATGAATACCTTAAGAAAATTAAATCACTGGCTGAAAAGGTAGATCCATTTATTATTTCAGATCACCTGTGCTGGATGCAAATCGGTGGGCAATCCAGTCATGATTTGATGCCAATGATGTACACCAAGGAAACTTTGCATTCTACAGCCCAGAAAATATTTTTAGTGCAAGATTTTATCAGAAGGCCGTTGGTGCTGGAAAACCCTTCCAGCTATATGCAATTTAAAGGTAATGATTTTACTGAACCCGAGTTTTTTTCGTTGTTACTGAAACAAACTGGGGCTCAGTGCCTTTTGGATATCAATAATGTCTATGTGTCCTGTGTGAATTTTGGCTGGGACCCCATTCAGTATATCAGTCATTTTGAGCCCTCCAAAGTCAGGCAGATTCATCTGGCGGGATTTACAGATATGGGCAGTTATTTATTTGATACTCATTCAGCAGCGGTTCACAAAGACGTTTGGGATTTGTACCAATCTGTAATTTCAGAATTTCAGTCTGCTGCAGTTATGGTGGAATGGGATGGTGATATCCCAGAATTTGAAGTCTATGAGCAAGAGCTTGTAAAGGCCCATGATATTTGGAAATCCACAGAAAGAATCCATGAACCATCCTTATCGACAAATTTATAATTTTATCAGAAATCATTCTGAGCATTTTCCCGAAATTCAAGCCGCGGGAAGCTTGAATGAATTGGAAGCTTTGGATGTGTATCGTAAAGGATATTTTGCCAGAGTTAACGATGCTTTGATCGAAAATTTTGAAACTATATACAAACTGGCGCAACCAGATAATTTTTATGAAGTTACAAAGGTTTTTGTAAATGAACATCCTTCGCAAGAATTTAATATCAGCAAATTGTCAGAGAAATTTATAGAATTTCTGGGTTCATTAGAAATTGCGACTGACTATCCGTTTTTAAATGATTTAGCCCATTTAGATTGGCAACGAAGTCGATTGTTTCACATCAAAGATGAAATTGGATTATCCGGTCCTGATGTCCTGGAAGCCATGGAAGCAGGTAAAGATTTAACGACAACGGATTCGGTAAGATTTTTTAGAACTCAATACCCCTTAAAAGAAATCCGTGACCAAGTATTTTCTGCACAAGAGCTGAGATTTTCAGTGGGGGATTATATGATTTTGCTGTTTAAATCAGAAGAACAGGTTTTTATCAGTCAGTTTTCCGGCGGATTTGTGGATGTCATGCAAAATCCTGCCAATGCCTTTGAAACGGATCTGAACCCTCAGGAAATTTCAGAGTTCTTTAAAATGGTGACTTATTATAAATGTCTGAAATTTCAAAACTAGAATCTATTCAAATGGGACCGGACTCGGTGCTGGGGCCTGGTCTGTTAAAACAGCTAAGGCCATCGTTTTTTTACCGAGAAAAAAAATCACCAGAAAGAAATGCAGAATATTTTTTGCAAAACATAAAAGGCGACGATCTGCAGGAGTTACAGCAGGGATTGCAGTTTTTTATTTTACATCGTGATTGGCAACCATTGCTGTGTGAAAGCGGAATCTGGAACGAGCCTGGCTTTTTTTCAGAAATCAGCCAAAGGCTGATGTCAAAAGTTCTGCCAAAACCATTGGTAGCCCAGGATGCCACTGCAGTTTTACGGCATTTATTAAAATACAATGATGATTGGAAATGGATTGAGGAAATTCCTGATGCCTTGTGGGCAAAGATCTTTTTAAAAATCTGTCCAGATGACCAAAGGCTTTTGCCTGCAATTAAAAATCATCTGACTAAATCTATTGGTGTGTTGTCTCTCAGATTTGCAGGGGCGGCATTGCAGGGGACACTGGGAGCCAGGATGAGATCACTGCCCAATGGTTTTGACAGTGTGATCAGGCAGAGCCAGTTGGCGTTGTCGTTGACAGAGGACGAAAACCAAATCGTCGAGCTTTCAAAGCTTTGGACTCTGTGTGAAAGACATCTGCAAACAATTAAACAGCAGTGTGCACAAAAAGGTGTATCACTGAATTTGACTTTTGAGCTGCACAAAGCCCATCAAATCCTGGTCAGGTCGCGGGCTTTGCTAAAAATCTACGACAGAGGATTAAACGATAAGGATTTATTGCCCGCTGTGCAGATTTTCAAAGACATCACCGAAAATGAAAGTCTGAAATTTGAGCTCGGCGAGTATTTAAAAACCAATCTTCAAATGATGGCTATGCGAATAACCCAGCATGCCAGCCAAGCGGGTGAACACTACATCACGTCAACGTTGCCAGAATTAAAAGAAATGTTTTTTTCTGCATTAAAAGGTGGAGCTATTGTAGCCATTTTGTGTCTGACAAAAATTTGGCTTGGGTATTTGGATTTAGCACCGCTGTTTGAAGCATTTATTTTTGGATTAACTTATGCCATTGGATTTTTGTGCATTCATTGGATTGATGGAACCTTGGCAACAAAGCAACCTGCTGTCACAGCTCCAACCATTGCAGCATCCATTGAGGAATCTAAAAACACAGAAGCTTCAGCCAAAAAGCTTGCGGGAATTTTAGCTAAAACATCAAGGTCCCAAGTTTTTGCCCTGCTGGGAAATCTGGTAGCCGTGATCCCCATTGCTGGGGTTTTATCACTGATAACTATGTCCTTAAATTTTCCGCTGCTTTCGGCAGAAAAGGCCGAAGAAATCATCAGATCTAATCACCCCCTCTATTCAGGATCATTTTTGTTTGCGGCATTTGCTGGAGTTTGTTTGTTTTTATCAGGAGTTTTTTCAGGTTGGGCAACCAATTGGTTTGCATTTAATGATGTGGCCAATCGATTAAGGATTTCTCCGTTGATGCACAGGTTTGTGGATAAAAATAAGATCGAATGGTTGGTGGGAAAAATTGAATCCAACATCACTGCGTGGACTGGAAATATTTTTGTGGGCTTTGCCTTGGGCTCAGTCGCAGCTTTAGGACAAATTATTGGTCTGGGACTTGATGTCAGACACGTCACGTTGGCAGCTGGCAGTTCAACAATCGCAATGGTCAGATTATCTGATTCCATAGATTGGGATATTTTTCTGACTCAAGTTTTTTCGGTGTTGAGTTTCGGGATAATCAATCTGGCAGTCAGTTTCGCGTTGGCTCTTGGATTGGCATTTGCTTCAAGAGGGTTAAGATTGAAACAAATGAAAGAATTATTTAAGGGCTGTTTTAAATTTGCGATCAAAAGACCTCTTGATTTTTTTTGGCCCCCTCGTCAAATGCCTTGACCTAAGATAATGCATTTAAAATAATTTTTATTAGAGGGGTTATTGATGAAAAAAATTATTTTTAGTGTTTTGTTTTTTGCAATCTTGGCGGCAATGATAAACGCCATGGTGCCCAGCGAATATCAAATTTCGAAATCAATGCAAATCAATGCTCCGTCGGACAAAGTATTTCAGTATATTGCTAATTTAAAACATTGGGAGCAGTGGTCACCATTAAATCAAAAGGACGGTTCATTAAAAAACACTTATTTGGGACCCACAGATACCATTGGAGCTGTTATGAATTGGACCAGTGAACACAGTGGCCGAGGTTCATTGATAGTCACAGAGCTTTCGCACAATCAACAGGTCAGTTATTTTCAGAAAGTCATCGATACCGGCGAGGTCGCAAAGGGGCAGCTTAAGCTTAACTCTGACGGCGAGCTCACATCAGTAGTGTGGGAAGTTCGTGGGCAAAATACTTTTGTGGGTAAATTTTTGTGGTTGTTTAACAGAATGAGCTCAAAATTGGATGAGGATTTTGAGCTCGGTCTGATCACATTAAAAAAACTGTCTGAAAATTAGAATTTATAAGTCATGATTGTGTTCATCCCACCTTGCTGAATATTTTCGGTGGTTGGTGAATTAGCGTTGGTCACTCGGTAGCTGATCAATGAATAGCCCAATGACAAAGCCCATTTCAGAGAAAACGCCAAGTTCATTCCTGCTTGGTATCCTAACAGTGGTGTGACGGCATCATAATAAGCGTTGCCTCCGATGTAGCCAATGTTAGCTCCAGCAAAAAATGATAATACATTTCCTACACCAGCAGTTAAATCAATCTGTGGAATGATCAGGGTCAATTGGTCTGAAGATTCTGATTTATTAACAGAGGTCAGTGCGCTGACTCCTGCATTAAATCCCAGTCCCCATTGATAGGTCCTGTTGTATCCAGCTTTGATTCCACCAAAGGCCAAATGGGAACTGTACCTGGTTACAGACTTGGGTCCGTCAGCCACATGTGTGGAAACAGTGTAATCCGTAAAATTAGTGTAAGCAGCACCGACATACATTCCAAATGGATACCGCTGTGACAGGTTCATTCGGCTGCCTTGTTCCTCGGCGTGTGTGGTCCATCCTATTGTAGTGATTAACAAAAGAATATAAAATTTCATATCACCTCCTGGTAAAAACAAGGATAACTTTTCAAGAGTCCATGAAGTAGCCTAATGATAATTTTTAGGGAAATTCAGATCCATTAGCCAGGGATATAAGTCGTGGCTTAATGAGACACCAGTTGTCCCAAATCGAGATTATCAGACAGGTTTTTGCGAATTTATTGAATGTGTTTCGATTAGCAATTCTAATAATGATATGAGGTCTGAAATCACTTATGTGCCTATCCAGCTTATGGATTTGCGCGCCAATTCCATGCTTGAATTCGATTTATATATTCAGTTATCTGATGATTCAAAATTTATCCTGTACAAAAAAGCTGATCAAAATATTGAAAGATCAATGTTGGATCGATTTACTAAACATGAGTTTTCCAATTTCTTTGTGTTGGATTCTGAATACGCAAAATACATTCAGTATATTGAAAGAAGTCTGTTGGACAGTATTGGGCAAATGGATCCCCTGAACAATATTCCGGCTACCCGCAGATCAGCTAAAGAATTTCTGTCGGCAACTTTTAACAGAGGTCCCTCAAAATACACGCCAAAATTAATTGAAAATTTAAACACTGTGGTTGTGACATTCGTAGATATGTTTATAGATTCTGAGCAGATGCAAAAAAACGTTTACAAAAAGTTTATCGAAATATCCAGCAGAGGCACTGGGTTTCAAAGACATCCTTTAAACGTCTGTACCTATTCTATCATCATTATGATGGGGCTTGGGTATTCGATGAAAAAAGAAATTATCTCGATGGCGATGGCATCGCTACTACATGATTTAGGGCTGACTCGATTACCCAGCAGTATGATGCTGGTAAAGCATGACAATCTGGAGGCCATGGATAAGCTAACGGCTGAAGCCATAAAATCCCATCCTTATAAGACACTAGAAATTATCAAAGAAACTAAAATAAAACTGTCAGAGATGACAGAAAGTTTGATTTTGCAACATCACGAACGGGCTGACGGTAAGGGTTATCCGCGAAGACTGGTCGGCAATATGATTGATGATCTGGCCCAGATTTTAAGATTCGCTGATTTATTAGATGAAGAAGTCATAGGGCTTCAGCACGATCAAAAAAATATTGGCGAAGGTATAACAGACTTTCTGGATAAAATGAAAACCGATAAATCAATCAAACCTAAGCTGCTAAATCAGATTTTAGATCTGTTTGTTCGATAGTTTCAGTTATTTATAAAAGCGCTTTTTTAAATCTTTCTTAAGCCTCAGGAATTGGTATTCCAATAAAGTATCAAACACCGTTTCTGTTTCAAGTCCGTAGAGCTTAATCAGCTTCCTGAGCGCATTTAAAGGCACGCCTGAACCGTAGTTTCGCTCCCAATCAGAAATGCTTTGGGCCGAATTTAATTTTAACAGCGATGCGACCTGACCCTGTGAAAGACCTTTGCTGATACGGCCGTCTTTCAGCAAGCTGCCAATATCACCAAGTTTATTTTTGGATAAACTTTTTGAGCCAGATTTCCCCAGTGTTTTTTTGCTGTGTAATGTGTGTAGTGATCTTTTGGACATGATTTATATTGACCAGAAATAGCTATTTTGTGTAACCATTTATGCAGTGTTAAAAATTTTATATAAGGCAAAATTAACTTGGGATTCGATAGTGGGCAAAAATGAAAAACTTTTTGCTGCTAAACTATTTGGCAACAATTTAACTGAAGACGACCTGAGAACCTATCAGAGGCTCTGTGAGCGCGCTTCGCAGATTTTAATGCGATCTGGTAAGCGGGTTTTACCTTACTCGGACACTCACTTTGAGAGATTGACCAAGCATAGGGATGCGCACAGAGTCATCAAATGCTTGCAGATGTGGGTTGACGTTTTGGAAGAAGCGGAAATTGACAATGAATCACTGCATGATACCAAAAAATTGGTTTGGAGATTTCTGCAAAAGCTTCAGATCACTCCTTCTGCAGATATGATGGATGCTCTAGAGCAAAACGATATCATAGAAATTTACACATCAGACAATTGGCAGGTATTCAGAAGCTTAGGCTTTTTTGATTTTGTAATTGCCACTGTTGATGAGATCGCGACCTTTGTTTGGAATAGGGATTCAAAAAGGGATTCTGAAATTTCATTTGAAGCATTGAAAATGGTTTTTTTGGTAAAGTCGGGTTTGCTTAAAGGAACCTTTAAAATTTCTGACAGTTTGCCCACACATTTGGTTACTTGCAGCCTGTCTCGGATTAAGCAGGTGATAAAAGTGAAACTAAAAATGGCTTCAGTATTGAGATCTAAGGACAACCAAAAGTTTTTTCTGTTAACCAACAAAACAGAATGGGTTACTAAAGAACCCATTCTGAATCATCATTAACAATTTTTAAAATCATTTGTTCCCGCTGGCACGGTCGAAAGATTTTGCTGTCATCGACTATCAGTACTCTTTTCATAAAGAAACCCTCCTGATTGATCTCAGTATGCACAACGGGTTCGACGTCAGAGTGTTGGTTTGATTGAGAAAACGCAATAAAACTGTCTCAAAATGAGTTTTTGAATCATAATAAGAAAATTTTTGGTCCACCGTGGGTCCAGTTCTGCTTGATCCAAAAACGGGGCGCAAATACCATAAATTAAACCACAAAGGAGAATGAAAATGATAAAAGGAATTATCGCAGCTATTTTTATGTTTGGATCGCAAGCCATGGCCAACGAATCATGGGACATGATCGAAGAGGTGTTTAAAAGAGAATCAATCCGTGATCCCCAGGTTCTGATCAAAATCCCTGCGCAAAATTATAATTGCGAGTTATTGACTAAAAATGCCAGCCTGTCAGTGACCACCGCTGTGGCGAATAAATCTTTTGGTAAAATTAAAGATTTCAGAATAAAAAATTCAGAAGGCATCTTGTTCAGAGGCGAAATGATCGCTGATAACACTCGTGATAACAACAATTTGTTTGATGGCCTGGTCGGAGAATACAAAACAGCCGGAGAAGAATTAGATGGCGTTTTGAGAGGTGTATTTGAGGGTAAAAACTATTTAGGTTTTGTTGTAAGGCTTAAAACCCAAGGTGTGTTTGGCTTTGCAAAATATTATCTAGCCTGCGAAAAAGCCAGTCAGTAAAAAAAAACGGGCGGATGAACCGCCCGTTTAAACCTTATTGGCAGATTTGGTTTACTGCCTTAATAACTTATCCATTTTCGAAAAATTCGAAAGATGGTTAAGAGGCAATCACCTCCTCTGCCTTGGTTATGTGTTCATTATTCATATCCAAGCACCACCCCCTTTCATGCCGTAAGAACGGCTAATTTCATAATAGCATTTTGCATTGATACAGTTCAAAAAAATTTTAAAAAACTTCTGTGGCAGTGCAAAAGTCTGATGGCCGGCGGCGAAAATCAGCTAAAGCATTATGGTCATTGGCAATTTGCATAAATGATTTCTAGAGACCAGTTGAGCTGAGCCGAAGTTGACCCTGTCAACTAAGGCACTTATTGTTTTACCATGATGTTTAAGATGATTTTGTTTTGGATGGTATTAATTAATTTTAGTTTTGCCCAGGCAGAAACAATCAAAGTAGCCGCTGATCCTTGGTGTCCCTTTACTTGCAGTGCTAAATCTGAAAGGCCAGGTTTTTTGATAGAGGTATTAAAACTGGCATTCGCACCTGAATTTGAGATTGAATATATCGAGATGTCGTGGGACCGAGCTTTGAACGAGGTCAGAACAGGCAAGTTCGGAGCCATTGCTGGAGCATTAAAAGAAGATACCCCAGATTTTTTGTTTCCGACTGTAAACACGGGGACACAGCTGTCGTGTTTTTTGTACCTGTCAGTTCAAGGCTTGAGTATTCATCACCGGTTTCCCTGCGGGGGATAAAGTTGGGTTATGTGAAGGACTATAAATACGGTGAAGAAATTGATGAATATATAAATTCAGTGGGCAGCCGGTCGCCATATCTTAAAGTAGTGTCAGGCACAGATACAACATTGCAGTTGCTGGAAAAACTGCATGATCAGAAAATCGAAGTTATGGTCGAAGACAATTCGGTGATCAATTACGTTATTGCAAATTCTAAAAATCCTGGAAAATTAGCCGTGAAACAATTGGGCTGCAGTAAGGCCCAACCATTGTATGTGGCCTTTTCGCCGACAACCAAGGAAGGATCCAATCGCGCAATCAAAAAACTGGAATCGGGAATCGAGTCCATGAGCAAAACTGGAAAGCTTGCAGAGATTATGAAAAAATATGGAATCTCTGCTGAGGCCGCCGGGAAAAATTAAATTTCAAAAAATATTTCTATGATTTTACATCTTGTGAATACTAGCTAACGGCCGCGATCCATGTCTAAAACAATTAGGTGACTGTAAGAATGTTTGATGAGTCTTGCAAAAAGTCCTTCCAGTCTTGTTTGCACAATGGGGCCAGGCCGTGTTTGGCTCGAGCTTGATCGCAGCGAATGTTTTGATAACCGTTTTCGTAGGATGCGCTAAAATTTCTGCAGGTGGATGATCGGTTTTCATAGATAGTGCAGGCCACATATTTGCCGATTTCGCCTGAAAGGGCGACACATTTGAGTTTGTGTTTTCCGCTAGTGCCTTTCATGGTTCGGTGTTGATCGTCTGAGTCTTCGCAAAGATCTTTGGGGACGGGGTTTTGTTGATCGTTGGGTTCGGCTTCGCGCCAGTAAAAGGAAACTCTAAAATAGGCGCAGCAGGCACCGCATTTTTGACATGGATGAAGTCCCATACAAAAATTCTGTCAGATCCATCATGGGCCAACAACAGGACTGGACTATATTGTTTGCCATAGAGCTTGAGCGGTTGGCGGTTTCAATCAATGGTTGCAATGGCTCGGGCTGATGGATTACAAAAGCGCTATGGATTTTTGGGATAAGCACGGGGTTTTATTTATTATATCAATGGCGTTGTTTCCGCGGCTCACTCTGCTGTTTTCTTCAGTGGCTTTTGGCGGATTGCTGTGGTGGTTGGGATTTATTTTTGTACCCAGAATTTTAGTAGCGGTATTGGCAACCTTGTCCTATCTGCACACTAACCCTGTGTTGGTGGCATTGTCATGGGTGTGGGCCCTAAGCGGCGAGACCGCTGAAAAACGCACGGTGATCATCAAAACCAGAGGCCGTTCAAAACATCAGTCGCGGGAACAGTATTCATCCGGCGAAAAAATCGTCGGCGACGAACGCACACGTTCTTAAGTTTGCTGGCTTTCACTTTCCCCGGGGAAAGTGGTTAACCCTATTTCTTGCACAAGAATGATTTGCTTTGTTTCATTTTGGGACGGGCTTTTGATCACTATGCCGTCTAAATTTTGTATGTCTGTAAGATTAAGGCTCAGCTTCAAGATGAGAATTATGCTTCAACTGCTATTGAATGGATTTAACCCATGGCAAACACTACTAAATTCGGGTATTGGATTTGCACCCTTAAAAGCTAGAATTTGCTCGTAAAAATCCAAGGTTATATTTGGATTTACGAAATGGGGTGGAATATGTTTTCAAATTTCCTAATCGTCGCAGTGATGATGGGCCTTATCTTTTCACAACATTCGTTAGCGGATACGTTTGTACCTTATGATGACCCAGAGCTTGGCGGACAACCAGGTTATCAAAGTCCCTCTTCTCCATCGGGAAATTATAATGGCGGAAATTCTTGCGACATTCCCCAATTAATTGATGCTCAGCAAAGGTGGATTAATGCCAATCGAAATATTAAAGCGTCCTTAACGGAAACTTCTATTACGCTCAATGCTTTTCCCCATTGCGTAAGCAAATGCATGAAAGAGTCGGCCGGAGTGTTTAAGTGTTCATCTTGTAATAAAGAACGCCAAGGATTTCGTGCCCAATGCTCATATCCGCGAACAACAACATTTGTAGATGATCAACTGCGTGGTGATAGAATTGCTTATGACCGACGTCAATTAGCCTGTGATTTGTCTAAAAATATTTTGAATTCGGATTGGAGATATAAACACGATGGCTTTGAAACAACTTGCAATAATAATAATATTCGACCCGAGCAGCTTGGTATTATGTATTTATGCGTTTCTACTTATTACCAAAATTCCAGGCCAGTTGCATCCTTTGCAGAGTTCGTAAGAGGGTGCAATCGAAATTATCCTGGATATGATCAGTGTCCCGTAAGGTTTCCCTATGTTCCCTATAATGGTGATCCATTACCCTCTTGCGGTGGGCAAAAGCCAGTCAGGATGCCAGGTTATGAAGGTGATCAACTGCGTTTTGACCTTGCACTTAGAGCTGACCGACGAAGTTTCGCATGTGATTTGTCTTTTAATAATTTGAATACGGATTATAAATATAAACGCGCTGACTCTAAAACAATCTGTAATAGCAATGGTGTACCACGTGAACAGCTTGGGATTATGTTTTTTTGCGTTTCTTATAGCTACAAATCTCAGAAATACGCATCCTATGCAGAGTATGTAAGAGGATGTAATACGAGTAGACCTGGGTATAATCAGTACCCCGAATCTATTCCCTATAATGGGAGCCCATCACCCGCTCCCGGAACGCAAAAATCATGGTGGAATCCGTTTTGAAGCTATCTTGTCGAATGGCAGGCCGGTGCAGAATCAGCGGGTGAAAAAATCATCGGGGACGAACGCACACGATCTTGAATTTATTGGCTTTCACTTTCCCCGGGGAAAGTGGGTAAGTCATATGGCTGTTGATTTTTTTGACAGTGGAAATGAAAATTTTCAGGATTTTTCGGTTTTAAAGTAAAACCACACTTTTGTTGAGCCTGAGGTATATTGAGCGATGATGATTTTAGCTCTGACCCTTTTATTGCAAATGATGTCGTTAAACGCCAACGCGAAATTCATAGCGACAACCAATGCCAATCAATGCGTTGAGTTGGCTCCGATGGGCTCTGACTGGCATTTTGCCAAGGGTTATACTGAACCTTAACATGTCCATTGAATCCAAAATTTCTGCCTTTGACCAGGCCTGCGGGGCTTTGAATCTTTATACAGATCAGGCGATGTTTTTTAATGACTTGGTACCATCTGACTATGATTTGCTGACTGATATTTACGAGGCCGCAAATGGATTTTGGAACGGCAATGATTTTGGCAAAATGAAATTGCTCAAAATAAAATTGGCAGAAATCAAAAAAAATCCCAAAGCACTGGATCGCGTGAAAGCAGTGTACGAGTTAGTGACTGAGCAACAGGGTGAATACGATCCAGAGGCTTTAGAGGCTCAAAAGCAAAACATCAGATACCCGGATTTTCATTTTATTTATTCGCCTGAAAGAACTTTGCAAACAGGAGGGGTGTGCAGAGATTTTTCGATGCTTTTAAAGTGGGCTTTGATGCAGGTTGCGCGATCATCATCAATATCAAGGGATGCTGAGGTTTTTACGGCAGATATTAGGGCGGGCAATTTAGTGACGGGGCTTGGTCATATGTGGGTGACAGTGAATCTGCCTGAATACGATTTTTGTGGAAGGCTGGTGGCTTATCATTCGGTGGATTTAGATCCCACTAATTTTAAAAAGGGCTTTGTGCCGCTAATGCCCTATGCCCGGCGTTTAAGTGATAGTGAGCTGTTAAAAAGGTTCAATCAGTGTGAGGCAATAAAAAGCTGCCTAAAAACCAGTGGGCATCATTCTAAATAATATCAGTTACTTAAAATTTTAAAGTGTTTTACCTGGAACTGTTTGTGGCTTTTAGGGAAAGACTTCTAATTTGATGCGCTTTGGCCATCGGTTTTCAGCCAGGTGAGGGGTTAATTTAAAGGTTTTTGTGTTAGTTAAATAGGCAATTTGAAGGGTGTTTGAATTAAGCTTGCACAATCAGGGAGTTTTTTTTACTTTGGTTTTCTAAAATTTTAGTTGGGGTATAGCCAAGTTGGTAAGGCAATAGATTTTGATTCTATCATTCCCTGGTTCGAGTCCAGGTACCCCATCCAATTTTCAAAATTAGAGTTTTCACACGAAGAGCCGGGATTAACCTCCTGGCTTTTTTGTTTTGTAACCGCAAGTAAATCAAAAGGTTTTCTAAAATTCACCGACAGTTTTCCGTCCTTCCAAATCGAGTTCGATACCACAAAATTCAAAATCTTACGCTTTTCCCGCATTTCCTGTTTTTCATAAAGAATTACAGATCGTTGTGCGAGTTCGAGAAGTTGAATCCCTTTTTCCATATAAGACTGATCTGCCTTCTTGTGCGCTTCTATCTGCCGCAGGATTTTGTCCTGCTCATTTCGCCATTCACCGCTCTTAGAATCAAAAAATTCAGAAGTGATCCTGCCATCCAGCTTGTCCAGGTACATCGCATCCACGCGCTCGCCTATGCGCTTAAACTGCTCTTGCAGCTTCGAGATCATTTCCTCATGGTATTTCACCTTTTCGGATTGATCTCAATGGCTACAATTTGGCTCTGAAACGAAGGTGTTCTTCGAAACTCTTGGCCGACGACGGCATTCATCAAGTGTAGAGCGTGCTGATTCTCCATAATAGACAATCTATAGTCGGCAACATTGACCACGACATAGCTTTGTCCAAGATCATGGGGTAGCCACCTCCATCTTTCCATATTGACTTCGATTTGACTGATCCGATCCTCTATCGGAATATTCAATTCACGAATCGTTTCTGAATTTAAAACTCCATTTGGATCAAGGCCGTGTCTTTGCTGAAAGGTTCGCAAACCAACTTCGAGATCAGGTCCAAAGAGATCAATCTCAGTTTGATTGTTTATCGTCTCAGGGAGATCCCGACTCGAACGAAGTCTTTCCCTCAGCAGGGGAATATTTGTTTGGTCATGATCACCAGGCTTCAATTTTAAATCTGAGGGAAGAATCGGCCATGTGTTTATTCTCAAGAGCGCTTTATAGGATTTCATCGCATCACGTAGTCGTGCATATTCAAGTACAGGCGGATATAGTGATTTGATGTACTCGCGTAAGGATTCTGGATTGGCAATGGTCTTCAGATCTGCTGAAATTAAGTTTGTGTCCTTTTTATCTGGAATAAACCACTCAGGATCGACCGAAGAGGGATTCACTTTGCCCTGCCTGATATCGGCGGTCAGCCCCAAGAATGCGGCCGTCAAATATATATCGAGTCGGGTCAAATCCGATAATACGTGCTCGTCATATTCTTGGATATTGGTAGGTTCAAGTTGGCCTAGAAGGTTCACTATGGAAGGAAGATAATATGAATGTGGATCCAAGCCGTCGAATTGGGAGCCCTCAATCGCTGTAACAAGCTCGTGGACGGACTTGGATATGCCATTGTTGGTGATCCATAACGGTTGAAAATTTGATTTGCGATATGCCACTAGAGTTTTTGAATTTGATGTCGCACCAAAATTTAAACTTCTAATTTGAAAATCTATATCCGCCGACAACCTGTCATGAATTTGCTCTGTCAGCAGTGGAGGAGAGGAAGGCCTTTCCGTTTTTGCATTCTTGCTGGCACATGAAATTATGAATGGCACAATAAAAATCAAAAAAAGTGGAATACTTGTTAGATTCATCGCACATTGATTGAGCCAGCTACTGCCGTTGATTATTTTTTTATCGGCAATAAGAAATGGACCAATTCTTTCTGTGGTGTCTTTAGCAAATCTTTTTTGATCCATTCGGTAACATGCTCTTGTACAGCCGGTTCCATGGCTGCCCTTAATTTTCCAAGGAAATGGGGTTCCGCCACAACCGTCAGTGATTTGAATTTTTTCTTTCGATACTCGCTTTCGAGAAAGTCTGTAACTTTCTTTGCAAATTGCAGCGCCGCTTCTTCATGTGGGTCATGTCGCTTTGTTTCTGAGTAATGCACAGATCCTCGTCCTGCTGACTTCACTCCTCGACCGGCTTGTTTTCTGACAAGAGCTCGATTTCGCTCTCTCCCGAGGGGATTATCAAGTTCTTGAAGCTGCTCGAGTCTGTTCCTTTCAGAAACTTCTTTAAAAATTTTAACGGTTTTTTGACTCGCTACCACAAACCAATGCCCATGCATTTTTTCCTCTTTTCTCTAGAGAACAAGATTGGAATAAGCAATCATCATACCGCCCTGCGCTTGAGTTAGGTTGATAGCCAGGTTTTCAAGAGGTGTGCGATGAGACATTTTAGCAGTAGCCCTGACATTTTGGCTCAAATGTAATCGGCTTATCATCTTACCAGTCTTTAATAATGGCTCATTTGATGCAGTAGCAGACTAAAGGATCGCAAGGTTAATTATATCCTTGTGCCAAAAATAGGAGAGCTAAAATGAAGACAGATTCACAAATTCAGACAGATGTTATGCAAGAATTAAAATGGGATCCCAGTGTGACGCATGAGCATATTGGAGTCGCGGTTTCCGATGGGATCGCGACTCTTTCAGGAACCGTTCCCACATACATTGAAAAGTCTGCTGCTGAGAAAGCGGCGCAACGAGTTTCTGGTGTAAAGGCTGTTGTTGAGAAAATTGAAGTCAAGTTGCCAGGATCATTCAAAAGAGGCGATCAGGAGATCGCTAAAGCCATTGTTAACCATTTTATTTGGAATGTTCAGGTTCCAGATGATTTGGTAAAGCCCAGTGTTGAAGATGGTTGGGTGGACCTATCGGGCGAAGTCGAGTGGGACTATCAAAGATCTGCAGCTGAAAAATGTGCTCGTGGCTTAACTGGAGTTATCGGTGTCACAAATAAAATCACTATTAAAGCAAAAAAAGTTCAGCCTGAAGTTGTTAAGGAAAAAATCGAGACAGCACTTAAGAGAAAAGCCGAACGAGAAGCTCGACGTATTTCTGTCGCCGTGAACGGAGGCAAAGTTATTTTGTCTGGAAATGTGAGTTCATTTTCAGAGATGCGAGACGCCAGAGGTGCCGCATGGAGCGCTCCTGGTGTTACAAGTGTCGAAAATAATTTACACGTTGTCAGCTTTCAATAATGAATCAATGGTGGCGATGCCAGATTTCAATTTGGCATCGCTATTTTCGCAATTAAGAAGCGAAGTGCGCGCTACAAAATTGGTGGTTTAGGAGATCTAAAATGACTTTTAACAATCGACAACATGCGGGCCGACTACTTGGAGAAAAGCTGATCGGCTATAAAAGTTTGAACCCAATTATTCTAGCTCTTCCTCGTGGAGGTGTGCCCGTTGCTGCAGAAATCGCAACGATTTTAAATGCTCCCCTCGATGTTTTGATTGCTCGTAAAATTGGATATCCATTTCAGCAAGAGTTAGCAGTCGGAGCGCTTAGTGAAGACTATGAGCCTGTTTGGAGCGAACGAATCCTTTCTCGAACTGGTCTTGAACCCGATGATCTTGGTCGAACAATTTTGTCAGAATCAAAAAAAATCAAACAACAGATTGAAGAATTTCGGGACGGACGCGAGCTTCCGTCGACGGCACAAAGGACAGTTATTATTGTAGATGACGGCCTTGCTACAGGTGCAACAGTCACTGCGGCAGTTAAATATTTGAAGAAAAGAGGAGCCGCAAAAATCATTGTAGCCGTTCCGATTGCAGCGGCAATCTCTGCAAGACAGCTTAGAGGTAAAGTCGACGCTCTAATCAGTTTGGAGGAACCAGAGGACCTATTGTCAGTCGGTCAATGGTATGAGGAATTTTCTCAAGTTTCTAATGAAGAGGTTGTTATGATTCTCAAAGAAAATCAGAAAAGAAACGATGCAAATATAAGTGTCCGAAGTCTAGAAATTCCTGTCGATCAAGCAACCCTCAGTGGGGATCTTACGATGTTTCCATCAATGAAAGCTTTGATCATTTTTGCTCATGGCAGCGGTAGCGGTCGCAAGAGTCCACGGAATCAGATGGTAGCAAGTGAGCTCAACAAGGCAGGATTTGGTACCTTGCTCTTTGATCTGCTGACAGATCAAGAAGCAAAAAATCGAAAAAATGTTTTTGATATCAATTTTTTGAGCAACCGATTGGTTTCTGTCACCAAATGGCTACGCCAACAACCAGATTTAAAAGTTACCCAACTAGGATATTTCGGCGCAAGCACCGGCGCCGGAGCTGCCATTCAAGCGGCAAGCAAGTTATCTGGTTCCGATAGCGTGTACGCTATTGTTAGTCGCGGTGGCCGTCCGGATTTAGCGGGTGATGCTTTGAAGATCGTTAAATCTCCGACTCTTCTGTTGGTCGGAGGCCAAGACTTTGATGTCATTGAACTCAATCGCCAGGCACAGAAACTTTTATTCAATTCAAAATTATCAATTGTTCCAGGGGCTACACACCTTTTTGAAGAACCAGGCACTCTTGAAGAGGTCTCTCGCCTCGCGGCGCTTTGGTTTAAAGACCATCTTGAATTACCAAAGCTTAAATCGAAATCCAAACAGACTTTAGATGAGGCCGTTGAGAGCGGAATGATTGGAGTGAGGAATGAAAACGACTTCGATCGACTCATTGAATCTGTAAAAGATGCTCGTGTGGTAATGCTGGGTGAAGCCTCCCATGGAACTCAAGAATTTTATCAAATAAGAAGCCTTATTTCTAAGCGTCTCATCAAAGATCACGGGTTTAAATTCATCGCTGTCGAAGGTGACTGGCCAGACGCTTATCGCCTTAATAAATATATTCAAAAGGGTGAAGGCGGAAATGCTAAAGCTGTATTGATGCACAATCACCGTTGGCCGACTTGGATGTGGACTAATGACGAAATCGTAAAACTTGCTGAATGGATGAGGACCGAACGCGCTGGATTTTATGGCTTGGATGTCTATTCTTTTTTTGAATCCATTGATGAGGTGGTGAATTATTTAAAGAAAAATAATCTACCCTTGGCACAAGAAATTCAACGGCGCTATGCTTGCTTAGATCCATTTGAGGGCGATGAAATTTCTTACGCACGTTCCTTGTTGAAATATCCTCCTGGATGCGAAAATGAAGTGCTGTTAAACCTTCAAAGGCTTCTCGAGCTTCGTGTGAAGGATGTGGCGCAAGACGGAGATGAACTTTTTAGCTCTCAACAGAATGCTCGAATTGTTGCCAATGCAGAAACCTATTATCGCGCTATGCTTTCAGGCGATGCCAGTTCCTGGAATGTGCGAGATGGACACATGATGGAAACCCTGGATCGCCTTTTAGAAAGAGCTGGCGAAGGAGCCAAAGCCATTGTTTGGGCGCATAACACTCATATCGGTGATTATCGAGCCACTGATATGAAAGAGGCCGGCTACATAAATCTTGGAGGACTAGCCCGACAAAGTTATGGAGAAGAAAATGTAGCACTTGTTGGTTTTGGAACTTATCAAGGTGAAGTCCTCGCTGGATCCGGCTGGGGCCGCCCTGAAGAGATTATGCCTTTGCCCGCAGCTCATGAAGAAAGTTATGAGTATCACTTTCACAGGGCTGCGCAAAACCACAATCTCAATCAGTTTTATCTCTTACTAGAAAACAAAACTCACACTCCATTTGCACATCGATTGGGACATCGTGCGATTGGTGTGGTCTATGACCCTCGTCATGAGCGCCGTGGAAACTATGTGCCAACTGAACTTTCAAAGCGATACGATGCCTTTGTTTTTGTAGATCAAACTCATGCCTTGAAGTCATTACACACGGCTTATGTGCTTGGTGAATTTCCTGAAACTTGGCCGACAGGACAGTGATTTATGGAATATACACAACCTCTCTCTAGTATCGGAAGCAGAATCAATGTGGTGTCTGTTGTTGCTGGGGTCATGTTAACGTTGGCCATTATGTTCTTTTCTATGTCCCTAGCGGCGGCACTTGGATTTTGGTCTTATCGGCCAGACGAACTTCCTCTTTTGGGACCTAAGTTTTGGACAGTAGCCTCTATCGCATGGACAGTGAGTGTCTTTGTAGGTTCAGTCTGGGCTACAATGTCTTCACGTTCGACAGAAATGAAAAATGGCGTTTTGAATGCTGTAACGGCCTGGGCTGGTAGTTACCTTCTTTTCGGGGGAATCGCCCTTACAATCGCAGACTCAAACCTTCGTACGCTGCTGGGCTCGCCGACCATAGGTCTTTTTTGGCATGGATTTATTGGCGACGCCATTGCACTAATAGCTGGGATTGTTGGAGGAGTATTAGGAACCTACGCCGAGCGCGGAACCTTAAGGGTAAGAGCGCCAAAAGCCGATCAAAAAAGCTCAACAGGGGTAACTTCAAAGTTCGACGAAATGAATTCGGCAAAGGTTTAATTTCGGATAGGAAAAATCTTTTGAAGGCTATGGTTCTAGAAAGTCATTCACCAATTGAAACGGCCCCACTTCAGTGGGTTGATGTTCCAATGCCAGAACCAGCTGATCAAGAAATTAGAATTAAAATATCCGCGTGTGGAATCTGCAGGACTGATCTCCATGTTATTGAAGGAGAGCTCCCAACTAAAATATTACCTATCATCCCCGGTCATCAGATTATAGGCGTGGTGGATAAAGTCGGTACCGGTTGCAAACGATTTACGGTTGGCACCCGGATTGGAATTGCTTGGCTGAGGTGGACCTGTGGTCAATGTGAGTTCTGCAAAACGGGAAAAGAGAATCTTTGTCCCGAATCGAAATACACCGGGTATAACAATCACGGCGGATATGCTGAATATGCAGTCGTTAATGAGAATTATGCCTATGAGATTCCAAAAATATTTAGTGATGAAGAAGCTGTTCCCCTTCTTTGTGCAGGCATTGTGGGCTATCGAGCCTTACAAAGAAGTCTTTTGCCGAACGGTGGCACCCTTGCAATTTTTGGCTTCGGGTCGTCGGCTCATATGATTATCCAAGTTGTCCTTCACCGTTCTTGTCGAGTGCTAGTTGTGACGAGGGGAGAAAAACATCGAGAACTAGCGCGACAAATGGGCGCGTATTGGGTTGGTGAAGGAGTGGATAGTTTACCCGAAAAAGTTGACAGTGCGATCATTTTTGCCCCGGTTGGAGGAATTTTACCCCAAGCTCTCAGCGTATTGAAAAGAGGGGGAACGGTTTCTCTGGCCGGCATTCACATGAGTGAGATTCCGAAACTTGATTATAGCGAGCATCTTTTTTATGAGCGCAATGTTCACTCGGTTACTGCCAACACACGCGAAGATGGCATTAATTTCTTGAAAGAGGCATCGGAAATTCCAATTAAACCGCATATGAGAACTTACCCTTTGCAAGACGCTAACATAGCTCTTCAGGATTTGAAAAATGATAGAATCAATGGAACAGGTGTTTTGATTATCTGAATCACAAACTTTAAATTTGGGCTTCAAGCTGTTTTATTGCAAAGCGAAGGGCCGGCTGGATAGTTCGCCTTGCTTTTTGGTAATGTAAGACCGCATCGGATTGAACTTTTATATTTTTTCCTGAAAAATCTTGCAGAATCTCGAGATCATGCCCCCTACCCAATGGACCTTGTAAATTTCGAAGTGGCTGAATAGGCTTTCCGATAGCCTCCAGTACATATCTTGCCTTCTTTGCTGTGATTCGCAACTCATGAAGGTCATCATCATTGATACGGGCTTTTCGAACCCACGGAATAAGTCTTCCGCGCAGCCGAGTAAGCCCTACCGCTAGATTAAGTTCCGGATGGCTTTGTAACTTTCTAACAGCTCTTTCAAGATCGTGTTGAATTTTTTGTCGATGCTTTGAATCGATTTTTGCGAACAACATCTGTTTCTTCAAGCGACGCTGTGATTTTAGTTTTTTTGTCTTGAGATGGTAATGAGTGGCATCCTGAATTGCTACATCGAGCTCACGTTGTTCACCAAGGACTTGACCGAGTTTGCGCAGAGATGAAGGCAATTTTCCAAATGATATACGAGGAGACCCATGTTCAATCAGCCAAAGCGCCGCACGTATTCTACGAATAGTCACGCGAAGTTCATGAACATTCTTTCTTGTGGGATCCTGATTGGTTCCTCGGACTTGCTTTTCAAATAAATGTCTTTGCCGGATGAGATAATCCACGAGAGGAATATTCATATCTTTTGCCGCCATCGATTCCTCTATCATAAATATTCAAATTACAGCCATTGAAGTTACCTGGGGACCTTTCTCGCCAGGCTCCTCATGAAATCTCACCCTTTGGCCAATCTTCAAATGATTGAAATTCTCATTGGTGATACTGTTTTCGCCAAAATAACATTCACGGCCATTGCTTGTTTCCAAAAATCCAAAGCCTTCTTGGTAAAAGACCTTTGAAATCTTACCTTCTTCTGATTGTTGCTCATGAAACTTTGTTTTATGGCGAACAATTCTAACTCTGTCCTGAAGTATACGTTCAGCTGCGTTGAATGAATCTCCAATGGCAACATAAATATCTCGATGTGTTTCATCTTTAGGATGGTTTCGGTTAACGATGACATCTTCGCCTGGAATAATAAGATGTATTTGAATATGATAAAGACGATCTGCTTGACGATGTCGATGAGGACATGAAATCGCTACTTCACATCGAACAATGCGGTCAAAAAAGTGCTCAAGCTTTTCAATTCTCTTTTGGACCGCCATCCAAACGGCATCAGACTCTGGAAAGTCTAAGAAAGTGATTTGAAATGGAATCATGTCACCCTCCCTAGGTAAGCGAGATATCTTTTGAAGTATAGTTGTCTATTTTCTCAAAAAATATTTTAAGAGATGGTTTGAGCGAACCAAGTACGTCAGCGATTTCCCCAGGACTTACATGTTTCATGATCACCTTTAGCGCAACCAAAACACCCTGCTCGAAATCAAAATTGGGCTCCCCATTTGGGCCCATTTTATTTCTCACATCGTTTAGAAACTCTTCCTTTGAAAGGCCTTTTGGCCTTTCAGCCTTCGGATCCCAACATTCATAAAAAGTGCCTTTTAACAGAAGCGGCAGTTGAGCAGCCAACTGAGCGGCCTCATTGGTATTCAAGTGATCGCGAAAGGTTTGCAACACAGCTTTCAGAAGATGGTAGACGCCGTCGGCGTCCATCCACTTTAGTTCTTCGTGCATCTCGCTCACCCAAACTTCAGATTTCTGAACCGTCCTAGAAAAAACCGTAACATGATCTTTTAGTTTCACTACTTTAGGAGGCGCCTTACTTTTCCTGGTAGTTTTATGAACGGCCTTGTTAGCCATGTCGAACCTCTGTTTGGGTGGAAGTGTCTTTAGGAGCAAGATATTTTCCATTGGCCTTTTGCTTTGACTGAGCAACGTGTTTTCGACTTGCTTTGGGTCGATAAAAAATCAGCACAGGACACTTAGCCTGCAACAAAATATCTCGAGCAACACTGCCAAGAAGAGCTTGCGTCACAGGACCGCTGCGACTGGCAATGGCAATAAGGCTGGCCTTATTCTTTTTTGCGGCTTCAAGAATATCTGCGGCAAGGTGTTTTCGTTGTCGTTGAACTAGCAGAGAGCTTTTGATATTTTGCTCTTCCAAAAGGGCTGACCATTCAGCACCTTTTTTTAGGCGTGATTTTTCTACGTCTTTAATCATTGATTCCATATTGCGCGTTTGAGCTTGCCCTATGCCGCTGAAATCTGATGGATAAATATTTGGTGTCTCAACTTGATCATAGAGAAAAATTTTAGAATTAAATGCTTTGGCCCAAGGCTCAAGTTTGACGAGAGCGTTTTTTGAGTCTTGAGAAAAATCTGTTGGGAAAAGAATTGAGGGGATTTTAGAAGATGGCACTGATGAGGGATTGAGTAAAAGAACAGGCACCCGTGAGGTAGCCACTAACGTTTCAGCAAAACCTCCCAAGCGAAACGGATTCCAGGTTTTCTTGGCGCGGGTATTCGCAAAGATAAGCTGCGCATTTCTTTTTTCCGCGTACTTTGCCATTTCTGAGGCCATTTTACGATTCGAAAGTGCCGGTACAAAAACCAGTTCTGGAGGGAGAAAACCCTTTGCTTGAGTCTTTTTCAAATATCGAGTTATGGACCTTTGTGCGACCTCCTGAAGTTTGTCCTTCCACGGGAAGGCCATTTCTATTGGAAAATTTAAAGTAGATTTTGAAAATATCGAAACCGGCTGAACTTCACATTTGAGATGCTTGGCCCAGATTTTCAGTTCTTTAATGATATTCTTGGCTTCAGCTGGATTCTGAGTTGGATCAACGGACCAAATAATTTTGTTTTTCTTGTTTGATGAATTCATATTTTTCTCCATAAGTTTAGTGGTTTCTCTAATCAATTTATTTTCTCTAGTGCGTGCTCGAGCTGAGTGTCTGCCTCTTTAGCTAATTTCACTAGATCTTCATCTCCCAAAATTTTCATCATCGCCGTGGGTTTTGCGATTTCAATCGATACTTTTCCTTTGCCCAAATCTCGAACCACAACATTGCACGGCAAAAGACTGGCGACGTCTGAGTTTTTCTGGAATGCCTCATAGGCAAGGCTGGGCTTGCAAGCTCCCAGTATCACTGTGATAGGAATTTCTTTATTTATTTTTTCTTTAATCTTTAGGTGGAGGTCGATGCGTGTGAGGATTCCGAATCCTTCGGCCTTCAGCGCGTCCTCGGAACGCTTAATGGCATTTTCCACTGAACAAGTGAGCTCTCTTTTAAAACTGATAGTGTTCATTGGTTTCTCCCACTAAAAAATAGATTAGGCGGTTGCTACTTCTCTTGGTCCTAAGGGCATTTCCATTTTTATTTTCGGCAAAAGCAAATATAAGATACCATTCATATAGACAGTTTTAATGCCCTTCCCCTGAGGCATCATTCTAAAGATGGTTTGTCTCTCATGAGAATTTTCAGATTGACCCTCAACCGTGAGTTGACCTTTAGAGGTCAAAATTTCTGTGCCTTGTGCTGGAATCGTGGGAATATCAACAGCCACTAAATAGTGCGAGTCTGATTCTGCCAATGAAAACATGGCTGGATTAATTTGTCGAACTGGCTGAACGGCGGCGGGCTGATATTGACTTAACATTGAATGCTCCTATATTTGCATATTTTGTAATAGTAAATGCAATGTGCAGGCCAAGAGCGTGTGGGGTTTTAGGATTTTTTTGCATTCAGATATTTTTCAGTGCTGTGGGGTGATTTTCCCCTCTAGTCGTCGCAAATCTCCTCGGGAGATTCATTCCAGATTCAAAAGGTTGGCGATTGCGCTTATGGTCATTTTGCATGTGAAGAAATATCTTGGGACTTATTTGCCATTATGAAGGCCAAAGCGTCCCATTTGAAAATAAAAGTAGAATGTTAAATCAAACTAAACGCTACAACGGCAACTTTTCTTGATGGCACAGAAGATGCTTAACCAGATATCATGTTCGACTGCAGCGATGCTAGTCAGAATTCAAGCGGGTGTAAGCCCCGTCAACAGAATCGTCCAGTTGCTGTTGTAGCCTGGATCAATGGGAGGTTGAAAGACTTCCCATATGCTGATCGAAAAAGTTTTTGGCATGTTCGTGTCAAGGATTTGGTAAATCGGCAGGTTGTAGCGAAAGCGAACCTCAAAAGTTCGTCAGTCTGTGAACGTTCGGAACGAACAACGGGAGACTGAAGAGAGGGCCGAGCCCCTGAACAAAGGCGAAGGCTAATATTGTTGGCGAAGAACTGGATATTCGCAGCTGACAACTTCTCTAAGAACGGGAGGACAACATGTCGAGAATGAGTTTTGGTGAAAGCACGGAACCACTTGTAGGTCGGTGACGTTTCTCTGACGTCAGCAAAAGTGGTTGGACAAGTTAATGATGTCGATTGGTAACAGTCGATAGTGTTAATAAAACCAACTGCCAAGCCCATGAGTGGGGCGGATAAGATCGATAAGCTCTGTCAAAGGAGCGAGGATCTTTGGAGTAGGGCTTCTTTGGGTGTCAAAGCTTAAAGTGGTTTTAATGGTGGTGTTTTTCAGGTTTAACCGCTTGGAGAATGCGAAGGATGAAGTCAACTTTGAAACTTTCTGTGTATGCCCGGAGAATGGCTTAAGCGGAAAACGAATAAAGGAATGCTTCATTTGAAATGCCAGCTCTTGAGCTGTTCTGGGGAAATCCCAATGGGCAGTTCTTCTTATTAAGTGGCGGAGCCGCTAGGCGGGATTTTAATCGATACCGTCTAGCGCGCCACCACTATTTTTTTGTCGGAAACCGGATTGAGGGATAATATGAACACGAAATTTTTCGATGGGAAAGTAGTACTCGTTACGGGAGCCTCTTCAGGGATCGGCAAAGCGGCGGCATTGGCATTCGCCCGTGACGGCGCCAATCTCGTGTTAGCCGACACTCAAGCTGACGGCGGTTCAGAAGTGGCAAGAAAAATAGAGGCCCTTGGTCGGAAAGTTACATTTGTTAGGTGCGATGTCTCCAGCGAAAATGACGTTAAAAACTTACTGCAAAAGACTATCGATATGTTTGGGCGCCTTGATTGCGCATTTAACAACGCAGGTATCGAAGGCAAACAAGCTTCGACTTCGGATTGTACCAACGAGAACTGGGATCAGGTGATTAATATTAACTTAAAAGGCGTTTGGCTTTGCATGAAGTACGAGATCCCTCAGATGTTAAAACAAGGGGGCGGGGCTATTGTTAACTGTTCCTCCATTGCGGGTTTGATTGGATTTCCTGGAATCCCTGCCTACGTTGCAAGCAAGCACGGAGTGATTGGCCTGACCAAGACGGCTGCTCTTGAATATGCTAAATCAAATATTCGAATAAATGCAGTTTGCCCTGGAGTTATCCAGACGCCGATGATCGATCGGTTCATTCATGGTGAAGCCCAGATTCAAAAACAACTTGTGGATGGTGAACCAATCGGCAGAGTTGGTCAGCCTGACGAAATTGCGCAAGCTGCACTCTGGCTTTGCTCAGATGCGGCGTCTTTTGTAACGGGACACCCCATGGTTGTTGATGGCGGCTGGGTAGCTCAGTGAAGCAAGGCCTGCATCTGCAGAAGATGTCAGGGCGCGTCCGTCCATTAGTTTTAGGGCTATATCCGGATCTCCCCAACACCAAAACAGGTGGGTAAACCATCAATCAGAGAGGGGAATTCGGATTATTTGATAGCCTGACGGCTGTTCAAATATATTAAGAAATTCGATCAAAAGAACAGGGGCTCTGCCCCTGGACCCCGGCCCTCTCCACCGATGTCCCACCGCTCCGCAGACATCGTATGGAGCCGGCAATTAGGGTTGCCCGGCTCCATACGATGTCTTCTCCGCTTAACTAAGTTGATGATTTTTCACCCAAAAAACAGTGGGGAGATCCGGATAGACCCAGTTTTAGCAATTACAATCTTAGCAGCAGGTCTTCTTTTGGATAAATGGTGGTGGCAAGTCGGTGGAGTGCTCCTGATTGTTTTATTTGTAGAGGCATTTTATCGCTATCGAACTTTGGACTAAGACCATCATTTTTCAATCTCGCTGTTGTTCAAATGTATTTGCCAATTTGTCTCAACAGGGCTCGTTTTTGTCCCATCCCTTTTGATCTCGTTGCTTAAAATCACAGCGCTTTCCCTCTAAAATTCGACGAGAACTTCACGAATGATTTCTTTTTTCGGTTTAAGTTGATTCACTAGTGTTTTGCTCTTAGCTCGTAATAGAAACTGGCAATTGGCACTGAGCTTGCTTATCAGTGGTTCAACAACAATCCATAAGGAGGATTATTATGTCTAACGCACTAGAACGCTGGTTTGATAACAAAAGCCTAAGCCGGTTTCGTGACTTCTCACAAGTTCAGGAATCATTTGATCGTTTATTTAATGAGTTCATGAACGTGAAGAAGACAAACGGCATGCAGAGCTTGTCGTTTAGTCCGTCATGTGAAATCGCCGAAGAAGATAATAACTATATTTTAAAGTTTGATCTGCCTGGAGTTACAAAAGATCAGGTCAAAGTTGAGGCTGACAAAGATCAGCTCACCATTCGCGCCGAGCGAAAAGAAGAAAAAAAGAGTGAATCAAAAAAGAAATATTTATCGGAGATGTATTATGGCTCCTACACAAGAAGTTTCACTTTGCCCGGCCCAGTCGATGAAAAGAAGGTTGATGCAAAATTTGAAAATGGAGTTCTAACTGTGACGGTCCCCAAAACAGAATCTCTCAAAGCTAAGCAAATTCCAGTTCATTAATTAATTGAGAGGGAGCTTTGTCCAGATCGAGGTTCCCTTTTGACTGAGGAGTATTTATGCCTATTTCAGATTTATGTTCAAAAAATTTGGTCTGTGTCGAGCGTGGCGCATCTCTTCAGTATGCGGCCCAACTTATGAAGAAGCATCATGTTGGCGGGGTCGTTGTTGTAGAGACCAATGGAAAGAATAAGCCAGTTGGCATTCTTACTGATCGTGACATTGTTCTTGGTATTGTTGCAGAAAATCTTCCGCTGAGTACTAAGGTCCAAGACGTTATGTCGAGAGATATAGTGACGGTGACCAGTGGAAAAGGTATTGCGGATGTCGTTGATCAAATGGAGAGCAAGGGTGTTCGTCGTATGGTCGTGGTCGATGATACCGGAAATGCCTGTGGCCTTGTATCATCAGACGACATTTTACAACTTGTTGCGAGAGAAATGAACGGCCTCGGGCGCATGGTGGAGCGGCAGCTGGAAAATGAAAAAATTCACAAACCCCAACAAAGTCAGTTGATGCTGTAAAGCAATCACAAGGGGTAAAAAGTGAGAACAATTATTTTATCAGTCCTCATCGTTTGTGCGACCCATGCTTCATTCGCGGAAGAAAAGGCAGCAGCAAAAGCTGCCGAGCAAGGCCAAGAGCACGTTCAGATGCACGAACAAATGGCAAAAGCTCACCAGCAGGCAGCAGATTGTCTGAAGTCTGGAAAATCCGAAGAGGAGTGCCGAAAGGCCTTTTATGAAATGTGTAAAGAGACCGGCGGCCCCGACAAATGCGGCCCGTGGATGATGCGTCATAAGATGGGCAAGAAAGCCAAATAATTGGAGATTTTATGCGGATTGATTGCGCTTGGAACGGTAAGCAAAATTTTGTAGCCAATGTAAACGGTTTTAAGGTCCATATGGATGCCGCTAAACCATTTGGCGATGAAAAGGATCCGACTCCAAAACAGCTGGTCCTAGCGGCCCTTTGCGGATGTACCGGGATGGATGTGGTGGGCTTGCTTAAAAAGAATAAGCAAGCCCCTGAGAGCTTCAGGATTGAAGCTGATGCTACTGTTGCAACAAGCCACCCGTATGAACTCAAGGACATCAAACTAAAATATCTGATTGATGGCTCTTGCGATCCCGCTAAAGTTGTTGAAGCCGTGAACCTTTCTCAGACTCGTTATTGTGCCGTTAGCAGCATGGTGTCGCGAGGAACGACCATTACATACAATGTGTCCCTCAATGGAAAACAGATTTCCCAAGGAAAGTCTGATTTTCAAGGTGGGGCCTCACAGTCTGAACAGATAAGAGGACTTGGAACTTGAATCTGCAATTATTTTTCAAATCAAAGTTGAGAGGTCAACTGGTCGGTGTGAAGGATTTAACTAAATTATAAGGAGTGTCTTATGGCTACGGAAGTAATTGTTCAAACACAACAAATATATGCAGAAACCGCAGAACACGATTTTTCATGGCTGGAGAGATTTGCTCTGAAGTGCTTTCATCCCAGGGCGATATTTATCGAGGTGGTGGGTTTTATTTGGTCGATTTATTATTTTTGGAATTACAACTGGCAGATGTCCTTAGGAGTATTCGTCCTTGCCTTAGCACTGGCTCTTTTGTGTGTTATGGATACAAGTCCGCAGAAACTATCGGAAACAACAATAGGTAAAATAGGTCTGCTCCATCTTCATCCGATGAATTTGGCAATTCGATTGGCGGGATCAGTCATTTTACTCTACGGAATTTGGCAACGATCGCTCGAACTCACGCTTGGCGGTGTGTCTGTCATATTCTTTGGTCACACATTCGGTTGGGCGAAAGTAGATTCCAGATTTGCTAGAACTACTGAGATATAAGATCAAACAGGAAAATAGATATGGAATTTTGCCTTTGCTGTTTCATTAATTGTAAAGGCAGCTAGGAACCACTGCGAAGTGGTCCCTAGTTCGACCTAGAATCATCAATTTCATATACGCTGATGTCTTTTGTTTTTTGGAAGATCACGTCCTTATCCAGTTCAATTCCATTAATCAATCTGAACTTTACAAACTGCTGCATGACGGAGGTTTTGAAACTTGGGTTAAGATCGTTTAGGTACCTAGCGAGATAGGCATCCATTGCTACTCCGCGCTCTGATAAGGCATCAACCAAAAATTTGAATGCCAAAAGGAGATCAAACTCCACAATCGCAACCGATGTCTCCAAGCCAGGTGATTCAAATACTATGGCCGAGCTTTCTTCTCCTCTATTGGCCACAAGAATCTTGCTTAATGTTGGCACATCGATACCTTTGTGGTCCTTGTATTCACTGAACATAAAAATCCCTTCTGTTAAAAGTTGCTTGTTTGGTTTGTTCATAGATTGAGATCATGCCGCCATCTCTCGGAACTGCTCAATGCAAAGTACTTTCAGAAATTGAGTCATCGGCCTCGATCTCGTAAATACTGAAATCCTTATTTTTTAGAAAGATCACGTCTTCTTTCGTCTCGACACCATTATTGATTCTGAATCTCGCAAAATGCTCCATAACCTCTGTCTTAAAGCTTGGAGCGATCGTGTTTAATGTCTTTGCAAGATATGAGTCCACGGAAATGCCCTCTGCCGCTAGTTCATTCACCAAAAACATGAAAGCAAGAATTAGCTCAAACTCTACTATCGCAACATGGGTTTTTAAGCCCGAATCCCTAAATACTATGGCTGAACATTCTTCTTCTCTATTGACCAACAGAATTTCGTCGAGCTGCTCGATGGTGATTCCTTTATGGTCATTGTACTCTTTGAACATAGGTAGGCCCTCCTTTGGGTGTTAGTTCACTGGTTGGTCAAATTTCGTTGAAATTCATGAGAATGATTGAGCCGAGCATCAGAGTTCACGCAGCCATCTCTCGGAACTGCGCGTTAATGAGTTCTAATTCACGGCTTGGGGTTGTCAAAAAGTTGCTGAGTGAGTTTAATAGGGGCATCCATAAAAAAAGCCAATGGCGTTGCCATTGGTTTTTTTATTTGTGGGGAACCGGACCCGAATCACGTCGCAGGCTTTGGTTCGACAAAAAGTCCATGATGGACTTTTTGCGTGAAACCTTGAGCAAAGCGAAAGGGTGAGTACATGGATGTGCGAGCCACAAAAAGTCCATGATGGACTTTTTGCGTGAAACCTTGAGCAAAGCGAAAGGTGAGGGAAAGGGCCCCTTCAGCCTTCGGTAAGAACTTCGGTCTCGCTTCAAATTGAGGCCGCGTTTTCTGTCCGTAAAAATACAGCAACAAGTTCTTTCTTAAACAATTAAATTACTTTAGAACGGACTCCACCACGGCTTTTGCGCTAAGGGACCGGGTGCTGATCCCCCATTATAGTGAATCCTTTCGGGATAATTATGATATCCAGGAATACTGGTATTACATCCTCTTACGTACTCTGCATAGGATTCGACTTTCTGAGAATTGCGGCTATAAGAAACCCAAAAATACATAATACCATGCAGCTCGTAGGGAATATTTTTGGTACTTCAATTTGTTTCAAAGCCATCGTGTTTATATTTATAATCTGTATTTAAGTTATTACGGGACAGATCACAGGCTAATTGACGTCGGTCATAAATAAGTCTTTCTCCACGCAGTCGATCATCTTCAAATGTTGTTTTTCGTGCATCTGCGCATTGGGCACGAAATCCTTGCGGCTCTCTATAACAAGATGAACAAGCAAACTCTCCTTCCCACATTTTCTTGCATTTGCTTACGCAATGGCGAAAAGCATAGTTCACAATAGTTGTTTCTTGTGAGGACGCTTGGTTAAATCCATTCAATAGCAGTTGAAGCATAAATCTCATCTTGGTGCTGAGCCTTTATCTTACAAGTCTATATAAAGTTAGACATGGTTTTGATCAAAAGTCTGTTTCAAAATGAAACGTGTTTTTTAAATCCACTTTGAGTCGAAGCTCATATTCTAAAAGTTAATGGCGACCTGAAGTAAGGTTATTCACAGTTAAAAAATACAACCCCATTTTGCTGGATTCACAGTAATCCAACAAAATTGGAAATGTTAAATCTGAAAATTTAGTCTCGAGTAATTGTGTTTCAAAAATCTAGGGTACTAAATAAATCAGAGCTGAAGAACGGTAAAATCCTGCTGGGAATGGCGATATCAGGCTGCAGAAGATTCTGGTTTTTTTGACTCTGAAGGTTTGCTTTCAGTTGCAAACAAAGATTCAATCTGCTGCCCGATTCGATCACGCACATCAGCGACTTGTGACTGAGCTGCTTCCCGTTGCTCGAGTTTTCTAAAGTACTCGTACAAACGAACTTTTTGCTTAGGTTGCAACAAAGACTCAAATACCTGCCGTTCCGCTTTAGGCGTATTAAACAGTGCCAGAGACCACTCCTCGATACTAAATTTGGGTAATATCTGTTTGTACTGTTCAGTATTAAGACCATAAAATGGATAGAAGGGTGGGCGGATCTTTCGCAAATTTGAATCTTCACCCGAAGCTAAGTAGATTTCTTTTTCGGCTTGAATAGCTGCAAATCTTGCAAAGTTTAAGATTTCTCTTTCACCTTTGAACTTTGATAACAAAGTAGAGTCATTGAGCGGTAAAATATCTAAAGCTTTCTTGGAGTACTTCTTAACAGTCAATTCATCCAAGGGCTCTGGCCTGAAAGTTACGTCCAAGATTTGCCCCCAATTTCCCGGAAAGATTTCTCGTGCCCATCGCACTCCTTCGCCTTTTGGTAGGTGAGCCAGAATGGTCATAGCTTCTTTCTCTGGAATTCCTTTAAAGAATTCGCCGCAACGGTCCTTTAATCTCCAAACTAAAATCAAAAACTGCTGCCAAGGTGCCTCTTTGGCGTTTCTTTGCACTCGCAAACAGCGCTGCAGTTCTTCAAGTGTTAAATTGCCAACATCGGTGGGATCATTCAAAGCTTCCATCCAGTCCAATGAATTTGATAATCCAAAAATTCGCATCCTAAGATCAAAAGGCATTTCTGCTAAAAAAGCTCCAAATTCACCTTTATTTTTTTTCAGAAAGTTTTCAAAAATCAGTATATCATCGAGTCTTGGAAAATCAGCATGCTGAGATAATAGTTTAATACCCATTGTTACGTGTTCCAGAAATTTCAATGAATCCAACATTTTTACTTCAGAGGAACCCATTCCTGCTGAGGACTTGCTGAATCCATCAGTGGGACTGATGCTGGATGTGTTAGATGAGCTACTAGGGCCACTGTCGTTTACTGTACTCGAGCGCTGACCCATGACTTCCTTAAGGCTTGAAGTCACTTTTTGCGCAGCAAAAGTCAAAACACCAAAGAGCCCCAACAAAAACAGGCCAATCAGCAAACCTACCATCAAAATATGATAAGCATTGAGTTTTCCAGCGTCACCGGAGGGACTTGATAGCCAAGTTCGTTTGCGAACTTCAATAGAGTCTCGAGCCTCCATCATACCTAAGGATGGAATTAAGCTGCTTTTGATTTCGGTAAGTTCATCTTCACTCAAGTCCGCAGGCACAGTGATAATCATCGATATTTTTTTAACTCTTGAAATCAATGCCGTGGCAGAGAGAGTAGGGTCTTCCCACTCATCGAATTTTTCTTCATCTGCCAAGTCGTAATAGGGAAGGCCATCGGACCTTTCGCCTTTTTTCAATCTAAGTAGAGGATCCACACTGACATTCACAATGAACGGACGGCCTGGAAAGCGTGCTCGTAAAAAATCCATGGCTTCGCGGTTGAGCATTTTTTCTACTTCAAGAACTCGCGCTGGCCTTCCCACGGGGGGTGGAGTCTGAGCATTGGCCGGGATTAGATCTAGAAATCCAATAACAAGATAGATCAAAGAAATGTACTTTATCATTTGTTACCTCCTGGCTCGATCACTAAAACTACTTTACGAGCCAAAGCCAAAGAGCCTTGCGCAGGCCTTATCGAAGCTGGTAGCCTTGCAAGTTCATCTGCCGTAACGACGAGTTCGCCATATCCTCCGGTGCGGATGCGATCAATAGGAATCCCAGCGCTTTGGAGGACTCGCATCGCAGCAATGGATCGCAGAGCTGAAAGTTCTAAATTATCTTTGAATCGAAGCACTCCTTGGAGAACTTGTCTGTTGTCAGCAAAAGCTCGAATGCTTACAAAAAAGTTTCCAGAATAAGGCACAAAAAGTTTAGCAAATTGAGTTAAGCTTTCTCGGCCGTCTTTGGTTAGATCCACTTGTGAGGAGTTGAAAAAAGACACACCAGGGAACTCTAACAAAACTTTGTCATCAACTTCATATGCCACAGGAGCAAATTCTTTTGGGAACGTGACTTTGTTTACAGCTGCATCCTCAGACGGTAAATTGGGACGAACTGCCGCTCCCGCCGGGGTGATGGGTTTCACTTGGTCAAAGTAAGGTTTATCACTTTTGCCTTCAGTAATAGCTTTGATCTCATCTAAAAAAGCAACACGCATTTTATTTGGACGGGGTGGACTTTGATCCAACGAGAAAAATAAAATAAAAAATGTAAGTAGTAGTGTGATCAAATCGCCGTAACTTACAGCCCAAGTTCCTTCAGTGTCTACTTCTTCGGCTTCCGTGTGCCTATTTCGTTTTCGATGAAGGGATTTTGTAAAACTCATGCGGCATCTTCTCCCGTGAACTGACTCATGCGCTCGTCGGCATTGATGTAGCTTTGCAAGAACTCGGAAGTTACAATTTGCGAATCTTCAGTCAAAGAAAGCATCACAGCAGAAATGGCGATTTCCCCAGCGTACTCTTCACCTTGCACGGATTGAGTGAGCACTTCGCCAAAAGGTCCAATCAAATAGTTGGCCATAATGAGTCCGTACATAGTTGCGACAAGGGCGAGGGCCATTTCAAGAGCAGTCTCACCTGCAGGCATGCCGCGCGAAACCCCACGCATCACGTTTACTAGTCCTAAAACAGTTCCCATCAAACCAAACGCAGGTGGGTACTTGGCAATTCCCTTAAGAACTCCCGTAACCCTTCTTAGTCTTCGGATTCTGGCATCCAATCGTTCACGCAAGATGATCTCAACGTGCTCGTTGCTAATGCCTATTTGCTTCAAATCAAAACCCTCGCGCAAAAGACTTCCGTAAATTCTCTTTGCGACTTCATCCGAACAGCTTTTGGTTTTGGTTGCATTTTCACAGTCGGCGATTACTTGCGCAAGCGGGTATCCTGATCGTTTAATTAATTTTGAAAAAGCCCATTTGATTTCAGCTTTCATTTCCCAAGGTAAGACCATCACGGCAGCAGCTATAGTTCCACCCACCACCATGATTAAAGCGACAAAATCATAGATTGAAGACAGCGCTTGTCCCAGATACATCATCGCACCTACGAACGACAGTATTCCGATAAACAATCCAATAGGTAAAAAGCTCATTTTTATTGACTCCTAAGACGCTCTGTCTCGAAATGTAATCGGCGAACGTCCCGACAAGATGAAGTCCAGCGTGATTTAACTGTGCTTTAGTACTGATGAGCGCGAATAGTTTCAGACTCAAATAAAGGTAGCTCCAGGCCCTTGATCCAGAATTTTTCCTGAACAGCTTTGGCTGCGATGGCTTCTTGGTGGTACTTCATTCGGCTTCGATTAATGGACTCTTCAATTTTTTCTAATCCAGTGGGTTTTAGTTGTAAAGCGCTAGGGTTGGTCAGCAAATTACCCAGAGCACTACTTACTTTGTTTTGAATTTGCTCAAAGCGATCTAAGTCCTCTTTGGTGGTTAGTGAAGCTTTTAGGGTCTCTTCGAGCTCTTGGGCTTCAATCTGCTGAAAAGTAATTTTTTCTTTATTGGCTTTTGACTTTATTTGATTGACCCAACTAAGAAACAAAGTCGTTCGCTGCGAATACAACTCTACAAGCTTAATCAGTTCAGCATTCGCTGCTTCAGAATGTTGGAGCTGCTGAACTTGGGCTTTTTCTCGTTCCATCAAGATAAAAATTAAACCTGCTCCAAGGATCAAAGCGGTGCCTAAAGCTAAAATGATTCTTCTTGGTGTTTTCATGAGACAAAGTGTATCTGGAAATCTTGTTAAATCTGAGTCCTGCTGAATTTGGACTAGCCTTTAACTAGTCCTGCACTTTATGAAGGGGGCAGTTTTTAGAACCAACGTCGGACCAGTCGGATCAAGTGATTGGATCGCTCTGAAATGTATAGATTTCCACTGCCATCAAAAGCCAACCCAAAGGGCGAGTTCAAGCTCACAGGCGAGTAGCTTAGCGGATTTGAGTTGTAACTGGCGTTGACATTTTCCATTTCAGATCCCAACGGGGCACCGGCTCGCACGTTGCTATTGGACGCTGGACCAACAGTCAGCGAGGGGTTGGTCGTTGCAGACGCACGATCAAAACACTGTACAAAATGCGGTCCTTGGTTTCCATTGTTCACATTCGGATGTCCGGCGGCATAGCAAATTTGGTTACCAAAAGTGGCAAGCCCTTGCAGCCAGCCAGCAGTGGCGCCCAGTACCGAAGTCGCTGCTGCATTCACGTTCAGCAGAGTGGTCACTGTGGCATTCCCTCCAGTGGCTGCGGGCACCGGAATTCCACCAATATAAATATTGGCCTGCATAGCGCCGCAACTTCCGGAGCAAGCTGCGTAGTAATTGACGTATCTAAGGCGGCTTGGATTTAAGTCAATGGCATCAGCAAAAAAGAAGTTCCCTGGGTAAAGTGGGTCCGCCATAATTGCCGTAGGGAATCGAATCAAAGCACTTGTGATACTGCCGTCTGTCGTGTTGGCTGTTCCGCATGTTCCCACCGTGTTGATCAGATCCCCAGAGGGCGTGACCCGCATGATGCAATGATCATTGTAGTTAGAAAACAAAATATTTGTGCCGTCAAAAGCCACTTGATCCGGAGTATTCAATCGAATGCCCGTAGCTGTAGCCGGACCTCTGTTTGTGCCTGGAGCTGTCGGAGACAAAGTACCGCAAGGAAAACTTGCGTCCCCGGCCAAATCCACGACCAAGTTTCCGGGGATTGATTGCCCTGCTAAAGAAGTCAAAGTTGCAGTCATATTGGCGGCTCTGATTTGGCAAAAACTTCCGGAGCTCCAGTTCCCTTGGTCGGCAAAAACCAGCAAAGGCACGTTGCCACTACCGTTGACCATGGTCATCCCTCTAGGGGAGTTCACATTCACTGAAGTGGGGCCACCCACATGGAAGTTGCCTTGCGTGCCCAGTCCAACCGCTGCATTGACTTTGCCCGTGAGCAAATTCACCGAGCGAATGTAGAAGTGCGAAGAGTCCGACACATAGAGCATATTATTGGCTGTATCGATCGTGATGCCAGAAGGGTCCGCCAAAAAAGTATCCACAGCATCCGAATTGGCTTCGTAGACGTCATTTCGCCATCTGTAAGAACCTAGCACTCGGTAGGTCTCACCATTCGTTGAGGTCACGGGCAGACCCCTGATCACACGGTCGTTGGTATCAGCAACAAAAAGATGTCCCGTGTTTGAATCCAGGGTCAGACCGATCGGATTCTGCAGCTGCGCCGTAGTGCCCGGTCCATCGTTGGGCGGCATCAACGTACCGCCAGTACCAAATATAGTTTGGCTACCGTATGCAGGAACAACAACGCTACTGATCGTCCGAGCAGAGCCTGTGTTGTTAAGGTAAAAAGCCCGGTGGTAGTTGTTACTTGCGTAGTAAAAACCAGTCACGTTACCGCCAGAGGTTTCAACCTGCAGACCCCAAGCTTGTCCCCATCCCAAAGCGCCGAACGTGTTGTTTTGATTGAACTGATTGGCTGAGTAAGCCGTGCCTGCAAGAGTAACTGTGGCGTTGGCAGGTGCAATCGCAGTGCCTCGATAATAGTAAACCGCATTAGTGGTGCTGGCCGCGATCGTCACACCCCAGATCGGAGTCGTGGAACAAGCCGAATCGGTGTAAAAGTTTCCGAAACCTTGGTGATGTAAATTTGTGTTTACTGCTGTCGACCTGAACGCAACCAAGTTGCTAGAGTTTCTGTATTGCACCAGCAAAGGAACACACTCGCCATTGATGTGATTGGGGGCTGCAAAAGCCGCAAAACGATCGGCAGTGCTCGGCGGAGCGCCCGTTCCAACGGTCACGGCTAAACTGCCTGCAGTAAGACCTGTTGCTGTCGCAGAAAAATTGACTCCACCCGCAGTTGCGTTTCGGTAGAAGAAAAGCACCGAGGATCGATTTGCCGGAATCGTCACAGAAGCTGCGGATGTCGAACAGCTACTATCCGAGAAAAAGGCCCCAGTCCCGGCTCCTGCTAAATTCACGGCTAGAGGTGTGGCATTCGCGAAAGCATTGTTAGTGGCATTTCTGCGCACAACGATAAAAGGTGTGCAAGTATTGTTGCCAGCCACTGTGCTGCCCACTAAAAGCAAATTGGCTTGAGCGCCTGTCGCTGCAATCGGAGTCAGTGCGGGAGCCACAGTATTTGATTGTAGCATCCCCCCAGAAGTAGCTCTGTCATTAACATAAAGGCTATTACCCCAAGCGGCGACAGAAGTGGTTCCGTCAAAGAAGGTCATCGCAGATCCTGCAGTGGTTGCCATACGCAGACGGTAGCCGCCGACTTCCATCCAATAGATGTTGCCATTGCCATCATCCGACAGCGCCGAGGGAGCGTTCACTCCCGCAGCATTCAGCTGACTGGTGTGCTGAGGTGAGGGCACAGCACCGTCGTTGTTAGAGGCAACGCTCGACCCCGCACTATTGAGAGTTACGACGGTATTGTATGCTCTTAAATAATTTGGGCTGGTGGGTAAGACATCTAAGCGTTTGATGGCGTGCGAACTGTAACATGAAACATACAGCCAACGGTTTCCGCCATGATTCACCAATCGAACATCGGCAGGATTCTGGCAAAAATGAGTTGTGCCCAGATTACCACTGGTATTACCCGCAGCATTGTTAGCAGGAGCCGCTGCACCCGGCACTTGGCCTAAAACTGTGACAAGTTTCCCGTCAGTTCCTAAGCGCACCACCCGCCAATTGTTCCAATCCGCAATGTATAAAAAGCCAGTGGCAGAGTCATAGGCAATTCCGCGGGGGTAGTTCAATTTGGCGTTGGTGTTGGTGGTGGTATTGTCAGGAGTCAAACCATCGGCACCATTACCCACGATGACTTTCATTTGTCCTGCGGGAATGGTCATGCTCCACCTTGAGATATTTTGACTGCTACGATTCCAGAACCAAACCACGTGATTGATTTGGTCACTGAAAATTAAATTCCCACCGTCGTCATTGATGACAAATGCTGGGTTGGTTTTGATTTGCGACTGAGTAGAGAGGCTCGGCACGACAGAATCACCGATCGATGGATTTCCGACCAAAGTGCAAATCTTGCCGCCAGAAGTATTTGAGTTCAGCAGATCATTGCAGGCTTGAGAAAAAGCGTTGACCCGAATTGTCCAGCTTCTGGTCGCGGATTCATACCCGTCAGAGACTGTGACAGACACAGTGTTTGAGCCCAGGTAGCTCGCATTCCCTCCAGGGTTTAGAGTCGTGATGGATGACCCTGATGGAAGAATGGTTGAATTTGGAAAGCCGTTAATCTTCCACTCATAGGTTAAATTGTCATTGTTTGCATCGGTCGCAGTCACACCCAAAGTGATCGAGCCCTTGTAGTACAAATTGTAGGCTTGCGAATTGACGGGATTCACCGCGGTCACTTGCGGGGCTGCATTGACTTTAACATTAAAATCACAGTCGTCTGTATTGTCGAGGGCGTCTGATGCCACACCTTTGAAAGTGTAGTCGCCCGAGGCCAAGCTGCCTGAAGAAACATTGTAGCTTGAGCCAGTAATACCACCAATCAGAACACCATTGCGGTACCATTTGTATCCATCACCCAAAGCATTTGCAGCAACCACTTGCAACGTTTTTGTACTGTCAGCACCCGCAGAGTAAACCACTACTGGATTGATGGCAGGCAAACAGGAAGTGACGTTGACCGTATTGGGATTCACAATATCAAAAGTCCAACTGCAAGAGCCAGCGTCGTAGCCATCATCAAATCCAAGACTCACCAATTGCCCGTTACCCACTTGGCTGAGGGTCGGTACAAAAGTCGCCGAGCTGGCTGTAGCTGTGGTGTTTACAGACGTGAACAAACTTGGGTTTGGCAAAGCCTGAAAGCGCCATCCATAATTTGTGACCGTGTCTCCGTCAGGATCTGACGAAGTTGCTGAAAAGGCTACAGTTTGGTTGTAAGGCAAAGCCGCAGGATTTGAAGCTGGAGTCTTACTTTGACAAATGGGCGCTTGATTTTTTGACACGACCCAAGTTCTTGTCGTTGGCGAAGTGATTCCGTTGTCAAGGTTCGCCACGATCGTGTTGGTGTCTGGACCTGAATTCAACTGTGAGGATAAAAAGTTACGTAGTGGTCCGGTCCCTACAGGAGTACCGTTGAGGGTCCACGAAACCACACAGGTGGCATCCGTAGGAATCGCAGCAAAGGATGTTTGTGTTGAAGGCGCAACGGAGACTTTGTAAGTTGACGTCGCGGGCACCGCTGTTGAAATTGAACAGCTGTTGATGACTTGAGTTGTCCACGAGCAAGAAGCAGAATCATAACCATCGTTAACATTCACTTGTATGCTTTGTCCGGCTCCTATCTGGGCAGCCGTCGGAGCAAAAATCGCTTGCCCAGTATTGCCACTGCTAGACACCGTGAACAAAGGCGATGATGCCGCATTTCCGTTGTACAGCCATGAATAAGTCAAAGTGTCTGAGTCCGGATTTCCGGCATTGGCGATAAAAGTGGTATTGCCACCAATCCCTGTGGATGAGCCCAAAGAACTCGGCGTTTGGCTATCGCAAGTTGGAGCTTGATTTCTTGTCACCGTCCAAGATCTGGTGGTGGTCGACAAACCATTAGATGCTGTTGCCACGAGGGTGTTCGTTCCTGGAGACGCTAAGAACTGAGAAGAGTTCAAATTCAGAATGCTGCTGGTGGCGCCAACCACGGTGTTGTCGTTGAGCTTCCAGCTGACTAAACACGTAGCATCGCTTGGTGTTGCTATGAAAGTATTTGAAACGGCTCCATTGCTGGCTACCTTAGCAGTCGCCGTCGACGGGTTGGCTGCAGTGATGGCACAGGCAGGAACAACTTCCACTGACCAACTGCAAGACGTGGAGTCATACCCGTCTGAAATCATTGCCAAAGCGTTGTTAAACCCTAGAAAACTTGCTGTGGGGCTAAAGGTCGCTCGGCTGGCATTCGAGGCCGGAGTCGAAAGCACGAATTCAGGCCCAATCGCCGCACCCTGATTGGTCCAATTGAACGTGATATCGTCAAAGTTCGCATCTGAAGCATATCCCGTCAACTGAATGCTGTTGCCGACTGCAAGCACACTGCCGGTCGGACTGGGGCTCTGAGACGAACAAATCGGAGGTGTGTTCTTGACGACCGTCCAAGTCTTTGTGTCTGTTGTGAATCCATTTGTAACGGACACGGACAATGTGTTGCTACCGCCGTTCAGCGATGACGAAGGCAAATAATAGGTGCCCGAAGTGGCTGTCGGGATCGCCAGGCTATTCAGAGTCCAAGTATAAGCACAGCCCGAGTTCGCAGGAGCCTGAAAAAGAGTCGTTGCACTTGAGTTGAATGGGGCACGAACATCACCCGAATTTGATGGGGTTGCCTGAGAAATAATACACTGATTTAAAATATCAACAGTCCAAGAGCACGAAGCCGTGTCGTAGGAGTCATTCAAGTCCGCTGTTACAATCTGACCCAGTCCCGTGTAGCTTGCGTTTGCGCTGAATACCACCTGGCTGGAGTTGCCAAACGAAGAAGTTGTAAAGTGAGAAGGGTTCGGCGTGGATCCGTTGTACTTCCAGCCAAAAGTCATCGAATCATTGTCTGTGTTGGAAGCATTCACTTGAAAAGTGATGTTGCCACCCACACCCACGGTGTTGCCAGCACTTGCTGGATTTTGAGAAGAGCATGACGGCGGGGTATTTTTCACCACCGACCACAATTTGGTGTCTGATGTGAAACCATTCGAGACCGACACCTGTAATACATTCGCACCTGCATTCAGAGCTGAATTATTTAAAGTGTACGCACTCGACGTGGCACCAGTCACCGTCGCTCCATTGAGGGCCCAAGTGTAATTACAACCAGGATTTGCAGAGGCTTGAAATGTTTTCTGGTTAAGGATTCCGGTTGGACTAGATGACAATTTAACATCGCTGGTGTTTAAGGGGCTAAGGTCAGAAATAGTACAAGCGTTCTGCACACTGACGTACCAGGTGCAATTGGATGTGTCGTAGCCATCAGAAATCGCCATGGTCACGTTTTGATTATTGCCCACCAAGCTTATAATCGGAGTGAAAATAACCTGAGAAGTGCTGCCTGAGCTCGAAGGGGTAAAGTAAGCGGCACTTGCTATTTGTCCGTTGTGGATCCAAGAGAAAGTCAGGTTGTCGTTGTCAGGATTGTTTGCTGTTCCTGAAAATATGATAGATCCACCAATCCCCACGTTGTTTCCGTTCATCGACGGGGTTTGCGAGTTACATGTGGGTGGTTGGTTTTTTGTGATGCTCCAAGTTCGAGTAGTTGTTGTGAAGCCGTTGTTGGCTGTTGCAGTCAAAGTGCTAGCAGCTAAACTGGAAACTTGTGCTGAACTTAAAGTAAGGGCTTGTCCAGTGGCGCCGACTATGGGGCTACCGTCAATTGCCCACGTCACCGCGCATGAGGAATCATTCGTGGTGGCCAAAAAGTTCATCGTGGCTGAAGGAGACGCTGAGATTTTTAAATTACTGCTGGAAGGGGACGCTGAGATAAACTGGCAAGCGGGAGCCACTTGAACTGTCCAGGTACACGAAGAGGTGTCATACCCATCGTTCATATTGGCACGAACAACATTCGTGCCACTCGCAGAAGCGGTTGGCGTATAACTAGCCGAGCTTGAAGACGCATTCGACACCACCGAGAACCCGCCTGAGTTTCCGCCAAGTCCCACGTCTGAGCCATTGTTCGTCCAAGAAAACGTGACTGGATCTGAGTTCGGATCAGCTGTGTTGGCCGTTAAGCTGAGCGTCCCACCAACGCCCACGGATGAGCCCACCATTCCTGGCACCTGTGAGGAGCACAATGGAGGGGTGTTTTTCAAAACCGTCCAAGTCTTCGTCTGAGAACTGCTGGCATTGCTTGCAGTCACTTCAAGTGTATTTGAGCTTGAAGATGTTGAAAGCGCTGTAGTCAAAAGTTGTAGCGCAGAGTTGTTTGTACCATTGATCGAAACGCCGTTGAGCTTCCAAGTCAAACTGCAACCAGTTGAAGCTGCGGCCTGAAAAAGCGTCTGAGCAGTGCTCGAAGCTGGAGCCCGCACCGTAGTATCTGCCGCTGGCGAAGTAGAGGTGACAGTACATGCTGGATTGACCGTTACGTTCCAAGAGCAGTTTTTGTAGTCAATTCCGTCGTAAACCCGCATGTTCACAATCCGCTCGCCGGACCAATTGCTATCAGGGGTGAAAGTTCCCTGGCTGTTTGAATTTGATGAAACCCAACTCAGCACCGAAGAAGCAACCTGAGTCCCGCCCACGGTCCAAGAAAATGTGATTGCATCGCCATCTGGATCAGAGGCTGAGCCCGTAAAGACTGTTTCGCTTTCAAGGCCAAGTTGAAGACCCGAAGCAGAATTGGTAGGCAGTTGAGGTCCGCAGGTGGGAAGCTGATTTTTTGTCAAGACCCACTTTTTTGTGGTTGAGCCCGAGCTCGCAATCAGAATATTCTGACCGGAATTCAGCTGCGCAGAATCGATAGCGATCTGTGCTTCTGTTTTGTCAAGAACAGTACCATTAAGCTGGTAAGAGACCGCGCAAGTTGAAGATGACAAACCCACAAGAAAGTCTGTTGTGTTTCCTGCCAAAGCAGAAACTTTTATGTCTTCTTCCTTGGGGGAAGAGTTCGTGATTTTACAATCTTGCTGACTGGCAGAATTGCTTTTGTTGTCCATGAAATCAAAAGATTCGCTTTCACCAAGGCATCCTGATAAAACCAAAGAACCACAAATCAGTGTGAAAAGCTTTAGTTTGCTTTTGATCAGGTTGCAAAAAATGAAATACCATCTTTCAATTTTCATACCTATACGACGAGACTCACTTTCTTAAAATTCAGAGATTTCCGAAAACATTTCTCAGTTTTTAATAACCAGATTAATCCCTAAAGTGGTATCGGCTTTTCGCAGGAGGCTCTAAAGCTAAATCTCAAAATGCAGCGGTTTTTGAGATTGAATATCATGATTTGCTTTTAACCTGGACTTCAGCCCGAGTCTTGTTTTTAGATGTTTCTATTTAGGACTGGACTTGTTCCTATCGGTCTTTCCTTGACCCGTTTCAAAATGAAGCGTTTAATTTAGATCGGGGGCGAAATTGAAGACTAGCTTTCTTGTTTCTTTTGTTTTTTTAATAGGATGCGCTGGCAAACAAATTTCTATTGAGTCTGATCCTGTGGGTGCTGATGTTTTTGTGTTTACGCCAGGACAGGCCCCCAAAAAAGTGGGGCAAACACCGTATGCGCTTACAGAAAAAGACATTTCAGATCGCAGTTCACCGATACAAATCCAAGCTTCAAAAGATGGGTACCAGTCAACAAGTGTTATTATTCCATCCTCAGTCTCGGGCTATTTAGGTAAAATAAGCTTTAAATTAGAAGCTCCCACATTACCCAATCAATGTTTAAATCAAACAGAAGCACTTAACAAAGTGGCGCGAGCCGTTGCTGAAGCGCAAAGTCTTATGAAGTCTAAGCAGTACGATCTTGCTGAAAAGATCATGAGCGATATGATTGTAAGTTATCCAGGATTGAGTTTGGTTTATGATATTCTGGGAAATATTTACTACTTAAGAAGAGAGTTTGATAAGTCTTTAAATGCTTACAAAAAATCACGTTCACTCTCTCCAGAAAATGCAAAGACTCAAAGAATGATACAGCAAATTGAAGATATCAAGAGTGGTAGAGATAGTTCTTTCAAAAGGGAAAACGACCAGTGAAGTGCTTTTGCCTTGTAATTGTTGTTTTAGGGTTGTTTAAAAGCTTACCAGTCATGGCGTTAGGTAAGCTTGACATGTGTTTTGGGGCTTATTCTTTGGCTGCTAAATCCAGTCAAGGCGAGGGGAAAGCCTCTGGACTAGGCTCCTATGTAGTAACTTACCACTACGGTTTTTTTGATGGGTTAGATTTTTCGGTGGGTTACAGCTTGTTTTTTTCAAACATCATTACCGGGGACATGGGGTTTGGTCCCGATTTAGGACTTACTTATTATCCTATAACTTCTTCGGGTCCGACCGTCTTAAAAACTGATGGAATTTATTTGTTGATAAAGGAGCAGTGGCGTCCTTTGATCAATGTTTCTTTTAATCAGCGTCAGTTTCAAAGCTCTGATTCTTCTTATGCGGGACTTTCTTTCGGTTTCGGAACTGAATATTCTTATTATCAGTCTTTTGATTTTAAAGGGATGTTTCGTTATCAATTATTAAAAGGGCCAGCTTCAACTGCTGCGACTTTTATAGATTTTCTTTTTGGAGTAAGTATCTCTATCTAAAAATACAAAAGGACACTGAAACCTTAAAATCAGTGGGCAGTGATTTTATCTGAAACCCCAGAGCCAAGAAGCGTATTTTCACTTATATTAAGCATCAATAGTGAGGAAGTTAGGAAGTGAGGACTATTAAGACCACTGTGCACTGCAAGGCTTAACAGTCTAAAAAATTAATTTCTTAAGACTGGGTTCGGACCAGGTTTTGTCGTCAGGGCTCAGTTTTTCAAAATAATTTTTTGCAGATTCAATGGCGGCGCTGGTGTTTTGCAGATCGCCCTTGGATTTCAATGCTAAAGCTTTGGCCTGGTATGCAAAGAAAAACTCGATGGGTTCTGCACTGTTTTTCTGGCAAATGCTCAGACAGTTTTCAGCGTGCTGCAGGGATTTTGCAAAATCCTTAGCCTGCAAATAGCTCTGTGATAATCGGTATTCGGCTCTTTCGATTTCAACCCAAGTGCCCGCCAGTTCCCAATGCTTGCGGCCGATTCTAGATGCGAAAATCATCAGCTCTTTATCAGCTTGACGACGGGCAACCAGTTCCTCCAGATGAACGGCAATATTGTTGCCGGCAATGGCTATGCTTTTGTGTGCGCTGTCCTTGGGATCTAATTTTTCAGCCATAATCGCAGCGTTTCGCAGATAAGATTGGCATAATTCATATTGTTTGCAGGCACACAACATTGAGGCTGCGTTTGCCAGGGCAAAAACTTCGTCAGAAATTGATTCAAATTTTATTTTTTCGGCATTGGATGCGACCTTGAAGCTTAAAATATTTCTGTGAGCAGTTTTCATCGATTCATCATTGTTCACAGAAAGGGCTTTTGCTTTTTCCAGCAAATCAATCCCCAGCTTCCAATTGGCCAAATGTTCGCCGCACACGTGGCTGGTCAATCTGCAAAACTTCAAAATATCTTCGGATGAGGTTATTAGTCCCAAACCGCTTTCCAATCGGTCGCCGACCACTTGAGGGTCATCGCCATGATCGCGCCACGCTTGTTTATTAAATGCTTCAAATGCCATAATCTGGTTTTAGTCAGAGGTTTGCTAACGCGCAATCAAATTTATATCCAGGACAGTGCTGCAAACGTATAATGATAAAACTAAAGGAGCCGCCTATGAAAAACGAAATTATATTTCAACAATTGTTTGAAGCCGAAACATCGACCTATACCTATATCATTGCAGATGCAAAAACCAAACAGGCGGCCATCATTGATCCAGTGTTGGAAACCGTGGATAGAGACATTAAATTGATTCAGGAACTGGGGTTAAAATTAATTTATGCCTTGGACACTCACATTCACGCAGACCATATTACGGGTGCTGGTGAACTGCGAAAGCGCCTGGGGATTAAAACTGCGGTCAGTGCCCAGGCCAACGTGGATTGTGTCGATATCCCATTGGATGATGGGCAGCAGTTAATGTTGGGTGAAAAACCCATTCAGATTATCGAAACACCCGGGCATACCAATACCTGCCTGAGTTTTTTGTTTGAGGGTATGGTTTTTACAGGTGATGCGCTGTTAATCAGATCCTGTGGCAGAACTGATTTTCAACAGGGCAGTTCAGAAAAACTGTTTGAAAGTGTTCGTGAAAAAATATTTAAATTGCCTGACGACACCATTGTCTACCCAGGCCATGATTACCGTGGACACACTTCATCCACAGTGGCTGCCGAGAAAAAATATAATTCACGATTGAAAGAATCCATTGATTTGGACGGATTTAAAAAAATCATGTCAGAGCTCAAACTGGCCAATCCTAAAAAAATCCACGAGGCCGTGCCAGCCAATATGGCCTGTGGGCGTCCCAAAGACAGCCGCACCCTGCATCCGCAAATTGCCGACGGCATTCCCGAAATCAGCATTGAAAATCTGCACGGTCTTTTGAAGGACGGCAAAACAGATAAAATCAAACTGATCGATGTCAGAAGACCTGATGAATTTAATGCTGAGCTGGGACATATCCAAGGATCCAAATTGGTAACACTGGGACCAGATCTGATGCAGTTTCTGGAAAACGGTGACAGAACTGATGAAATTGTTTTTATCTGTCGAAGCGGCAATCGATCTGGAACTGCCACTGCTGAAAGTATCAAGCTTGGGTATAAATTTACGGTTAATTTAGCGGGTGGAATGTTGGCCTGGAACGAAAAATCTTTACCCACAGTCACAGACTAGGAGACATCAATGGACCCACAATGGATCAAAGCTTTGTTTGGAGGAGCGCTGATCGG
>JBIKLL010000082.1:0-11511 GCA_044359815.1 Pseudobdellovibrionaceae bacterium
TATTATCACTATTCTTGATTCATGTCGCAACTAGATCCTGAAATTTTACGTGATTTTCAAGCTGAGTCCAAGGACCTGGTTGATCAAATGATCGAGATTCTTGAAAAGTGTGAAGGTGATTTTTCTAAGGTCAAAAGTCTGGAGCAGTACGGGTTGTTTGTGGATCGAATTATGGGCGGTGCTAAATCGCTGGCTATGTCTATCAGTGATAAAAATCATATCATCCACCAAATTGGGGATTATTGTGCGATTTGTAAGGCTGTGGGATATAAGGCTTCACAAATCAAAGACAACGAACATTTTTATGATGTGGTTGTGGCGTTATTGTTAGATGCATCAGAAATGCTGCCAAAAATGCTGGACCTGGTAGGATCTAATCAAAACCTTAACACAGTTTTATCAAAAACTTTTGTTGAAAGGGTTAAATGGGTGAGCGAAAAATTTGGTGCTGAATACCGCTCCTCTGTCGAGGTCAACAAAAACGCCCCCAAGAAAATGGATCAAGGCGACATCGACGACCTGCTGAAAAAGTTAGGATTGGATTAGGTTTTCGGATTGTCGAAAATATGCATGGATTGATTATCGAATTATCTATGACTTGTTGAAAAAATTAGACTTAGATTGATATTGCCTCAGCAGGAAATCAGAATTTTACCAAGGTCAACTGATCGGGCTCGCTTTGATTTGAGTCGGTACAAAAACTGGTTAAAAGATTTCAGATATTCTGTTCTGGCAGCATAACCAAGTTCACGCTGACGATGATTGGCTTCGAAATAGGCTTTCAATCCCAGCTCTTCAAATTTAGTTGTGATAATCCTAGTAAAAGCCAATCCATCCCAAAATCTGCCAAAGGATTTGGATCTGTGCGCCCCTGTGATTTTACGAGCCAAAATAGCTGTGAAAGTTCTAAGGAAATTTTGAAAATTCTGACGGTTTTTAAATCGCACCTTAAGATGCAAATGATTCCCCATATTGACCCATTGAATGATTTCGACAAAATATTTTCTAGATCTATCCTTTAGCAGTTCGGCAGTCAGTGTTTTGTTTTTATAAAAGCTCAATGACCCGATGGCTTTACTGGATTTTAAAACAACGTGATGAATAGCACCAGGAATTAAGGGTCTGGCAATTTTTCTGCGCTTTTTTAATCTGCTGCCCCCAAAGCTCATGGCTTTGACAAAGCGCAAATCCTGCTGGGGAATCAGAGATAGTTGTTGATTATTTTTATGATTTTTTAAATTCATACGGGGCAATATATTAGTGGCTGTTTAAGTTATCAAAATAATTATGAAAACATGAAATTATTTTAATTTATATTTGTCTGTCGGCGTGGCTGAGCACAGAATTTTTTGATCTGTTTGTATGGAATCGTTGTTGTTGAATCAACTAAGCATGGGGTCTGTTATTATGTTTAAAAACTGATTCAGTTTAAGTGTCTGAGGTTATGATAAAGTTTGTATTGTGATCAATTTGTGCGGTGATCAGTCCATACAATGGTCAATTTTTGCAGTGATCAGTCCATACAATGGTTAATTTTTGCGGTGATCAGTCCATACAATGGTTAATTTTTGCGGTGATCAGTCCATACAATCATCAATTTGTGCGAAGCCAGGCAGTGTATTTATGGGTTTGTTTAGCCATTAATATACCGCCCCTATTTCATGTTTTTATAAGATAAAAATTAAGATTTATATTCCTGATACAAATAAGTTAATGCCTTACTTTCTCTTCAGATTTAAATTTTATTCCAGGCATTGTTTAAGTTATTTTAGTTTAACTTAAATTGGAGGCTATTAAAAATGATCACTATATAAACGGGCGACTACACAATCAGATCGTAATACGTAGCTACGACGGGTACGCAAACAGATCGCAATACGTTTTGGTAGCTAGGATGAGTCGGTAATTGCAATCTAAAACAGAGTATTCAAAGGCTTAATTTATCGTAAACTTCTTGGGCCAATTTTTGCAGCTTAGGGTTTTCAGATTGGGTCAGGGATTTGATTTCTGGCAGCAAGTTTTTAATCCCCAGATTTTCGGCAACATACAAAGCATTGCGCTTTAATCCAAAGCCTCCAGCTCTGGACAAAGGAGTCAGCCTGACAGTCTTTTGAAGCTTTTGATTGCTGCTGGTTAAAATCTCCCTTAACGCTTTTTCAATCGCCAGGTTTTCAGTCACTGAAGTTCCAGTCACTGAAGTTTCAATCGCAGGGGATTCAATCGGCGGTACCGCCACTGTCCCAGAAAAATCAGTGGTGCCAGCCGATTCGCCCACAGGAACATCACTTTCAAAAGCATCCGCTCCAGCAGCTGTCGCCCCATAAATCGTCAAAACCTTTTGATTCCAGGGGCAGACATCCTGGCAGATGTCGCAGCCAAAAAATCGATCACTAAACCTGGCCCGCAAATCTGGCTTAGCAATATCACGGGATTCGATGTTCCAATAAGAAATGCATTTGTTAGCATCCAGCTCACGGACAGTTAAAGCCTGTGTGGGGCAGGCCTCGATGCACCGATTGCAGTTGCCACAAAAATCATGCACGGGCGTGATTGATTTTTCAGGGCAATCAACCGAACAAAAAATGGTGGCGATAAAACTAAAACTGCCTTTTTTTGGATGAATCAACATAGTATTTTTACCAATCCAACCCAGTCCCGCTTGGTAAGCCAGATCTCGCTCCAGAACTGGGCCTGAATCAACAAAGCTTACAAAAGTCTCTGTCGGGTAAGCGTCCTCAAGCCCGGCCTGACAATGACTCAGTAATTCTTTAAGCACTAAATGGTAATCGGGGTGTTTGGCGTATTTTGCTATTTTTAGTGGCGACCAAGGATGGGGCTCAAGCGAGCCCTTTAAATAATCAAAACTAAAAACAAACACCGATTTCAGTTTAGGGTCTATGGCTTTGGGATTTTCTTTGAATCGCAAATGGTCATTCAGGTAATTCATGCCAGCATGTTTGTTTTCAGTCAGCCAGCGTTTGTAAACATCGATGGTCAGGGGCTTTTGCAATGGCAGCCACTCAAACCCAATGCATTCAAACAAACTAGAATTATTTTTAAGCGCTAATTGCACTATTGCTTTGGCATCCACGGTTCCATCGCTATAATTGCATTTATGTCCAGTCAATTGCCGACAGGTATTTCAAAGCAAAAACTTGATCAATTGGGTCAAGATCCTAAATTTGTTACAGCCAAATCCGTTTGCGAAACACTTTGGGCAAAAGGCTTTAAATGTTATTTTGTCGGAGGCAGTGTCAGGGATATTTTGATTGGACGCTTGGGCAAGGACTATGATTTGGCCACATCGGCTTTGCCTGAACAAATCGAAGCTGTGTTTCCAAAAACCATAGCTATTGGGAAAGCTTTTGGCATTATAACTGTCATTCAAAATGGAATCCCCATAGAGGTCGCAACCTTCAGATCGGAATCAACCTACACTGATGGCAGGCACCCAGAAAAAATCCAATTCACTGATGAAAAGACCGATGCTCTCAGACGGGATTTTACAGTAAACGCGTTGTTTTGGGATCCCAGAAATTCTGAGATTATTGATTATGTAAATGGATTATCTGATTTGCAAAATCGCATTTTAAAAACTGTGGGGGATCCTCAGGCCCGATTTACCGAGGATTATTTGCGACTGATCAGATTGATCAGGTTTCAATCACAATTGGGTTTTGAAATTGAGGCAAAAACCCTGGAAGCCTTCAATAGCCAATTTATCAAAGCACTGCAGGTTAGCGCCGAAAGACTGACCCAAGAATTTGATGCATTATTAAAAGGTCAGCATTTGCAAGCGGCATTGACGACCCTGCAATCGTGTCAGTTTTTTCACAAGTTTTTTCAGCTGAGTCAGCCATTGCTGTCACCTCAGAATATTTTTTCGGAGCCGGATTTCAGATGGGCGCAGTTTTTAGTGTATGTGAATGTGGCAAACGATCCCGAGCAGATTTTAAAGTTTTTCAAACTTTCCTCGCAGATCAGACAACAAATTGATCATTATTTATTTTGGTTTGCACAAAAAAACATCAAGGATTTCCAAAACAGTTGGTTTGAAAAAATATTTAAAACAGGGTCTTTCCAGGGATTGTCAAAAGCTCACGAACTGGGTTTAGTTTCAGCAGACTGGTATCAAAATCTTGCCCAGGTTTATCATGCTCATCATAAAACAGCTCCTCAGCCTATTGTGGGATTTAATGATCTGCCAGTTCAATATCAAAAGCCTAATCCAGAAACCGGCCTTTTGCTGAAAAGAATCTACTGGATTCAATTAAAGGAATCGATTACAGATAGGGAATTGTTGATTAAAAAAGGCTTAACGGAAACCAAGCAATGACATTACGCAATCGAAACATTTTGTACAGTGCTCGCAGTTGGAAAAGGCTTTCAGCCTATTTTGTGGATCAATTTATCCTGAATGTGTTTTTAGGACCGTTTTATCTGGGTTTTTTTAAACAAATCCTCAGTGTTGGTGTGGTTAAGATAAGTTTCATTCATGTGATGGCTTATTTTATGGTTCAGTTTTTTTATTTTGCCTGTTTTTATTATTTTTTTTCGGCAACACCGGGCAAATGGCTGTTTGGCCTCAGGCTGATTAATAACAACACGGGCGACGAACCCACATTGAGCCAGGTTTTTTTAAGGGTTTTGAGCGAATTTCTGTTGGGAGTTTTTGGGATGACTTTTCGATCCTTGGCATTGTTTCGACTGGACCGCAGACATGTTTCTGACTGGATCGCTGAAACTCGGGTCGTGCAGGTCTACCCAAGGCTTCTGCCACCCAGCAGACGGTGGTTTATAGGATTGATTATGTTTCTGTATTTCTTCTTTACCTCATTTGGTGCCCAGTATTCGTTGATTCAAAAAAGCCAGCTCAATGGTACTGAGTTAGAGATTTCAAATTTTTTATGCGCTCCATTAGGACTCATCGATTGTGATCAGTCTGGTCACAATAGTGGAAGTGATAACGAGACAATATAAATTACCGAAAACTAAATTTTCTGATTTTATCAAAAATAAATTAATGCTTATCAAAGTCACTGTAATGGCTAATCCCTTTGCTACAGCAATAACATTTTTGCTCATCACTTGGATCAGCACGGCAATGTTTGAATTGTCAGTGGAAGCGCCTGCCGAAAATCATAATATCAATAACGTTGAAGATGCTTTGTGGTGGGGGATAGTGACCTTTCTGACAGTGGGATACGGTGATAAGTACCCTGTCACCACAGCAGGGCGGATCGCCGCTGCGGGACTAATGATATCTGGAGTGGTCGGAATTGCAGTGATCACAGCGAAAATTTCTAGTTTTTTCTTGGAGCGAGCTTTAGCTGAAAGGAGCGGTTTTGTGGACAGCAATACATTAAAAAATCACTTTGTGATTTGCGGCTGGAAAGACGAAATGATCAAGTTCTTGGGGCAGATTCTGGCCACAAACAAAAACGTCACCGCCGACAAAATTGTTTTAATCAACAATGCTCCTTTAACTGAGATTGAAAATATTTTGAATGATCCCAATCTTAAAAAAGTAAAGGTCATCAGAGGAGATTTTTTTGCTGAGCACACACTGAAGCGGGCCGTTCCTGAAAGAGCTGCAAAAATTTTAATCCTAGCCGATGCCTCGCCAGATATGGCGGGTAATATTCCGACTGTCACTGAAGCCGATGCTAGGACGGTGATGACAGCAATGACCCTGGCCAGTATCGCCAGGGGAACCCCAGTGGTGGCAGAGATTTTAGATCCTGGGATGGATCAGTATCTGCGATTGGCTCAGGTAAATGAAATTATTTATTCCAGGGATTATTCGCGGTTGCTGTTGGCACTTTCATCGACGGCCACGGGTTTGACAAATATTTTTCATGATTTACTAAGCCCCCACAGTCCTTATTTTATCACTACCATCACGGTGCCAGAAAATATGGTAAACAAAACCTTTGCGGATTTGGTTGAGGGTTTTAAAACGCAGTTTCCCAAAGATTCAGTGATTGGAATTTTAGAAAATTCGGGTAATTCGCATTTGATCAAGGAGCTGGCTATCAGAAGAGCTCAGCAAACACCCAACATGGCCCAATTGGTGACAAATCTGCAAGGGGTAAAAACTCTTAGATTTAATCAACCAAAATTTAATCCACCACCAGATTATATAATCAAAGATGGCAGTATGGCCATTGTGATTGAAGATCGAGGAGAGCAAGCTCATGTCTGAGGTAGATTATAACATCCTTAAAAAAGTAGCCCTGTTTGACGAGGTAAAATCCAACGATGAAGGGCTTAAGAAATTTTTCTCGATAATGAAAGTCACTAAATACAGCGCAGGTCACATTATTATCGAGGAAGGCAAACTGGGCGATGAGTTTTTTATTTTAATCCACGGTCAGGTCAGTGTCTTAAAGCAAACTCCTGACGGGGAAAGATACAAAGTTGTAATTTTAAAACACGAAACGACTCCGTCCTTGGGCGAAGGCGGTTTGATTGAATCAGAGCCTCGATCAGCCACGGTCACCTGTGACGCTGAATGCACATTTTTGGTTTTGACTCAGAGGGATTTTTTAAGATTTTGCGCCGAGAACCCTCAGCTAGCAGTCCCAATCCTGAAAAAGATTTCTTCGGGACTAATTAGCAGGCTCAGAAAAATGAATGACGACCTGATGCTTTTGCACAAAGCCTTAATGACCGAAATCCGCGGCCACTAACACCCATAAAAATCATTTTTAAATTCAAATCCCCTAAGGATAGGGGATTTGGAAGTTTAAAAATTTGGATTTATGCGCGGTGGTGGTCTTAAGTTACGATCAATTGAACGTAAAATTTTTCGGAAGAACCTTTAAGCTCAAACGGTACCACCAATGTGGGTGCGTTGTGGGCGTCAGGGATAACGATGTCGCCCTTGATAACCTGGGGGATCGCCATCTGAAACGAATACCCTTGTTCATTCAGGGTTTTTTTAGCTTCGCCATAGATTTGATTGGTAAACTCACCAACAGCATCCCAAACATCTTTGGTCAGTTCTTTGTGTTCTTCGCCAAACATGTTCTTTACGATTTTTAATATGGCTGCGGCTTCAAAACAAATCGACAAATGTCCCTTCATACCCCCGGCAGTCATGCCCAGGGTTCCGGTGACTTCGCCCATTTTTTTAAAGCTTTTTTCGATATAAGGTTTTTTGACGACAACTTCTGTGCAACCGGTGATCGAAATGGTTGCATTCACGCCATTAACAAAGGCTTGAACGAAATTTTTGTCAAAGATCGGATTATTTTCTGCCAGTTTTAAAGCTGCTCCCATGTGTGATTTCCTTTATAGTTATGCAGCTTTTTGAGCTGAAGTTCTGGCCCAAACTTTTTCAAGCTTCATTTTTAAAGTTTGCGCGTTAAAGGGTTTAACAATGTATTCAGAAACACCTGATTTTGCGGCTTCGATAATGTTTTTTTGTTCGCTTTCCGCAGTCACCAACATAAAAGGAATATTTTTAAGGTTAGCATCAGCTTTACAGGCCTTAAGTAGGTCTATGCCGGTCATTCCAGGCATGTTCCAGTCAGAAATAACAAACTGAAAATGTTCATTTTTAGCAGCCGCCGCTTGCAACAGGGCCAGGGCTGGCTTTCCGTCATCAGCTTCTTCGATCCTTGTGTAACCTAATTCTGACAGAACTTTCTTTACGATTTTTCGCATAGTTGCAAAGTCATCGATGACCAGAAACTTTGTATCGGATGGAAACATAATATCTCCTAGTTGGTTCCAGAGTTGCTAAATTTTACCTCATGACTCTTCGGTCTAGTTTTTGAAAAACTATAGTCCAATACTATTGCGTTCAAAATGGAATCCTGTCAGACTTTTTGATGGGAGCAGTTGTCTATTAATGAAACAATTGTTTCTTAAAAAACCTTTCAAAAGGCCAGCACCGGGGTGGGATTGAAGGGTTTGCAGACAGCCTAAAGGAGACATGGACTAATAACTAACAAGACATACGGATGATGGATTAACCGGCAAGTCAATTATCAGTGTCTTTAAGATAAAAGGGGAGGGAGCAAGGATGCTCAGAGACGTATTAATACAAAAAGGACTTTCGAACAGAGAAGCTGAAGTAGCTGAACTAGTATCAAAAGGTCTTTCAAACAAGGAAGTTGCCAATCAGCTTTTCGTAACAGAAAAGACTGTAAAATTTCACCTTACTAACATCTATAAAAAGATGAATGTGAAATCACGAGCTCAATTAATCGTATGGTGTTTGCCACACCTTGGATTCGTCGAAAGCGAAAACAAAGGGAACGAACAAGCTATACAAGCGGCAAACAACAATGCCAACGCAACACAGGTTATCCCCGCTGGAAACGCTACTGTTGGTGGACCGCAAATCATCCCAGGTCGCAATAACGACATCAGTGGTCGTGGCGGCAATGGCGATGTCGGCATCGGAATGTAATTGATAAAAGGGCATGGCTGCTTGAGTGCAATCTGAAAAGCCGGTTTCAGCATCTGAAGTAGTCATGACCGAATTGGTTTTACCAGTTCACACAAACTCCCTCGGGTCTATCTTCGGGGGAGTTATTATGTCTTGGATAGATATCTGTGCCGCAATCTGTGCACAAAGACACTCAAACAAATCTGTAGTCACTGCCTCGATCGATCGTTTAGATTTCGTCGCACCTGTTTATAAAGGGTGGGTTGTTAATCTGAAGGCTCATGTTAATTTCACGGGCAAATCATCCATGGAAATCGGAGTCCGAGTGGATGCTGAAAATCCATCAACGGGCGAAACCTTTCACACAGCATCAGCTTATCTGACATTTGTGGCTTTGGGATCCAACGGCAAGCCCACAAATATTCCGCAATTGATTTGCGAAACGCCTGAAGACAAGCGCAGAAACCAAGAAGCTAAAAAACGCCGCAGCGACAGAATTCAGAACCGGCAAACAAAATAATCCCTAAGTTACTGATATCCTAAAGCAAGAGACAATTTTTGGAACAATTCTGAATAAAAGAAAATCTTTGAGCATATATAAAATTAATTGTCTTCAATATGGACGAGATGTCCTGTATTGCATCTGAATGAATTCGTTAAACCTATTAAATTTCTATGATTATTGCCATCGGCACATTGCCCATTGGCTCCGCAAACACTGGGCTTTCCTGCCCCTGATTATGCGCTTTATGCGTAAAATTTAACAAACTCTTTTGAAATTTAGGTAGAATCAACTTTTTGAATTAAGGACTTTTGAAATGATTAAATTTATAACAATTTTGATGATTATTTTTTCGGGATTAGTATCCGTACCTGAAACAACTTTTGCCAATGATAAGGACGTTACAGGTCCCATTGGTGGTCGTATCAGGACCGGAGTGTATGAGGTTCCAAACCCGCAAACTGGAAACATAGACAAGGTTCAGTCTGAAACTCTGTATTTTGTGATCGAAGCGGATAAGGACATGAACCAGGCTGATTTGGCAGTCAAAGCCGCCAGAGATTTTCTGCACGAAGAGATCAAGAAAAACCCACATATAAAAAAATACACTTTCGTTGTGAATCAGGGACAGGGCAATGTAGATCGTTTTTACACTGATGAGGTGGCAAGAAACAAAATCGCCAGATACATCGGCGCAGAATCTGCCGAAATAGTTTTTGATGCCTTGCCTGGATCGATCATTGTGAACACTGAGATTTCAAAAGAAAGCTTGGGCCAATACCGCCTGGGACAAAATGGACAGAAAAAAAGCAAAATGTTGTGGGTGATGGCTGCGACCAGAGCCACAATCAACGGATTAGGTGTGTGGGCAGGATTGAGTTTTTTTCCAGCTGATGGTTTGCCACCCGAGGTTTCCGTTCCTATGGCCGTAATGTCAGGCATGATGTCAGGATTTTTGATGATCAACAATGTTTGGGTTATCAAATGGTTTTCTGGCAAAGGGTATATTAAGCCATCTGAAATCCAATCATCAAATTTTCCAGAAACCTTAGTCAAAGACGGTCTGTTAACTCTGGTTTATGTAGGGATAGTTCAGTTGGTTAGAGGTATTGCCGAAGGAGCTCCGGTTGAATATTTAATTCAAGGGGGGTTTCCATTTATCAACGATGGGATTGTAAAGGCTGTATTGGTAGGCGCCATATCCGAGGGATTTTGGAATGCCAATATATCTCATGGAACTCACTTGTTGGTTGAAAAATATCCGAAAAAGGCTGATCTGATTTGGCGTTACAGTGCCATACCGATGTTTACCCTAAGCGCCTTAGCGACTTTCGGTACAGTGGTGGGTGCAGCAGGATTTCCGATGGGGGATTACATGCTGATTGGCTTAACCGCCAGTGCAGTGGTTGTGGATTTAGCTTATGTGGGCAATCTTAAAAAATTGTACCAACAAACCAAAGCCTACGCCCGAACATTTACCAACGCCTACAAATGCGAAGCCGTGTTTTTTTAAACCCCAAAACTCAATTGGATTGAACAACGGTTTTCGAAACATTTGATCCCTGTTAAAGTCAGGGTGGGGTCACTAAATTTGGCCCCACTAAAGATTTTTGTTCTTCCAGCTCAGGATCGAATCGATTTATAAGGTTCTCCACTAGCAAATTTTATTAGTTTCAAAAAGCTATTTGCTTTAAGAAATTCAATCTTAAATAAAATAGGCCGCACTGAATAATATGTGGTTAATAATTTTTTATTTAAAAAATTAAATTTTGAAATTTCGTTCACTTTTATTTTGATTTACCTTAAATTAATTTTCTCAAAATAAGGGGGGACGATGAAATTAGTTTTAGCATTTTTAGGTTCTGTTTTTTTCAGTTTGAATGTTTTTGCCGATAGAAACTTAGCAGTCATTGAGGCTTCAGACATCGTTTGTGAGTCTGAATACAATTTGTTTTCTCTGGAGATAAATTCTTCCAGGGGGACAGTGGTGGTTTTTGATAATCTGCAAGGTCGGGTTTCCCATACACTACTGGGGCTTGAAAAATCACAAGTGGGGTCGGTGATTCAGTTGATCAATAATGATGACAGAAATTTGCCTGAAGGTGTGGTCTTTGAGGTGGATTTTGAAAAATCTGGTTACAATGCCTACTCAGTTGATGATCATGGTTTTAATCCAAAGACGACTAGATACGATTGCCGAAAGATCGATTAAAACTAAATCCAAGCTTGTGTGAGCGATGGGATATAGCCCATCGCAGTTTCTGAAAGAAGTTTTTGCCAGCCGATATTCTGTTTCATTCAATAATGGATTCAGAAAAGTAATTGTAAACTGGTTTTATCTTCACTGCCGTTAAAAATAGCCAAAAGCTATTCAAAACTGAAAAACTTCTTGTTTGTACTTGAGTCGATTATGGATCCCGCAAAGCAATTGCAAATTGGCTCTATCATTGCTCCCGTTAGCCCAACGCGGTTGAATGTGATCCAGCTGCAGCAGGTATTTTGATCCACATATTTTACCAGTATTTTTGTTCCGCCACTGGCAGCACTGATCGCGCTGAAAAATCTCCCTTTTTGTTTTGATAGGGATATAAGCCCGAACGATTGGCTT
>JBIKLL010000083.1:0-11489 GCA_044359815.1 Pseudobdellovibrionaceae bacterium
AACAACAATGGTGTCTCATGCCCTAAAAAAACATTATGTGATTGGCCTTGGAAAAACCGAAAAGCAGGTTTTGATTCTGATCAGCCTTGCTGATGGCATGGGCTTAAAAAATCTTGAAGACCCGCAGTTAGAGTCTAAAGATGCTGCTTGATAAAAACGTTAAAATTTTAATTGTGGAAGACGAACCCGAGCTGCGGGAAATGCTGGGCGAAATACTGGAAGGCATTGGCGTTCAGGTCTCCAGCGCCGAAAATGGTTTGTTGGGACTTGAGAAGATTGCATCCTTTAAGCCCACTGTGATTTTGTCTGACATTAATATGCCAGTGATGACTGGCATAGCGATGCTAGAGAATATAAGAATGAATGGTATCGACACTCCAGTGATTTTTCTGACGGCCTTTGCAGATCAAGAATTTTTAGTAAAAGCTCTTAGATTTGGAGCATTTGATTTTCTAAATAAGCCCTTTGATTTTAAGAAACTGGTTTCTGTGATTGAAGAGGCCGCGGCTTACAGTCGCGCAGTGGTTGAATTTGAAAACGAATGGATTATAAAAAACTCTGCTGATCCTGATCATGCAAACAAAGCAGTTTACGAGGCCAAAAAATCCATTATCAAAATGCGCTATTTAAACAGATACGACAAAGGAGTCTGAACTTGTCGGATTCAAATGTCTTTGCAGAACTACAAGATGAATTTATTAACGAAGCATTGTTTTTGCTTGAGCAGTATGAGCAATCTCTGTTGACCTTAGAAACTCAAGAAAGCAAAAACGAAACCATGTCTTTGATTTTCAGAGTGGCACATTCGGTTAAGGGCGGTGCTGCGGCCGTTGGTCTGAAAGAAGTTTCCGTGTATTCGCATGCGGTTGAGGATCTGTTATCGATTTTAAGGGTGTACCCTGATTTGGTCAGTGCCGACGTGATATCAGTATTACTAAAATCTGGCGATATCATGCGAAGCTGGTTGATCCAGATTAAATCCACCGGGAACCTAGAATTTGATTGGGCTGAAAATGCCTCTGCCGTTAAGGTATTCACAGAAAAATTTGAATCAATAAAGGCTTTGCCTTTGGCAGATCATGGTGGCAGTACATCTATCGAATCTGTTCAATCTATGGATTCCAAAAATGAATTTTCAGAATTTAGCCAATCCGAAAATCCGTCTGCAATGAAAGAATCGCAAACGACCAATAAGGTGGCCGAGCCAGCGACCGCCGATGGAAATCAAGGACGAAAATCCAAAAGTTCCATCAAAGTAGACAGCGATCGTATTGACGGAGTTTTAGATGTTGTCGGAGAAATTGTCGTATTAAAAAATCAATTGATACATGATTCGCTGATTATTTCTAAAAACGATCCTAAAGTTCACGCGGTTATTGATCAACTGGATAAGAGCATTCGCGATTTATATGAAAAAACATTAGGGCTCAGAATGACTCCGTTAAAATCTCTGTTTCTGAAAACTCAAAGAATCGTTCGTGATATTTCTAACAATCTGAACAAACCAGTCAATTTAATTTTAAAAGGTGAAAATACAGAGGTCGAAAGATCGGTTTTTGATTTAGTCGGTGATCCCTTAGTGCACATTGTTCGAAATTCTATGGATCACGGTATTGAAAATAAGTCAGACCGAATGACTAATAAAAAACCAGAAACTGCACAAATCACAATCGAAGCCAGTCAAACAGGCAGTAATGTGGTGATTGAAATCACTGACGACGGGAAAGGGATTGATCGGGACAAGGTTATTAAAAAAGCTCTGGAAAAGGGTTTGATCAATCAATCAAAAGCTGACGGTGCTTCTGATGAAGAAATTTTTAAACTTATTTTTGCCCCAGGATTTTCAACAGCCGATAAAGTCACAGATCTATCTGGCCGTGGTGTGGGCTTGGATGTGGTCAGAACTAACATTGAAGCCATAAATGGAAAAATCGAAATCCAAAGTCAAACTGGCAAGGGCACAAAGGTCAAAATGATCATCCCTTTGAGCACAGCGATTCTGGACGGAATATTAATTGGGCTAAACAAACAAAAGTTTTTGATACCGATATTTTCGATCAAAGAACTTATCAGGCTAAATCAGGTCCAAGTGACTTCAGTGAATCACAGGGATCAGTTTGTGCGTTTGCGCGAACAGTTAATACCAGTTTTAGATTTAGGAATTTTTGAACATGATGTGGATTTTAAAGACAGAAATTCAATGTTGGTTGTTGTGCAAGCAAACAATCATCAGTTTGGTATTCCAGTGGATTCAATTTACGGTCAAACCCAGGTGGTTGTTAAGCCAATCACGTCAGACAGAACCAAGGCGCATTTTTCAGGGGCTGCTGTATTGGGTGATGGCACCACTGTTTTGATTCTGGACATTCAGGGATTAGTGCAAAATCGCAGTCAGAATTTTCAGCAACAAGGAGTTTCTGCATGAGTGCATTAAAGCTTGCGACCAGTTTTGGAATTGCCGAAATCAGTGTTTCCGAATACCAGTTTTTCGCAGATAAAATGATGCAACTGACAGGAGTGTCGCTTCCTGAAAATTCAAAAAACCGGGCTTTGATGTTAAACCGTCTGTCCCGTTTGATCAGAAAACTGAATTTAAGTTCCTATGCTGAATTGATTAAATTGATTCAGCAGGAGCGACCTGACACTATTGATGATTTTGTTTCTGCGCTGACAACAAACAAGACAGATTTTTTCCGAGAGATTCAACATTTCACATTTTTAAAACAGTATTTAGTCGATCATTTTTCTAAGAAACAAAACCTAAGAATCTGGTGCAGTGCTGCCAGTACAGGGGCTGAACCTTACACCATAGCTATGGTAGTGAAGGACACCGTAAATCCAATTCAGGTTGAATCGACAAAAATTTTGGCGACAGATATAGACCTGGAAGCTTTGGACCATTGCAGGCAAGGTGTGTACCAAAAATCCGAGATTTCTGGGCTGGGCATGGAGCATTTGAATAAGTATTTCAAGAAAAAGCAGGACGGCTTTGAAATCAAGTCCGAGATCCTGAAGATGGTTCATTTTTCTCAGTTTAATCTGACTCACACAAATTACAGATTCAAAAATCAGTTTGATGTGATTTTTTGCAGAAATGTTTTGATTTATTTTGAGCCCCAAATGGTGTCACAGGTTATTGATATGTTGGTCGGCAATCTGAGCCCTGGTGGATATTTAATCCTGGGTCAATCAGAGGCAGGCTGTGTGAAAGGCAAACGACTACAAGTTTTAGGGAACTCTATTTTTAAAAAAATTTAAGTAGTGAATTTTTGTGTTAGGAAGCCATGAAGAAGAAAGTTTTGATCGTAGATGATTCAGCATTGATGAGAAAGTTTCTGAAGCTGGCTATTGAGCAATCCAGCCAGTTGCAGGTTATTGGAATGGCTGCTGATGCCTTTCAGGCCAGGGAAATCTTGTTGACAGAAAAACCTGATTTAATGACTCTGGATCTGGAAATGCCAAAACTTGATGGGATGAGCTTTCTGGAAAAAGTCATGGAGCATTTTCCGACCAAAACAGTCATCATCAGTGGTTTTGCCAAAGAAGGTTCCCAGTTAGCATTAAAGGCACTGTCTTTGGGTGCTATTGATGTGATTGAAAAGCCTGATTTTGAAACGTTGAAGGATCCTGATTTTGTAAACAGCAAGTTTTTGCAGAAAATTGAAGCCGCCTGCAGCGCCCGAATTTCAAAGGCTCGATCGGTACGGACCGAACAATTTCAGTTAGGCAATTCTGATTCGGTTTTGGCTGTTGCTGCTTCGACCGGGGGGACAGAAGCCATCAAAGTTTTTTTAGCTGGCTTAAAGCCGCCATTGCCACCAACTGTGATAGTCCAACACATGCCAGCAGGTTTCACAAAAATATTTGCGGAAAACTTAGCAAAAATATTCCCGTTTAAAATTATGGAAGCTAAGGCGGGAGACAAATTATCGGAGAATACTATTTTAATAGCTCCTGGAAATTTTCACATGGAGCTAAAAAAAGTTGGTTCATTGCTGAGTGTGCAAATGAACACAGACCCGCAAATACATGGGGTTAGGCCAGCTGCAGATGTGCTTTTTAAGAGCGTCGCAAAAGCCGTCGGAGCCAAAGCCATTGGTGTTGTCCTGACTGGAATGGGTAAAGACGGAGCTGAAGGATTATTGGAAATCAAAAAATCCGGAGGATTAACTTTTGCACAAAGTGAAGCCACCTGCACAGTGTTTGGAATGCCGGCAGCTTGTATTAAATTAGATGCTGCCCAGTACATTGTGGATTTGGCAGAAATGCCTCGAAAGATTCACTCAGTCTTTGGTAAAATCAAGGTCGCTTCGTAAATCTATTTACATGACCCACTTATCTGCGGTTAATTTTGAAATTTGAAAATGCAAACCTGTGAATTTATTAATTAGGGTCACAGCTCCTGCTTCTCTGCTCGGGCCAAGCCCCCGCCGTCCAGGCTCCGCAGAGGACCCTAATTAATAAATTCACAGGTTTGCATTTTCAAATTTCAAAATTAACCGCAGGTCAGTGGGCCAGCTGGTACTGAGTTTTTAAAAAAAGGCTATTTCTGAATGTGAACTTAACCTTTTGCAGGACCTTGTGCTGGGCATCAGCCCCTGTTTAAAACAGCCAAAAAATCCGATCAGATTCCAATGGTAAAAACCTTAAATTCAGAAGTCATATCACAGGAACAATTGCTAAAGAGGTTTCGTATTATCATGGTGCTTACGGGCACATTGTATCCATCTTGGGGACCCATTCTGTATGCCTTGGTTCCCAATGCCTATGATTCGATTCCAATCAGACTGGCTTTGGGTGGATCACTAGCAATCACAGTGGGGCTTTCTTACTATTTTAAATGGTTTCAGAAAAACATCGCTAACATTACCTACTTTGTTTTTGCCCTGGCCTACATTCATGTCTATCAGTTGATATTGAAAAACGATTTTCACATTGCCTACGCTTTTGGTGGATTCATAACAATTATTATAGAAAGCATTTGTTTTATTCACCTGAGGGCCTTGGCCTATTATTGTCTGGTTGTGACGGCTACTGTGATTGTCGGAACTGTGCTGAATCCACAGATTAACTCCATTATGTATGGTGTGGCGTCTTTGACTTTGTTGCCAGTATGCTATGTCAGCGTCAGAAATTTTGTTAAAATGATGCAGCAGTTACAGAAAAGCAAAGAAGAGCTGCTGGATCTGAGCGCTGCTGTGCAGACGTTGTTTTTGCCAGCTGACAAAAGTTTTAAATCAGATTTTTACGAAGTGAATGGGTATTACAGAGCCGTAGATAAATGCGGAGGTGACTGGTGGAAATACACAAAGACCAGTGACCAAAATCTGCGAATCACTGTAGGTGATGTGATGGGGCATGGGCCAGGATCAGCAATGATGACAGCCAGTGTAGCCAGCTATTTTAGAGTGCTAGAATCTCAGTCGCAAATTGGATCCAGCGAAATTTTAAATAAAGTTAACGAGCAAATGACTGATTTCGGCAAATCTCAGTCCAGCTATTTAATGACTATGTTGTCTTTGGATTTTGATTTTAAAACGGGGATTCTAAAAGCCCATTTTGCTGGTTGTCCTGCGCCTGCGATTGTGAAAGCAAACGGCGAAGTTCACTATCCTATGCAGGCGGGTACGCCATTAGGCAGTTTGGATTTTCAGTTGGGTAGTGTCGAGTATAGTCTGGCTGAGGGCGACAGGGTTTTGATTTACACTGACGGGATTGTCGAGGCCGAAAAAGACAAAAACCAGTTTGGCCAACGACGATTAAATAAACTCATCAAAGACACACGCAGTCTGCAGCCAGAATCTGCGTTGAGCAAAATCATAGACAGCATAGATCAGTTTGTTGGGGATTTTCCGCAGGGTGATGATTACACGATGATTGTTTTAGACGTTAAAAAAATTTCGAACCGAAATCAAATTAAGGCTTCATAGGGGATTTTTATGAGCGAACTAAAAATAGCCAAAGGCACTCAAGACAGAACTATGAATCTGAAATTTTCTGGCAAAATAAACGAAGACGCGACAATGGAAGATTACGACTACCGTCAGTTTGATGTTTTGCGAGTGGATTTGCATGAGGTTAATTCTATAAACTCAGTGGGTGTCAGAACCTGGCTTAAATGGATTGCAAAGATCCCCAAGGACAAACAGCTAGTGTTTTTTAATGTTCCTAAAATACTGATCGATCAATGCAATATGATTAGGGGATTTGTACCAGTATGGGCAAAAATTGAAAGCTTCGAAGTCCCTTATTACTGTGCCAGTTGTGAAACTGTGACAAAAAATATGACTCAAAATCAATCCAAAGATTATCATTTGTTTGCACTGAGCAGCATCAAATGCAGTCACTGCCAGGCAGACACAGAGCTGGACGTAGTGGCGGAATCATTTTTTAGATTTTTAAATGCCAAGCAGTGATTCCTTTTATCAGATTTTTGATGGTTTTATGGATGGCATTTTAGTAATGAAGCCAGACCTGTCTGTTATCTATTGCAATGACTCAGCCGTCAGTATTTTAAAAGCACCATCAGCAAGATCCTTGTTAAAAAAAAAATGCAAGCAAGGCTTTACCCTTTTTTTTGGAGTTGGATTTTCAAAACTGCACTGAGCTCATTTTGTTTCAGCAAGTGGCTTTCCAGGGTGATGCAATGCTGGTGGGGATAAAGCTTGCTCCGAATCAACAGGACCGCATTATTTATTTGCGAGACATATCAGCTGAGGTGAATCTGCAAGAAAAATTCAATTCTGAAAAAAGTGAAAAACAGAAAGTTCTAGCAAAGGCTAAATTGGATGGTTTGACAGGATGTTTTAACAGGGCAGGTTTTGACACGAAACTCAAGATTGCTTTCCAGAATGCAATCGGAATCCAGGCCCCAATGTCTGTGATGATGATTGATTTAGATTTTTTTAAAAACATAAATGATCAATTTGGACACAGTGCAGGTGATAAGTATCTGGTTGAAATGACCCGTGTGATGCAATCCTGTTTGCGTGACTGTGACAGTCTTGGTCGTATGGGTGTGGATGAGTTTTCGGTATTGTTGGTCGGATGCGATAAGGTTCAATCGACTTATGTTGGCCTGCGTATTTTAGAAGCAGTTCAGAATCTTAAGGTGAGCTGGGATCATAAAAAATTGCAGACGACTTGCTCGGTGGGTCTTTGTCAGCTTGATGCCTCGATACAGAATACTGAAGAACTGTTAAAGCTTGCTGATGCTTGCGCCTATATTTCAAAAAATTCGGGGCGAAATGCCCTCTGTGTTTATCCTGATAAGACAATTTATCACAGGGACTAGAATCATTTAAAAGCTTTTTAGGTAAACAGAATGTTATTGATACTTATCGGGGCCAGGGAGTAGAATTTTATCTGTGAAGGGTTTTAAAACAAACAGCATTATTAAAGACAATTCTTTGGTTATCAGCCTGTCTGGCGTTATGAATGAAGACGCAAAATTTGAACCCATAGATTTATCAAAAGCTTCTGAGCTGGTTTTGAACCTGAGCGGAATCACATTAATAAATTCAATCGGAATCAGAAATTGGCTTAAATGGTCAGCCGGCTTTCCAACGGACAGAAAAATCAAGCTGACTAATGTCCCTAAGGCAATGATTGATCAAGCCAATATGCTGTCCAATTTTTTTCCGAAAAACAGTGTGTTTGAATCATTTGAGGTTCCCTATTACTGTGCCTCTTGTGAAAAATCTCATTCAGTTTTTTATGAGATTCAAGCCGCCAACACAGCCGAACAGGTCAAGGATTCTGGTTCCTGCCCTAAATGTGGATCAGCCACTGAGCTGGATGTCTTAAAAGAATCCTATTTAAGATTTTTAAAATAAATTAGATTTCTGTGAGCTCTAGTTGATCAGTATTAGAAGATTTTTTTTCAGAGCTCAATCTGACCCCCAGGCCGGCTAATCTGATGGCCATGGGCTGACGTTCCCAGGCTTCGGCCAACAGTTTTTCAAACAATTCTATGGTTGGCAGATCTGTCATCGCAATCTCTTTAGTGGTTGATTTAAAATCACTGAATTTCAATTTCACAACTGCGGATTTTATGCGGTTTTTATAATCCTTTTGATCAATCCTTTTTATAAAATCCTGATACAAAGATGGGATTTTGGTTTTTAGTTCCTTCATGCTGGGTAAATCCACCTCAAATGTTTCCTCGACAGTTACAGATTTTCGCTCGGCACTGGTCACCACTGGCCGGTGATCAACGCCCCGGCACAGATCATAAAATTCTTTGGCTCTGCTGCCAAACAGTTGATACAGGACTGGAACAGAGGCCCTTTGCAAATCAGCACAGGTAAAAAATTTGTGCTTATGCATAAATTGGGCTGTGACTTTTCCCACTCCATACAGTTTTTCAATAGGAAGGCTTGGCACAAAGCTTTCAACATCCTGAGGTCTGATGGTAAAAATCCCGTTAGGCTTTTTCCAATCACTGGCAATCTTAGCCAAAAATTTATTAGGTGCAATGCCTGCAGAGGCTGTTAATCCCAGCTCTTGCTGAATCAGTTTTTTGATTTCAGCCGCCATTAATGTGGCGCTCCCTTTACACAGATCAACATCACTGACATCCAAATAGGCTTCATCAAGCGACAAGGGTTCAATCTGAGTGGTGAACTGTTCCAGAATCTGTCGCACGGCTGAGCTTTCCTTTTTGTACAGACTGAACTGGGGAGGAACTAATACTAATTGAGGACATTTTTTTAAGGCCATCGAACTGGGCATCGCCGCGCGGACTCCGAATTTTCTGGCTTCGTAATTAGCCGTGCACAAAACGCTGCGTGAATTTGCAGGACCACCTACCCCAACGGGCTTGCCCTTGAGCTTGGGATTATACTTTTCTTCTACCGCTGCATAAAAGCAGTCCATGTCCACATGAATGATCTTGCGCATATGTAAATTATATGTAAATTTGATTTTAGAGCAAGGCAATAAAAATCTGGACCCGACTTAACCCGACCTAATGTCACAAAAATTCTGATAAATTCCGATCAGTTGCTGTTATGCAATCATTTTTCAATTCCTCTAACTCAAAGACTGTCTTTCTGTTTTTAAGCATTTGTGCTGTGGGGCTTTTTGAAACTCAAATTTCCAATCAGTATCCTGACATCTCTTATTTAGTTTCGATAGCTGGAAGTCTCTTTTATTTTATGATTGTTTTATTGTTTGTGAAGGCCGCAAAGAAATACGTTTTGGGCGCTTACGAAAAAGAAATTCTTTGGAAAGCTTTAACCGAATCAGCCCCTGTAGGAATTTACCGTACAGATAAAAATGGAAAGTGCGTTTTTGTAAATGATAAGTGGCAGGAAATCACTGGACTGAGTGCTGAAGCGGCTTATTCGGATGGATGGTCAAATGCAATACATCCTGATGACCGTGAGAGTGTGTTTGAGAAATGGAACGAATGCGTGGCCCAGAAAAAAACTTTTGAAATGGAGTTCAGATTTCAGCGTGCTGATGAATCCATTCGCTGGGTCAGAGTTGTTTCAAAAAAGCTTGATGAAAAAAATCCTGACTCTGGATATTTCCGAATGGACATAGACATCACTCGCGAAATGGAAATAAAACGCAAAAAGGAATTTGAAAAGGCCTACACAGATCACTCTGACAAAATGGCCACTTTGGGTGAAATGGCTGCGGGAATAGCTCATGAAATAAATAATCCTTTGGCGATCATTCAATCCAGATCCTACCAAATTTTTAAAATGACCGAGCGAAACGAACCTAAAGAAAAAATTATGGAGCTGGCTGACAGTATCGAGCAAACTGTGGGCAGAATCGCAAAAATCATTCGCGGACTGAAGTCATTTTCACGGGACACGGCCAACGATGAGATGGATGTTCAAAACGTGAAGCAGATTTTGGATGAAACCTTGGAGCTTTGCCGAGAAAGGGTTTTGCATAACAATATTAAATTGATAATTGAAGGTGACTTTGAAGTTATGATTAATTGCAAGCCCACTCAGATTTCGCAGGTATTAATTAATCTGATTAATAATTCCTTTGATGCTATTTTGTTGCAGGAAAATCCTTGGATCAAAATTAAATGTTTGTCGAACAAGGGTTTTGTGGATCTGTCGGTGACTGATTCTGGAAATGGGATACCCAAAGAAATTGCTGGGAAAATCATGAATCCATTTTTTACGACTAAGGAAATTGGCAAGGGTACTGGTTTGGGATTGAGTATCGCCAGCACCATTGTTGCCAATCACAAAGGCAAGCTGTGGCTTGATCGCAATCACACCAATACACGATTTGTGATGACTCTACCGATTGCTCAGGAACAGCTGCGATCCGATGAACGCGCCGCCGGCTGATTGATTGATTGATTGATTGATTGATTGATTGATTGATTGATTGATTGATTGATTGATTGATTGATTGATTGATTGATTGATTGATTGATTGATTGATTTTGTCCGTCTAGAGCGAAGCTAAAATTTCTATTTTTAAATTCGTCAAGAACACCGGATATTCCCGGTTGTCACAAAACACATTCAAATCAAGTATAAGCCCACTCACTCCGGCGCCGGAGTGAAAATGTTATTTTGTTTTATGATTTTTTGAAGCCTGAGTGCCTTCGATGTTTACGAACTTTTGATATTTGCGTCCTTTCGATATTTGGGTACCTTAGATACTTTCAATGTTTGCGTACTTAAATATTTTCAGAGGGCCTTTGAATATTAAATGCCTCGCATTGTGAAAATAAAGATCCATTAAAAAGTATCGAAATAAATAGAGTTTCTTTTTTTAAGAAGCTTCTTCAAATCAAATATAAACCCACTTACTCCGGCGCCGGAGTGAAAATGTTTGTAGTTGTTTAATATTTTAATGTTTTCGCACCTTCGATGTCTGGGTAAATTTATTATTCAATTAATTACTCAAACATTCAATTGTTTGATTGTTTGATTGTTTGATTGTTTGATTGTTTGATTGTTTGATTGTTTGATTGTTTGATTGTTTGATTGTTTGATTGTTTGATCGTTTGATCGTTTGATCGTTTGACAAGGCCTTCGAATAAATCTGTAAAGGCTAAATATTTTTCTGATTCAATTTAGTATCCATCAAACAAACTAACGCAAACACAAATAGTGATTTAATTTTATTTTATCTTGACGTGATTTTCCAGGTTTTTTGCTAAATACAGAAACAAACAGTGCTCGCCAGTTAGCCTGTATTTAAAACTCCCCAGAATCGGCCACAGCAGGCGATCTGAGCATTTTCTTTTGATCGAAATATTTTTTGATGTTCGCCCCTCACAAAACATTTAAACGGCAGAAAACAAACTTTAAAATCTCATGGTATAGATTCGTGAAACAGAAACAGAAACAGAAACAGAAACAGAAACAGAAACAGAAACAGAAACAGAAATAAACCCACAGAAAGGAATCCCCAATGACAGAAAAATCCCAACAAAACAAAATTCTTACCGACGAAAGCTTGCTGCAAACCATCAGGTCGCGAGCCAAAACCGAGCAGCA
>JBIKLL010000123.1:0-3132 GCA_044359815.1 Pseudobdellovibrionaceae bacterium
TGCCAAATTTAACATGGTCAATTTCCTCATGCACAATGGTGTTCACCACTGGATGAACGCAACTGTGTGCAACCCCATTAAGGCGCTTGAGTAGAATTTCACCAGCATCCAGGCCGCCGCCTTCCAGGTATCTGTGAACTATAAAAATTCTGTCCAGCAACGAATCATCTTGGCTGACTGCATCCCACAAAACCGTATGGATGGGCCAGTCGCCCCATTGAAATCCAAGATTCTGAATTCCCTCTATGCAAAGTGCCAAATGTTTGGCCTCTGATTGGACTAATGCTTTAAGGTCTTCTCTGAATTTCTCATCTGCAGACTGAAATTCACTCAGGGTCCTAAGCGCCAGCTCCATGGCCTGCAGTTCTATGTTGGCCAGGTCATGCAGAAGCCTGGCCTGGCCACAGCTTTGTGCAAGACCCTGTTTGTCGGGGTGAGCTTGGGGAGGCAGAACTGTGATGTCACGGGCAATCTTTGTGGGAATAACCAAATGACCACGCCATGCTAATTCCAGCGATGCGTCTAGATGTTTTAGTTTTTCAAAAACTGAAGGCGTTGATAAAGTCATAAAAAATATTTAACATCTGACAACTGTATAAATCTAGGGGGCAAAAGTGGGAAAGGGTTGGAAGAGTCCAATTAAGGCAGCCAATGCTGCTAAAAAAGGAGCTGTTTTTACAAAGCTTGCCAGGGAAATCCAAGTGGCTGCAAAAATGGGTGGACCTGATCCCGAAATGAACTCAAGACTTCGGTTAGCGATTGATACTGCAAAAAAACAGCAATGCCCAAATGACACCATTGATCGAGCCATTAAAAAAGGCGCAGGTCTGCTGAATGATGGCTCAATAGTAGAGGAAATCACCTATGAAGGCTATGGGCCCCATGGTGTGGGTGTGATGGTAGAAGCACAGTCTGACAATCGAAACCGAACGGCTTCTGAGGTTCGAACAATTTTTAAAACCAACGACGGAAATTTGGGCGAAACCGGCAGCGTGGCTTGGATGTTTGACAGGGTTTGTTTGTTGGAAGGCTCCAAGGCCGGCCAGTTTGACCCCGAGGAAGAAGCCATCGAAGCTGGCGCCAACGAAGTGGAAAAAGATGAAAACACTTATTCATTTTACGGAAATCTCGAGGACTTGGATTCAATCAGAACTGTTTTGACATCGCGGGGTTGGACTATCACTGCGGCTGAGTTGTCTTACAGGCCTAAGAACATTACTGAATTGTCAGAAGCCCAATTGAAAGAAGTCTCTGAGTTTTTAAATGAGCTGGATGATCATGATGATACCCACAGGGTCTATGCTACTTTGAAATAATCAGAAATGGTTTTTTGAATTCAGAACAGTGGATTCAGCTTAAAAATTTCCAGTGACCTTCTGGCAGATTGCCTAAAACAATGTTGCCAACGCGAACGCGTTTTAATCCAACGATTTCTAAGCCAACCAGTTCGCACATTCTGCGGATTTGACGTTTTTTGCCTTCCTTTAAGATAAACTTTAACTGATCTTGATTGAGCCATGAAACCTGTGCGGGTTTTAATTTTTTACCATCTAATTCTAGGCCGTGATTTAAAAGCTTTAGATTTTCAGCGCTCAAATGTCCACGCACTCTGACCAGATATTCTTTTTCGACATCGCTGTCTTCGCCAATAATTTTTTTAGCCAGTCTTCCGTCTTGAGTGAAAATCAATAACCCTTGAGAATCTATGTCCAGTCGACCAGTCACTGCTAGATTTTCCAAATCCAATGGGTTTATGGTCAGATTTTCTTCTCCAGCAAAGTTTTCTGAGGTTAGCAGTTTGATGGCTGGTGTGTAACCGTCTTCAGCCTGGGCTGAAACATAGCCTATGGGTTTATTCAGCAAGATAGTGATCAGGTTTTTTTGTTGAGTCAGAGCTTCGCGAGCCAAAGTGATTCTGGCATCAGCATTGACCTTGATGCCCAATTGATTGGCCAGCACTCCGTTGACGTAAACCAGTCCTCGCTCGATAAAATCATCAGCTTCCCGGCGCGAACAGATTCCCTTTTGCGACATCAATTTGGACAATCGTAGGGGTTCACTGTTTTTTGAACCAGAGGCGTTGGGACTTGCAGTTAAGCTGTGGGGTGCGGCATTCTGTTCAGACATGGCAGGGTTTTACCACAGGCCTGGCCCACTTACCCGCAGGAGAGTAAAATATGAAAAATTTAGTTGGAATAAGCCTAGTGTTTTTGTCCCTGGCAGGCCAAGCAATGCAGGATTTTAGCAGTGATATCTATAAGAAAGACTCGCAACGAAAAGAAAAGCTTTATACAGCGACTTACAAAACTCAGAAAGCCGCTGATGGGGCAGAAACCAGAATTGCCGAATATTTTGATTTAAAGGGGCAGTTGGTTTTGAAGGAAACCATAGTCTTGCAAGAGGGTAAATTTATCATGAACACTGTGGACCAAAAGCAAACCAAGCAGGTCGGGACCATACAGGCCAAGGACTCAAAATTATTGTTTACGATTGAAGAGGCTGGCAAAAAACAAACAGACAGCGAGGATTTTAAAGAGCCCTTTTTATTGCCGATGACATTGCATGATTTTGTCTACAAAAACTGGGATCAAATTGATTCTGGCAAAACCTTTGAGTTTCGATGGGGAGTTTGGTTTCGCAAAGAAACCGTAGGATTTGAGTTTACAAAAATTGCAGACGAAACTGAAAATGGTGAACCCGTTATAGTGATTCGTATGAAGGCATCCAGTTGGTTGATTGCAAAGCTTGTGGACCCTGTGATTTTCAGATTCAGTAAGTCCAGCAAAAAATTACTAAGTGTCATCGGCAGGGTGCCGCCCAAAATAGAAGTATCGGGTAAGCTCAAAGACCTTGATGCCGAAGTCGTCTACAAATACTAAAATCAGAAAAGTAGTTAAAATTTATTTTTAAATACCTCTATGATTTTACACCTTGTGAATACATTTGCGAGCGCGCATGGCATATCTGGTGTTGTGTCATAATGTGAAAGCGCAATTTTTATTGATTCTGAATTAGTTTACCGAAGCCAGATTTTGTATTTTCAAATATTCCTTTGTTTTATACCTTTTGAATACTTGCTAACGGCCGCAAGCTCATCTCTCGTATTGTGTCATTTATATTAATCAGTTTTAC
>JBIKLL010000084.1:0-11228 GCA_044359815.1 Pseudobdellovibrionaceae bacterium
TTCATTAAATTTTCTACTTTTTCTTTCAACAGCATAACGGCCTCGTTGGCATTGGAGCCACCAGCAAATCGAGTCGGTATCCCAGAAAACCATTTTACGAAATCATAGATTTCCTGTGATTTAATGCTCTTTATTGCTTCTGCGATCTGCGGATTTTTGACTACATCAAAGGTACCAAATTTCAGTGAATCATATTCCGAGTCCACCTTGAACCGTTTAATCAGCTCGCTGAACGCGTTTTCAGTTTCATCGCGGGCAATTTTAAAACCTCCACACCTGCCGTTGGCGTGTTGGTACATTGAAATTATCTGCAATTGCTCAGGTGTGGCTCTGACTATGGAAACACCTGTTGCCGTATTGGTTAAAATCGTTTCCATCTGCAAGGCCTGAGCGACCTCTGTATCCAGCATAACGGGTACTGACTCTGCTTTTAGAGTCCATGGATATTGGCTATGAGCACTGGCCACTGAATTGATTGCCAAGATCAAACCAACCGTAAGTCCTTTTATTAGTCGTTGCAAAAAGATCATTATTCCCCCCTTGGAATGTATTAATTATTGTCTGTCTTGAAAATTTTGTGATCAACGGATTTCAGATTTATTTAAACTGCCCACTTGCGTTAATATTCGACCTACACGAAATCTCTCATCAGAAAATTTTAGTGTCCTCAGGTTAATTAAATAAAAAAAGGATCATAAATGAAATTGAAAGTTACAAAAATCAGCCCTGTTTTAACCCATTTAGTTCTGGCCATTTGGTCCTTAAACAGCGGCGCCAACGATTTTGTATCCCCCAATGGAGTTAAAGAAATCTGCACGGCTCCAGCAAAATTGACTGCGGCAATGATTGAGTCTGGTGACTTCAAAAAAGGCGACTTAGCTACCGAGGAAAAGCTCTGCAAAGTGGATTTTTATAACGGTTTTGGCGTTTGTCCAAAATATTCCTCCACCAACCCAGGATTGCTAATCAGTCATTTGCCAGAAGGGATGACGGCAAATGTTTTTAATTCTGAACATTGTCACCAAGACGATCCTGAGCAAAAAAATATCGCAAAATTTAAGCAAAGCATAACCTGTTCCTACACACCTGCCGGATTAGCAGCTTATCAGCTTTCCAGAATTTTAGGAGGCGCAGGCCGTGTACCAGTAACTGTCTATCGAACAATGGATGCCAAAGAACATCTGAGCAAAGTTGAACAAGCTCTGCTGGAGCTGGGAAATTCGAAAGATGCAATTCACGCAGCTTGGTATTCTCAAAAAAAATCCCACACAAAAAAACCTGCAAAAATGTTTTTATCTGAAGACCTGATTTATGGATTTTTAGCTGACAATATCAAGGGTGAAGAGATTTACACCGAAGTCAGCGGTAAAGGCTCTTACAGTAATCGCTACAAAAGATTCACAGAACAACCTGCCTTCAACCGACTGACTAGCGCCGAACCGGCTGAGGCCCTATCGACCAGCAAAGACCTGAAAGACTTAATCCCGATGATAGTTCAAATGAAAGACGTCAGTGACATGATTTTAATGGACACGCTGTTGTCCCAGGATGATCGCATCGGAAATATCCATTTCAAATTTCGATGGTACTATTTGGAAAATGGGACCTTAAAAGAAGAAAAATCAAAAGCAAAAAAAGCCAGCCGTAAAAAAACAGCAAATTATAAAAATAATTTGTTTGAAGCTTATGTTCCCACAGAAGAATTGTTGCTATACCAAGATCAGAAGCAAGGCTTTTTGGTAAAAGAAATGATTCTGAAGGACAATGATTGCGCAGTTGACGTGGACAAAAGATCTAATGAAATGAAACGCACTGGCGCCTTAGAGAAAATCAGACACATGAGCTTTGAAACCTACAGAAAATTTATGAATCTAAGCAAGTATGTTGAGGCCAACAATGAAACGGTCAAGCAGCATTTTATCAACGAACTAAAATTTAGAGCTAAGGACTTCGAGGGTGACAGCAAAAGCTTCTTGCGAAATCTAAAATACGCTACCAAGGTTTTGTCAGACAATTGCCGCAGTGGTTTTTTAAAACTGGATCTGGACAAAGAAAACTACCTACCTGGCATGACAAAAACCAATCCATCCTGCGATTAATCTCTACTAAGCCTTGGGGCACAGAAAACAGATTTTAAATTATAAAAATACAATTTAAATAAAAAAGGTCCTCTGCGGAGGCGGGGGCTTGCCCGAGCAGAGAAGCACGAGCTGTGACCTTTTTTAATTAAATTGTATTTTTATAATTTAAAATCTGTTTTCTGTGCTGAATAGTTGAGATTAAGGGCAGATCAGGTTTTTTTCATTGCTGGTAATTTGATATTGAGGGTAGGGTTTGAATTCCAAAATTCTTTTTTTTACTGAGTCGTAACCCGAAGAATTGCCGTCCGTATTGACTGTCCAATATTTTAAAGCCTGCTGCGGACTCCAGCCACAAAACTGCTGAAGCGCCATAGCTGCTATCATTCCGGATGCATGCCAGCCGTTCCAACAATGTGCATACAGAGGACCTGGCCGATTGCCTTTGATATGTCTAAACACAGTGTTTATGAATTTTTCTTGATTGCTTGAATCAAAAGCCGTGGATTGATTGTACTTTAAATTCTGATCGTCGTTTTCAAAGTCCCGGCAATCTGTGTTGGCATTAGCGCTAGAAAAATTGTCCCTATACAAGTAAAGAGCTTCTGAGAATCCATTTTTGCAAAGGTTTTTGAGTGCATGATTTTGCAATGGATTTTGATTAGGCCGCTTGTTGATGCGGTTGTATTTATTGTTAGCCCCTCCCCGATAATATATGCCATGCAACACCACGCGGAAATTGCGAACCCCGTAAAGTCCGTCATACCCGTCGCCTCTATTGTCTACAAGTTTGTCGTAGGGATTTTTAAGATTGTACATTTGCTTATAAATATCAACTTGTCGCTTCAGATCAAATTCCACTGCGAAAGCTTCTACACAAAAACCAAAGACCGCAGCCATCAGTAACAATCGATTTATCATATGCAAATTAAAACTTAAAAATGCATGATTAGTAATTTCAAAACTGTGGCGATTGCAGATTTAAGACCTTGGTCCTGATAGGCCATTTTTAGATTTTAGTTTTTTTATCTGAATTGAACTTATAAGATCTGAGGATGAAAAAAAATAATCAAAACGTAAAAACATTCACTGAAATCATCCTCGTCCTGCTGGGAATTTTATCGGCAACTATTGGCTTAAAAGGCTTTTTGCTGCCCAATGGCTTTTACGATGGCGGGGCCATGGGAATAGCCTTATTGCTGGATTATTTTGTACAAGGCGATTTGGCTCTATATATCATACTGATCAACATCCCCTTTGTGTTAATCGGCATCAAACAAATATCATGGGCCTTTGCTATCAGAAGTGCCGCAGCAATATTTATGCTGGCAATGAGTGTGCATTTTTTGGAAATTCCGACTTTCACTCATGATAAAATTTTAATTTCTATTTTTGGCGGAGTGTTTTTAGGAATGGGAATCGGTTTATCCATGCGTGGAGGTTCTGTGATTGATGGCACAGAGGTTCTGGCAGTTTCTGTGAGCCGCAGGTCAAGCTTGAGCGTCGGAGACTTTATTGCTTTGTTTAACCTGGGATTGTTTTTGATAGTCGCTTTTTGGGTTAATTTGGAAACTGCCATGTATTCGATGCTGACATATTTTGCCGCTTCAAAAAGCGTGGATTTTTTGATCAGCGGTATCGAAGAATACATAGGAGTCACAGTCATATCTGCTGATCACGAGAAAATCAGACAGCTTTTTGTGAATGATTTATTGCGTGGAGTGACTGTTTACAAAATTGAAGGAGGTTTTAACAAAGCCGAAGGCGATGAACGCAAGGCCCTGTTTTGTGCGGTGACTCGTTTAGAAGTTTCAACTCTAATCAATGAGGTTGAAAAAATAGACCCTGATGCCTTTATCATTCAGTACGCTCTTAAAGACACTAGAGGCGGTATGATTAAAAAGCGCCCCTTACACTGAAAAAAAAGGCCCCGTGATAACCGGGGCCTTTTTGGATTAACATTTTGAATCTGAATTAGGGCGTAAAAGCCGTTGTTGGCAAATCTGTTGTATCAGTGAATGAAATCACATCAGCATCAGTCAAACCAGCTGTTCCCCATTGAGCTGCACCTACAGTTGCCGCGTAAGCTGTAAAATAGTTTCCCATTACAGTATCGCTACCGGCCACATCTGCTCCATTCAGTCTTAATGAACTGGCTGTGCAGCGTGAGCCGTCTGTAGTGATAGACCCATCAGCAGACAGAACACATGCTTCGTAACTATTTGTATTTGAGAATTGGGTATCTGCTCTCATGCTCAGTGAAAAAGCATCACCAGTATTTGGCTTACCCGCCAATATATATCTGTTACCACTGGTCACAGCCGTCGTGTTGCCTCTGTATGACAATACCATACCGATATCGTTGGTTTCGTCATAATAAATCCTGCCAATTTCAACAGAACCCGTCGTTGAAACTTTAGGAGCCCAAAAAGCCTCGGCTCGCGTCACTCCAGTAGATTTGTTGTATTCTGCAACTGTTCTTGAATACCCTTCATCGCTGTCTTCTGCCGTCGCAATCCGTAGGACGGTGTCGTCATTTTTAACCATGTAGGTTTGATCAAATATATCGAATGAAAATACTTTGTCGTAATTGGTTGAACCCGAAGCCACTGTCATTGTCATTGAAGCATCAGTGGTGATGTTTGATGTATCAATACCGCAACCACTGGTCATTGCCGCTTTAACTGCTGCTGTAAAAGTGATAGTGTAAGACCCATTGTCGATATATCCAAAGCTACTGACTGTTATGCCTTCAGATTTTGAACCGACGCCGATTGCACAAAATATTTTAAATGCATTATACATTCTTCCAAAGATATTTACATTACCACCACCAGAACTAACAGCATCGGGATTTAACTGAATACCCATATAATCCTGAAATGAAATCATGCTGCCACCTGAAGCTGTTGGATCTTGAATCCCAGGTGAGTTTGTTGTCCACGCCGTAGAAAAACTTGCCAGCGGTCTGATGCCGGGAACAACTCTGTTTGAAAAAGTTGTTGTGTCCAAAACACCTGTCACTCCTGAAATCTTTGAATTCAAAGTATTTACAGTGCTGGTGATAGTGTTTGATGACAAGCTATCAGAAGCTGCGTCTGTGCTGGATTTCGAACAACTGATTAAGGCTGTTGCCAAAGCAGTAACAATCAATGCATTTCTTATGTTTAACATTTACAATCCCCTTGTTGGTTTAGTTTCATTGCTATGCTAACAAGCACAGAGTTCGGCAGAAAAGTAAAAATGAGTCCAGCCCGACATAGGGCCTGCATCAAAATATTTCTGAAAAATAATCTTTAGACCAAAGGGGGATTTTGGCTGATCCAATTTGACCCGTCGTTGTGTCATAAATTTTAAAATAGAAGCCCCATTTGTTGAAGACCACCCTTCAAACCCACCAAAACAGCTCAAGACCAAAAGCCGATGTGGTCATTTATTTGCAAAGCACTCAATCAACAAGGGAGTAAAAATGAAAAATGAAACTGGAAATCATCAGGACACGCAGGCTCAAAACAAATCAGCCAATCATAAGGAGGCATTTATGGACTGGAAACAAATCGAAAGCAACTGGGACAACGTCAAAGGCAAAGTGAAGGAAAAATGGACAAAATTCACTACCGAAGATCTGAGCACAATTAAAGGCAACAGAGATCTTCTTGTGACTCAGCTTTTGAAAACTTACGATTTCGGCAAAGAAGAGGCCGAAAAACAGGTGAATGATTTTAAAATGATGATCAATTCAAACAGCAAAGACAATTTGAAACCCATCGAACACAAACTTTAAAAACTAACCCCTCGTAAAAAAATAATTGCGGCCACTCGAACAGAGTGGCCTGAGGGTTTTTCAAGTTTCTGAACCAACTGAAACAAAGGAAACTAACCAATGAAAACCAAACATAAAAAACATCAGACCAGTCTTTCAAACACTTTAAGGCAATGGCCAGATTCGTTTGCCAATATTAGCAACCACAGAATCAGTCATGCTATCTATAAAATTGAAGATCGTTTATTGATGCTACGATTCAGAATCATGAGTCTGGCACAATCAGCTGGCACTGAGGCCAAAAATTTTAGCAAACGTGCAAAAAACCAGTTTAGTTTATACTAAACTGGTTTTTCTTCTATCCCGATTTCCTGCTGTGAAATCTCCAACTTTCTGACAGCCCAGACTCACCAAAGGAATCCAAATCCTTCGAGCTCATCAGATACTCTATAGACTTAATTACTTCGGACACATCGGCCACTATTTCTTGAAATTTCTCATCCACATTAGCAAGGCCCCTATCCTTGTAAAAAACCAAACCCGGATTCAATTGTATAAAAGTTGCTTCTTTAAACTGTGCCATAATTTCCCTTTCTAAATTAGTGGTTGTAATTAGTACTGTTGCAATCTTCAGACTGAGTGCTGAGCCATCAGATTCGAGTCGGCAATTCGATGCAGGTCACTTTGACAAATACATGAACCGTTATGACCTGATTAACAGAGTATTAACTTGTAACAGATCTGTGCCCATGAGACCGGTGACTCACAAACAATGCAGAAAGAAGTTAGTATGAAAATAATTTTCGTGGATGACTCCACTGATGACTTAAGGATTTTTTCTGTATTTGCTAAAAACAAAAACATATCTCATATTTGTTTTTCTGACCCCCTGTTGGCGATTGAACATATTAAACAAAACCAATCCGAAAAGTTTTTGATTGTATGCGACGTTTTCATGCCTCAAATGAACGGATTTGATTTTCTGGATGCCATCCAAAAATTGCTGTCACACTCCCCGATTATTTTCACCTCAGGAGCCGCTGAAATTGATATTCCCATAAGAGCCCTACGCAGTGGGGCTTTAGACTATTTGCCAAAGCCAATAGGCATTTCCGAATTAGAAACCAGAATTTACAGGGCGATAAAATTGCTGAGCTCTGCCGAAATCTCGAATGCCATTGGCATCCCAGAAAAACTGCAACCCATGAATTCAAAATATTCCTATGTAATTGGCAAAAATGAAGACAGCCAAAAACTGATGGCATTTATTGAAAGGCTTTCTCCCTTTGACTCTTCAGTCTTTATCACGGGGGAAAGCGGCGTGGGTAAAGAAAACATCGCCCGACTGATTCACCAAAAAAGCCCCAGGGGAAATCGGGATTTCACTGCGATAAACTGCGCCTCCATTCCTGAAAATTTGGTTGAATCAGAACTGTTCGGACATGTTAAAGGCGCTTTTACGAGTGCCGATCGTGATAACCCAGGTCTGTTTGTTAATGCCCATATGGGAACTTTATTTTTGGATGAGGTTGCAGAGTTGTCATTGTCAGTACAGGCAAAACTGTTAAGGGTCTTGCAAGAAATGGAAGTCAGACCCGTGGGAGGAAAAAAATCTGTACCTGTTGATGTCAGAGTTATTTGCGCCACGCACAGGAATATTCATCAAATGATCCAAGACGAAGCTTTCAGGAGCGACTTATTTTACCGTCTTAACGTGATACCTATAAACATAAAACCTCTGCGCGAACGCCCCGAGGACCTGAAACAGTTGATCAGTCATTTTATGCAGAAAATGTCATCCAGGTTCAAAATTCAAAAATCCTTAAGCGATCAAGCCCTGCAGTTTCTAAAACAGTATCATTACCCAGGTAATGTGCGAGAACTGCAAAATCTTATCGAACGAGCTTTTATATTAAGTACGAACAATTCAATCGAAGTCAGCGACTTTAATCTGCAACCCTCAACCCCAATAGCTTCGAGCACATTTTTCAAATTGGGACCAATAATGCCCACACTAGAACAAGTCGAAATGGCTTACATCAAAGAAGTCTTGGATCACAATCAGTCCAAAAAAAAGGCGGCAGAAATATTAGGTATTGGACGAAAAACTCTGTTTCGAAAAGAGCTCACAGCAAAGCAATCAGTATAGTGGGTCAAATTGACATCTATCAGATTTTTTTGATCCAAGACTGCCAGCTGTCATCAATAGAGAGTGGTTTCATAATGGCACGTTTGTTGTACCTACAGTCTTTTGAAAGCAAACAAAAAAAACAAAAGCGAGGGGATATGAAAACAATTTTTAGCATTATAGTAACAGTTGCGATGATCTTTCTGTCGATCACAGTTTTTCTGTGGTTACCATTTGTCTTGGTTGGGTTGATAGTTTATGGAATTCCATTATATCTTTTGGCATTCCTGCCTGGTCTTGCTCCCTACCCTACCATCGCAAAAACAAATCAAAGGCCGGCTGTCCCGATCAGACATCTGAAATTCATAGATACAACAAGAAAAGAATTGCGACTGATTCCTGGATCAAATTTATCCTACATACGAGTTCCGTTGATACAAAATCAAATGACAAAGCATCCGCATCTGACAAAAAGATTTAATCCTAAGATTGTCCAGTGACATGAAGATTAAAAGTCCATTAAAGGCCGTCAGAAAAAAACTTATGCTTCCGGAAGACCTGGTCAGTTTGGTTTTTGAGAATCTGCCTTCTATGGTCACAATTAAAAATACAAGAACTCTGAAATACGTTTACATTAACAAAGTTGGCGAGGGGATTATGGGCGTCACGCAAAAGTTTATTGTAGGTAAGCGAGAACCTGATGTGTTTTCGCACCAAAACGAAAATGAGGTTTTAAAAAATGAACGGGAAGTTATTAAACAAAACTTAGTTGTGGATTATCCCACGGCTTTATTGGTAACACCTACAGGCATAAAATGTTTTAAAAAAAGAGCCATTCCATTCACTTCGAAACAAGATGGCGCTACGTATCTGATAGAAGTTTACGAAGACATGACCGAGTTTGTTTTACCAACCAAAAGAAAATCTTCAGCGAAAAGGCAAAGCCAAGAAATTCTGGATAAACTTAAAAACGCCAGGCGCGTGAATTTTATGAACGATGCAACAGCCGCCCTGAATGGCACTCTGGATACAGAAGATCTGATTGAAGATTTTGCAGCCGTTGTTGTCAAAGACATCGCTGATTGGTGCTGTGTGGATTTGTTTGATACCACAGGTAATTCAATTAAAAGACAAATTTCAAAACACAAGCACAACGCATTGACAATCGAGGCCACCGTTTGGAACAGTTTGGAGCATTCATCAAAACTAAATCAAAATACAATTTCAGATTTAATACTGCAGAAAAAACCCTATCTGTACCAACTGTCCCATATCACCAAAGACACCAAGATTTATCGAGTCACTGACAAAAACAACGATGCCTCATTTACGGCTCAGTCAGCAATGATCATTCCCTTGGTCAGTTACAAAAAAATCATTGGCTTGATAGCTCTGCTGTCGACAAGTAAAAACAATATCTACTCGGAGCTGGACTTGCTGTTTGCCGTCGAAATTGCAAAACGAGTTTCCTTAGCCATTGAAAACGCCAATTTATTTACCAGGGCTAATGAATCCAATAGAACCAAAAGTTCTTTCTTAGCAAATATGAGCCATGAAATCAGAACCCCACTGGGTGCTATGATTGGTTTTGCGGATTTAGCCCTTGGTGATGGCAATCTGAGCGATACCCAAAGGGACTACATTTTAAAGGTGATAAGAAACGGAAAACAAGTTTTAAATCTGGTTGATGACATATTGGATCTGTCAAAAATTGAATCAGACTTTATGCACATTGAAAAAATATCATTTCAATTCTCTAAAATTATTGAAGACATCAAGTCGATGCTAGAAATCCGAGCCAAAGACAAAAATATAAAACTGGAATTGGTTTTGGAGCAGGGATTGACAGATTCAAAACTGATCACAGATCCCAATAGGCTTAGGCAGATTCTGATAAATGTTATTGGAAATGCAGTTAAATTTACCGAGACCGGAATTGTTCGTGTGGAATTCAAACTGGTCAAAGAAAATACCTTAAACTATTTACAAGCAGATGTCACAGACACTGGGATTGGAATAGCTGAACACCAACAGAAAAATCTGTTCAATGCCTTTTTGCAATTGGACCCTTCTAACAACAGGAGATTTGGCGGAACTGGTTTGGGGTTATTCTTATCCCGAAAGCTGGCAAAATTGTTGGGTGGAGATATTATCTTGGTCAAATCTGATGAAACTAATGGATCACACTTTAGAGCCTCGATTCAAGTTGAAATTGTCGAGGCCTCCATGGACCAAAAATCTGAACAAGATTTAGAGTCAGAGACACCGAAATCCAGCAACCCGGTTTTTGTAGGATCAGTCTTGATCGTAGATGATTCTGAAGACAATTTAACTTTGCTGGGACATTATCTAAAAAACCTTAACATCCACAGCGAAAGCGTTAATTCGGGTAAAGAAGCCATTGCACGAGCCCTTCGGCATCCTTACGATTTGATTTTACTCGACATTCAAATGCCTGATCTGGATGGGTACGAGGTCGTGCAATTACTAAGACTTAAAAATTACACAAAACCTGTTGTTGCACTCACTGCCCACGCTATGAAAGGTGACCGTAAAAAATGCCTGGAAGCTGGATTCACAGATTATTTATCAAAGCCAATTGATAAAATTCAATTAACAAAAATCCTTACCCTTTTTCTGAAGCAAAAGGATAAGTAAGTCATGACCACTGCAGACAACCACAGCAAACTAATACATAACCTCAGAAATTCAATCGGAGCCATGCAGTTAGCGACAGATCTGCTGCTGAAATTTCCACAGATGAGCCCCGAAGATAAATCTGAAACAATCATCATCATCAACCGACAATTAAAAAAACTGACAGAACTTATCAAAGCTGTCACAGAAAATCAGAACTAGCACCAGCTGGTCTTAGTGACCCTGATGATTTAATTTCTGACCCGAATAATTTTTCAGATCATCGAAATCAGAACAAACCCTGGCATTTAAAGTGCAGGGACTAAAATAAAACTACAAATCAATGTTCCGAAATAAATCCGAACAAAAGATTTGGATAAATAAAAAGGAGAGCGAAATGATCACTCAACGACTTAAACTAGGAACTGGGGCTTTAGTGATGCTATTGTCGATTCTGGCTTCCGCGGAAGATCTGGCCAATCCTTCGGATGTTCCCTATGATTCAGCCTTTGAATCTGTTTTTCAATTGGATGACAGCTTCCCTGACAGTCAGGAGCAATTGGTAGACGACTACCAGTCCTATGATGTTTCCGCGGAATTCAGCGAAGATCCCACGGACTTT
>JBIKLL010000022.1:0-33324 GCA_044359815.1 Pseudobdellovibrionaceae bacterium
CAGTCTTGAAATCTCGGAATCGATTTGCTTTAGCAGTTCCGCCTTGCGGTTTTGAATCTGCAGCATTCGACTTTTTAGCAATTTTAAAATTGAATTAGGATCATAGGACAAACTGCGTCTGTCACGTTTTGCGGCCTCAACTATTTTTGGATCAATCAGATAAAAATAAAGCTCACTCCAAATTTGTTTTTCAAGATTTTCAATCAACTGATCATTCACAATATTGCTGATGGATTTTTTAAATCTGTTTAGCAGATACATGTAAGCCACCGGATCCTTGATAATTGCACGGTCCAAAGGGCTTTCGCAGTTGTGAACTGGGGCATATTCATAATCATCACAGCTTCTGGTGTAAAAGGGTATGCTGTGAATGCTGCCAAACAAATCATCAAAATCCCAAGCCAAAATTTTAAAATAGGGTTTTGAATTGGCCTTCAGGTTCGCAAAAAAGAAAACTTCATCGGCATAGTCACCATTTTTAACCACTGAATTCAGCGCCAACCAATCCAGATACTGATCTAAATCCATGGTTTCTTTAAGAGCTGAAACTAATTCTGTGCCTTTAATAGTTTCTTCTTCTGCTGATTCATACAAATCATCCAGAAATTTCTGAATTTGTTTTTTGTCCATTTTGAGTTCTGGGTTAACAAAGCGGCTGTCAATATACTGATAGCGCTTTCTGGCTACATAATCTGCATCCAGTTGACCCTTCAAAAACTGAACGGGCTTTTGCATGATTAAATAAAGTCCCAATTCTAAACTGTCAGTCTGAGCAAAGTCTTGCAGAGTGACCTGGATGTACTCAGTTGGAAAAGTAATCAACCCAAAGGCTTTAGCCATTCCAAATCCAATTTTATTATTGATGTAACCCTTATCACCTGCCAGCGAGTTCAGATTAAATTCTTTTGATTTCAATTTTTTATTTACCTGCAATTGGGTTTTTGACTCAATTTCCAGACATGGCCTGTCGGCTTCACTGCAAGACTGCCCTCTGAAATCCACTTTGGCTTTTGTTCGATCAGCTCCATTGATAGAAACTTCTGATTGTTTTAAATCGACAAATTTATTTCTCAGCCAAGGATGAGATTTAAACCTCTTAAAGTTTTTAAAATTCTCAGCGTCTGTGTAAATCACTAGGCTGTGTTTTTTTTGAAATTCTAAACTGTCGGCTTTAGCTGTTGGCAAAAATCCCAGAGCTACTGCAAAAAAAGCTTGAATCATCATAAGGGTTCTCCTGAATGAATGTTTTGTTTGATTGGATGAAACATTTAACACAGTGCGTTTTTTATAAGTAGCTTACGATTTTGAAATGTAAATTATATTAGCTATTCTGATTGGTTAGTAAATATCCAGTGACTGGCGAAACTTAATTTAATAAATCACGTGAACTTATTTTAAGCAGATTTTTAGCATGCAATGGCTTGATAAGTATTTACTCTATCTTTAAGGAAGCTCTAGTGAAATCTCAAATTCTTTTAATTATTTCAGCAGCTTATCTGTTAACCGCTTGCACCCCTAATCAAGCTGAAATTGAAGAATTAGAAATTCAAGAAATGCGCGAAGCCAGAATAGCGCAAAAACTCAACAAAAATTTACCCCCTAACCCTTGCAGATATATCTCGGGCATCACAGAAGCTCCTCCTGAAAAACAGGTTGTTTTAACTTTTGATGATGGACCCTCTAAAGGTAACAATGAATTTTTGCTTAATCTGCTGGATCAACACGGCATCAAAGCAACTTTTTTTATGGTAGGTAATAAAGCCCAACAAGCACCAGATCAAGTGGCGAGCACTTTGAATCACGGGCATTTGATCGCCAATCATTCTTGGGATCATGCCAATTTTCATAAACTATCTTTGGGCAGACAGCTTTACCAAATCAACGAATCTGACAGTCTGTTTGCAGATTTTTTGGGGCCCTTTAAATTAGCCAGATACCCTTATGGAAATTCAACCTGCTTTTCCAACGAAGAGTTTCATCAAAGAGGTTACAAAATCGTAGGCTGGCACGTGGATTCCTGTGACTGGGGTTTCAATTCAACAGGTGAGGTTTCAGATAAAGACGCTGAAATTTGTGATGTGGCTGCAAAAAATCGAAAAAACTTTGTAGGCCATGTCTTGGACAGCATCAGAGCCGTCAATGGCGGCATTGTTTTATTACACGAAAATCAAAAAAACACTGTTCGGAAAGTTCCAGAAATTATCGAGACCTTGCTGGATGAGGGTTACGTTTTTAAAAATTTGGATGATCCGCAGTTTGCGGCCTATTTAGAATAATCTTGCACTTAAAAATAATAAAACACAGTCAAACCTGGGCCACCGTTTTGGCCAGGAGTTCTGCCCACGGAAGCTGGTGATCCACCCTGCCCACCGACGCCCACACCAGGTTGGTAATCAATATCAAGCATATTTGGAGGTACCATTCCTGATCCTGTTAAACCAAATCCAGTCCCAGTAATCCTGCCGGCGCCACCGCCACCGCCCGACACAGCCATGGTTGAAGTGTTTGTAACTCCGGCACCACCGCCACCACCAAAATAACCACCGCCGCCACCTCGGCCGCCCGTTGTACCACCGTTACCACCTGCTAAGGCCACACCAGGATTACCAATTGATCCGGGACTGGCTGAATTAGTTCCAGCTGCGCCTCCGGCAAAAACAGTTCCTCCGCCACCACCACCAACAGTGATAGTTCCATTGATCACGGTTTCTCCCGCCGTTGCCACATCACCACCGCCGTTTCCTCCATCACCGCCCATGGTGCCTTCAACAGACAAACCTGCCCCGCCGCCTGCGCCTGCTTGAATTAAAATATTAGCTTGGGTTGAAACAATTCCCCTTAAAATTCTGGCTGAAGCGCCCGCAGTGCCACCAGCATAATCGGCAACTCCGCCCTGCCCAGTCAAAATCCTGAGGGTTTCACCAGGGACCACGGTAAACTGTGCTTGGGAAAATCCTCCGGCGCCGCCATTACCACCGTAGGTGGAACCCGTAGTGCCGCCAGAGCCCGCACCACCAGATCCCCAGATTTTAGCTAAAACGGTTCTGCAACCTTGCGGGACAATAAAATTTGTCGCAGGGGAACCTCCTAAATGAACAAATCTTCCAGCAACACATTTTGTTCTCCAAAAAGCAGTTTGGTGAAAGACTGCATTGGCTCGGTAAGATTCAAATAACGAAATCACCATGGTAAAAACCAGAGTGTTTATCAAAATCTTTTTGATGAAAAAAAAGTGTTTCATTCTTGCTCAAATTTAACATTTTCTGAGCCACTCAGAACAGATGTCAAAGTTTTGAGTGGCAATCATTTTCCGCTGAAAGCAATTTTGTATCAGTCTGATACAGAAAGGTTTATATTCCTGCAGCTGCCGAAACAGCCGCAGTTATTTAAAAACCAAATGCACTGACATCATCTAGCGGCAAACTTGATCTAAAAACATTTCCAACCCCTGTGCCGCACTGGAAGGTGTAGTCACAGTCAGTTCAGGTCCACGGGCTGCGAACAGGTGAAAATTCCCGTTGGCAACAATTTTATACTGAACAGCCGCTTGTCCAGAACCAATTGCATTCACAGGCGTGTTCAGAACCTCGGGAATCATTAATTCCACAGTGTCTTTATCGATCTGCACATTACTGACGGTCTTATAACCACCAATGCCGATTGAATGCCAGATTTCGACAGAGCCTTCGAACACAAAGTCTTGATCGTTAGCTTGGCCAATCTTGACTGTGCAAGTTTGTGCATATGATCGATTTTGTAAGTCAGTGGTGATTTTTTCTAGAATGGCTTTCTGGGGTGCTGCAATGGCTCCACAGGCAAGAGTCATTAAAGCACCGATTGTTAAAATTCTTAGTTTCATAGAAACCTCCTTTTGGTTTGTGAAATTCAAAATACAGGAAAATTTAAAAATTTGTTTTCTGTGAATTACGAATTTGTTGCCCCTGGGCAACAGCCGCAAATTGTCAGTGCTGTCAAAGGGTTAAACACTCAGCCTAATCAAAAATCTAAAATGTCCAAAGTTCTTTCATACTTATGATGGCATCCTGATTGCTGATGATAATACTGATGACTACTTATCGTGATATTTTAAAATCAGAATTTGAAACCAGAAAAATAAAAAATCAGTTTTATTCAATCAGAGCCTTTGCCAGGGATCTGGAAATTCCAGCTTCGCACCTGTCAAGAATCCTCAGAGGACAGAAAAATCTGTCTTCTGACCGAGCTGAAGTCATCGCACCTAAAATTTTTAAACAAAAAGGCAAGCAAAGACTGTTTATTGAAACAGTTCGGAGCGAATCCGCAAAGTCCCAAAAAGTCAGAAACCATTCCGAAAAAATACTCAGCACAAACATGACTCTTACAGAACCCACTAACATCACCGATGAAAAAATATTTTTTTTGAAAAACTGGTATATGGTAGCTATCTTGGAATTATCCCATTTGGTTAAGACCCTGGACATCCCCACTGTTTGTTTAAAACTAGGTATAGATAAAGACCAAGCTCAAACAGCCATAGATCGGCTGCTGAAGCTGGGATTACTGCAGTTTTCAAATCACAAATTGATCGCCACTGAAACTAAATTTGTATCGACCACCGATATTCCGTCTGAGGCCATCAGGTCTTTTCATAAAGAAATGATCACCCAGGCGATAGTGGCATTGGATGAAAAACCCATAACTGAAAGATATATCACTGGTCAGACTGTACCGATCGCAAAAAAAGATCTTCAGGCATTCAAGGATTTAATTCTTCAGTTTCAAAAAGACATCAGTCAACTGGCAAAAACCAGCACTGCTGATGACGTTTATCAAATGAACATGCAATTTTTTAGTCTTACAAAAGGAAATCAAAAATGAAAAACTTGACCAGCAAAATATGTTTTATGACTATTCTGCCCTTGATGGCTTTAGTAGCATGTGATCCAAAGCCTGACAGAAGTTCCGCTGACCCCAGCACTCCTCAAAGTGAAAGCTCACCCGCCAACCCCACTGCCGGCAGCTCTGCACCAACAGGAAGTATTGGCGACATCCAAAATCTGCTGGAAACCTATAGGGCTGATGAAACCGTTATTGGCAATGGCGGCGACGTTGCATACTGCAAAAATTCCGAGACCAATAAATTTACAGATTTTTATGCTGTTGATTTTTTGGTGACCTACGATTCAGCCAATCCAATGACAGAGGCGACCGATTGGAAAGCGTCTCAAGTCAGAATTTTAAAGCAACTCAAAAGACTCAACACCCAGCTGCACGAAAGCTTTAAAAACTATTTGAAGGATTTAGACAAAAAGCCATCAGAAAACAGCAAAAGACTGTGGCAACCAAGCTCCTTTGGCCTGTCCACGCTTTCTGACGAAGCCTTGATAGGAAACTTACCAGAAAACTGCAAACACGAGGATTCAAATGGCAAAACCAGGTTGTTGCAGACTGTGATCAGATCAATCCCAAAAGCTGATGAATTAAGTGTCAGCACCAAAGTTTCCATTGATCCAGCTGATCCCGCAGCTCCCGCCATGGTAAAATACGATTACAATAAAAGTATGATGGAGTGGCTTAAAAGCCAACGTCCTGTGCAGTATTCATTTATGATTGTTCATGAATGGTTGTGGGATTTTACCAAGGACATAAACTCTGTCCGCACCTTAAATGCCCTTATTCACAGCGAAGAGCTTGAGAATATATCTGCAGACGATTTTATACAGAAATTTATTGGCTTGAGTTTTAGGCTGCATTCGCAATTAAAAATCGGAAGCTTTGAGGACAAACAGAAATGCGAAATTAATATTAACAAAGACCCCGAAGACAAGGCGCAGTTTTTTATTGATTGGAAAAACTGCTCAAAAGAATCTGGGCTCTTGCAAGCCCTTGGCGAAGACAGACCCAATGGCTCTGGCATTTGGTTTAAATGCGATTGGAATAATAATATCGAAATCTGTCAGGACGACAAAAAGAAAATTTTAATCAGATCAAAAACCAGCTCAGAATTTTCATTGTCAAAAAATACAGAATCGCAATCAGCAAGAAAGACTGAGACAGAATCAGCAGACACTGAATCAGAGGCAATATTTAGATTTAAGGCAGATTAAATATAGAAACGAAATTTTGGCAGAACAACTGACAAAATCCACAGGCCCAAAAATTATGAAGCCTTCCTTTCGGAAGGCTTCTGTTGTTAAAATTTAGACTATCGAAAGGTCGTTGCCTATCTGTAGCGATAAGCTTTATCCACGAATTCCCAGCGGCACTGCTACTGCAGGCTTTTGGTTGGCTGCTGGATCTTTAGAGATCCACCTGAAAAACCCTTTCAAGTATTTCATTGCCAACTTCTGTGATTCGTTAACCGTTAACCAACCGCTTTCGTACTGTGACAACACCCTGTCTATTTGTTTAGAATAGTACTGGATGTAAGGGTCAGCTGACACATTGTAAGTGACCCTGGGCACAGCCATCTTAGCGATTCGGTTTTCGATAAACCTTTTGATGTCTAAAACCCTTTTGTAGTCTTCTGCCGATAAATCCAGATTTCTCAGATTTTCATCCGAGAATCTTTCATCGACATAGTCTTCGGCTTTGATACCGTACTGTGTGCTCGACAAGCCATTAGCCAGGCCTACCGATGCCACCATCAGGATCAAAATCGAAAACGATACGTTAAGCGTTCTATTCATCATAAAACCCCCCTTGGGTTTCATGATTAGCTATGTGCAATCTATGAACACTTTCGCCAGGTGACAAAAACTGCTTTAACAGGTAAATGCTACTGGGTTTTGAAATAGGCTCTTATTGGTTTGAGCTGAAGGCAGGTAATTAATCGTTACCAAGCTGAAACCATGACTAAAATTCCCACAGTTCCCTAAATTGTTACAGCTGTCCTAGCCCTAAGATTTTAAAAGGCTCTGCCAGGCTTTATTGGCCTTCAGGCTTTTCATCAGGGGTAATGATGATGTCAACCCTACGGTTCATTGATCGGCCTTCCTTGGACCGATCAGACGCTATGGGCTTCTTAAATCCAAACCCCACTGCAGAGACCTTATTGTTTTGAATCCCACCACTGCTTAGGTAGGTCGCCACAGCTTGAGCCCTTCTGTGAGAAAGCTTCTCGTTAGCCGCAGCTGTTCCTGCTGAATCCGTGTGACCCTCGACGACCACTTGTTTGGGTTTAAGCTTAGTCGCTACAGCTTGAACCTTAGATAGCACCGTAATCGCAGATTGCGGTAACGAGGCACTGCCGCTGTCAAAATTAATGGTTTTTAATCTGATCAAAACGCTTTTTCCCTGTTGATAGACTTCAGCTTCATCAGGGGAAAATTGTTTCTGAGCGCTGTCGATCGCATTTTGCAAACCAATAACCGAACTGGCTGCTTGCAGTTTTGCGCTTTGTTCTTTGATCATAGCGTCTTTTTTAGAAGTCTCGGCAGAAACTTTATCTAGATTATTTGACAGTCCCGAGATCTGTGCGTTTTGGTCAACCAACTTAATGGCAGTGACTTCGTCAAGCTTCCAACCAGTGGATTTAATGTGATCCAAAACATCAATCAGCTTCTGACTGGATTGATTCGATTTTGCCAAGGCCGTTTTGTATCCATCAAAATTATGTCTTTCAGCGGTGATCATATTTTCAGTATTTTTCAGATCTATTTCTGCGGTTTTCAGAGATATAGGTGCAAATTTTTTGGCATAGGATTTCACGCCTTGTATTGAAGATCTAGTTTTACCTAAATATTTATTTTTCAAAGCAGATAGCTCAAGGTCTAAATATTTAAGCTGAAATTTCGAAATTGTTTCGGGCGTAAAATCTGCGACTTCATCCATATCTTCGACTATGTCCTGATCAATTTCTTTCAAAGTATCATTGTTCGCAGGATCGTTTTTGCTGCCAGCTTTTATAGCCAGCTCGCGAGCACTGACTACGATTTCAATGTGGGGCTTTCTCAGAGCCGCTGTTTTTTTAGCTCTATTGATATAACCCTCGGCTTCAGCAGTTTTTGCCAAAATGTCATTTTGCTTTTCACCGTCTGATAAATATTTTCTGGCTCTTTCCAATGTTTTTTGTGCTTTGGTTAGGTCCTCTACAGCTAAAATTTCGTAATGCTTAACTACAGCTTCGTCCACAAGGTTTTGGACTCTTTCAATTTCTTGATCGGGATCAGAATAAGGCTCAATTTTTGAACTGATCACCCCTGATGAACAGGCTGACAACACTAAAAAAACCGCACCTAAAAATAAAAACTTAAAATCCATATTTCCCCCTAAAGCTGATTGCACTCCATAATATTAGCAAATGGGACTGACTAAATCCCCTATCCAAAGGCTAAATTTACGGGCACTTAAGATCTCAATGTAACAATAGAGTGGAAACAAATATTAAACCTTAGAATTAACACTCATCTTATGTATAGGCTGCGTATAACGTCCGGATATCATCAATGGGCTCGATTAAATATCAGAGACCAGTTAAATCCGTCTGATTATTTTCTCCAGATATAAGCTGTGAATTTGGCATTGGGTTCGCAGGTTAGGTTTTCGTATTCAATCCAAGACGACACTGCTAAATTGGGCAACCAAGTGTTATCAAAAAGGGCGCTGACCATACCCTTTCCTGTTGCCAGGTTTTTGTCGATTTCCACAGCGAAATGTTTTTCTTCATTTAAAAAGCGCCAAAAGTCGCGGTCAGATTGCTTATCAGTCACTACGTCTTGAAAAATAATTTGTGCACCAGGTTCGGAGTTTGAGTTATTGGCAGCAGTCACTAAAGCCACCGTGACGATCCAACGACTTTCATAGCCCTCTGAAATAGCTATCTTAAGACTGTCTGTGTATTTATCGCTGGCGGTAGTGCAGGTTAAGAAAGTGTTCTTAAGCTCAAACAATCCCCAGCCCGCAAAAGCAAACTGTACTGGCAATAGGCTTAACAAAATCAACGCTAAAAAATAACCGGCGCGAATATATGTTGATGCTGGTGTCATTGAATTCTCCCTCAGATTTTTTTGATTCACAATTTTTGCCCTAGATCGAATCTGAAAACAAAGATTTTTAATCGCGCTTGAAAAAATACCCGACAGGTTGTCAATAAAACCAATGAGCGATGATTAAAAATACCCGATAGGTTGCCTTCCAATTTAGCGAGGAATGGCTAAACATATTAGTTTCTAAAATAATTTAGAAGTCCCAGGTTTTATGCTGAAAGGGCGGTAAGCCTTTAAGCTCTAGGTTTTTAAGCACTGAAATCGGCAACCTCATGGGACTACCGTCATCCTGGGCCGTCAGCAAGGGGCTGCCCTCTAGAAACGTCACGATTTCAACGTATGTGTAATCAGGAGCCGGTCCAAATAATGATTTATCCCAATCCTTGTGTGCCGATTTGATTTGCTCAGCATTCCACAGTTGGATTTTTTTAGCCTTCAGTTGCATATTAACAAAGGTCATCCCGTCTTTTAGCTGTTGGTTGCAAACAACACGAACGCCGTATTCGTTGTACCATTCACCCTCGGCCTGACAATTGATCAGCTTTGCAGAATAGTTTTTGTTGTTAATTTTAACTTTGATTTTGGCTTGATTGATGGCATTGATTTTTGCAAAACTCAGGCTGACAGATTGGACCGAAGAAAACCGTCCGTTTTCCAGAATCCCCGCAGTCCTAAATCTGTATATCATATGGTTCTGATCGACCTCTTTTAATAAGACTTCGGCATAACTGGCAAACAACATGGATGAATTAAGTACTATTGATAGTATAACAATTAAAGTTTTCATGACCACTTGAGATTGCAAAACGCAGGTGACCAGGAGCTGCTTTATAACTGGCCCTAAATGTTAAGACTTAGACAATGGCTTATTTTTGGCTCCCCTGACTACGGCAATCAGTGCTGCAGCTACCATAGGTATTGCTCAAATGATAATCTCTGATTAATCGCGATTAACTTGTGATCACTAGTGACATTATTAGTTTCCAAACAGCTAATTCAATTTCTAAAATTGCCAAAAATCGGTCACTGACAAAAAAACTAACATCTATTTTTTTCTAAAAGCCTCCTGTATAAATAGGTACAAATTACCTACAAGGAGCTTTTGTGAAAGCAAAATCTGCGATCAAAATTTTATCTGTAGCCATTATGTTTGGATTTATAACAGCGACTGCCATGGCCGCACCGGTAAATATGGAAATCTCAAACCCCAGTATTACGTTTGCAGCCTCTAATCAGAGTGAATATGGTTTAGCAATTGCTTGCGCCAGAAGCTTGATCAACGAAAATGTTTATGTAGGTTCACTATCCAACATGCAGGCCAAAAGAGTTCGACTGAGTTTTTGGAACAATCAGTATCACATAGTTGCCGGCGGTATTAATGGTCTGCATACTGTGTATTTTAATTCAACCGATGCTGACAGAAATTATTTTTCTGGTGAAATGAATATTTATTTTGAAACTGAATCTACTGTAGATGCTATGAATGGTAACAAGAAGTCTTTAAAAATAACCTGCAGTGTGCCTGAGCGAAAGCAAAGTCAGCTTTGCGGAGTCATCACAAATTTCAAACTGTCTGATGCTAACGACCAAACAGTCGCTTTCAGCAAACAATTTGTAAGCTGCGATTAGTACTGTCGATTGACGGGAATGCAGGAAACGGCAATTGACGGAGCAGTCAATGCGACCTTTGATTTAGTTTTGGATCAATGGACTAAGCGAGGGCAATATTTTGTAAAGGTAACTAATGCTCAAGGAACAGTGAAAAGCCAGTTCGCTTGGGTGACCATGTCAGGTATCGATTTAAAAGATTCATTCACCAGAACTGGTTTTTTTGAATTATAAAAGATTTTTTATGTCTTATGGGTTTTGAAACTTAGAGCGGGATATTTTGAAAATCCGCTCCTGAATAATTTCAATATCTTACGCCCCCTTTCTTTGTGTGTTCAGCCAGATCAAGCCAAAACCTTTAAGATATTGACACTATGCAGATAGTGTTAGTATAGTGTTTTAATGGCTCAGTGGGAATTTGTTGAATGGCTGCTTTTTTGGATTTTAGAAACCTCTCACTTTGAATTTGAGTGGGATAAAGGCAATAAAACCAAAAACGCAAACAAACACAAAATCTCTGTTGAAGAAGTTGAAGCCGTTTTTCGCTCTGGTCAGGCGCTTCCGCTTGGGATTCAAACAAGTCCTAAAGCTGATGAACAAAGACTTGGCTTGGTCGGCCCAGCTTTAACTGGTCGATTATTGCAAGTCGCTTTTACACTCCGGGATGGGCGGGTGCGAGTTATCAGCGCCAGGCCGGCTCATCGAAAGGAAAGGAAATTGTATGAAGAAATCTTACGTAAAATCTCTGAAAGAATATGATGGAGATTTCCAATTGGACTCCAAAAAAATTCTTGCGGCTATGAAACGCTACAAAGATTCTCGAAAAAAACCCACAAGCGTTGCTTTAGATGAAAAAACCGTTGAGCAATTGAAGGCTGTTGCTGAAAAGCAGGGCATCCCCTATCAAGTCTTAATTCGTGTTTTCATCTTGGATGGCTTGGATCGCCTTAAGAAAACTGCCTAAAGATCACATTTTCAGCGGAAACAAATCCATCCCAAATTTTTTCCTTCGCATTTTCCATTTCCGACACAAAATTCATGTATGAAAAAAATAGATCTAGGTTTGGCTTTTCTAGTTCTAATGTTGAGTGGGAAGAACCTATACTTTCGCAGACTTGGAGCGGGAGACGGGATTCAAACCCGCGACCTTTGCCTTGGCAAGGCAACGCTCTATCAACTGAGCTACTCCCGCGCTTTGTGCGCTCAAGATCTTGCATCCTGATTATGTAAACCGAAAACTATTGTTTTTAATAAATTCTGTCAACTACTGTTTAATAGGTTTCGACGCCCTTTTAAAGCCTATTTAGTGTTGGAACTGCCTTCATTTGCATCAGAAGCGTCATCCAAAACTTGTCTGGATTCCTGATCAATGCGGACTGTGACTGGTTTGCCTTTTTTCTGACTGTCTAAGCACCTATTAAAAATCTTATTGTGATAACTTAAAAATGGAATCACCACAGGCTCTTTAACATTTTTAAACAAAATCTCAGTCCCCTTTTTACGCCTGATTCCTATCACCACACCAGTCACGTTCTCTGTTGGTCGATTTTGCTTAAGTCTGATGGGCTCTGACGCTGGTTCTTCCTCTTGAGCTTCCTCGGCAGGAGCTGATTTTTCAGAAGTGCTGGTTTTTGTACCAGAATCCAAGGGGGCCCAATTAACTGCAAGGCTTGGCCGTGAAAAAACCAAAATGCTTAAAACAATAACTAATAATAAAATATTCCCGATTGAAATTGACTGGTTCTTTGTTGTGTCCATACAAATTAAGTATGCACACACTCCATCTGCTATCGCAAACAGAACTTACAGGGGCCGAGGTTTATGCCCAAGTATTAAGCGATTCACAAACCGCCGATGGTCACCAGGTTTACGTGATTTCGGATAAATTTCATGTCCCATTTAAATCACACTGCGTTTCAATGCCGATATCCAAATCTGATTTAGTGAATCGTTTCAAAATTGCTATCAAGCTCAGACAGTTTTTAATTAAAAATAAAATCCAAGTCATCCATTGCCATTCGCGCGCGGCGGTCAGGCATGCATCGCTGGCCAGGATGGGACTTCCCATAGCTTTGGTCACTACCCTGCATGGCCGACAGCATTTTTCTTGGTCAAAGCGCTTGATTGATAATTACGGGGAATTTTTGATCGCCATTTGTGAAAACGTAAAGCTTAGCCAGACTCAACAATTTAAAACCGCAGCATCTAAAATAAAAGTGATTGAAAACCCCTTTGCCTTTTCGACCCATGAAATTTCAAAGGAACGTTCGACAAAATTGCGGATATCATGGATCGGCAGATCCTCGGGCCCTAAGGGTGAACGTCTGTTAGAATTTTTAGCTGAACTTTCAAAGTCAAAAGCGGCTTTGGATAGCACAATCTTGGATATTGTTTTGACAGGAAATTTGTCTGCCGAAATGGAATCTAAAATCAAAAGTTTCGGGTTTACTAATCTGCACATTCATGGGCACTTAAACCTGAAAGAACACTGGAATATTTGTGACGCTGTCGTGGGCTCTGGTCGAGTAGCCATAGAGGCCGCAGCCCATGGAATCCCCGTTTTTTGCGTGGGGGAATACAATGCCCTGGGATGGTTAACCGAAAAAGATTTTGAGCCATTTAAGGCTTCTAATTTTGGTGACATTGGTGTGGATTCACACAAACTAACTGCACCTTGGCCTGAATTAATCCGGCAATTTACAACTGGAATTAAAAATCATGCAGCACTGACCGATCAGGCGAAAGCCGCAAAGCTGAAAGTCACTCATCAGTTTTCACTGTCATTGGTCAAAGAAAAAATCCAAGATTTATACAAACAAGCTTTGTTTAAACGGATTAAGCCACAAAATATTCCCATATTAATGTACCACATGATACCAGACACAAAGCTTCAGACAAAACACAGAATTTTTGTCACTAAAAACAATTTCGAAAGACATCTGTGGTATTTAAAATTTTTTGGATTTCAAACAATAACCTTAAATCAAATAAAAGATTTTTTGGATTTAAAAAAACCTTATTCTGAATTTCCCAAAAAACCAGTATTGCTGACCTTTGACGATGGATACAAAGACAATTTAAAAAATGCTGTGCCCTTGCTTAAAAAATACGGCATGACAGCGCAGATTTTTTTACTGGGCAAAAAGGTAGATCACAATTGGTGGGACGAAAAAGACGGCCCGACCTTTGGAATCATGAATGCAGAAGAACGGAAAACTCTAGCGCAAAGCGGGGTTTTTGAAATTGGCAGTCATGGAAACGACCATTTAAAATTAACTGAACTAACAGATGATAAAGTATTTCAAGAAATGCTGATTTCAAAATCGACGCTGGAACAAGAGTTTCAAACCAAAATCACCAGTGTTGCCTACCCATTTGGTTTATCATCCCCTTCAGTGCACGCTTCAGCTAAAAAAGCTGGCTACACATTTGGTTTAAACACATCATTGGGCGAACTGCATTTTGCCGATAGTTTATTTAATATCTTTAGGGTCAACGTCTTTCCTGAAGACGGAATCTTTAGCATCTGGAAAAAAACTCGTCCTGGTTACCGAAAATATTATTTCAATAAGCGCGGCCACTGATCAAAAAGCTAAAAAAATATCTCTGTGATTTTGCATCTTGTGAATACTTGCTAACGGCCGCATGCTCATCTCTCGTATTGCATAAATGCAAAGGTAATTTGTTTTTACTGTTTTTAGACACATGCAGCGAGCGCGCGGGGCATATCTGGTGTTGAGTCATTTACTCTAACTAAGTATATGATAATTTATTGATCATATACTTAGTTAGAGTAAATGATTCAATACGAGAGATGAGCCCGCGGCCGTTAGCGAGTGTCTAAAAATAGTGAAAAAAATTATCTTTGCATTTACGCAACACCAGATATGCCATGCGCGCTCGCAAATGTATTCACAAGATGTAAAATCACAGAGATATTTTTTTAGCTTTTTGATCAGTGGCCTTATAGTTTTATAAATCCAAAAGACCTTTTAGCTTTTGGGATCGCTAAAGATTGCGTAAGCGCTTTGACCGGAGGTTTCTTGGACTTCGATTTTCAAAAACGACAGTCCTTTTATGTGTTCTAACAACTGCTGTAGCAGGTATTGCGACAAACATTCACAGCTAGTATTTATCATAGGCAGCATAACAACCTCATCCACAGGGAACATATAGGTTCTGTTTCTGAATTTTATCTGTAGATGATCTTTAACCGTGGTTTTTCTGATCTCGGGATGAAGATCTGGTAATAACACCCTTTCATCCAACTGATCGCAAACCTCGCGCAAAACTTGTTTAACTTCCTTAAAATCTAAAATAAACCCTTTGTCATCCAGGTTGCTGTTGAGTCCAGCCTCAAAATTAACATAGTAATTGTGACCATGAAGCCTTTCTGCATTTTGAGCATCGAAAATCAAAAAATGAGCTGCCGAAAATTTAAGATAGTCTTTGTTGACCTTGATGCCGTATTTGAATTTTGACTTTAACGTATTTGACGTCATATAGATCACTTACTATGAAAGTCGAATTAAGACACCAATTTAGTATTGAATCAGCCAGGTTCCTACCCCATCTGCCCATTGAACACCCCTGCCGTCATACTCATGGGCATTCTTTTAAGATCACCGTGGTTCTGCGGGGGGAATGTGATCCAAAAACAGGATGGTTGATGGATTATCATGAACTGTCGAAAATTTGCCAAAACGTTTTAAAAAATGTGGATCACAAACTATTAAATGAAGTGCCTGGCTTATCCAATCCCACCACAGAAAATCTGACGGCTTGGCTTTTTGAAAACTTAAAGAAAAACTTAAAAGATCTGTCCCAGGTGCAAGTCAGTGAGACAGATTGTACCCTTTGCGTTTATCCTATTTGACCCCATGATGCTTTTCATTTAACACCAAGCCAATGTAAGCGAATGGGGATGGGTTATGAAAATTATTTTAAGCGCCTTGGTATTAGCCGGAGTTTTTGCAGTTGTTGATTCCAGAGGAAATGCAAAATCAGACCTGACTGTCAGTGCAAAAAAATCATCACCCAAACCAAGTTTTCACAATAGCTCCCCACAATTTTACAGTCCCAATGCCTACGAAGCCCAGATGACCTTCAAGGGCCAAGTTCAGTTTTCAACCAACACCAATCCAACAAATGCAAAAATACTGCAGGCAATTGATCAGCAAGTGGCTTTTTTGTTTGGATCACTGAATCACTCAGAACCTAAAGGGGCGCCGAAGAGGGATTATAAAGTCGAGGTTTTGAGCTTAAATAAGACTGCAGATTCAAAGTGGCAGGCAGATTATTTGTACACTGGAATTTTGTTAGTTGAAAACACTGCCGATTCGCTGACCGTGGCGCTGCCGCTGGATCCCTATACGATTTATAGCCAAAGCCTTACAAAAGACAGCGATGGCAAAACTATAAATCCCTGCGGAGACTCGAGCCATCCCGAGCGAGAATACTATTGGTATTTTTTTAATCCCTGGGCTTTTGGATGCCAGCTGGTTGAAAATCAAGATTACAAATTGTATTCAGCAAGCTTAAAAGCTTTAGAAAACACTCAGTTGACCTTCCCAGAATATGACAGATTATTTCAAAATAATATTCTGACTGTGGATTTATTGTTTGGCATGGATGATTCCAGTAAATCAAAAAATCCTGACGTATCAAAAGACATCAATGCGACCAATTACCGACAGGTAAAGGACTATCTCATTGCCAAGGGTTTTGCCGCAAAAAGACTGAACGCTGAAGATTTATCAGAAGCCCTTTTAGGCAATAACTTAGATGGTACAGTTGATTTACTGACGGCTGAATATTCTGGGAAAACCATTAGAATCAGAATGTTTTTTGGCATTTCTGCTGGTTGGAACACTGAAAGCTTCAGAAGACTATTTGCTGATGGGTTATTAAACACATCTGTTGTGATGTACGCTGGGCATTCGGGTTTGGGTGAATATCTAGATCCTAATGATTTCAGAACCAAAAGTGGCATTAACTTAGCAATGAATAAATCAAAGTATCAGATTCTGTTTGTTAATGGATGCTCGACCTATTCCTATTACAACATGGTTTATTTTGCGATGAAGAAATCAGCAACTGACCCCAACGGCACAAAAAACCTGGACATCATCACTAATGGCCTGGAAACTTACTTTAGCGCCATAGCGTCGCCTTCGACTGAAGCTCTGTTGTCAGCACTGATTGATTATACTGAAAACAGCCAGAGGGTAAGCTACCAATCCATCATCGACAATGCGGATTCAGGGAACCTAATCGCCGTCAATGGCGACGAGGACAACCAGTAGACGCCAAGCCACCTTTCTGCGGTTAATTTTGAAATTTTAAAAATATATACCTGTGAATTTATTTAATAGGGTCACAGCTCCTGCTTCTCTGCTCGGGTCAAGCCCCCGCCGTCCAGGCTCCGCAGAGGACCCTATTAAATAAATTCACAGGTATATATTTTTAAAATTTCAAAATTAACCACAGAAAGGTGGATTACCGAAAGAGGTGTTAACCTTTGGTTATACCCAGGAGCCCATTTTGACGTTTTGGTTCAGGAGCTTTTGGGTGTCTGAGATCAGTTTTTTGTTTTCGCAAATCACGACGACAGTGCTGCCCATATGAAACACCCCAAGCTCATCGCCTTTTTGAATTGGGGTTTTATGTAATTTAGTAGTCTTATTCTGCCGGCCTTGATTGCTGAAAAAATCAGACTCAAAACTCAAGCTTATTTTACCCACGTTAGTTGCTCCAACAAAAACCACAGCGACCATCCCTTGCTGTGTTTCAATCTCAACCACCACCCGTTCGTTGACGGCAAAAACAGAATCAATATTTTCAGTGCTCCAAGAATTAACAGGCCATAAATCCCCGGGGATATGGATTCGTTTTTTAATCACACCGCTGACCGGGCTGTGCACTCGGTGATAATCGGTGGGACACAGATAATAGGTGGCAAAAAATCCGTTTTGCAGTTTTTTGCTGAGCTCCAGATCAGCCACAAACTCGGTCAAACTGTATGTTTTACCCTTAGCCTGAATCAGTTCCGAATTTTGCAATTCACTGGCCTGACTGATCAAGGAATCCGCTGGATGAACAAAATCATTTTTTGCAATAGGTCTGATGCCAGGCTTGAGCCTGCGTGTGAAAAAGGCCCCGATGCTGGGATATTTAAATATTGAAAACTCGGCTTCCGCCAAATTGATCGAATAGTATTTTGCAAAAATCCAAACGCTTAACCACGAAATCGGAGGTGGTAATTGAAAATTTACAAGTTTACCGATCCAGTGACTGAGTTTTTTTCGAGGTAGGTACTTTACAATAGCGCTCATAAATTTACGGTATCAGCACCCATCAGACCATGCTATGACTACCGCAATGTCCCGAAATCAAAAGATTCAAGTTTTTAAAGACATCAAAGTCCCTCTGGATGAAGAACTGTCAGAGCACCTGGCTTGGCTGATGCCGGAACATGGTGATTACAGGATTTTGAAAAAAAGCTTGGATTCCAGAACCCGCCACAATCCCCACCAAGTTTACACTGTTGAAGTCGCAGCCTCTGGCGAAAAACTTCCTGAAATTCAAATTGATGTCAAAAAAGTAAATTACCAGGGCCCAAAACCAATCATTATCGGAGCAGGCCCCGCCGGTTTGTTTGCAGCCCTTAGATTTGTCGAAAGCGGAGTCCCCTGCATGCTTTTTGAACGAGGCAGTGCTGCTGAAAAAAGAATTTTAGGGATTAATAAATTTTGGCGTTACGGAGAATTCGACCCCAGAAACAATGTCTGTTACGGGGAAGGCGGAGCCGGTCTGTATAGCGACGGCAAACTGATCACCAGGATCAAGAGTCCTCACATCCCCTATGTGATGAATCGTTTGGTAAAATTTGGGGCACCTGCTGAAATTGAGTATTTATCAAATCCCCATGTCGGTAGTGATCGCATCAGAAGAGTGATTCCAAAAATGCGAGATTTTTTAGTTAAAAATGGCTGCCAGATTTTTTACGACACCCAGATCACGGAAATTTTGTGTAATGGAGACACCGTTGTTGGAGTGCGCACAGAACATGATCAAGTTTTTGATTCTGATAAAATTATTTTAGCTACTGGGCATTCCGCAGAAGACATGATCACAGAACTGCAAAAAAAAGATGTCAAAATCGAGGGAAAGTCCTTTGCAATGGGCCTTAGGATTGAACACCCACAAAAAATGATCAACAAAATCCAATACCGGGAATTTGCTGAACATCCAAAATTGGGTTCAGCTAATTATAAACTGACCTTTCACAATGATAAAACCAATGAGGGCGTATACAGTTTTTGTATGTGTCCCGGTGGATATGTTTTATCCAGTGGCACAGAACCTGATCGCATTGTTTGCAATGGAATGAGTAATTACAATAGAAATTCACCTTTTGCTAATTCAGCTATTGTCGTCACCATTGATCATGACAAAAATTTTGGCGCTGATGTTTTTGGTGGCATGAAACTGCGCGAACAGCTGGAAAAACAAACATTCAAAGCGGTTCAAAATTCCTCCGGGACTCATCAGATCCCCGTACAAACCTTGATGGATTTTTTAATCGGCAAAAAAGGCAATGTCCTTCCCAGCAGCTCCCCTTCGGGAGTCGCCGCGATTAATTTTAAAGAGCTTCTGCCAGGTTTTATGTATCGCAATCTGATCACTGGGGTCGAAAGCTTCAATCAGAAAATGAAGGGATTTTTATCAGACCAAGCTCAGTTTCATGGGATTGAATCCAGAACTTCAAGCCCTGTGCGAGTCACCAGGGATGCTGATACACTGGAATCAGTATCCCACAAGGGCTTATACCCCTGTGGCGAAGGAGCTGGTTACGCCGGCGGAATCACATCGGCCGCAGTGGATGGAATAAAAATCGTTGATAAAATTCTGAATTAATTTTTTACCATTGAAAACATTTTGAACAAAACGCCAATCAGTCCCGGCAATGACCTTTTGACGTGTAAGATCTAAAAGGCTCTTTGCATTCATCGTATTGATTGATTGCCCAATCAAGCCCCTGATAACTACGTACTAAAAATTTCTTGGCCGGATGGATAAAGCTCACATGTAATGTTGCAAGACTCAAATAATCTGAAATTGCCTGATCCTTGGATTTTCCCATATATTCGATGGCGTAAATCGCAGCTGCTTCGCCCGTTCTGTCAGCTCCTGACCTGCAATGAATCAGTATGGGTCTTGGAGCATCCTTTAAAGTTGTTAAAAAACTGACCAGCTCGTCTTTGTTGGGGACGTAGTGAGTGGTCCAATATACCGCACGAAACAGAACGCCTTTTTTATCCAACAAATCGCCCTGTTTTTTATACCAATAGGATGTTTGCGGAGCTCCTCGTAAACTGATCACAGTTTTGATACCATATTTATCGACCACATCAGACAGCTCATCTAATGATAGCTGTGCTGATCGATAAAATTTCCCCTCGTCGACCACATGAAAGTTTTTAGAGGGACGCCAGACCGTGGTGCTGATTAAAAATACCACTAACCAGGTTGCTAAAAACCATTTTAATATTTTTAAAAAAATTCTGGGACTAAACTGCATTAGACATTCCTGCGGTATTCTCCGCCAACTTCAAACAAAGCTTGTGTCATCTGATAAAGGCTACAATATCTGGAGGCCCTCATCAATGCCGCAAAAATATTACGTCCAGCCAAGGCCTCATCTTTTAGGAATTGCAGCTCTTGCTGTGCTTTGGTTTGGTTGGATTTTTTTAATTCATTCACTCGACTAAGCTGCAAATCCTTTTCTTGATAACTACTTCGGGCCAGCTCGATTTTAGGCGGTACATAATCTGATTGAAGGGTTTTTGGATCAATAAAAGTATTCACTCCAATAATTGGCAATTCACCTGAATGTTTTAGATGCTCGTAATGCATTGATTCGTCCTGGATTTTACCGCGCTGATACTGGGTCTCCATAGCACCCAACACCCCGCCCCTTTCATTGATTCGTAAAAATTCATCCAGCACGGCTTCTTCAACCAAATCAGTCAGTTCATCAATAAAATAACTGCCCTGCTGGGGATTTTCGTTTTTAGATACTCCGTACTCACGATTAATAATCATCTGAATGGCCATTGCTTGGCGCACGCTGGCCTCGGTAGGTGTTGTAATGGCTTCGTCAAAGGCATTCGTGTGCAAGGAATTACAATTGTCCTGAAGAGCTAAAAGAGCCTGCAACGTGGTCCTGATATCATTAAAGGAAATTTCTTGAGCATGCAGGGACCTGCCACTGGTCTGAATATGGTATTTCAGTTTCTGAGACCTGTCGTTGGATTTATACAAATCCCTCATTGCTATAGCCCAGATTCTGCGAGCCACCCGCCCCAACACAGAATATTCTGGATCCAGACCATTGCTAAAGAAAAACGAAAGGTTTGCTGCAAAATCATCAATTTTTAATCCACGGGCCCTGTAGTATTCAACAAAAGTAAATCCGTTTGACAGAGTAAATGCCAATTGACTGATGGGATTGGCGCCCGCTTCAGCAATATGATATCCGGAAATACTGACTGAATAAAAATTTCGAATGTTATTATTAATAAAGTATTCTTGAATATCGCCCATCATTTTCAGAGCAAAGTTGATTGAAAATATACAGGTATTTTGCCCCTGATCTTCTTTTAAAATATCTGCCTGCACCGTGCCTCTGACCGCGGCCAGGGTTTCAGCTTCGGTTTGTTTGTATTCAGCCTCAGTCAGATTTCTGCCTAAAGATTTTTGTTTTTTCTGAACTTGCTGATCAATGGCCGTGTTAAAATAAAAAGCCAAAATCATCGGAGCCGGTCCATTGATTGTCATCGACACACTGGTGGTTGGATTGCACAAATCAAAACCCTCATAAAGTCTTTGCATATCCTGAAGCGAACACACACTGACTCCGCTTTCACCAACCTTACCATAAATATCAGGCCGGTTGTCAGGATCCTGGCCATACAGGGTTACGCTGTCAAAAGCGGTTGATAGTCTGTGGGCCTTTTCACCCTTGCACAGATAATGAAATCGCTTATTAGTGCGCTCAGGGGGACCTTCACCAGCGAACATCCGTTTAGGTTCTTCCTCGGTGCGCTTAAGGGGAAAGACCCCAGCAGTATAGGGAAAATACCCCGGAACGTTTTCAAGACCCATATAACGTAATCGATCGCCCCAATCAGTGATATTTGGGACAACCACTCTTTTAATTTGAGTCCCGCTGAGCGAAACAGTTTTTAAAGGTTGTTTGATTTTTTGATCTCTGACCGAAAATTCCAAGACATCACCGTCGTAGGATTTTTTGATTGATTCATAATTTTTAAGTTTCAATAAATCATCAGACGACAGTTTTGATTCCAGTTCACCCCGAAGCTTTTCGTAGTTAGGAACTTCGGATCTCAATTTCTCCAAGGCGCCCAGTTTTGAAGCCACTTCTGCACTGGATTTAATTTTTTGTTTGTAACCCCTCACCGAACCCACAATTTCAGCTAAATAGTTAGTCCGATCAGCTGGAACAATAACGTGTTCTTCGCTGGCCAGAAGAGATTTTTTAAATTGATCACTCAAACTAAAACCAGAATTTTTCCCAGACAGTTTTTCAGTCAACGCAAAAAACAACTGATTTACACCCAAATCATTAAACATCGAAGCTTGAGTTAAAAACACAGGAACAGATTGATTTTGATCAAAAATCTTTCGTGACCTGCGGTACTGTTTGGACACATCTCTCAGAGCATCCTTGGATCCCCTGCGATCGGCCTTGTTGATTGCCACCAAATCAGCAAAATCAATCATATCGATTTTTTCAAGTTGTGACTGGGATCCAAACTCGCTAGTCATCACGTACATGCTGATATCAGACATTTCAGTGATAGCTGATCCCCCCTGCCCAATCCCACTGGTTTCAGCAATCACCAAATCAAAATCCAAAGTCTTGCAAAACTGAATGGCCCTTGGCAGATCATCTGAAATTTCTTTGCCAGACCCACGGGAGGCCATGGACCGCATAAAAACCCTAGGTCTGGACAAAGAATTCATTCGTATTCTGTCACCCAACAGGGCTCCACCGGTTTTTTTCTTGGAAGGATCTACGCACAAAACAGCAAACTTAAAATCCGGATAGCAATTTAAAAATCTTTGCACCAGTTCATCAATCAAACTGGATTTACCAGCACCACCAGTGCCCGTAATACCAACAACCAAAGGGGATTTTTTAGATTTAAAATGATTCAACAATTTTGAATCCGTACTTACATTTGATTCAATGGCAGAAATGGCTAAACCGATTTCTTTGGATGGAATGGGATTTCCATTTTCTAAAACTCCGGGCTTCATACCACTGGCTGAAACCAAATCAAAATCGCATTTTTGCAAAATGATGTTAATCATTCCCTCAAGACCTAATACGCGACCCTCATCAGGATGAAATATTCTGGCAATGCCGTAGGCCTCCAGCTCACGCTTTTCATCGTGAACAATAACCCCACCACCGCCACCAAAAATCTGCACATAATCAGCGCCTTGAGCTTTCAGCAAATCCTTGGCGTACTTAAAATACTCCATGTGCCCGCCTTGGTAGCTGCTGATGCAAATCCCCTGAGCGCCCTCCTGTAAAGCTGTTCTGACCACATCAGCGACAGATCGGTTGTGCCCCAGGTGTATGACCTCGGCTCCGTTTTCCTGCAAAAGTCTTCTGATAATATTAATACTGGCATCGTGACCGTCAAACAAACTGGCTGCAGTCACAATCCTGATTTGGTTTTTGGGCTTATGCATTTCGATGGGCTTTGATACGATTTGATTCATTATTTTCCTGTAAATTGAGCTTTTCGTTTTTCGATAAAGGCTTTTGTGCCTTCGCGGACATCTGTTGAGTTAAAAAGTTCAGAAAATATTTTTGCCTCATTAATCATGGCTGTTTCTAAATCCAAATCCCAATTAAGCAAATTTGATTTTTTTGCAGCACTGACAGCCAGCGGAGCTCTTTTAGCTATGGTTTGAGCTATTTTGGCACAAGCCGGTAATAAATCCGCCTGAGAAAAAACTTTGTTCACTATGTTTTTCTGCAATGCCTCTGTGGCCGTCAGCATTTCACCTGAATAAATAATTTCGCGGGCACAAGATATTCCCGCCACCTTGGACAACCTAACGGTTCCACCAAAACCTGGGATTAATCCCAGAGTCACCTCTGGTAATCCAAATTTTGCATTTTCATTGGCGTAAATAAAATCACAGCTTAACGCCAATTCAAATCCACCACCCAATGCAAACCCATTCACAGCCGCAATGACAGGAGTTTTAAATTTTTCAATTTTCAAAAAAACTTTCTGTCCCATTTTGGCAAACTGCTGAGCGGTTTCAGTGGTCAGTTCATTAATTTCCTTGATGTCAGCTCCCGCTACAAAAGCTTTTTCACCGGCCCCAGTTATTACTACAGCTCGGACTGATGGGTTTTTATCCAGCTCATCAAATGCTAAATCCAGTTCGCTTAAAACTGATTTGCTTAAAGCATTAAGGCTTTCTGGTTTATTAATGGTGACTGTAAAAACAGAATCAACGGAATCAATTTTTATATTTTTATAATTCATAATTAAACCTTGTAATTGTAAAAACCACGACTCGTTTTTTTACCTAACCAACCTGCCTCAACGTACTTTTCAAGCAGTGGACAGGGTCGGTATTTGGAATCGCCAAGCCCCTGATGTAGAACCTTCATAATGGCCAAACAAGTATCCAGGCCGATAAAGTCAGCCAGGGTCAGTGGCCCCATGGGTTGATTTGTACCTAGCTTCATGGCGTTGTCGATCGATGCCACGTCGGCAATGCCTTCATGTAAAACATAAGCGGCCTCGTTGATCATTGGCATTAAAATTCTGTTTACAATAAATCCCGGCATGTCCTTGGTGCTTTCGACAAAAACTTTATCCATTTTTTCGGCCATGGCTTTGATAGTAGCAAAGGTTTCATCAGATGTTTGCAACCCACGAATACCCTCAACCAGTTTCATCAATGGGACCGGATTCATAAAATGCATTCCAGCTACCTGCGATGGGCGCTTGGTCACTGCCGCGATTTTTGTGATTGAAATACTGGAGGTGTTCGAGGCCAGCAGAGCGGAAGGCTTTAAGGATTCGTCCAGCTCTTTGAAAATTTTTAATTTCAAATCAATATTTTCAGTGGCAGCTTCGATCACCACATCGCAATCGTTCAGTGATTTAATATTTTCAGTGGTTTGAATGTTTGCCAACAGAGTGGCCTTTTGAGCTTCTGGCAGCAGGCCTTTTTTAATCAGTCGATCAAGGCTTGCGGAAATCGTGTCCATGCCCTTTTTCAGACTGGTAGCTTGGACATCCATCATTAAAACTTTAAATCCATACTGTGCGGCCACTTGGGCAATACCGTTACCCATTTGTCCCGCACCCACAACGCCAATTAATTTTATCGTGTCGATTTTTGAACTCATTTTAACCTCTGATATTGAAAATTTCAGACACAATAGGCGTTTTGGTATTTCAGGTCAAAGAGTCAGATTTTGAAATTTAAACCACGTTGCGTTAATCAATCTTCAAAGCCTGAGCCCAGTCTGAACAGAAGCTTAAATTCATCGTTTTGAACTTCGGGCTCTTCGTTGATTTTGGTTGCGTAAAATGTCAGCGACGCCAGATTGTTTTTGCTGGAAAGGCTAAACCCTATGGATGAATATTTTTTGATGGTTTCAGACAGATTTAATTGAGACTGAGTCTGCTCATACCGTAACAAGAAAAACGTGTCCTTACTGATTAATAAAGCCGTTTCACCAAACCCAAATGCAAAGGGGCTTTTTGTATCCCCTTGCAAAATGTCCCCACGAGTGGCTTCGATCACCCAATGATTGCGCCCCCAATGTTTAAATAGACTCAAAGTCCCCTGCCTGATTTTTGTAATTACCAGCGGATCAAAATTAAATTGAAAATTTGAATTGGCCACTGAGCCCGCAGTGGAAGCACTGCTGATTTTACCGACTTGGCCGGTTAAAATAAATCCCATCCCCTCGGCCGGAGCATAAGACCAGCTGCCAGTGATCCAGGTTTTACCATCAGAACTTAATCCCGATTCACCGTTATGCACACCTAGGGTGGTTTGATAATTTTGATAATTAACTTGCGCCTGAAAGCCCAAATCCCGCTTGATCACAAAACCGTCGCTGCGAGCCTGAGTGCTGGGAAAGACCCTGCTGGATTCAGGAAAAAACCCCTCGTATCCCACAGGGATCCGAAACAATCCCACCGTAAAATCCATCGTGTCGGTTTTTGCATAAACAAAAGCTTCAGTTAAATCTATGGATTTTGTCGCGGGCGAATACCAAACAGCTGGTTTGATTAAATCCCCAGTACCAAAGGCAATCTGACCATGGATTTCAGTGCTTAAAACCCATTGTGTTTTTAAATAAGATTCCTTCAGCTCAAAACCGCTTTCACCCGGTTCTTTGGTTTTGTATTCGGGAGCCAATGAGAATTCATAAAATCGAAACTCACCCAAAGGCTGATACTCTGAAGCCGCCTCGAATCCAAAAAATAGAATCAATAAAACCCATGTGGTTTTCATGGTTTTATTCTATGACATTTTGGGCTCATGCTAAAGTCCTTGAAACGCAAACCTGGTCTTGAGAACAACCCTCAGAACATTCATGATATTGCAATGTCGTTTCTATTTGCGATCTTTATAAACCACTCGGTATTTGCATACAACCCTGCACTGACGACCAGTTTTTACCGACTGCCCTCTAGCAATTTCCCCTCTGGCGAGGCCAACATCCTGGATCTGAAAAAGTCTTTAGTCAGAAAGGAAAGGGATTCGCGTTTTTTGGCAGAAAAAAACGGAGTTAAAAAATGGATTTCAGACAATGGCTTTGCCACCGACGTTACAGTTTCAAAATATGTGACTCACCAAAGGCTGGGAAAACGCTATCAGATTATTGAAGCTGTGGGTGGATTGATTTCGGTGGTAGAACCCAACAAAAGCTCCAAAGAATTATTTTCGGCCAGTGACTTGAATCCTGAAATCAAAGATTTAGGCATCGCTTTGACCCTGGTAAATACGGGTATCAGAAGCTCCCCTGCATGGAATGCAAATGTATTGACTGTTGTTCCTGACAACACAAGATTAGAGATTTTAGATTTTCATGATAATTGGATTTTAGTGGCTCATCAAAACCTTAAGGGCTATGTGGATTTTGGCAGAGTTTTAATGAAAACTGATTTTGCATCGTTTGTGCTGTCTTCAAAAAATACTTGGATGCAGGTTTTGCACCGCGAAGGTTCAAAACTGATTTTGCGAGACGGCAGAAAAATCGACATCAACAAATCAACCTTTGTACTGACACGCCCTGACCTGGCGATAGCAACCAAAGAGCTGCCAGATCTGAAAGCCAATATCAGATCACATTTTAATTTTACTAAAAATTCTGCCGACAGCTGGAATGTCAGTCAGTTTCGAAATCATGGTTTGGTTTATTGGAAGGAACCACCCCCACCCCCTGTTGATGTACTAAGCACCGATGAAGTTTTGAAACTGGAAATCACCTCTATGTCGTTTCATCCCTTTGATTCTAAACAAGCTCTGATTTCAGCATCGGGAATTTACTATACCTACGATGGATTCACTTGGAAAAAGATCAATAAATTTGCCAATCAGAATATGCCCGTTTTAATTTCTGATACTGGCGACTGGTTTATCGGCAACTACAAGGCCGAAAGAAACACTTTGGATTTTCAGCCTTTTTTTAGAGTTGAATCACTGACTCACCAAATAGAAAAAAACATCAAGTCAGAAGTCAAATCACTAAAGATCACACAAATCGAATCAGCCGACAAATCCCGGGTAAAAATCAAAGTCGACGCTGGCTCCAAAAAATATTCTGCCACCGGGCTATGGGCTGACGGCAAAATCCAATCATGGATACTGCAATAGAATCCTCTAGATGATTTCTTGTAGCATTCTTTTGCGGACGACTTCGGAAAGCTCGCGGCGTTGTTCAATCGAATATTTATCGACCTGAATCTTTTCCAGATAATGAACCTCGATGGTGTGTTTCCAACGCTTAAGGTTTGGCAAAAAATGCCCCTTTGGCAAAACTTCAAGAGCTCCTTTGATAACCACTGGGACAATCGGTATTTTTGATCTGATGGCAAAAATAAAAGGACCCGATTTAAATGGTTTCAGACCGACCTCTGAAGTGTTGCGACTGCCTTCGGGCGACAGTGCAAATTGTTCGCCATTACGTGCACGGACTTGGGCTTGTTCGTAAACCTTGATCACATCGGCTCTGTTGTCACGGGCTATGGGCAGTACACCAACTTTTCGCATAGTGACCCCAAAGATTGGAATTTTAAACAGTTCAATTTTGGCTCCGAAACGGACTCCCCTAAGCCTTGCATGCATCACAAAAATATCAAAAAAACTGGTGTGGTTAAACAAATACAAGCAGCCACCCTTGGTTAGGTTTTCACGCCCATGTTCAGTGACTACCACGCCAAACATTTTTAGTGTGTAATGTCCCCACAATTGCACAATCAGATTTTCAATTTTTTTATTTCCAATCATCAGATTAACAATGGCAAACAGACAGCAAAGAATCGTAAAAAAAGGATACAGCGCCACTGAAATAAGGCTTCGAACAAAAGTCAGAATGATCATAAATCTTTAGAGGCAAAGAGTCTTTCCTTGGCTGCTTGCTTTTGCCTTTCTTTGTAGGCTTGATGTTCGCTGGGGCCTGACTGAATTTTCCTGTAGGCAGACTTATCCATAATCTGAACTTCGTAGGGATAAAAAAAGCTAAAGTTATCGCTTTTTGAATCGCTCTTTTCATCATTTCTGATCTGAATTAATTTTCGAGATATAAATTTAATAAACTGATAATCCGTCCCAGAAAAAGAGTTTTCTTTTTTTAAAAACTTAACGTCAGGATGTTTTTTCAAATAATCCGCAAAATAAAAATCAATTTCATTGTCGTTCAGAATTCGGTTTTCCGCGGTCAGCTCTGAGCAGGCATTTAAAAAGACATTTATTGGATATATTGTGTTCGTGCTTTGATCCGGGATGATATGGGGAAAACTGGTCAGATTTTCCTGAGCTAAAAATCTGATCACACGAAAGACATCAAAAACGTTCTTGGTAATAAATCGCACGCCCAGTTTGTCAAAAACATTCATAGCCAGCGCATCGGGTTTAGCCAGCAATTTTATAACGGTGCTGGATGAAGTTTTAAAAGGCTTAACTTCGAAACCCTCCAGCGGAATAGCTTCCAGTTCGGATTTAGGATCGGCTGATTTTAAAAAAATCTTGCCCTCAACGCCATCATGAACAACTGAATTCTGAAAGGGCGTCAGTATTTGCTTTTGGACTTCCTCGGAAAAGCTTGAAAACAAATCCCGCTCCGAATGGACAAAGACATGCATCACCCGCAACAGGGCACAGGACCAGCGCTGAAGCTCGCGTTCATTTTCTTGGGTACTGCTAGCCCACAAAAGCAACTTGCGCAGATCCTCCAGGTTTTTACGATCAATCAAAACTGGGGGAATTTCTTCGGTATTGCATCCCAGTTTTTCTTGCAAAAAAACTAAGGCCCTTCTGTGGAAATACCAAAGCTTTTCTTGTTCCTTGGAATCTTGAACATTAAACCCGTAGGCTTTAACAAAGGCATTGGCTTCATCCAATGAATACAAATTAAGTTTAGGCAGATCAATGACGGACCTGCCGCCAGCAATGGCATTTAAAACTGTGCGATCAAAAACATATCTGCTGGGCATAGTTGTAGGGTAATTTTGATAAAAAATGCTTTATTAGCAAGATTAAAAATCTAAGCCTCGATGATGACTATCCGCAACGGGCGGAATTTATTTTGGCAACTGCCTTTTTATTAGACTGCTAACAATAATATTTAAGGTAAGCATTTAAAGAATTTGCATGTTTCCACTTCAAAATCACCAATAACACCTTGCTTGATGTGCTGATTGTTTTCAGTCGGTGTCCATGAAGGCAAAGGACTTAACAAAGATTGAAAACTAACTCGGCCAGACATTTTAGCTACGTTAACTGTGGCATCAATTACCAATCTTGAATACTGGTCTTCAAAAATCAACTGCACAGGATTGCCAGAAACCTTGGCTACTTTAAGTGGTATGCCCATGGTTAAAGGCTGCACGTTATTAGATTGAGTGAAAGTGTCAAAAACTCTAAACATGATTCCACTATTAGAGACTACTACGTTGTTTGCCCCATCCAGTTCAATAAAGCCAGTTATGTAAAAACCGTTTTGTGAGCTGACTTTTCCGTAATCCACACCTGGCTGCAGTACCGGGGATAAAAAAGCATCAATCATTATCTGAAATCGAGTTTGATCAGAATTTTTAACGACTGTTTCAGTGGGTTCAACAGCTGCATTCCTGGGGAAATTTAATCCGCTGACATTGCCAGTTGCTCCAGCACCTGGCTGTACGGATTCGTCTTTTTTACTGCCGCAGGCAACTAGTGCCATGGTCAAAAAAACTGCCACTGATATAGATAATGATTTTTTCATAAATTCTCCTGTCAAACAGTGTAGAGGCAATGCTTGGACCAATTTTAAGGGTCTAAAACCTCTTAAAACTGAGCTAATAGGCAGTTTTTGCTCCATAACGCTTTATTGCCAAAATGCAGAACCCAGCTGTCAAAACCTTAGACAGACTTGATCTATGGGATTTTTTCTGGTCAAAACAACCCAGCAATCAAACGGCATAGTAAAGAGGGGAAATATGTCTGTTTTAATCGCCTTATTGGCATCGGCCATAGCCGCGGCCTCGGGACAGCCAAATAAAACCGCTAACGCTGATATTTGCGAAAACTCGTTTGTATTAAATTTTTCTAAAAACATTGCTTCTGAGAATCCAAACTTTGACTGGTATGATCAGTTGGATTTTACAAAAAAAGACCTGGAATCAAATGAAAATTTTGTGACTTACAGATTTTTAAGCGACTACAATCAGTTTTTTGAAACCGGTAATAATCAGTACGCTTTTGTTGATCATTTAAAATCCCTGCCTAAAGGCTCTTTATGGATGGACATGGGTGCCGGAAACGCCAATGCCCTGCTGGATGCGGCGTTTAGGTCAGATTTAAACCACATTGGACAATTGGTTGCAGTGTCTTATGCTGCGCCCAAGGACTTCAAAAAAGACCAAGCCGTTGAACGCTACAAGGGACGGTTTCAATATCTAGAAACTGGATTTATCGAACAACATTTAAAATCCGAAAATCAATTGTCAGATACCTTGGCACCCTACAAAAATTCAGCGTATCTTTTGACTGATGTTTGGGGTCCGCTTTCCTACACCCACGAAGTCGAAAAACTGTTTCGCGTTTATTTTAGTTTGCTAAAAAAACAGGGCAAACTGATGATTGTTTTTTCTCAGCTAAAGCTTTTTGAAAACAATGAGTCTCTGAGCGATAAAATTTATTTTAATGGCGAAAAAAATCCTGCAACGATCAAAGAGTCCATAGAAAGATTTTTTTCAACATTTTCAGGGACTGAATTTTCTATCCAAATGGTCAACGAAAGCCGAGATACCAATATGCTCAGACAGACCTTTGCCATCGTTTTAACCAAAACCGCTGATGAGGTAAGAATACCGAACATCGAAACAATTAAGTTTTATACCGGCAGACCTGTGCGCCGCCATCTGATGATAAAAAACAATCCCTAAAAAACTATTTCGTTTTTACTTTTACTTTGTAGTCGCCGTTGGATTCGCAGACCGTTTGTCCGCCATCGCTTTTTTGGCAATTAGGCTTATTGCAGTTTAAAACTATAATTTCGTTGGTTTTGTTTAGTTCTTTGATTTCTTTTTTCCAGTCGTTGCAAGCGGCTTTCCAACTGGCACGAGCTTCTTTGTTCATCAGCTGGGGATCACCGGAAACCTCGCCACTGCCTTCAACGATTTCGAAATTTTTCTCAGCAGTTGTTTTATCATCGCCCTTTTTAACAGTGATAACTGTGTTTGAATCAGTTGGGATGTCAGTGATTGAAGTCTTTTGAGCCATAGCAACTGAACCGATTAACAAAATTGAACTCAAAACATATTTCATAAAATCTCCTTTTACACAGTGGTAGTGCTTTAGAATATAAATCCCCTGAAATTTGTCAACTTATGACAGGAATCAAACTGACCTAACCGTGAGTCAAAATATTGCATCAAACGCATCAGTTAAAGGCCCATCGCCCTCCTGGACCATTTTGTGATGGCCACGCGATTGCAACCAACAAGACAAACACAATAAGGAGAATTTAGTGAAAACCCTAGCAATAAACCCATTAAGAAATGCAACTGTAGCAATACTGATGTCTTTGACCTCTGTATCACAGGCCATGATTAGCGCTGAAACTGACAAAGCATCAAAAGCTCTTGGAGCCAATATGGTTTCAGAAGTCACTTTCAACGAAGGTGAATCAACCCTTACCGAAGGAGCCCGAACTGATTTGGATGAAATAATTAACTCAGCCAAAGCTTCAGGAATAATCAGCGAAGTCAAAATCGCAGCCTGGGCAGATCGCGAATACCCCAAAATTAACAAAAAAGCCAAACGGTCTGATAACAGATTAGCCCAAGCCCGAGCGCAAACACTGCGCGACTATCTGAGCGAAAAACAAAATATCAATACAATAAACAGCTACAACATGACCCAAAGACCCAATTCTTTACAGAGATTTTTAAAAACCCCGACCGCCGATATGAAAGCCACCTTTGAAAACACAGGAGCTTCGCCAACTTCGACCGAAGAAACTGGAATCTTTAATCAAAAATCTCAGACTTCAAAAGCCGTCATTATGGTTTATCTAAAATAGGAGGACTTATGAAATTACTTACGCTCTTAGCAATAGCTCTTCTGCAAACTCAAGCCTTATCCGCCCAAAATAAATCTTCGATATTTCAGGATACCCAGCCAGTGGGATTAACGGATTGGATCTGAAATTTAAAGAACCTACAGGCGCTCGGATTGGATTTGGTTTAAGAGCCTATGCATTTTCAGTAAATCTGGAATACGAAGATTTAAATTATAACACTTCTGAAATCGAATCACTGGGATCATTGCAAATCAATAATCAAACTAACGTGGATTACAACAGCTATGGATATTCGCTCAGTATGAGCTTCCCGCTGTTGCTATAGTCAGGCTCACCACAGGCCAAAGCTATTTCCAACTAGATTAACTAGGCAATAGCCATACCAATAATTTTGCTTAGGATAGCTTTTTCAGAGTGTTTTTATCGATATGGTTAAATATTTGTTCCTTACCCTTCATTAAAATCTGAGTGGTTTCTTGATAGCTAAACTCAGTAGGGCTCAGCATATTTATGTCAGAAAAATATTTTACCGTTTTAAATTCACGATCTAAAAATGGATTTGAGCAAATCCCAAAAGTTGGTGATCCCAACTGGGCTTCCACCCTAAAGGCTTTGTCGTTTTCAGAGGCCTTACCCCCTGCCAGCACAGCCATCCCCCTGGGAATCATAAATGAATGCATCACCAAACCAGAAGCCTTATCCCACAACCAATAACCTAACTGTTCATGAAAGGTCGTATCCACACCTAATCGCCAAGCCTTGCGATCATAGCTTAAAACCTGCAGTTTTTGTTCGTGATTGTCAGCGGCCCCAAAATATTTAAATTCAATTCTTTCTTTGAACTGATTTTTTTCAGTGCCTCTGTCATCGCCTGGGGCT
>JBIKLL010000023.1:0-33071 GCA_044359815.1 Pseudobdellovibrionaceae bacterium
AGTTAGATAGTTAGATAGTTAGATAGTTAGATAGTTAGATAGTTAGATAGTTAGATAGTTAGATAGTTAGATAGTTAGATAGTTAGATAGTTAGATAGTTAGATAGTTAGAAAATCCAGAGCTGCGGTTTATGTAAAGAAATAAAAATAGTTGTAGCTCAAGATTTGCTTTATCATTTAGATTAAATCAAAATTTCTCCATCAGACCCCATCAATGCTGTAATTCAGATCAGGCTCCACAACGGAAGAGGCCAAATAAAATTCAAACCAAAAATATTCTGCAAATCCAGAGGCATATGCAGCCAATCAGAAAACCTGATCCCAATCCGGAATCAAAAATCCAAAATAAAACAACATCAATACTGCAGTTCGAAAATTGGCTCAAACAGCGCAGATTCCGACTCAGAATCACGTTCAGGTTATTGTGCAGGTTTCACTAGGGTGAAAGATTTTTCGATCTTTTGGCCTTTTTTAGTGACGGCGGCAAAGGTGAATTCGTTGTTGCCAGTTTTAAGCTCGATAAAATCTGATGTGAACTCGCTTTTGTCGTTAACAACTATGCTGGCAGAAAATCCGTTAGTCTTATTGACCAACTTAATTTCTTGATTCGTATCCAATGAACAATTGCGCCCTTTAAACCGAATGTGAGTCCCCTTGGCGATGGGCATTTCGATAGGCTGATTGCAGTCGATCATTCCTTCTACTGTTTTAGCCAGATTCAAAGCATTTCCCTCAACCAAGGAAACCGACGCGGGCTTTCTGTCGCCACCTAAAACAACGGCGATTTCTTCTTTTTTCTGAATAGGCTCACGAACAACTGACAGAACCGAGAAAATTCCCAGTACCGTAATCGCCGCAAAGGTGACTCCTAATTGATAAAAACTGATAGGACTTTTTGGATCCGCCATCACAATACAGATCGACATTTTTTTGGCAGGACTTAAAGCAGACTAAGGTGGTTCCAAGACTTTGGTTATAATACCCAGACTGATCAACTACCAAAAACTTTGGTAACAAGGGCCAGGTCCAACACTAAAACCTCAGGTAACAAGGGCCAGGCCCAATACTAATACCTCAGGTAACAGCAGCTTGTACGGATACAAGCTATTGTAATTGGCCAACTTGTCTGAGTTTAATTTTAAATTTTGAAAATAACCCCAGGCAATTAGATCGGTTATAAAATACTATGGGGACTGTTTTTCAATCGAGATTGCAAATTTCTTGATCCCTGCAGACTTCACTACGTCAATAATATGGACTACAGAGCCGTGCGGGACAGTTTTATCCGCACTGATGATGGCCTGTGCATCAGGATTTTTTTCGATTTGCTCTTTGGCTTTGGCAGAAATCAAGGTGTCATCAGCTGGACTTCCGTTCAGTAAAGTCTTTCCATCCGATGTCAGCGTGACCGTCAGCTGAGTGGGTGCTGTTTGTTCGCCACTGGCAGCTTTTGGCAGATTAACTCCGATGGATGGCTTCATGATCATGGGTGCGGTCACCATAAATATAATCAGAACAACCAAAATAATATCGACCAACGGAACCACATTGATTTCACTGATTGCTTCATCGTCGGACGAATATTTGCCAGCCATTTATCAGCCTTTTTTCTTGGCAAAAGCCAAACACAGTTCTTTGACAGAATCTAAACTGGATAAAATACTTTTAACCTGTTTTTGAAAATAATTATAAAAAATCACCGCAGGTATTGCCACAAACAACCCAGTCGCTGTCGCCACAAGGGCCAACGAAATCCCGGCCATCACTGTCTGCTGACCAGCCTCTGCATTCATAGCCAAATCATTAAAGGCTTTCATGATACCTAATACCGTACCTAACAATCCGATGTATGGAGCATTGGATCCCACTGTAGCCAAAAAGTTCAAAAACCTTTCCAGATCAGGCTTTTCAGTCAATGAATAGGCGTTAAAAACTTCTTCCAATCCTTTTGATCCATTGTCTCTGATGTGCTTCAAAGCATGATTGATTGCGCGGCCTTCAACGGTATTGATGTTTTTCGAAAATTCTTGAACATCCTCAACGCTGTTGCTTTGCAAGGCTTGCCTAATTCTTTCGCGGAAATGGGCACTGTTTTTCGTTGCCGATCGCAGATAAAAAAACCGTTCCAGTATGACGCCGACTGAAATCACGCTCAATGCTATCAAAAGCCACAAAATACCCTGATCCAATATCTGTGCTATCGCAAAAATTTTCTCTGTTAACATAAATGCTCCCTCGACACTCTGATTATGGCTAGATATATTAAACACCGTCAAGCCATGACCTATTTACGACTTATTTTTTTATTTTTATGTGTTGGACTTTTATCATGCGAGTTTCGCAGCAAAGATTCTAATCGTATCCTGATCATCGCTGTTGAAAAACTGGGAACAAAATTGAATCTATGCGAACCCAGGTCCGAACAAACCAATAACGGATTTGTTGAGCTTTGTCAGAATTCAATTCGCTTTTCGCACGCATATTCACCATCGACTCAGGGTATCCCCGCCCTGACTTCTGTCCTGACAGGTCTTTATCCTTTTGAACATCAGGTGCGACTGAACTCTGTTCAGTTTTTAAAGCCCGAATTTGACACTGTCACAGAATTGGCTCGAGAAAAAAACATGTTCACGGCATTGATTTCGGGTGGACCACCACTGTTCAGAAAATCTGGGCTATCCCAAGGTTTCGAGATTTTTGATGACTACCTGCCCTCGTCCATCAGAAAGCCTTTTCGTCCCATCGAGCAGTCCTTTGAAATTATAAAAAGCTGGATGCAGGAAGAACGGCATTTTTTCGGAGTTCTGTATGCTCCTGATTTACTGTACACAGAAACAGTCACTACAAATGATTTGGGTGAAATAAGAAACAGCACTTTTGATTCGCAGGTGGATGAATTATCGGAAACACTGTTTCATTTTTTTGATTGGCTTAAAAAACATTCGCTTTGGGACCAAACCACTGTAATCTTAGTCGGTCTGAATTCAAACAATGACACCCACCGAAGCTTTATCTCGGCAATCGAAGCTCCATTTTCAGATAAAACCCATGTGGCACTTTTTGTGAAACCCAGTTTTTACTTACAAAAGAATCAACATGTTGATCAATTAGTCTCCCTGGTGGATCTGGGGCAAACCTTGATTGAAAACCTGTCAGGGATAACCGGCACCCGTGATGATTTTGCTTTTCAGAAAAAATCATTGACTGAAATTTGGCTTAATCCCGATTCCCATCCAAGCGAAAAACCCATAGTGATTGAAAACCTATTTGATTTCTGGCGCACAAAATTACCTGTGCAGATTGCCCTTCGAAACAAAAATAATTTGTATTTCAGGTCTCACACGGAAGAATTTTTGTTTAATGTTTTATCAGATCCAAACGAACTGCACCCCTTATCCTTAAAAGAACCACTGATTGAAGGTATTTTGAAAGAGCGCAGAAAAGCTGTCGAGTCTATGAAGGACAGTTTGCTGAAGGTATCAATAGAGTCTTCAGCTTCTGCAAACTTGCGGATGTGTCTGCCAAAAATAAAATCTGTGCCGGTAAAACAATGGGCGGCAAAAGACTGTGACAATGTATTGTTTAGTAAATTTATGACTTGGCTTAAGCTGGAAATAGCTGGCGAAAATGACGACAACAAAGAATCCGCAAAGCGCGAATTTATCAGGTACTACACGGAATTTGTGCAGGAAAAGGAACTGTTTATTTTGGCTCTTCAAAAAGGCCGCAAATGGAATGTCAGACCTGATGGATTTATGTTTTTGGAGGATTTTGAAAAAATAAAAAACTTGAATCAGCTTTTACCTTACAAAGATAAAATCTCGAAATTACAGATTTAGAAACCTCTTAGTGGTATTTCAGCCAACCAAAAAGGTGATTGGTAGTCTGATTCAATCAGTGCAGATTCTAGTTGCTTAAAATCACCTTCAAAAGTTTTCAACAATTCTTGTTGATTAAAGCTGCAAGCAACTAATACCAGACTGTCCACACCCTTCAGATCACAAGTCCCAGCAGACACAGATATTTCTGCTGAAACACCAAGGGCATTTAATGGCAGCGGCGAAGCCTCTGGCACAGCGGACTCAGATGCGCTCAACAACATCAATCGATTACCTTGGCGCGCTGCCACCGTTAAATCTGAACAACAGGCCCAGTGCAATTGCTGATCGACTTTCTGAAAAATCGAAACCTCTACTAAATGTTTTAAATACACAGAATTGTATTCGCTCAATACGATTTCATTGGCAGATTTTAGAGAAGAATTCAGTTTTTCGTTAAATTCGGGTGCTGCCACAGGGTCCATGCCCGAAATCTTGGTGACATCCAAATCAACTGAGATATTCAAAAAATCATCCAGCTTTGATGCCAGGCTTTCAATGCTCAGATCGCCACTCCATCTGGTAATCACAGTCAGTCGACGGCTTTTAACGTCGGCAATGACTTTCGGTCTGGGTCTGAAGGCTGTGCCTGCAAATATCCTTTGTTGTATCATCTTAAAGACCATATTTCTTTAGTTTCAGTTTTGCTTTTTTGTAATATTCTTCTTCAGGCAAACTCTTTTCCAGAATGCGCTTCCATTTGCCCTTGGCGGCTTCGACTTCACCGACGCTTTCCTCCAAGATCCCCTCTTGGTAGTAAGCTTGCATTTGCCGTTTTAAATCACCCATCATCTGGCTCAGTTTTGTCTTTGCAACTTCGTTATTAGGATTGATTTCCACAGAAGCTTTCATTTTCAGAATAGCTTCTTTCAGATTGCCATTTTTTAAGTAATCTTCGGCGTCTTTTTCGTACTTACGCTGTCTGGTTGACAGGTCATCCTGAATGCTAGCGATTTTTCGCTTGGCTTTTGATTTCAGATTATCTGGATCAGGCAATCCCGAGTTCACTACTACATCATAGGCCTTGATCGCAGCCAAATACTGAGTGTCGATAAACAAAGTTTCGGCCTTGTGAAACAGATTTCGCTGCCTTTGCACTCGGTCTTCATAGGCTTGCTGCTTTTCTTCTTTGATAGCCTGTTCAGCCATTATTCTTTCGACCTGTTCGCGAGCCTCTAAAATTGCAGGGTGCTCTGGATTTAGTACCAATACCTGATCCAAGCATTTTTCCAAATCACTCATTGTAGTGGTCGGTCTGATTTGTGTTTTACAGATGTTCACTTGGTTTTGGATTTTGATTTCAGATTCACGTTTTTCTTCTTCCCTAGCCAGTGCTTTTTGCTGTTCGATCTGGGTTTGCAATGCTACCTCAGCTAACTGTTCCAGATTTTTTGATTCATAGTAATACGGAACCAATTGATGGATTTTTGAAACTTCTTGTTTGGCTAATTGGTATTTGCCCTGTCTGAACAATTGATCAGCCAAACTGTAGGTATCATGCACATACCGCTGCTGCTGAGCCGTCAACCGATCAAACGCAGACTGCGGTCTGCCGCCTGATTCGCTGGCCATGTCAGATTTTTGCGATGAACCCGAATCTTCCAGAACATACATCAATGTCAATCCTATCACCACCACACCAATAAACAGCACGTACCATTGATTGTCAGGTTGCTTGCGTTTTTTACGACGACTGGCTTGGTACTGTGACGGGTAATTCATCCCTGGCTGATAGGCGACTGGTGGCGGTGGTTCGTCTAAAATCGAAGCATCATGAAAGGACGACTCAACATCTTCGACCGCCATCACAGATTTCATTTTGTCTTTAAAATCTGGATCTCTGATTTCAAAAATTACCTTGTAATTCACGACCTCAATTGTGTCACCACTGGCCAGTCGATTCCATTGCATAGGAGTCAGGTTTTCACGATTCAAAACGGTGCCGTTTGAACTGTTTAAGTCCCTAACCATATAATTTCCGTCTTCGTATTTGATTTCAAAATGCTGACGGCTGAATTCAGAAACATCAATAAATATAGTCGAACGAGTGTCGCGACCGGCAACCCAGTTTTGCCCCTCAAGCCTGAAGACCTTAAATATCTGACCCATTTCATTGGCAATTTTGACCAGAATTTCCTGTTTTTGCGAAACCACAACAGTGCGCTCGTTAATGGATTCGTTAAACGAGGATTCAATGCTTTTTTTGCGTCTGCTGGATTCAGTCTTTACTGGATTCTGAGCTTGCTCTTCATCAACGAACATAAATCTGTAAGGTGGCACATCAAACAGATGACCATGTTCCAGAACAATTTTGCTGTTTTTAACACCGTTAACATACAGCTCTTTAAATTTAGACAAACAATCGACTGTCCATAAACCTTTTTCGTTAAAGATTTTCAGATGTTTTCGACTGATTCCAACTTCGGCCTCAATGGTGATGTCACAATTATGTCCACGGCCAACGATGTAGGATTTGCTTTGCTTCAGCTTGACCTCAGAAATCATGACATCATTTTTATATATTCTCAGTAATGACATCAGTGCCCCCCTTCCAGGCGCACAGAACACTCATCAAAGAGCTGCTTGGCTTCCTTAAATATGGGGTCATTGATGTCTTTAAGCATAATCATGACTTGCGAAAACGATGACTTACACAATCTAAAATTGTTTTTTCCCAGATACCTTTTCCCCAGAATCATGTTTTGCTGAATCTGTCCGTCGAACTTTCTCTTTGCCAGAGCCCAATATTTTTTGGACAGATCATGATTCGGAAAGAAACTCAGCGCTGCTTGAAATGATTGAATCGATCTGGCGTATTGTCCCTGTCGATAGTCCCGGAAACCCTTCAGATAATGCTGTTGCGCCAATTGAAACTGCAGTGTGTCCTGTCCAGTTTGTATGCGCTTTTGTTCAATATCTTTTATTGTAGATATCGACTGCTCTATAGATTTAGTGACATCAAACTGTGATCTGACAGGAACTGGTTCAGATTTTTTTGTTTCAGGACTAAAGTACATATACGCAATAAGTCCTATTAATAGAGCGATTCCGTACAATCTGATTCTGCCCCAATCTGATCCAACGCCTTTTGCAAAAACCTTTGGTTTTTTAGCCAGGGACAGTTGTTCCAAAAACTCGGGATTAAATATTTTGTATCTGACTGTTAAATGAGTGTCGCCCAAGGTCAGTTTTACAGGCTGATTAACACTGACCTCTTTAATCATATTGTCGTTCAAAAATAATACGTTTTTGTCAGAAACATTTCTGATTCTGATTCCAGATGGCGTCAGCTTGATTTCACAATGATGGCGACTGGCCTTAATGTCCTCTAATATCACATCATTGTCGGGCTCGCGTCCCAGACTGATTTTCTGTTTAGTAAAGGTATAAATCTTGCCGACGTTTTTACCTGATTCCAGCACCACTTCGATTACGAACTGTGGGGATCCATCTGGACGAATCATAGGGGCTGCACTCATGCTGCGCCTCCTTGTGATTCTGTCAAAGGTGCGAATGAAATCAGATAAAATTCTGGCTGACCATTTGATTGACCCAAAGCCTGACATTGAATCGACAACATCATGCTGGAAATTTCAATCTGATCGTTGACTGTAACCTGCGGCTGCGCCCCAGATTTTTTAATTAATTCTTGCAGATTTTTTTGTAAGGCCTGATCAGGTATGGCGACAATATTTTGATTGAATAATTGCATTGCCGAATAGCCAGTCAAAGCTTCAAATTGCGGATTGATTTCCAAAATCATACCCATTTTGTTAATCAACAATCCCGGAAAGCCCATAATCTTGATAATGTTTCTGATTTCGTTTTCATTGATACCACTGTGCTCTAACAATTGCGGCCCACCTGACACCCCACCACGCGACACCAGACTGTTAATATTTACCAAGACATCGTGTAATGCCTGTGACCTGATTGAAGTCTGCACGTGATCAACCTTGTTGCTCAAAACCTCGTCCAAGTTTTTCTTAAGCTGCACCAATGGGTATTCGACGACTTTTGCAAGCAGATAAAACATCACAAATCCCAACAGCAATGCGATAGCCAACATCTGGATAAACATGCTGAAAGCTTTCCCATCACTAAAGGTCAAGCTCTTCGGATTATAGATAATGACCACTGTGGCTTTAGCTACGTTTTGTTGCAGCTCTGGATCAAACACTACAATTGGAGCACTGGCTGCGATCTGGTCATTTGACAGAACCACAGAAGTTTCCTTGATGTATCCACGGATTTGTTTCACAAACCCTGCTTGTTTAGGCGAAGCTCCAACTCGTTCACCTGGGGCAATGATGGTGCCGTCTTTAGAAATGATGTAAACATCATCAATGCCTTCTTCGCGTAAAATCAAATCAGTGGTGTAGCTGGAAATATCATTGCTTCTGATTATTTTTTCATTGGATTGTGCCAAAGCTCTGGCCAGGGTCAATGCACGCCGTTTGCTTTCAATCTGCACACTTTCTTGTGTGATGCTCTTCATCGGAAAAATCGCCAACAAAGTAATCGCAAAAATAAATATTAGTGCAAACCCAACAACCACAGCTTTCACATCAAACGAATGCGTCAGCTGAAACAATCCCGGATAAACCGCGCGTTCCAAATAGTTTTCGATTTGTTCATTTAGTGATTTTGGCAGTGCCATTGATCGATTGACTGAAGAATCTGCAGACTGCTGACCCATCGCCGGTGTCATTGGCTGCGATGGCATCTGAGCCGCAGGCATCTGTCGGGTCTGTCGGGCCAATGCCCGTTGATTGACCTGATGATCCCTTTCAACCAGTTCCATCATAACGTCATGAGCAGCAATCTTGTCGCCCTTTTTCAGGATCGTATTGCGAACACGAACTCCGTTTACAAAGGTTCCGTTACTGGATTCCAGATCCTTTAACAAAAATTTCTCGTCACGATAAATGATTTCAAAATGTTCCTTGGAAACTTGTGGGTTATCAATCTGAATATCGCAACTCTCAGCCCTGCCGATTTTGTTGTGTCCCTTTTTCAGGGAATAAGTTCTGCCTGTTTGGCTTCCAGATAGGATCTTAATTTTCCACATACAACTGATCCCCAACTGAAAGACTAATTAAATTTGGATTTCCAGAACTGACTTCGATAACTGAATTGGCTCCCCACACCGGCCAGACCAATCCAAAAGGTTTGATCTGTTTTTTGATTGCTTTGATTTTTAAATTTTTATCCAAAAACACACAGTCGATGTCAAATTTCATAAAGCAAGTGTGTATGCTGTTGCAGCTGTGAATCCATAACCCCTGCTGATCAGTCAATGAACGACGACCCATCAGACCGATAGCACGGTCCCAAAATTTATCAGCGATGATCAAATCGCTTAATAAAATCTGTTTAGAGTTGTTGTTCTTTAAGACCGCCACTAATTGCCCCCGTACATAAACTGGATGATGACCGGACCAAACACGATGATAAAAACTGCTGGTAAAATAAATAATATCATTGGAACCAACAGCGCTTGCGAAGCTCTGGCACCGGCTTTTTCTGCGCGCACAAATCGCTCAAGCCTGATTTGTTCGCTTTGCTCTTTCAGAACTTTCGAAATGCTGGCACCCGTTGCGTCGGCATCAATCAACACAGCCACGAAGCTGGTGATTTCTGGAATGTCTAATCGTTTTGACATCCCCCTTAAAGCATCAGCACGGCTGGAACCCAGCTTGATGTCCTTCAGGATAATGCCTAGCTCTTCAGCCAAAACACTGTCCTGAGCCTTGTCAGCAATTTTTTGAATCGCCGAAATAAAATCCAAACCAGCTTCTGTCGACAACGCCAACAGGTCTGCAAAAAATGGCAGATCAGCACGCACTGAAATTTCGCGAGAATTTTTTTCTGAGCGAGCGTAGAAAGTCGGCAGATAATATCCAATCGGCATTAACAAAATCACAATCGGCCATGAAAATCCCAAATCCATCGTAAAGTTCGCAACAGCAATCAGCGCTGGCGCCATAATCCCCCAGAAAAACTGGAAGCCAATAAATTCATCAACGTTCAGTTCCTTGGAAAGCCCCGAAGTTAAAATCAAGTATTCGATTTTCTTTCTGTACTCGGGGTCTTTGACTTTCAATGCGTACTTGAGTGTGAACTGATGCACCAGGGGTCTGGAAAAATTAATAATCGCAGATTTGGATTTTACGGGTTCGTTGCCACTAGCCCATGAAAGCAATTCTTTTTGTGCGTTGGTATTAGTCATGAATGATGAAACTAAAAAATACACAGACAATGCTGCCATAAATAATCCTGCAAAAAGTAACAGGTCCGCTTGAATCACTTTTCTGGTTCCTTTCACGCAAAGTTTGTGATGAACTCGGTTCATGTACAAACTTGTGCTGGCATCCAACTCACCCCGAAGACAAAAACTTCTTCAGGAAGCAGGATTTCTCTTTAACTCATTCCCCGTTAACTTATCGGAAAAACTTGAGAATAACCTGAAGCCAGAGGAACAAATTTTATCCATAGCCCGACAAAAGGCCAGGTGGGCCGCACAGACTTATAAACCATTGGATTCTGAAGATTTTCTGATACTGACGGCCGATACGATGGTTGTGTCAGAGGGAATCCCCTTGGGAAAGCCTGCTGATAACCCAGACGCATGTCGAATGCTTTTACAACTTTCCGGAAATTCTCACCGGGTCATCACTGCGGTTACCCTCTGCAGAAGCCCCTATCAAGAGGTCCTGTCCTTCCATGTAACCACTGAAGTTTTCTTTAAAAAACTGAATGATACACAGATCCAAGATTATCTGGCTACGGGTCAGCATTTGGACAAGGCCGGAGCCTACGGGATCCAGAGTGCTGCTGGGAAATTTGTTGAAAAAATAATTGGTGATTTTAATAACGTCGTTGGCTTTCCGATTTTGGAATTTGAAAAACAATTGGCCGATAAAAATATTATTCTGCAAAAACAAAAACCCACCGTTGAACCCTTGTCGGTAGTGACTGAGAAAATAAAATCAATCAGTGAAAAAACAAAAATCGTTGCTGTTTCAAAACTGCAAAGCACTGATGCGATTCGTGGATTGTATCTGCAAGGTCAGCTGGATTTTGCTGAAAATTATGTGCAAGAAACTGTTGAAAAACTGTCTGAGCTTTCCGATTTACCAATCAGATGGCATTTCATCGGGCACCTGCAAAAAAATAAAGTTAAAAATGTTGTGGGAAATTTTGAATTTATTCATTCTGTGGACACCGTTGAATTGTGCAAAAAAATCGATCAAATCGCTGGCGAAAAGGGCCTTTACCAAAAAATATTTTTACAAATCAACGTGGCGGGCGATCCTGGCAAATCAGGTTTTAATCCTGACAATATCTTGACCGATCTGAATCAGATTTTTAGTCTGAAAAACATTAGGGTCGTGGGTTTGATGACCATGCCGCCTTTGACAAATTCTGCTCAGCAAAACAAAAAATATTTTATGGATCTCAGAAAAATTCGCGATCAGATCGCCGAAAACCATCCTGAATGTCAGGAACTGTCGATGGGAACCACTCAGGATTTTTTGACCGCGGCTCAGTGTGGTGCAACCTTTGTGCGACTGGGTACGATTTTATTTGGCCAACGCCCGTAATTCTGCAATCATAAAATTCAGAGACCTTTAAGCCTTTATGTCTGGAGCCTTTTGTGGATCAGCATTTTAAATTACCTTACAAAGTTGGATTTTTAGGAACTGGCAACCTGGCACAAGCCATGATCAAGGGTTTGCTTGAAAACAAAGTTCTGCCGCCTGAACGGATTTTTGGATCAAACAGATCACCTGGAAAGCTGCAGAAACTGGAAGCACTGGGGATAAAAGTTGTCGCGCAAAACGAAGAGCTTATAAATAATTGCGACGTCATAGTTGTCGCCACAAAACCTCAGGATCTGATTGCAGCATTGGAACCAATCGGTTCGCTGATGTTACAAAATCAAATCGTCATCAGTTTGGCTGCAGGAATCAGTCTTAAAACTTTGCAAAGCAAAACTCCTCAATGCCGAGTGGTCAGGTTAATGCCAAACACTCCATCGATTATCAGTAAGGGCGTTTTGGGTTATGTTTCAAACACCACTGATGGAACAACGGATACAATTGTTGAGGATTTGTTTTCATCGTTAGGCTACGTCATCAAGGTCGAAGACGAAGAAAAACTGGAAAGCCTGTCTGTGGCTTGCGCTGCGGGGACGGGATTTGTTTTTGAACTGATGCTTTATTGGCAAGAATGGCTTGAAGAACATGGCTTTGCCACCGATGTGTCCCGCAAAATGACAGTCGAGACTTTTTTAGGTGCGGCGATGTTAGCGTCAATGAACAAAGATTCTTCGATCGATGACCTGTTGGCCAAGGTGGCATCGAAAAAAGGTATTACCCAAGCTGGACTTGAGTCCATGAGGGAATTAGAAATTGAGCGCGCGCTAAGATATTCTTTTGAAAAAGCAGCGTTACGCAATCAAGAGCTTGCGAAGATCAGCTAAGCTCCCCTAATCTAATAAAAGGTTATTTGATTTTTGCGGAGGAAAGCATGAAGTTTTCAACTACTGAGATTGCCAATAAGGTTTTCAAAAAAGAATTTTATGGATATTGCGTTGAAGAGGTTAAATCTTATTTAGACGGTTTATCAAATCATTTAAACCAAATCCTGCAAGAGCGAAATTCATTGAAAGAACAGGTCAGACTGTACGAATCGCAAATAACTGAATTTAAACAAAACGAACAAATTTTGCGTGAAACAATCACGGCTGCGACACAAATGTCTGAGCGGATGAAAGAGGAAGCTCGAGTCGAAGCACATAAAATTATTTTAAGCAGCCAGGAAAAGTCTCAGCAGCAAAGCCAAGAGGCCACAGAATCGCTGAAAAAGATGTACTTGGAATTGGCAGAGCTAAAAAAGGCCAAACAGAATTTCGAAATCAATCTGAAAGCTTTGGCAAAATCACATATTGATTACATCGACCAGTCGGCCAAATCTACAGCCCAGACCGAAATCCCAGTGGCAGTGGCCAAAACTGAGGTTGCTGAAAAAACCAGTAGGGCCGAACGCTCAGAAGAAATCAAATCCTCTGGCTTTAAAGTTCAGCCCCTAGATTTTACTTAGTTTAAATCTGGAGCGCAGCTCTATTTCGAGCCTGAGGGTAAAAATTTACGTTTTGAAAACACAATGGCAATTGCGATCACGTCAATGACTGCCGCAACCATAAAAGCAAAGGTGTGAGTGCCGCTATAAAAAAATCCACCAATCAAAGGACCTACGATACGACCCAGTGATGAATTTCCTTGCGCAGTTCCTAGCACAAGCCCCTGATCCTTGGGATCAGTCAACAAACTGATACTGCCTAACAATGCAGGGCTGACAAAACTGATTCCCACTGAAAAGCTTGTCATCAATACAGCCAACCAAATCACATTGGGCCCAAAGGAAATCCCCGCAAAGGCCACCACCATCAAAACCAATCCCAACATTAAAACCTTGGCTTCGCCTATTGTTGGCAACAACCTGCGAACAATAAATCCCTGAGAAATCAACGAAATCACACCCACGTATACCATCCCAAAACCCATCTGCGACATGGTCCAATTAAATTCATCCTTCACGTACAAAACCAAGGTGGATTCCAAACAGGCCATGGCAGTCGCCGATAAAAAAGAAACAAAAATTAAATTCCCAACAACAGGCTTTTTATAAACCTGCAAAAAAACTTTCAATCGGCTGTCCCGAGGAGCCTTGTATGAAGCAGACTTTTCTAAACTTTCCTTTAAAAAAAACCATCCAAACAAAAAACCTAAAATACAAACCACAGTGACCACGGCCGCAATTAATTTAATACTGGCCAGTTCAGATCCATACATCTGGGTTCCAATGTGTGACAATAATCCACCCACAGCTGGGCCCAACAAAAATCCCAATCCAAAGGCCACACCAATCAGCGCCATGCCTTTGGATCTGTTTTTTTCAGAGGTCACGTCAGAAATATAAGCTGATGCAGTTGAAATGCTGGCTCCAAAAAAGCCAGCAATGATCCTAGATGCAAACAGCATTTCGATACTGCTTGAAAGGGTCATCAAAAAATAAGCAAAGGCTTCCCCCAGCAAACAAACCAACAAAATTGGCCTGCGGCCATATTGATCGCTGAGCCTGCCCCAAAAGGGTGAAAACAAAAATTGCATGGCTGAAAAAACAGATAACAAGGCTCCTGAAACTATCGCAGAGCCGCCAGCGGCTTTGGCAATGGCTGGTAACAACGGAATCATGATTCCAAAACCCAGCAAATAGATAAAGATTGTTACAAAAATAAAAATCTGCGCGGACTTGGCAGTTTTATCTGCATCCTTACCTGTCAAATTGTCTGTTGATATTGATTCTGCCATTTTCTTTATCCATAATTGAGTTTTATGAAAATGTCAGTGATTCTTACTTTTTTTATCAGTATTCCCAGCATGGCTTATTTCCAGTCACAGGACTTCAAGCAAAACCAATGGCAACTGTGGTCAGGGGTTAATCATTTTAGTGCTACCAGTAATTTTACCCGTGAAGGCGGCCAGTTTGACCGATTGCCCAGCGGTAATCAGTATCAGCTGACTCAGATAGATTTTGGTGTGAACTATGGTTTTTCTAAATGGTCTCGCATCCGATTTATTGGCCAATCGGCCTCTGCAATGTCCGAGGATTCCGTAGCGCAAAGAAACAATTCGGGATTTACCTATGTTGGCGCTGCCATGGATTTTAAAATGTTAGATTACAATGGATTTCAGATTGTTCCCTCTGTGACCTATCTGGCGCCGGTGACAAATATTTCTGCAGCATCTGATGACGTTTTTATTTCAGAGGGCGTCAGTGAATTGCAACTGAACACAATGATGTTGTGGGACGCGGGAACTTTTGAGCCTTTTGGTTCACTGGGATTTAATTACCGCGATGGAGGCAGAGCTTCGCTGCTGACCTATGCAGCGGGCGCCGAAGTTGATTTTGCAAAATTCAAAGCCGGTGCCGGCATTCAAGGTTACAACACTGTCATTGCCGATGAGTTTTCTAAAACACCTTCAGTGCGCGAGGCCTCTGCGTCTAAAAACGGCGGTGCGCTCAGATTTTACACCGTCGACCCCGCACTGCTGGAAAGCCAATACTGGATTCGGTTTGGTACAAAATCAAATTGGAGTTTGCAATTAGGTGGCGGCTTTTCAGTAACTGGAGCCGCGACTGCGGGTGGATGGAACGCCTTTGGTTTGATTTCGTTTAGCATTGACAGTAAAAAAATCGAATCAATTAACAAAACAGAAGTCGAAAAATTTGAAGAGATAACTGAAGATGGTGTGGATCAGAATGCGTTTCAACATCCCGCAACACCGACCACAACTACCATTCCACCAAACACCAGTGCTCCTATGCCAGACGACGCAAATATTGTTGAAAACCGTGGCAGATCTCAGTTAAAAGAAAAACGAGAAAAAGCTCCACCTTCGGATAATTCAAATGCCAGCCAATTGCAGGATGCCGAAATGCATATGGAACTCAGACTCAAAAAGAAAACTAAAAAACGTCAAAAATAGATTGCGGGATTTTAAATGAGCCTACCTGATCGATACAACCCCTCTGAAGTCGAAACTAAAACCTATCAATGGTGGGAAAGCTCTGGCTTTTTTAAAGCCGCAGAAAAATCCAACAAACCTCCTTATTGCATTATTTTGCCTCCACCTAACGTGACTGGATTTTTACACATGGGACATGCATTGGATCACAGCATTCAAGATCTGTTGGTCAGATACAAACGCATGACGGGATTTAATGTTTTGTGGTTACCAGGCACTGATCACGCAGGTATCGCCACACAGGTTGTTGTTGAAAAAGAACTTAAAAAAGCTGGCAGTTCCCGATCATCATTGGGCCGCGAAAAATTTGTGGAAAAGGTTTGGGAATGGAAACACCAATATGGCGATCGAATTTATTCGCAGATGCGCAAGCTTGGCGACAGTTGCGATTGGGACCGCGCTGTATTTACCTTGGACGAAAATGTTTCTAAAGCAGTTCGCAAAGTTTTTGTTTCGTTGTATCAAAAAAATCTGATTTACCGCGGTTTGCGTTTGGTCAATTGGAGCGGTCCATTGGAATCCGCAATTTCTGACCTGGAAGTCGACTACAAAGAGGTTAAGGGTTCTTTGTGGCATATCAAATACCCAATCCAAGGCACCAAAGAATTTTTAATTGTTGCAACCACCAGACCTGAAACTTTGTTAGGTGATTCGGCTGTTTGTGTCCACCCTGATGACGAACGCTACAAAAAATTTATCGGTAAAAATGTTTTACTGCCATTGCTAAACAGACCTATCCCGATAATTGCTGACGCTTATGTTGATCAAAGTTTTGGCTCAGGCGTTGTCAAAATCACTCCGGCCCATGATTTTAATGATTACAAAATTGGTAAAACACATAATTTGCCATTTATAAATATTCTGAACAAAAAATGCGAACTGAACGAAAACGCAGGTCCTTACAAAGGTCTCAAGGTCACCGAGGCTCGCAAAAAAGTTTTGGAAGACCTGACGCAATTGGGATTGTTGGACAAAGAAGAACCTCACAAACTGAACGTGGGTCATTGTTCCAGAACAGGTGCAGTTGTTGAACCTTATTTATCCGATCAATGGTTTGTAAAAACTGAGGCCATAGCAAAACCAGCCAAACACGCAGTTGAAAACGGCACAATCAAATTTGAACCCGAATCATGGACCAAGGTTTATTTGCATTGGATGAGTATTATCGATGATTGGTGTGTCAGCCGTCAGTTGTGGTGGGGTCACAGGATTCCTGCATGGCATTGCATGGACTGTAAAAACATTATCGTTAGCGAAACTGATCCTGCTGATTGTACCAAATGCAAAAGCAAAAAACTGTCACAGGACGAAGACGTGCTAGACACTTGGTTCAGTTCGGCACTGTGGCCCTTTAGCACTATGGGTTGGCCGCAAGAAACTGAACTGCAAAAAACTTTTTACCCAACCAATACATTGGTAACAGGTCACGATATAATATTTTTCTGGGTCGCCAGAATGATTATGATGGGTATCGAATTTAAAAAAGACGTTCCCTTCAGGCATGTTTATGTTCATGGCTTGATCCGCGACAGTCAGGGACGCAAAATGTCCAAGAGCTTGGGTAATTCTGTAGACCCTGTCGAAATGATCGATAAATACGGCGCCGATGCCCTGAGGTTTTCAATTTTGTCACAGTTGCATTCAGGCCGTGATATGAAATTCAGCGAACAGCGTTTGGAAAGTTCGCGCAATTTTATGAATAAAATCTGGAACGCGACTAGGTTTTGTCTGAATTATCTGAAAGATTTTAAACCACCAGCTCAAGGTGTGAATACAGCCCTGGATAAATCGGCATCGACTACCTATGATCAGTGGATTGTTTTTCAGATGAAGCTTTTGCAAGAATCCACCGAAAGCTTAATGGCGCAAAACAGATTTTCAGATGCAGCCAACGCAATCTACAGTTTTGTTTGGTACGAGTTCTGTGATTGGTACATCGAATTTATCAAACCCATCGTTAACGGTCCTGATGGCGCACAAAAACCCAATGCCCTGTTAAATATGGCGCAGATTTTAAACCGCATCATGAGACTGCTGCACCCGTTTACGCCTTTTGTGACCGAAGAAATTTATCAAAAGCTTCCGATTAAAGGTGCCGCTTGTATCATTGATCAGTATCCAACAATCAAAACGGACAAACAGTATTTGGATTCTGGGTCAGAACAGGCTTCTGATGAAATCGAACTGATCAAAGCGGTTATTGTGGCCGTCAGAAACATTCGTGGCGAAAACAAAATCAAAGCCGGGTCCCAAGTTTCGTGCAAAATCAAACCCAGCAATTCTTTTGTGGAAAATGTAATGAACAAACACAAAGTCGTGATCACTCAGCTGTCACGAATTGATGATTTAATTATCGGCGATACGGGTAATCTGTCTAAATGTGCTGTCACCAATGTCACACACAAGGACAATCAAGCCTTGGTTGTGATTCCCTTGGCCGGAATCGTTGATCTGGATGAGGAAATAAAGCGCATTCAGAAAAATATCGAAAAACTGGATAAAGATATTAGTTCTACTGAATCCAGACTGAAAAACGAAAACTTTGTCAAAAATGCTGCCGAAGAAGTGATTGAAGCCGACCGTCTGTTGCTGTCACAATCAAAGGTCAAGGTTAAATCACTAAAGGAATCACTTGAGCGATTGCAGTCTTAAAATTTTATCCCTAATTTTTTTGTTATTTACCGGCACTGCAAACGCCAGCCTGACAATGCCTCGATCCGTTGAATTTTCTTGCACTAAATGCCACTACAATACCTTGGGTGGCACTGGGCTGAATGATTTTGGCAGGTCTTATTTAAAAAACGAATTAAACGGTGAATGGTTCAGAACTTCTGAAAAGCCACCCAGGTTCGAAGGCAATTATTGGTGGATTTCACCGCAGGCTCACATTAGCGGAATCACAACGCGCAGAAATCCCAATGGCGACAATGATAAAAACAAAGGTTTTTTGAAAAGGCTTGAAGCAACTCTGACCTATGGGGATATGTTTTCAAAATGGAATTTGGGATTTACCTATGGCCATTTGCCGACGTCAATGACTGTGGCTACGTTTTCCTTTGATCCCAGCTTCAAACAATATTACGTCAGATACGAATTGGATCTAGGATTTTGGGTGTACGCAGGCTTGTTGCCCAAGGTTTATGGCTTGCGCCTCAGCGATCACACGTCGTTAAGTCGCAACGGCTTGGGATTTACCCCCTATGGAAATTATGATTTTAATGAATCAGAGCAAATTATTTTTCATCAGCAAAAATTAAGTTCAGAATTTGCTTTAGCTGTTTTTCAGGGTCACCCACTGGAAGCCCCTAATCTGAGGCACAAGGGTGGATCACTGATGATTGAAAACTCTATTGCCGAATACACCAAAATTGGTTTGTCAGTTTTGAGTTCTAAAAACCAAATCGAAAAACGGGATTGGTACGCCTTTCACATGAGGACCCAGCTAAACGTAAAATCTGCTTTGTTGTTTGAACAGGGATGGATCACCAATTCTGCCAATACTTCGGAACTGGACGGCAGCTATTATAAATATTTTGGTACCTACAGTTTCCTGAGTCTCAGCCAGCAGGTTTCAAAATCGACCTTTTGGATCAATCAGATCAGCAGAATCAGTGTGCAAAATAAACCTGACATCCCTGAAGCCTGGAAGCTCAGCATCGGGTTGGATACTTATTTTGATGAAAGCGGTTCTTTGCAACTAAGAGCCTCAAATGATCGATCACTGACCAAAGAACAAACATTTGCAGAAAGTTGGCTATTATATGTTATTACCAATTTCTACTATTAAATCCCTTATCCTTAAGGACTTGCGGAATCTGCAATCTGCATCGAAAGTTGTTTTGGGTTTTGCTGTCACGAATCTGCAGTCTGCATCGAAAGTTGTTTTGGCCATTATGTTTTCGATTTGTTTAATTTCTGTGGGCGCTGGTGCCTGCGAAGACGGATCCAATGATTCTGATCATACAGATCATTCACACAATGCCTTGTCAGCCGGTGTGGCGTTTTTTAGCCAACATTTGGCGATTAAAAACGCCGGGGTCAGCGAACATTATCTGGCCAGTATGACAGGATATGAAATCGGATACGAATACCAGTTTTCAGACCTGAATTTAAAATTAGGAATATTGCATGGCCAAGGCAGTCTGGTGACCCGCTTCAGTTCATTGAGCTATTCGACCTTTGATTCAAAATGGCAAATCACTGCTATGCAATTTGCATTTAAATTGTGGCAAAACCAAAAAAACAAAATATATTTTTCAGTCACCCCTGGTGTTCAAAAAATTTCTTTAAGCCAACCACCCTTAAGCGAAGAGGATTTGGATCTGTCGAATCAACCTTTTCAACGTGTGGGATTAATTTACCGAGCTGAAATATCTGAATATCATTTTTTCGACTTCGAAATCGCCAACGTCAGCCCCTTTAACAAAGCCCTCTGGAAACTCCAGATGGGCCTGATGTTTTAGATCTGATTCAGGTTTTCGTGGACTCCCAAAAACTGTATGGGCAAAGTATCATTAAATTTAGCAAAAAATTCTTTGTGGCTGGCAAATTCTGTTTGCCATTTTTTAGGATCCAAAACAATCGCCTTGTTAAATTGTTCGGGCGTAAAATTAATCCCCGACCAATCTATGTCATGATAGCGCGGAACCAACCCTAAAAATGTTTTTGTACCACCGGCTTTGTTGTCGATGCGTTCAAACATCCATTTCAGCACACGGCTGTTTTCACCATAGCCTGGCCATACAAATTTTCCGTTTTCGTCTTTGCGAAACCAATTGACGATAAAAATCTTAGGCAGCACCTGGGCCCTTGATTCAAAACTGAGCCAATGCGAATAATATTTTCCCATGTTGTAACCACAAAATGGCAACATCGCCATAGGATCACGCCTGACCTGACCGACGGCACCCGTTGCAGCAGCTGTGGTTTCAGATCCAATGGTCGCCGCAAAATAAACTCCAGCAGTCCAATTTTCAGGTTCAAAAACCAATGGGATTGTGTCGGCACGTCGACCACCAAAAATAAATGCATTTACTGCTACGCCCTCGGGCTTTTCCCAAGCTGGATCAATCGATGGGCATTGGCTGGCGGGACTGGTGAACCGAGCATTAGGATGTGCAGCTGCTCTGCCGCAGCCTGGGGACCATTCTTGCCCCTGCCAATCGGTTAATCTGGCTGGTGGAATATCAGTCATGCCTTCCCACCAAACATCACCGTCTTCGGTCAACCCAACGTTAGTAAAAATAGTGTTTTTCGACAGAGTCTTCATCGCATTAGGATTGGTTTTTACCGACGTACCAGGGGCGACTCCAAAAAATCCGTTTTCAGGATTGATGGCTCGCATTTCGCCAGCAGAATTTAATTTAATCCAGGCAATGTCATCACCAATGGTTGAAACCTTCCAACCGTCCAAACCAGCTGGAGGAATCATCATTGCAAAATTGGTTTTACCACAAGCACTGGGGAAAGCCGCTGCCACGTATTTTTTGTTTTTATTGGGATTTTCCACACCTAAAATCAACATGTGTTCTGCAAGCCAGCCTTCTTGCTGACCGATGGCCGAAGCTATCCGAAGCGCAAAACATTTTTTACCCAACAGAGCATTGCCACCGTAGCCTGAACCATAGGACCAAATTTCCCGAGTCTCTGGGTAATGCACGATGTATTTATTTTCTTTGTTGCAAGGCCATTTCATATCAGCCTGTCCTGCTGCCAATGGAGCCCCTACTGAATGCACGCATTTTACAAAATACGGTGATTGATCCAAATGCGAAATCACCTGTTTACCCATTCGGGTCATGATTCTCATGTTAACAACAACGTAGGGCGAATCTGTGATTTCAACACCGATTTGTGAAATCGGCGATCCCACAGGTCCCATGCTAAACGGAATCACATACATAGTTCGACCGCTCATGCAGCCCTTAAATAATCCACCCAATGTTTTTCGCATCTCGGTCGGATCCATCCAATTATTTGTCGGCCCTGCAAAGTCTTTTTTCTGGCTGCAGATAAAAGTTCTGTCTTCGACCCGTGCAACATCCGAAGGATCCGAACAGGCTAAATAAGAATTTGGCCGCTTAGCTGGATTGAGTTTTTTTAAAATCCCTGTTTCAACCATTTCGTTTAATAATCTTTGATTTTCTTCTTCGCTGCCATCGCACCAGTAAACAGATTTTGGTTCACACAAACTGGTCAGCTCATTAACCCATTTAATCAAATCAATAGAATTTTTTGAATGCCCCAGCTGATAATTGACCGGCTGATTTTGTAAACTCATTTTATCCCCTTAGCTGCAATAGCTCAAAAAAATGATTTTTAAATTCCTAATATTAAATTGGTACAACATTACCTCATGCACTGACAACTAGAACGATCCAAGATATTACCGCACCGAAAAAACCTGTCCCCACGAACAAATTCGACTTCAGACAGCTGTCCGTTGCGCTCGATATAATCCAATCTTTCGCCGCCCTGAAATGTCACAAATCCAGCTCTTTCTGAACCGGTAACATTGCCTTCTGACAGCAATTTATCGATAACTTCTTGACTGGGATTGATTGATTTATCCGCATCGATAACGATGGGCACTGGCGCGCCTTCTTCGGCGATTTCAATGCCCTCAATTTCTTTAAATAGGGCTCCATCAAAATCAATTTTTTCGTCTAATCTGTAACGTCGTTCTTTGCCATTTGGGGTTTTTATGACCCATGATTGCCATTTATTATTTTGTGCTCCCGGCCCCAAGTCGCTTTGAAATTGCAATACCACAGTTTGCAAATCCACAGCCACGTCAGCTTGAGCTTCTGGAGCTTTAATTTCCAAACACTGACCCATGTCCTCGACGACCATGGCAAAAATCCTTTTAGCTTCAGAATCCTGAACCGTTTTGTCAGGCCCCATATTCAGCACAGGTTCAGTTTTTTCGGATTCGTCCTGCCCCAGATTTTCTTGATTGACTGTTTGTTCTTCGGATTCTTCACTGGCAACAGTTTCAGATGGAGCATTATCCCTTGAGCAATAATACCCAAAGCCTATTAACAAAACTGCTACTGCTAAAATGATCAGATTTCTTTTTGATCCCAAGGATCAAAATACTACTTTAACAACCCTATTTCGCGCAATCTTTGCATTAAAAAATCATGGGATGAAATGTCCTGATATTTCGCACCTGCTCCCTTACAACTGGGTATGCACGACAACAGAGCTTCTGGGTGTGGATGCATAAAAAATGGCATCGAATACCTGTGACTGTGCGTGGCTTCAGGCGAATTGATCACTTGATGAGTGGTCGATGGAATCACATCGTTGCAAATCCGCGACAGCATATCCCCTGCATCCACAATCAGCGTACCTGGTTCGGCATTGACATCCAGCCATTGACCATCGCGGTCTTTAAGCTGCAATCCTGACGCTGTGGCTGCTGGCAAAATAGTGATCAGATTTATATCTTCATGTGGAGCCGCTCGTAAACAACGCGGATCCGCTCCTTCTGGAATCGGTGGATAATGCAGCAGCCTCAAGATTGAATTTCCATCCGAGACCATGTTTTCAAAATAATCATTAGGCACATCCAACGGGAAGGTCAGCGCTTGCAACATGCTTTTGCCAGCTGCTTCCAATGCAAAATACAATTCAGAAAATACTTTTTGAAATTCTGCAATCTCCTGCGGCCAAACATTGTCAGGATAATAGGGTTTCAGCCTGTGACCGGCAGAAACCTCACGGCCCACATGCCAAAATTCTTTTAAATCCATAACTGGATGATCTTTGGCGTGCTCTTGTCCAAAAGGCGTGTAACCCCTTTGGCCGCCATGGACACCTGAATATCTGAGTTTTGTTTCAGTTGGTAAATTAAAAAACTGCTCAGAAACTTGGTAAGCGGTCGTTAGCAAATTTTCAGTGACGTCGTGATCCTTTAAAATCACAAAACCAAAATCACGAATGCCTCGGTACAAATGATCAATAAATTTGATTTGGTCGTACTCGGCGCCTTCTGTAAAACTCTTTAAACTGATTGTTGGCACCTGTCGCAGATTAGACAAAGTACTCCGTTCGACAACGACTTCTAGTTCCATCACACACCCCCCTCAGGCTGTCATTATTTAACACCAGATTTTTAGACCCAAATCAAATCAAATTTTGATCAGATCTGTGACCAATATTCTGGTGTCATCTAGCACCTTAAAATGCACATCAAAATTATCCACAAATATTGCATGTTTATCCCGATATTGAGGCTTGTTTTGCCGGTACACCAAGGGCCTTGGATCACGCTTCAGCGTGCCTTCGATCAGATCCTTCAGGGAGCCGCAGTCAAGATCCTGTATTGCCTTTTGAGCCTTTAGGTCCCACTCAACCTGCAACTGCAAATCAGCACTGTTTTGGCTCCACCCGCTTTGTGCATCGACGATAGCTTCGGTTTGCACCAAATAAGGTTTCAAATCAAAAATCGGCGTGCCTTCGATAAAATCAACACCCGAAATATGCAGCTGATTGTTTTCGATTTTTTCAAGTTTCACCAGCGACAGTCCTAAGGGGTTGGGCCGATTTGGTGATCTGGTGGCAAAAACCCCCATGGTCTTACCCTCAAGCCTTGGCGGATGAACCTTGGCGTGAAACCTGGAGTTTTCTGATTTATGAAACCAAAAAATCACCCAAATATGCGAACAATCCTGAAGCCCCTGCAGCGAAAACTGGGGTTGAAATTCCGGAAGCAATTCAATCACGGCAAAAGACTGCGGCACTAATCCTGATTGTCTGGGAGTGCCAAATTTCTGTTTATAGCAAGAGCGCACAAACCCAATGGGATTGATTTCTAATTTTTGAAATTCATTATTATTGACCATAAAGCTTAGCGACTTATATGGTTCATAGTTATGGCAATGATCAAGATTATTGTATTGTGTATGACAATTTTAACCAGTGCTGTTGGCTATGGTGGTTTTAAGGTCGGCTTGGTCTTGGACCGCGCAGGTAAAGACGACAAATCTTTTAATGAAGCCGCCTTCAAAGGCGCCACCAAAGCTGAAAAAGAACTGGGCATAGAACTTAAATACGTCGAAGCCCCAGATTTGGCGGCCTTTGAATCATTGCACAGATCCTTGGCTGCAAAAAAGTTTGATCTGATTATTGGTATTGGATTTTCGCAATTAGATGCGGTCAAAAAAGTCTCTGCACAAAATCCAGCAATAAAATACGCCATCGTTGATGGCGAAATTAAATCCGCAAATGTTAGATCATTGTTGTTCGAGGAACACGAAGGTTCATTCTTGGTGGGCGCAGCCGCAGCCCTGAAATCTAAAACTAACAAAGTGGGCTTTATCGGTGGGATGGATATCCCGTTGATCCGCCGTTTTGAAAAGGGTTTTGCGGCAGGGGCCAAACACATTAATAAATCAATCAATGTCCAGGTTAATTACATCGGCATCACAGCTGAAGCTTTTAACAATCCCACCAGGGCCAAAGAACTGGCGCTGTCACAATTAAATTCTGGAGTGGATGTGATTTTCGTAGCTGCGGGATCCTCGGGCTCGGGAGTGTTTGATGCTGCCGAGGAAAAAAAGTCCTTTGCCATCGGGGTTGATTCAAACCAAAACTGGATGAAACCTGGGATTATTTTGACCAGCATGCTTAAGCGCGTGGACATTGCTGTTTTTGATACTATCAAGGAAGCTCAGGCCGGAAAATTTTCAGCAGGTGTGTACCGATTTGGATTGTCCAACAAGGGCGTTGACTACGCCGTTGATCAGCACAATGAAAAAGTTTTGAACCCTGAAATTCAAAAAAAGCTGGAAGCTGTAAAGTCCGAAATCATCGCGGGTAAAATCTCTGTCCCCGATTACTACAAACAAAAATGAGCTCTGCTGATTTTTTGCAGTTTAATGCCATTACCAAAAGTTTTGGGAATTTTGTCGCCAACAGCAGTGTTTCGTTTACGGTTAAAAAAGGCTCTATCCACGGCTTGGTGGGCGAAAACGGCGCTGGCAAATCCACACTGATGAACATTTTGTTTGGCCGTTTGATCGCTGATTCAGGACACATTTCGATCAACGGTAAAAACGTTAAAATAAAATCCTCGGCCCAAGCCCGTAAGCTTGAAATCGGTATGGTTCATCAGCATTTCAATCTGGCGGATAGTTTAACCCCGCTAGATCATTTGGTGATGTCTGAGGGTTCAAAATTTCTGTCAGGGTTTACATTTATCAATGAAAAATCAAAACTGGCTGAAGCCGAAGCCTTATCTAAAAAATATTCTTTGCCCATGCGATGGGAAGTCCCCATAAAATTTCATTCTGTCGAATCACAGCAGCGCTTGGAGCTATTAAAGATTTTGCATCAGGGTGCTCAGATTTTAATTTTGGATGAACCCACAGCCGTGTTGTCACCAGGGGCTACGGACAGTTTTTTAAATAATTTAAAAGCCCTGAGGGATCTGGGTAAAACCATAATTTTTATTTCGCACAAATTGCCCGAGGTTTTAAAAATCTGCGATCACATCACAGTGCTCAGAAAGGGCGAATGCGTTGGCAGTTTTGAAAACACAAACTTGAGCCCACAGGCACTGGCAAAAATAATTGTGGGCAAGGACCTGCCAGAAATCACAAATCAAACTAGGGTTCCTGAAACTGAAACAAAAATGGTTCAGTTTACCGATGTCAGTTTGTCAGCTGATGGCAGAAGGCTTTTGGACAAATTGTCGTTCACCCTACATAAAAATGAAATCTTAGGTGTCGCTGGTGTCGAGGGCAATGGCCAATCACAAATGGTGGATCTGCTGGTTGGCAGTCACAGCAATTACAATTTAAATTATCAGGGCGAAATCAGTTTGATGGGAAAGCTCCTGAACCGATCTCGTAAAAAGTCCTATTCCAGTTTGGGATTGGGTTTAATCCCCATGGACAGAATCCATCAGGGATTGTTTGGTCATATGGGTTTAGCAGAAAATTTTATTTTTTCATCCCACGGGTCTGAAAAATGGTTTCGTTGGGGGATATTGCAAACCAAGGGACTCAAATTAGCCTTGCAGGAAATGATGGATTTTTTCAAAGTCCGCATCCCAGGTTTGCAGTGTCAGTTGTTGGATTTATCCGGCGGCAATCAGCAAAAATTTGTGGTGGGTCGCGAACTGCGATCCGAACCTGCAGTTTTAATTGCCTGTCATCCATCCCGCGGTGTTGATATAGGAGCAAAATCATTAATCCATTCGCAATTGTTAGAACTGAAAAGCCGCGACAGTTCGGTGATTTTAGTGTCGTCTGATTTAGATGAATTATTTAATCTGTCTGACCGGATTCTGGTTTTTTACCGGGGCAAGGTCGCCGGGGTTGTCAGCAAACCTTTTACTGACAAAGCTCATGTCGGATCATTGATGACAGGTGGTAAATCAGTATGAAATCCCTGGTTGGTTTGGTTTTTGGATTTATTATTTCCCTGATTCTGGTGCAGCTAATTGGCGAAAGCCCAGCGCACATTTTGCGAGTTATGTACAACAGTGCCTTTGGCAGCCCCTATGATTTGGGACAGACTTTGTATTACACGACCTCGCTGATTTTTGCGGGCTTAGCAGTTGCAATTGCCTTTCATGCAGGGCTTTTTAATATCGGTGCTGATGGACAAATCACAGTGGCTTGTTTTTCAGTCGCCGCTGTGGCCCTGATGTTTCCGTCGTTAGGTGGTAACGGAGGACAATTAGTTTTGCTGATTGTTGCGATGTTTGCAGGATTAATGTGGGCTTTAATCCCTGCTGTGCTGAAGGTCTATCGATCCAGTCACGAGGTCATCACAACCATGATGATGAACTTTGTAGCCTACGCAGTGACAGGCTATTTTACCCTGAATCATTTTAAAAATCCTGATTCGCAAAACCCCGAAACTTCGCCAATCAATGAACACCTGTGGATTGGCAGATTTAATTTTGATGGCATCCAGGATTCGTTTTTAAATAAATCTTTGTTTTTAGCGCTGCTGGCAGCGATTTGCTGTTATTTGTTTTTGTACAAAACTAAATGGGGATTTTTTATCAGATCCACAGGATCCAATCCCCTGGCCGCACAGTACGCAGGGATGCCCAAAAATAGAATTTTACTGATAGCTTTTTTGTTGTCTGGAATGCTGGCTGCCATGGCATCGATGAACGAAGTCACCGGGGCCCACAATAAATTTATCATCGGTATGACAGCTGAAATTGGTTTTGTTGGGATTGCTGTTGCCATGCTGGCACAAAACAATCCCCTTGGAATAATCCCCGCTGCGTTTTTGTTTGCTTTTTTAACCAAGGGCGCCAGCGATTTGGATCTGGAAACTCAATTAATCAGTCGTGATTTTGCCAAGATTTTACAGGGGATTATTATTTTAAGCGTTGTGGGATTTCAGTTTATAAAATTTGATTTTTTAAAAAGGGCTCGCAATGGATAATTTTTTGGATCAAGCCTTTTTAATCAGCGTGATCAGATTGTCGACGCCGTTGATTTTTGCAAGCCTGGGCGGATTGTTTGCCGAACGCAGTGGGATTGTGCAGTTGGCATTAGAAGGCTTGATGTTAATAGGGGCCTTTGTAGCAGCCGTAGTAACACTGAAATTTCAAAACCCTTGGTTGGGATTTTTAACTGCCGGTTTTGCCTGCGGCATCGTTGGTATTATCCAATGGTTTTTTTCGGACAAACTGAAGGCCAATCAAATTGTCCTGGGCACAGGTATAAATATTTTGGCATTTGGGTTAGTACCTGTTTTATGCAAGGCCTTGTTTGGCTCAACTGCGGGAACTCCAGCAATCGATCTGCAGTTCAGATTTACCGGTGAACCAATTTATCTGATGGTTGGGATTTTTGTGGTGATCGCAATTTGGTTTAATTATTTCAGATCCGGTTTGTGGTTGCAGTTTTGTGGGGAAAATCCATCGATCCTGGATTCTGCAGGGATTTCCAGTTCAAAATTTAGAATGAAAATGATGTTTATATCAGGTGCCTTGGCAGGATTTGCCGGAGCCAGTTTATCGATCTTTCTGAGCTCAAGCTACAGCAATCAAATCACTGCGGGTCGCGGATTTATTGCACTGGCTGCGTTGATTTTTGGTGGCTGGAAACCTGTTGAGACCTTTTTTGCATGTTTGCTGTTTGCTGTCGCTGATGCTGTTCAGATCCAGCTGCAGGGTCACAGCAGCTTTATCCCAGTGCAGTTTATACAGATACTGCCTTATGTGATTACGATTGCTGCTATCGCGATTGTGGGCCAACAATCGAACGCCCCCAAATCGCTGGGCCAAGCCAAATAATCTTGCGACTAAACCCGAGCTGAGAGTTACCGAAGTGAAAAAAAATTCTGAGTTTTTACATTTAAAAATATTTAAAAAGGTCACAGCTCCTGCTTCTCTGCTCGGACAAGCCCCGCCATCCGGGCTCCGCAGAGGACCTTTTTAAATATTTTTAAATGTAAAAACTCAGAATTTTTTTTCACTTCGGTAACTCACAGGTCGATATAGTTTGGCAGATTTTAGAAATAAATATTTAATTTTTGTATTTTACTTAAATGGGTCACAGCCTCGTGCCTCATCCGCTCGGGCAAGCCCCCGCCATCCATGGCTCCGCGGAGAACCCATTTAAGCAAAACACAAAATTAAATATTTATTTCTAAAATCTGCCAAAGCTCAGTTCCGTGAGGTTTAGTCTTTGAGAATTGGAGGTTCTGTCACTAATTCTTACTTGGACTGGGCATGGGCAAAATTTAGCGGCAGGTTTTGGTGCCAGATTCGATCAGACAATATTCGCCAAGCTGACCGTTTTCACCAGCCACGCCATTTAACCCCTGTATCCCTTGCCTGCCAGGTTTGGGTTGTTCGCCGACAAAGCATTTGAAATCAGGATGACTAAGATTTTTCTGATCAAAATCTTTTGGGTGCAAACCTGGCTCGCCACCCAGTTGCCCAGCACCACCGTAACCACCCTGACCACCCAAACCCTGAGCTTTTTGTATTTTGATTTCTGCATCAATCAGATCAGCGTCCGCATAAAAGCTTCCACTAAATCCACCATGGCCGCCATTGCCCCCACGTTTTCCAGCGACACCTTCCGAACCATTTGAAGGCATAAAATAAATATTAAAACACCAAACACCTTTATGATGATTACCACCTGGATAGAAATTGAAATAACCGCTTTGTCCCCTGGCCGCAGGTTCCGTAATTGGTTTTGCAGATTCACCATCACCACCGTGTTGTCCCTGCAATAAAACTGAAGCGGTTCCGGTAATCAATTTGGCTTTTAAATTAATATTTCCGCCAGGCCTGCCAGACTGACTGGCTGATGCATGGCTGTCAGATTCAAAAGTTACAAATTTTGTGTCTTTCAAAATTATTTCGCTGGCCTGCAATCGCAAATTGTTGGATCCGATTTTAAACACAGACTTTTCAGCGATAAAAATTCTGCCTGTTGTTTGCAGCAGCAGATCCTTATCAAGCTCAGATCCTGAAACATTTAGATCCTTGGGTACTGTGATTGAAACCCTGTCCAAAATATTTTCGTCTGCAGTGTCCAGACCCTTTGAGCATTTGTATTCATAGGTTTGGCCTGCAACAGCTTCGGAATCGACAGTCTGACCTGCCAGTGATCTGTCGCCAGTTTGATTGTCGGTCTGATTCAGGATCTGATTGCCGCCGGTTTTAGGTATCAACTTCAGGGCGTTGTTGCCTTGAAATTTTGCTATTACCTGGCATTGGGGATCGGCTGAAATCTGGATGTGATAACTGTCAAACTGTTCATTGGCTTTTGCGGTTACAGTTAGCAGTGCTGATTTTTGCGCATAGTTTTGAGTGACGCTGGGTTTGGGCGCTGATTCAGAATCTGAGTCTGCGATTTTCACACAGCCAGTCAGGCTTAGTGCTAGCAAACATACAATTGGGTGTTTCATGGGAGCTCCTTGTTTTGAGCAGCAATTGATTAATCAACATTGCTGGCGATGGTTTTTATTTTATTCAGCGAAATTTCCCAAATATTTTGATTTGAAAAGTCTGCCGTTAAAACCCTTTGCAAAACGATAGGCCTATGGAAATCACACTTATAAATTTTAAGGTCCCCAAAAACAAGAAGGCCGGACATTTCTGTCCGGCCCTCGTAGATGCCTTATCTCAGATGTAATCGTTAAATTACCAGTTATAAGTCAAAGCAGCTGTAGTCAGGAATTTATCCCCGTTTGTACCGCCACCCAAGTTCAAATTACCGTTGGTAGCAGCGTTAAGAGTGCCATCCAACATAAATTTGCCCCATTTGAATCCCAGACCGCCAGCAACTGATGTGTTGTCGTCGATTGAGTTAGCTTCGCCAGTTCCGCCTGTAGTTGTTTTCTTAGAACCCATGAAGAAATTTTGAGCCACAGATCCTCTGATTACTAGCCATGAAGCACCTTCAGCTTCAACACCAACCCACAAAGGTAAAACTGTAGTTTCAGTTTTAGTCTCAGTTCCGCTTGCTGTTGATTTGGTTGTGCTCATCATGTACTTCGCGCCGTAAAACACATTAGCGCCATCTTTGTTGATTGAATTAACAACAGCCAAAGTCATATCGTTGTAACCAACTTTTAAGTTCTCAGTACCGGCGTTTGTTAATTTAACACCTGTATTGTTCATTCCAAACAAGAAAGTCATTGTGTCCATAGCGTAAGTAGCTTCAACACCGTAAGAGCTTTCCATTTGCGCTTTGATTTCTCCGCCAGTAGCCTGGATTGAAGAGTCACCAGCTAAGCCAAGGCTTAGTTTTGCTGTCCAAACATCAGTAGAAGCAGAGGCAGAAACACCCATTGAATTAGATTTCTTAGGTCCGTGAGTTGCCGTTGCTGTTCCTGTTCCCTTTTTTTCGCCTTTTGAATAGTTCAATCCAAAGCCGACTTTCATATCGCCCATGCCCATTGCATAGAAAATATTAAAAGGGTTTTCTTCGCGCATGAATTCATTTGTTCCAGCGTTTACAGCTTCGTCTGCTGCACCAATCATAGTGTTGAAATTGGCGTTTTGTCGGCCCAGGTAAATACCCCAAGCTGAATCGTCCATTTTGCGGATAATACCGCCTTCGCCATGAGGAGTAGCTGCTGTAGTAGTGGTGTATGCATTAGCACCAGTAGTTGCATTCCAAGTATCCGCGCTGCCGTATTCAAAGAATACCGTTTCGTTAAACATCATCGCTTTTGATGGTTCAGTAAATACGTCCTGAACGTCATTCAAGTGATGAGATCCTCCCAAAGCGGCAAGCCTCGACTTAGATGCGTTTGCTGTGGCTGCAGTTAATAGTGCAGCTGTTATTAATAGTGCTGTTTTCATTTTTTGTTCCTTTCGTTGTCTTTAACAAAAGATGTTAATTGTTAGCTTCTTTCAATAACTAGATCGTAAATACGTACTGTGGTGAGATCAATAATAATTTTTTAACCCAAAATTGCAGAAGCCGCTCTGGGGTTGAAAAAACAGTGCTGTGACTTTTTTTCTTCAGCTAAATTTATCCAACAAATGTTGAAATCTGCCCGTTAAGTTCATTTTCTAAAATTGATTTTTAAACTGCGTTTGCAGTTCACAAACTCTTTTTGCTTTTGCCGGCAAACCCGCTGCTGTTATGATTTTCACCGAGTTAATGCTCTAAAGTTTAAAAAAATTTTTCTGATTTGATTTGCGCACCATGTGCTTTAAAAATACTCTGCCCGAACTTTAGGCTAGGCAGCTAGTTTATCAAAAATTGTCCAAACCCCTATGTAGTTGTTGCACCCAGACAGGGCGGCGCGTTCAGTTTGATGTTTATTGATTGCGTTAGGACCAAGGTCTGTAATGGCTAATTGTAAAACCACCTAATGAAGGGTCTAATCAAAACCAATGCAGCAAAAGAAAATGCAACTTGGTTTTATCAAAAGACATCCTGACGGCTTTGGGTTTTTTATTCCTGACGATCCCGAAATGCCTGACATATATATACCTAAACATTCAATGAAGGGCGCTATGACTAATGACAAGGTCATGGTTGAACCCCTAGTTCACCGACGTGACGAAAAGGTCAGCGGCGAAATCATTAATATAGTAAAGCGTGCTACCACAAAAGTCGTTGGAGCTTACAAAAAAATTAACGACACCACTGCCATTATCAAAGACGAAGGCGGTTGGGGCGAAGATTTAAAAATCAAAACCACTGATGCCAGCGGTGCCAAAGAAAACGATCTGGTGTTGATCGAAATCACCACTTACCCAGATAGCGATCAGGGATTTAATGGTAAGGTCATTCAGGTTTTAGGCAGCACCGAGGATCCATTGACCGACATCCATCGCGTTGTTCATGGTCTGCAAATCCCTTTTGAGTTTTCAGCTGAGGCCATTCATCAAGCCCAGCAATTAAAGCCCCAGGTTTCTGAAGCCGACATCCAAGGCCGCAAAGATTTACGGCATTTAAATTTGATCACCATTGATGGTGTTACCGCCAAAGATTTTGATGATGCCGTTTATGTTGAAAGCACAGGATCAGGATTTAAATTATATGTGGCCATAGCCGATGTCAGCCATTACGTCAGACCCGGTGCCGCCATTGATAAGGATGCTTATCAACGGGGAACCAGCGTTTATTTTCCGAATTTCG